>CACJZA010000005.1 GCA_902597795.1 uncultured Alphaproteobacteria bacterium | reverse complement strand
ATTTTTCAAATAATATTAGATATCAATCAACTTTTAATGAACCTACTTATGCAGGAATTTTTTTTTATAGTTCATTTTTATCAATATGTGTACTAATTTTTTATGAAAAAAATTACTATAAAAAATTTATATATATATTATTAAGTTTACTCGTTTTATATTCAGCTTTTTTAACAAAATCTTTACATATGATAAGTTTAATCTTATCATTATTTTTTATTCTTTTTTTTATAATAACTTTAAGAAAAAAAATGAATCCTACTTATTCATTTTTTGTTTGTGTTCTTTTACTATTTATTTGTATTCTTTTATTTTATCAAATTGATTTTGTTCATGAGAAAATAGATATTTCAATTATTACTAATGAAAAATTAAATTATGATTTTGGAAATAGATTTGCTCCACAAATATCATTGTATGTTTGGCTGCAAAATTTAGAGCAGAGTTTTGCCACTTTAAAAATTTCTCCAATTATTGGATTGGGCTCAGGATCAATTGGTTTTTTTAAATTTGATTCATTTTTCTTCAATGTTATAAATTATCGCTTTGTAACAACTCTTAACCTAAATGATGGTTACTCATTAATTTTTTATTTATTAATTCAATATGGATTAATTCTGGTAATACCATTAATTTTTTTTATTATTTTAAATTCATTTAAATTTATTAAAAATAATTTTATTGAAAATACATCTAATAGAGCTTCTATAGCACAAAAGTTTTTTTTTGTTTTTTCACTTACATGTTTAATTGGTGCTTTAATTAAAGAACCGAATTTATCTAGATCAACACTAATATTTTCATTCTTAATTTATTCTTTGGTGACTAATGAAAATTAGAAATAATATTAAAATTTCTATCTGTATTGCTGTAAAAAATAATAAAAAAAAACTACAAAAATGCTTAAATTCTATTTTAAATCAAACATATAAAAATTACGAAATAAATATTGTTGATGGTCAATCAATTGATGGATCACAGTCCGTGATTAAAAATTATAAAAATAAAATAAATAATTTTATCTCTGAAAAAGATAGTGGTATATACAGTGCATTTAACAAACTGATTAATTTATCAACAGGTGAATTTATATGTTTTTTAGGATCTGATGATTATTTTATAAATAATAATAGTCTTAAGAATCTAATCAACTCATGTGAAATAGATAAATATGATTTTATTTCTTCACAGATTTTATTATATGATGATAATAAATTGCACCATACAAAAATAGGAAAAAAATTTATTTATTCAAACCTGATTTATGGTATGAAGTTCGTTCATTCAAGTGCTTTAACAAGATCAAGTATTCTAAAAAAAAACAAATTTGATGAAAAATATAAAATATCTGGAGATTTTGACTTAATGGTTAGGGTTGGTAAAAATATTAGATCTTTTTTCTATAATAAACCAACTATCTATTATTATAGTGGAGGAATAAGTAGGTCAAAAGTATCAATTGCAAATTATGAGTGTTTTTTATCTCTAAGACATAATAAAAATTTTGGTTTATTTAAATCATTATTTTTTATTTTCTATACAAAATTCAAGATAATTATTAAAAAATATATCTATGCTTAATCAAATCAAATATTTTTTTATTTGTCTTCAATTTGATTTAAAAAATAATAAAGGTAATTATAAATCTCTATTTGTTATAATCTTTTTTAGATTTGCAAGTTTATTTGGAAAAAGTTATACAAAAAATAAAATAATTTTTATTTTAGGGTCACCTTTTTGGGTTTCTTATAGACTAATTATTGATTGGTTAATGGGAATAGAAATACCTATACATACAAGAATAGGACCCGGATTAATTATACATCATGGACAAGGATTAGTGATAAATTCAGAGACTATTATCGGTAAAAATTGTTTATTAAGACATAATACAACTATCGGATGTAAAGTTGAAAATAATAAGCCAGGTAAAAGTCCAATAATAAAGGACAACGTTGATATAGGGTCTAATTCTGTAATACTTGGAGAGATAGTAATTGGTTCTAATTCAAATATTGGTGCAGGTTCAGTTGTCACAAAAAATGTAAAAAAAAATACAATAGTAGCTGGAAATCCAGCAAAAGTCATAAATAAATGAAAATATTGATTAATTGTAATTATTATTTCCCTGGAAATAAATCTGGCGGTAATTTGATTAGCGTAAATAACTTAATTAAAGAAACAAGTTCAAATCATAATTACTATTTAATAACAAGAGACAGAGATCTTGGAGATAAAGAACCCTATAAGGGAATAGTCAAAAATCAATGGATAGAAAAAGAATTTTATAAAGTAAAATATATTTCTAAAAAAAAACAAACATTTTTGAATTTTAAAAATATAATAAATAAAAATAATTATGATTTAATCTACTTGAATAGTTTTTTTGATTTATTTTCAATTAAAATTTTAATACTAAATAAGTTAAGATTAATAAAAAAAATTCCTATACTTCTGTGTTCAAAAGGAGAATTATCAGAAAATTCTTTAAAAATTAAGAGTTTTAAAAAAAAAGTATTCTTTTTAATATTTAAAAATTTTATTAATTTATATTCAAATATTTATTTCTTAGCGTCAACTAAAAATGAATATATGGAAATTGTTAAACATAAATTTAAAAATATAAAGCAAATATATGTAGCACAAGATATAGTTATAAAAAAAAAAATCAAATATGAAAATGCAATAAAGTTTGATTCAAAAAAAATTTTAAAGTTATGTTATGTTTCTAGGATAACACCTAAAAAAAATTTACTAAAATTATTATATTTTTTAAGTGAAATAAAAATCAATTATTGTCTAGATATTTACGGACATATTGATGATAAAAATTATTTTGATAAATGCAAAAAAATAATAAAAAAAATTAATACAAATTCAAAGAAAATAAGTTATCTGGGTGTTTTAAATCATGATAAAGTAGTTGAAAAATTGAATATGTATCATTTATTTATTTTATTAACCAAAAATGAAAATTTTGGTCATATTATCTCTGAATCATTTAATGCCGGCACACCCGTGTTATTAAGCAATGAAACTATTTGGAATAATCTACAAAAACTAAAAATAGGTTGGAATATAAATATAAATAATAGTAAAGAATTTAATGCAGTTTTAGACTATCTTTATAAATGCACAGATAATGATTATATTAATATAAGAAAAAATATTTTTAAATATTTTAATGATCTTATTGTTGACGATAGTATTAAACAAAATTTAAAAGTATTAGAAAAAATTAAAGCAAATTAATGTATTTCTTCGAATATATTACTAAGCTTTTAGTTGTATTATTTTTCCCCATAAAATTTAAAAAATTAATAAAAAAAAAATTAAATAAAAAAAAATATATAGGGACAAATCAAGATAAAACTATTGCTATTAATTTAATAGAAATTATTTCTAAATCTTTGAATAAAAATAAAAATATTAATTATATTATATTGAGTTCAAATTATTCTAATAATCTTAAGAATAAATGGAAAAATCCTGATCAATTTATTAAATTTTTAACATCCTCTTTTCCAAAAATTACATTTTTTTTTCCCACAAATCCAATAATAGGACTGTATGCAGAAAAAAATTATTTAAAAAAACCCATTTTTAAAAATTATTTTTTTAATAAGAACTCAAATCGAATTTCTACAGGTTTATTAGGTTCTGCAGCAATAAATTTCCCTAATTCTATTCGATCAAGTATACCAATTAATAATCTTACTGCAATAGGTCCTCAATCAATAATTTTTAAAAAATATGAAGATTTAAATAAAATTAATTATGCAATGGATGAAAATTCTTGGTGGTTTAGATTAAGAACAAATACTCTATGGATTGGAATTGATGTAGATGTAACAAATTCTTTTACACCAATTCATATCCTAGAAGATCAATTTAAATTTACTACTAATTTTACAAAAGATAATTGGTATTTTAAAGGAAACTTTACTATTGATAAAAAAAATTTCTTTAATATTAATATTAGAAAACCAATGACTTCAATATCATATTTATCGTATTCTTTTTTTAATTATCTTAAAAAAAATAAACTAATTGATCAGAGCACTATTGGAGATTTAAAAATAAATATCATTAATATAGATGAAACTCTTAATTTTTTGGATAATAAATGTTATTCACCCTTTAAGTTTGTTACTTTTACAAAACTATTAATAAAATGATTTATAAATCAATACAAAATAATAAATTTAATATATTACTTTTTGGAGTAATTTTAATATTTATTAAAAATAAAAAAACAAAAATATATTTCTTTACTCATAATCCTATAAGAATTTTATTTAGTTTTATACCAATACTCTCTAACATAGCTAGAATATATCCTAGATATTTTGAAGTCACTGAAGATGCAATTATCATATCTTATTTAAATAAATCTTTAGTTTATTTTAAAGATTATGAGATACCAAAAGTACTAAATTATAGATTTTTATCACCTGCAATAAATTATAAAAAAAAGGAAATTATTTTTGGGGATTATATTAATCTTGGTTTTTTTTTAAAAAGACCAAAAACACAAAATATACATATAAGAAAATTTGATGGCAAAACATTAAAATCAATAATTTCTATAAGGAATATTAAACACATTCACAATATAGAATATGTGAATGATAAAGAGATTATTTATTCAACTGGTGATAGTGCAAAGGAATCTAAAATTGCAAAATTGAATATTGTTGATTTGAATACAGTCAATCTCTTAAATGAAAGATGTGCATGGATAATTAAATTAAACCAGAATATTTATTTAGCGGGTACAGACTACCCATCAAAAGAAAATTATATTTTTAAATGTAAACTAGAAAAAAATAAACTTATTATCATTGAAAAAAATAGAATTCCAAATTCTACAATTTATTTTCAGAAAAAAAGAGAAGATAAAAATACTTTAGTTTATTTTTCAACTTCAATTGAAAATTTTAGATTTTTTGATAATTTCCAAAAAGTTTTTTTATATAAATATGATAATCTCAATTCAACTTTAAATTTACTAAAAACTTATAAATCTTTTTTACCTAATTATTTATTTGGATTTTCTTCGATATTGATACAAAATATAAATAATAAAATTGTAACAAAAAAATTAAATTGTATTGATACAAATTTAATATATGAAAATTTCTCAAACTTAAAAAAAGTTTTAAGATACTTTACATTATATGGTCTTGGAAGGACTTACATTAAAGTTTTAAGTAGAATACATATAAATAATATTGAAACATTTGATGATGATTTATTTGTTAATACTAAAGCAAAATTAGATAAGCAATATGTTGCAATAATTGGCTCAGGTAATTTTGCTTTTTCTAATATAGCATATTTTATTTCCAAAAAAGAGAATGATTCGATAAGATATTTTTTTGATATCGATAAATCTAAAGCTTTAAGCGCCTCGAAAAAATTTAGATCTAAATTTGCAACTAATAATATTAATTACATACTTAATGATAAAAAAGTAAAAATAGCTTTTATTGCTACTAACCATAGCACACATGAATTTTATGCATCATTATTCTTAAAAAAAAATATTCATGTGCATATAGAAAAACCTCATGTTACAGATACAAGTCAGTTACATAATATTATTAAAAATAAAAAAAATAGTAAAATTTATTTGGGTTTTAATAGGCCGAAAAGTAATATTTTTAGATTTATAATTGATCTTTTAAAAAATCAAAAAGGACCTATTTCCCTAAATTGGTTTATTTTAGGTCATCAAATAGATCAATCACACTGGTATTTTTTCAAAGAAGAGGGGGGTAGAATTTTAGGTAATTTTACTCATTGGATAGATTTGACTTTCCATATTATTGGTAAAGATTCATTCCCTTGCAAAATAAAATGTACCGATTCAAAAAATAGTCCTTCAGATTTTACTTTTATATTTCAATTTGCAAATGGCTCACAAGCTACACTTATGTTTTCAGCTAAAGGTGAAGTTTTTGATGGGGTTAGGGAAAGTCTAATATTACAAAAAAGTAATTTATTTCTTAAATTAGATGATTTTAAAAATCTTTATTATCAGATTGGTTCAAAATATATAAATAAATCCTTAATATATAGAGATCATGGTCACAAAAATAATATTTTGAATTCTTTAGATGGAGTTAAAAATAATAAAAATCTAGGAGAAAGTGAAGAATATATTTATAATTCTGCTTATTTTTTTCTTAAAGTTAAAGAAGCTTATGAAAAAAATAAAGATGTAATCGTTTCTAAAGATGAATTGATGTAATGAAAATACTGTATACTAACTTTAAAAATGGCAAATTAGAATTAGATGATGTGCCTATTCCAAGCATTAACGAAAATGAAATTCTAATAGAAAGTATTTACTCAGCAATTTCCTATGGAACTGAAAACTACCTAATTGAGTTTGGTAAATCAAATTTGATAAAAAAAGTTATTAATAATAAAGATAAAATTCAAACTGTAATTAATAAAATTAAAAACGAAGGCTTCAATTCTACTTATAATGTTATTAATGATAAATTTAATGTACCAGTGCCACTAGGCTATTCTAATTTTGGACAAGTAATAAAAATTGGTAAAAATATAAAAAATTTTAAAATAGGTGATAAGGTTGTTTCGAATGGATTTCATGCTGAATATAATGCCGTTTCTGAAAATCTATGTGCTAAAATACCAAATAATATTGATGGTAAAGACGCTTGTTTTGCTATTATAGGATCAATTGCCTTACACAGTATCAGATTATCAAATGTAACTATTGGAGAAAATGTAGTTGTAATTGGTCTTGGATTAATTGGTATGGCCGTATCTCAAATACTTAAAGCTTCCGGTTCTAATGTAATTGCTATTGATATTGATAAAAATAAAAAAAAAATAGCTGATTTACTTGAAATTGATTTCTTGCATATTAGAGAAAATGATAATGATTTAATTAATAAAGTTATAAATACCTATAAAATTATTGATAAAGTTATTATCACTTCTTCATCTAATGATAACAAATCTATTAACCTTGCATCAGAGATTATTAAAAAAAAAGGAAAAATAGTTTTAGTTGGAACTGCAAATATTAAACTCAATAGAGATTTATTTTATAAAAAAGAGATAGAATTTGTAGTTTCATCTTCATATGGACCAGGTAGATACGACTATTCTTATGAACAAAAGAATATTGATTATCCAATTTCCTATGTGAGATGGACTGCTAAACGAAATTTTGAAACAATTATTCAATTAATAAAAAATAATAAATTAAATTTTAAAAAATTTATAACACTAGAGACACAAATTGAAAATTCTGATTCAATATATGATTTATTAAAAAAAAACTTTCATATTGCGTCTATAATTACATACAATAAATATGAAAATAACAAAAATGATATTATTGATGGAGATATCGTATCTAAAAAAACAATTGTAAAAAATAAAAATAAAGTAAAATTATCTTTTGTGGGAACTGGCAATTTTTCTTCTAAAATTTTAATACCTTCTTTTAGTGTACTTAATTGTGATTTCATTTATGCATTATCTAAAAATGGCCTAAGTTCACAAAGATTATTTAAAAAATATCCTTTTAAATACAATACTACTGATTTTAATAAGGTTCTTAAATCTGATGAAACGAACACTGTTATCATCTCTAGCATGCATAGTGATCATGGGGCTCAAGTAATTCAAGCTCTAAATCATGGTAAACATGTCTACTGTGAAAAACCTCTAGCAACTAAACAAAATGAGTTAGATGAAATAGATAAACTTGTAAAAAAAAATCAAAAAATCTTGATGGTAGGTTTTAATAGAAGATACTCAATTCTTACTAGAAAAATTATTGAATTATTAAAAGAAAATTCAACACCTAAATCATTTACATACACAATTAATGCAGGAAAAATAGATGAAAATAGTTGGTTATCAGACACAGATTATTCGGGTGGAAGAATAATTGGAGAGTTATGCCATTTTATAGATTTAATTAAATATATAACTAAAACAAATATTATAGATTATGAAATTATAAATTCAAAAACAATTAAATATAATCTAATTGTGAATATTAAATTTGAATGTCAATCGATAGCTTCTATTAATTATTTCTCAAATGGTAATAATATTTATCCTAAAGAAAATCTGAAAATTTTTAGCAATAATAATGTTCTAGAATTAGATAATTTTAAAAAATTAAAAGGTTATGGTTTTAAAAATTTCAAAAAAATAAATTTATGGAAACAAGATAAGGGACACAATGAATGTACTAAAAAGTTTATTGGATCAGTTGAAAATAATTTATTTGATTATAAAGAAATAGAAAACTTCATTCAAACATCTAAGTTTTGTATTAACTTAGAAAATGATTATGATAATTGATTTAATTGTAGGAGCTAGACCTAATTTTGTTAAAATAGTAAATTTATTAAAATTACTTGATGCTGATAAGTTTTTTAAAGTAAGATTAATACATACAGGTCAACATTATGCTAACAATCTATCTGATATTTTCTTTAAACAACTAAATATTAGAAATCCTGATTTCAATTTAAAATCTGGGTCAGGATCACAAAGTTTCCAAACTGCAAAAATAATGCTTAATTATGAAAAAATATTAAAAAAAAATAAATCTAATTATACTATTGTTGTGGGAGATGTTAATTCTACCCTTGCTTGTTCATTAGTTGCAAAAAAATTTGGTATTAAAGTTATTCATATTGAATCTGGTTTAAGATCTTATGATATATCAATGCCTGAAGAAATTAATAGAATTGTTACTGATTCAATTACTGACATTTTTTTTACTACTTCTATTGAAGCTAAAAAAATTTTAATTTCAGAAGGTAAAAATAAAAAAAATATATATTTTGTTGGTAATACTATGATTGATACCTTAAAATTGAATGAGCAAAAATTAATAAAACCAGTTTTTTTTGATAATTTAAATCTATCTAATATTAAATATTTAGTTGTAACAATGCATAGACCATCAAATGTAGATAATATAATTATATTTGAAAAAATCTTGAAAAATTTGAATTCTTTTACAAAAAAAATTAAAATAATATTTTCTTATCATCCAAGAATTAGTAAAATTATAAAAAAATTAAAATTAAAGTATAAAAATATAATTTTTATCAAATCTTTGTCATATTTAGAATTTAATTATCTTGTAAAAAAATCAAATGGTGTGATTACAGACTCGGGAGGAATTACTGAAGAAACTACTTATTTTAAAATCCCTTGTATAACAATGAGAAATAGTACTGAGAGACCAGAAACTATAAACATTGGATCCAATATTTTAATTAATAATAATTTTAAAAAACTTTCTTCAAATGTAGACAAAATAATTAAAAATAAATGGAAAAAAAGTTTTATTCCTAATAAATGGGATGGAAATTCATCTTTTAGAATTTATAAAGTTTTAAAAAGGATATGTATTTGAGACTAAGATTATTTAACACATTAAAAAATTTAAAAATTAGACAAATTATATTCCTTATAAAGTATCGATTATTAAATAAAACATTTATACAATTAAAAAAATATTTTATAGTTAAGAAATATTATAATACTTCTTTAAATACAAATATAAAAATTAAAGTTTTTGATAATGAGATTATTTTTAATCGTGATTTCTCTTGGTCTATAAAAAATCAAAATAAACTTTTTCTTTATAATCTACATTATTTTAATTTTCTAGATAAAGTCAATTCAAAAAATATAGAACAATATAAAAAAATCATTTATCATTGGATAGACAATAACTTCATTCATTTATCTGTAGGTTTAGATCCCTATCCCACTTCCAAAAGATTAATTAATTGGATAAATTTAATATCAAAATTCAAATTAAAAGATAAGAAAATTATAAATTCAATTAAAATGCAATCACAATTTTTGAAAAAAAATATTGAATATCACCTAGATGCAAATCATTTAATTTCAAATTTAATTTGTATTATTTATATTATCAATTTTGATAAAAGTATTTTTAATTTAAATGAAAGAGATTATTACTATAAAGTTTTCTATTCTGAACTTTCAAAACAAATTTTAAAAGATGGTGGTTATTTTGAAAGAAGTCCTTCGTACCACATATTAATATTAAATGATTTGTTAAATCTATATTACTATTTGGATAATTCTAAAATAAATATAAAAATAAAAAATAAACTTATAAAAAAAATTATCGTTATGAATAAATGGATGATTTCTATTTTACATCCTGACAAAAATATTCCTTTTTTTAATGACTCAAATTTTAGTCATAATATAGACATATCTAATTTACTTAAAAGAATTAACGCTTTTTTATCTAATTTAAATCATCCTAAATATGTTGAAGAAAAAAATAAACTTATCGTATTAAAAGATACTGGATTTTATATTTATTCAAATAATATATTTAAATTAATTTCTAGCATATCAAATATTAAACCAGATTTTCAGCCAGGGCATTCGCACGCCAATTCATTAGCCTTTGAATTAAGTTTTGGAAAAAAAAGATTATTTGTAAATTCTGGTATTAATACTTATGAAAACAACACTGACAGAATTTATCAAAGATCTACTAGTGCTCAAAATACTATTGAAATAAATGATAAAAATTCAAGCGATATCTGGAAATCATTTAGAGTTGGTAAAAGAGCAAAAGTATTTGATTTATTCGAGAAATATTCAAACAAAAGTGTAATATTTGGCTCATCACATAATGGATATTCATCTTTTTTTAAAAAACTTATTCATAAAAGGACATTTAAAATTTATGAAGATAATTTTATGATAAAAGATGAAATTTATGGGGATTTTAAAAAAGCAATTGTCAGATTTTTCCTACACCCAGATATTAAGATACAAAAAAACAGTTTTATAATTGATAATAATATAGTTTATTTTAAAATTAATAATAAGTTCTACATAGAAGAATCTGAATGGTATCCTAGTTTTGGAAAGGTAAAAAAAAATAAAAATATTTGTATCTTTTTAGATAGTAAAAAAAAATCTAATATATTTGAATTGTCATTTTAATGAAAATTTTATTAATCACACAATATTTTCCACCAGATTTATCAGCTGGGTCATTTAGAATGTCATCTTTAGTCAACGAATTTAAAAAATATATGAGTAAAAATGATGTTTTGGAAATTTATACAACATTTCCTCATAGATATGACAATTATGAATCTGACAATATTATTATAGAGAAAAAAAATATTAAGATTAATAGAATTAAACTTTTTAAACATTATAATAGTAAGTTTGTTCAAGTTTTAAATTACTTTATTTTTTTTACTTGGGTATTATATAAAACAAAAAATAAGAATTACGATAAAATTTTTGCTACATCTTCAAAGTTAATGACCAGTTTTCTAGGATCATTAATAGCAAAAAGATTAAATATAAAAATTTATTGTGAATTTAGAGATAATTTTATTCAATCTTTGGATCTCATTGGAGGTATTTATAATCTAACTATTATAAAATATATTTTAAACAAAATAGAGAGTTTTACATGTAATAATTGTGAAAAATTAAATTTAGTATCAGAAGGATTTAACTCATACTACATTTCTAAATATCCTAATATTAAACTAACAAATTACACAAATGGTATTGATGATCTTTTTTTAAAATATGATTACACAAATTTAAATAAAACACATAAAAAAATTAAAATTTTATATGTTGGAAACATTGGATTTGGTCAAGGACTTGAAAAGATTATTCCACATTTAGCTAAGAAAACAACGAATATTTATGATTATTTAATTATTGGAGATGGAAACTCAAAAGAATTATTACAAAAAAAAATTGTAGAATTTAAAATTCATAACGTTAAAATTTTAAAACCAATTGAAAGAAAATTATTAAAAAAATATTACAAGGAAACTGATATTGTTTTTTTACATTTGAATAATCATGAATCTTCTAAACACGTTTTACCATCAAAGATATTTGAATATGCTGCAACATCTAAGCCAATTTTAGCCGGCTTAAATGGATTTTCTAAAAGTTTTTGTCAAAAAAACATTAATGGTTGTTATATTTTTAATTCATCGGATGTTGATGATGGTTTAATTAAGTTAAAAAAAATTGTTAAATTTTATCATGATCGCAAATCATTTATAGATATTTATAGAAGAAAAAATATATCAAACAATTTAGTTAAAGAAATTTTAAAATTATGAAACGAATTTATTCATATTTGAAATTTTTTGTTTATATTGTAATTGTTTACTTACTTTTTAGTCGAATTCAACTTGACAATTTGATAGTCTCTACAAAAAATTTAAATTTAAATTACTTCTCACTCTGTATTATAATTTTCTCAACTATTTTCTTTGTTCAAAATATTTATAATTATAAATTATACAAGAATGTTAGTGAGTTAAAAATAAGCTTTAGGGAATTTTTAAAATTATTTTATAAAAGCACAATTATCAATTTACTAATTCCATTTTTTGGCACAGCATATAAAGCCTTTATCTTAAAAAAAATGGGATTAAACTATAATAAATTTTTATCTGTATTAGCAATTACGATTATTTTGTATTTATTTTTTTTTGTTTTAATTTTAGTTTCATTCATACTTTTATTCGAATTTAATATTTATTACTTTATAATTTATTTAATAGTTCTTTTGATTTTTTTTATCATAATTAGAAAATTTTCAACATATCTTATTTATTATTTTAAATTAAGTAGATTTTTAATTTTTAGTAAAAGTTTTTATAAAACTTTAATTATATATTATTCTTTGCAGTTTTTTTTAGATTTTTTAGTCATTTTTTTAACAATATACTCATTAGGATATAATTATTCTATAGAACAAACATATTATATTTTTTCATCTAATTATTTGCTTGATAGAACTGGCTTTTATAATTATCCGGGTTTTGGAGAATATTTTATGGGTATTTTTTTTCAATTTATAGGTTTTACTTTTCTAGGAGGTGCTATATTAAAATTTACATTAAGAATAGGACTTTTGCTTTCATTACCAGTATCTTTTATAATTTTAGTTATCTATTTGCTTATTTTTAAATCTAATGAAACTAAATTTTAAAACAATAAATATTTGTATTATAGGTATCGGCTATGTTGGTCTTCCTTTAGCTCTAGCCTTTGGTAAAAAATTTAAAACTCTTGCTTTTGATACCAATATTGAAAGAATTAAAAATTTATCTAATAATATTGACTCAAATAATGAATTCAAAAAAAATGAAATTAAAAGTTCTAAATACTTAAAGTTTACATATAATGAAAAGGATATTATTGATTGTAATTTTTATATTGTAACTTTACCAACTCCTATAAATGCTAATAAGACTCCAAATTTAAAATATATCAAAAACTCTTGTTTATTAATTTCTAAATATTTAAGCAAAAACAATTTTGTTGTTTTTGAATCTACCTTTTATCCAGGATTGACAGAGGAATATTGTATACCTTTATTAATAAAAAACTCTAGTTTAAAATTAAATTCAGATTTTTTTTGTGGTTACTCTCCTGAACGAATAAATCCTGGTGATAAAATTAATACATTACAAAATGTAATTAAGATTACCAGCGGATCAAATTCTTATTCAGCTAAAATTATAGATAATCTTTATAAAATAATTATAAAAAAAGGAACATATCTTGCTCCAAGTATAAAAATAGCGGAAGCTGCTAAAGTTATTGAAAACGCACAAAGGGATATTAATATTGCTTATATGAATGAATTAACTCAAATATTTAATAAGTTAAATATTAATACTCATGAGGTTTTAAAAGCAGCATCAACAAAATGGAATTTTTTAAATTTTAAACCAGGATTGGTAGGAGGGCATTGTATAGGTGTTGACCCATATTATCTTACATATCGATCAAAAAAAGCAGGTCATAATTCTCAAATTATAATTGCGGGAAGAAAAATAAATGATAATTTTTCTAAGTTTATTGTTAAAAAATCATTACTTAAAATAAAAGAAATATTTCATAGAAAGAAAATAAATATTCTTGTTATGGGTCTTACTTTCAAAGAAAATTGTAATGATTTCAGAAATTCGAAATCAATAGATATTGTGAAATATCTCAATAAGACTAATCATTTTATATTTTCATATGATCCATATTTAAATAAAAATAATAAAATTGAATATTTAAGCAAAAATATAATCATTAAACCTAAAAAAAATTTTTATGATTTTATTATTTTGTCAGTAGCTCATAATCATTTTAAAAAAATGGGTTATAATAAAATAAATAAACTTTTAAAAAGAAAAGGAGTAATTTTAGATATTAAAAATATATTACCAAATAAAAAAAATATTTTAAAAATTTAATGATTTATTTTTCAGTAATATTGACATTCATTCTATTTACTTTAGTTCTAAATTATATAGCTCCAAATCTTAAATTGATTGATATTCCAAATCATAGAAAAATTCATGATGGAAATATTCCACTAATTGGCGGTATTGTTATTTATTTAAATGTTCTTTTTTATTGTTTTTTTTATAACACAAGTTTTTATATTAATATTTTGATATATACATCATCATTAATAATTTTTCTTGGTGTGTTAGATGATTCAATTGAATTAGGTGTTATATTTAGATTATTTGCACAATTAGTTTGTACATTAATAATAATTGGATCGGGTTTGTATATTGAAAATATAGGCAGTTACTTTGTGTATAATGATATTAATTTAGGAATTTGGTCAATTATATTTACAGTTTTTTGTGTTATTGGTTTAACAAACTCATTTAATTTTATTGATGGAATAGATGGCCTGTGCTCAGTTTTATCAATAATAGCTATTTTATCTATTTTACTGTTTTCTTATATTTTGAACACTATAACTTTGATAATTGATTATGATTTTATCATAATAGTTAGTTTTATAATTTTTTTATTCGTTTTTTTTAATTTAAATCCTTACTTTAAAATATTTCTTGGTGATGCTGGTAGTATGTTTTTAGGTTTTTTTGTTTCGTGGCTTCTGATTTTGTATTCACAAAATCCTATCAATAGTTTACCACCTATTCTAACAATATGGTGCGTTACTATTCCTGTATTTGATTTTTTATCTGTAACTATTAGAAGAATTTTACGATTAAAAAATCCATTTAAACCTGATAAAACTCATCTACATCATCTTCTAATTGGTCTTGGAATTAGTAATTATATTTCACTTTTGGTGATTACTATTGTTGCTATTATTGCTAATTTACTTGGCTTCTATATTTATTATTTTATTGGTTCGGAGGCATCATTAATTTTTTTCTTAGTATTTTTAATAATTTATATCATAATTACATTTAAAATTTCAAATCATATAAAAGTAATTTAATACAATTACGATAATAATAAATTGTTCAAAATCTTTGAATATAATTAAATTAATTTATGATTGTATTAATTAAAATCATATTGTAATTATTAAAAGTACAAATGTATAAAATACATAATTATATTGATGGTCAAATAGTTGAGCCAAATTCTGATAAATATCTAACTATTACCAATCCTGCTACTGGTGAAATTCAAGGTAACGTAATTAACTCCAATAAATATGATTTTGAAAAACTAATAACTAGCTCAAAAAATGCATTCAATCTCTGGAGTCAGGAAACGCCATTAAGAAGATCAAGAATATTATCAAATTTCAAGAATTTAATTGAAAAAAATTTAGAAGAATTAGCACAAATTATTTCTAGAGAACACGGTAAAACCTTTGAAGACGCAAAAGGATCTGTAACAAGAGGTTTAGAGGTTGTTGAATTTGCTTGTGGAATACCACATTTACTAAAGGGTGATTTTTCTCAAAATGTAGGAAGAAATATTGACTCTTGGTCCGTAAGACAACCCATTGGTATAACTGCAGGTATTACTCCATTTAATTTTCCTGCAATGGTTCCAATGTGGATGTTTCCTATATCAATCGCTTGTGGAAATAGTTTTATTTTAAAACCATCAGAAAAAGATCCTTCTTGCGCTAATAAATTAGCAGAACTTTTTACTGAAGCTGGCTTACCAAATGGTGTACTAAATATAATTCATGGAGATAAGTCTGTAGTTGATAATTTGATTGAAGCTGAAGATATTAAATCTATAAGTTTCGTTGGTTCTACACCAGTTGCTAAATACATTTACAGGGAAGCAGCTAACTATGGTAAACGTGTTCAATCTCTTGGAGGTGCAAAAAATCATTTATTAGTTATGCCAGATGCAAACTTAGATCAAGCAGTTGATGGAATAATTGGAGCTGCTTACGGCTCTGCTGGTGAAAGATGTATGGCTGTATCTGTAGCTATTGCAATTGGAAATATTGGTGATGCTCTTGTAGACAGTATAAATAGTAAGGCTCAAACTTTAAAAGTAGCCCCTTGGACAGATAATGAAGCAAATTTAGGACCATTAATTTCAAAAGAACATAAAGAAAAAGTAGAAAATTATATAACTATTGGGGAAAATGAAGGAGCTAAATTAATTTTAGATGGAAGAAATTATAATATTCAAGGTTACGAGAATGGTTTTTTTGTAGGCCCTACACTTTTTGATAATGTTAAAAAAGAAATGCAGATATATAAAGAGGAAATTTTTGGTCCAGTTTTATGTGTATTAAGAGTTGAAAACTATGAAGAAGCCTTAAAATTAGTTAATGAACATGCTTTTGGTAATGGTACAAGTATTTATACTTCTGATGGAGATGTTTCTAGGCATTTTACAACTAATTGTAAAATAGGAATGGTTGGAATTAATGTTCCTATTCCGGTACCCATGGCATTTCATAGTTTTGGAGGTTGGAAACAATCATTATATGGTGATCACTCAATGCATGGAATGGAAGGTGTTAGATTTTTTACAAATTTAAAAACTATGACGAGTAGATGGCCAAAAAGTATTACAAAAGGTCCTGAATTTAAAATTCCGACCAATTAAATTTTTTCTAATACTTTTATTAATTTTTTAGTTTCTTCCATTGAGTTATAGTGTGTCATGCTTAATCTTACAACGCCATCTTCCAAGTCTATCCCAAGACTTTC
Source organism: uncultured Alphaproteobacteria bacterium (assembly GCA_902597795.1). Lineage (GTDB taxonomy): Bacteria > Pseudomonadota > Alphaproteobacteria > HIMB59 > CACPNW01. The sequence continues at coordinate 66,718 of CACJZA010000005.1, read as the reverse complement.
TAAACATCTCCATGCATAAAAATTATCATTTCTAGTTGCTATTTTATTTTTTACTAAAATTTCTGAAATTTTTTTTGAAGAAATTTTTTTCGAAGTGAATGAAATAGTTGGTGCTCTATTTTTATTTTTAATTTTGTTTTTTCCAATCAGAAATAAATCTTCTCTTTTAAAAATATATTCTAAAATAGGGTTAGATACCATTTCTTCATGATCTGAAATTAATTGATTTATTTTAGATATCTTTTCGACCATAGTAAGATTATCTTTTTTATAATGATGATAGTATAAGTTTTCAAAATATTCATATATTCCTATTAATGAGACTAATTCCTCATGATTTGGACCACCTGGATTAATTGTATAAGGATAATTGCCATTTAAAAATTCATGATTTTGATTAGGCAAATCTTTTAAAATCTCTTCTTTTCCATAAAGTAAAGCAAGGTGTGGACCATAAGTCTTATATAAACTAAAAGTATAAAAATCTACATCAAGCTCTTTAACATTTGGAAATCCATGAGGGGCATAAGAGACACCATCACCAATAACAATAATGTTTTTTTTATGTGCTAATTTACATATTTCCTTAAGGTTATTAATTGATCCAACAATATTTGAGCAATGGGTCACTGCTAATATCTTTGTCTTAGAAGTAATTAATTTCTCTAGTTGAGATATTTCTAGTTCATGGTTATCTAAATTAAATTTCCACTCAATAATTTTTGCACCACTTTCTTTTAATCTTCTCCACGGGCTTATATTTGCCTCATGATCTTGGTTAGTTACTATTATTTCATCACCCTTGTTTATAAATTTTTTTAAAGCATTTGATAAAACATACAAATTGATAGAAGTTGATCCACCAATTAAAATCTCATTGTTTTTGGCATTTATCATTTTTGTAAATAATTCTGTTGCCTTATCCATATTTTCGCCAGCTATTTTGGACATTGGATATTCGGCATATGGTTGCACTTTAGTTGCAGTCATGAACTCAGTTAATTTATCAATTACATTTTTTGGTACATAACTCCCTCCAGCATTTTCAAAAAAAGACCAATCTTTCGAAAGAGGATCCTTAAATGCTGGAAATTGCGATCTTACATAATCTATATCGAGTTTAATATTTTCTAGTGCCAATTTTTCCTCATGTCGTATATACTTTTATTCTAATATAAAAAAAAATAAATGAATAATTATCTAAAATTACTTTTTTAATATGATTGATAAACGTAAATTTTATATAAATGGTAGTTGGATTGAGCCTTTAAAAAAAAATGATTTTGATATTATAAATCCATCTAATGAAAAACCCTATGCAATTATTTCTTTAGGATCCAGGAAAGATGTAGATCTAGCAGTAAATATTGCAAAAAAGGCATTCATTACGTGGAGTCAGGTAGATAAAAAAGAAAAAATTATTTTACTAGAAAATTTACTTAAGATTTATAAAAGTAGATGGGATGAAATAACACAAACAATATCTGAGGAAATGGGAGCACCATTAGATTGGTCTTCATCAGCACAAACTTCTTCAGGAGCAGATCATATTAATGATTTCATTTTAAGATTAAAAAATTTTGAATTTGAAAAAAGATTTAGTAAAAAATCTAATAATTATATTGTGTATGAGCCAATTGGAGTATGTGGTCTTATTACACCTTGGAATTGGCCTATCAATCAAATCACATTAAAAGTAATACCTGCCTTAGCAACTGGTTGCACTATGATATTAAAACCTTCAGAAATTGCACCTATGTCAGGGATCATTTTTGCAGAAATCATTCATGAAGCAGGTTTCCCTCCAGGTGTATTTAATTTAATAAATGGTGATGGAGATGGTGTAGGTACGGATCTATCATCTCATAAAGATATTGATATGATATCTTTTACTGGATCAACAAGAGCAGGAAAACTTATTTCTAAAAACGCAGCAGATACAATTAAAAGAGTTTGTTTAGAATTAGGAGGTAAGGGAGGTAATATTATTTTTGGTGATTCACATCCAGAAGCAGTAAGAGAAGGTGTTAGGAATATTATGAGTAATTCTGGTCAATCTTGTGATGCACCAACAAGAATGCTAGTTGAAAAATCAATCTATAAAAGAGCAGTAGAGGAGGCGGCTGATGAAGCAAATAAAATCAAAGTTGATATTGCTTCTAAGTATGGAAATCATATCGGTCCAGTTATTTCTAAAACACAATATGATAAAATTATTGATCTAATTAATAGTGGTATAAATGAGGGTGCAACACTTGTAGCTGGAGGCCCGGAAAAACCAATTGGACTAGAAAAGGGTTATTTTGTTAAGCCAACAATTTTCACAAATGTTACTAATAATATGAGAATTGCAAAAGAAGAGATTTTTGGACCAGTATTATCTATAATTCCATTTGAAGACGAAGATGAAGCTATATCAATTGTTAACGATACATCCTATGGTCTAGGAAACTACGTTCAAACTCTAGATAAAGAAAAAGCAAAAAGAGTAGCAAGAAAATTTAGATCAGGAGGTGTTTATATAAATGGAAATAGTGCAGAACCCGGAACTCCTTTTGGTGGTTACAAACAATCTGGTAATGGAAGAGAGGGGGGTGATTGGGGCTTAGAAGAATATTTAGAAATTAAAACTATCTGCGGATGGGAATGATCTATACTTTAATATTATTAAAATAATTTAATCTTCCTATTATTTCATCTCTTTCAATATAATACCCTTGAAGATGTCTATTTCCAGAGTTTGGATCAAATTCAGTCCTTCCATGTAATACTCTTCTATTGTTAAAACAAAATATATCACCTGCCTCTAATCTAAAATCAATTTTAAATTTTTTGTTTTGAAGTAATGATGCAAAATATTGGTAGGCATCATAAAATTTTTTCATTTTTTTTGGATCAATATCAACTGCTCCCATTGCAGCCATACTAAATCTAATATCATTGAAATCATTATCTTTTGTAAGTGTTATTATTGGTGAATGAAGAATTCTGATAGCTTTTTGAGTATAATCAGTATCTTTGAATTTAACGTGAGTTTTTGTTAAAATATTAAAAACATCTTTTACATTTTTTTTTAAATAATTTGCAACTGCAAAACCATCTACAACAGATGATAATCCACCATTAGCTTCATTTACTAAACAATGAAGAAACTGATAACCAGGTGCATATTCAAAATAAGGTAAGTCGGTATGATTTCTTAATGCATCTGCAGTATAAGCAGTGTTATTTGGTTTTGGAATGTTAATTACTTCAAATGGTGTACCAAAAAATGTTTCTCTATGATGGCTTATTCTATTTAATATTTTGAATGCTGATTTTTTGCTAGTTGGTGCATTTTTGATTAATGCAAAACCATAAGTATGAAGTAAATTTAACCATTTACTTAAATGTTTTTCATTTTTTATAACACTATTATGATCAACAATAATTTTCTTTAAATTTTTTTTTAATTTACCATCCCAAAAAACATAAGGTGATTTATATTCTCGATTATGTATTTCGGTATAACAATGATCTCTTAACCATTTTAAGTTGAATTTACTACTATGATCACCTTCACTCCAATCAATATTGAGTTTATTTTTTTCAATTTTATAATTTGTAGGAAATATATTTTTACTAATAGTTAAAATATTAAAGATTCGCATATTTGCAGTAGGATGTATTGCTGTTGGGCAATTATCTCTTAACCACATAAAATGAAATTTACTTTCAAAATTATCTTTCCACAAAATACTTAAATGGTCATTCTTTTTTTCTAATTTTTTTACATGATATTTACTACTCATTTTGAAATATTTATATCTGAATAAATTATCTTAGTATATTTAACAAATTAATGAAATCGAAAAATAATAATCTCTTGGGAATTTCTTTCATGTTATTGTCCATGTTTTGTCTAAGTATAAATGATATAACGTATAAATATTTAAGCTTTCATTTTCCTGTATGGGAATCAATATTCTTTAGAGCACTAAGTGGAAGTATCATTGCAACTTTTTTAGCAATGTATTTTGGATTTGGTAAGTTAAAAACTAAAAAACCAGTTGGACATGCTATCCGAGCTCTTTCTGCTTCTGCTTGTGTTGTATTCTATATTTATGGAATTAATCATTTAATGTTATCTGAAAATATTGCTATTGCACATTCTGCTCCCATTATTGCTGCTTTCCTTGCTGTACCAATACTTGGTGAGAGAATTGGAATTTTTAGAACAACTGCAATATTAATTGGTTTTATTGGTGTGTTAATAATTGTTAAGCCCGGTACTGACTTGTTCAAATTAGAAACACTCTATCCTCTAATATCTGCAGCTTTTATGGCTTCTGTTTATTTATCAACTAGATCAGTAATGAGTACTGATTCTAGTGTTGCAATTGTTTTTTATTACTCTTTTGCATTATTAATTACGTCAATAATATTTTTCCCTGATAATTTTATTATGCCAAATGGAATTCAATTAATTTTTGCTATGAGTTTAGGTGTTATGGGATCACTAGGCCATTTATTTATGTCTCAAGCAGCTAAATACGCAGATGTTGCAATTACCTCACCCTTTGAATACTCATCTTTTATATTTGTAGGAATTATGGGATATTTAATTTATTCTGAGGTTCCAACTTTAAGTATTTATTTAGGCGGAACAATAATTATTAGTACTGGAATATTTATAGCTTACAGAGAAAGAAAAAATACCTAAATTAAAAAATTATTTCTTTTAAATTTTTCTTCTTATATTTTTGATTTCTTATTTTATTTAAAATATTTTTTTTACCTCCACACATTAAAAATTTATTATCAATATCTTCGTCTTTTAAAGGGTTATTTTTCCCTCCTTTAATATGTGATATTTTTTCAATCAATATACTTCCGTCATTCATTATTACTTTAATTATATCAGGATACTTAGGATCATAATCTTCAAAATTATTTGGCACTTTGTAAGTAATTAGTTTAATCTTTCTAGTCAATTTTAAACTTTTTTTATTTTTAGAAATATTTAAGCTACTTAAATCAAATTTGCCATTAATGAGAGCAGTTGCTAAACAATAACTTAATGAAAATCTAGCTTCAGTAGAATTTTTAGGTATATGAAATTTTGATACTCTGAACCAAGGTTCTGGAAACTCAATTGAAATAGATTTAATATTTTTTTTTATAAAAATTTTTTTATTTAAAATTAATCCTCCTTGTATTACTCTTTGTGAATAACTACAAACTGGCCAAAACTTAATGAAATTTGGAAATTTAATTATTGCATTTCCTAACTCTGATCTTTTAAAATTATTATTTAGTTTTTTAGAAAATTTACTACCATACAATTCAATAAATCCTCTCTCAATATTCCAAATATCTTGATTAGCTGTCCCTCCATTTTTCGCAAGTAAGGCTGACTGCACCCCAGCTTGAGAAGCAAATCCTACATGAAAAGCTTTTATATCTGTGCCAAATTGCTGTTTTAAACCAGATGAAAAACTTGTTGCAATAGAAATTGCATTTGCCATTTGATCTGCATTTAATTTTAACACTTTAGATACTGCTGCAGCAGTTCCAATAACGCCTATTGTATTTGCTGAATGCCATCCTTTATAATAATGATCATAGCTAAGTGCTTGTCCTAATTTTATTATTAATTCATATCCTACTAACCATCCCTGATATGTTTCCTCAATTGAGATGTTTTTTATTTGAGCAATAGATATAAGAGCTGAAAAAATTGGCGCACTGGGATGAGATCCTACAACGTATTCGTAATCATCAAAGTCTATAGACGCTGATCTGACTCCATGTAAAAAACATGCTCCAGAAATAGATAATTTTTTTTCTCCTCCAAATATCTTAATGTTTTTTGAATTATTATTTTCTAAACAGTATTTTAAGGCAACCATTGATTGTTTTTCTTTAACACCTGATAATATGCAAGCTAGGGTATCTATGAATGCATTTTCTGCTCTTTTATAAGTTACCTTATTGAAATTAATTTTTTTTTGTGATGCCCAATTACAAAATTTTTTATGAAAACTCATTTTTTATATTTAGCAATCATTGTTATTTCTTGTTTTTCATTAAGAATTCTTCCAATAATTTCATCATCTTGATTTTCACCAATTTCTACAAAGAAATTATTGTTATATACAAGAGGCGCTGTAGCTTTATATTCAAAAGAATTGAACTCAATATTGTTTTTTCTAGCAAGATTTAAAAGATAAGTTGCTTGAAGAGGAGCATGGACTAATAATCCCATATGACCCTCATAATTTTTTGTATAATCATCATCATAATGAATCTTATGTCCATTAAAAGTTAAAGCAGAATATCTAAATAGCAAAGTTGATGAACTAAATATTTCTACTTTATCGATTAATTTTAATTCATCTTTTATTTTAGGAGTAATGGAGTTTTTATTTATTTTTTCTCTATAAACAGCAGTTTGATCTTCTGATATTATTAATTTATTTTTATTTAAATATTCATGATTAATATTAACAAAACATAGATTACCTGATCTACCTTCTTTAAATTCAATACTTGAAATTGTTGAATTTTTTTTAATTTCAGATCCAATTTTAAATTTATCAAATATTTTTATTTTACCACCAGCCCACATTCTAATTTTATAAGGTAACTCAGGTAAGAAAATTCCTAATTTTGTATTTCCATCTTTATCTAGATCATTTATTGAAGCCACATCTAGGCATAAACATAAAAAAATTCCCTCAGGCACAGTTTGATCACTTAAACAGTTTTGATCGATTGTTTTTTTTAAATGTTCAACTAATCGAGGAGTAATAATATCACATCTTGAAATTTTCTTTCCAATCCAATCTTTGTAATTATTCATATTTAATTTAATCGAGTTTACTTATAAATTAATTATTAGTATAATTTATATTTTTAAAAAATGAAAAAAACATTTGACTATATTATAGCTGGAGGAGGTTCTGCTGGCTGTACATTAGCCTCAAGATTATCAGAAAATAAAGATATAAAGGTATTATTAATAGAAGCAGGTGGTTCAGGAAAAAGTTTATTCACTCAAATGCCCGGTGGTAACGGATATATTTTTGGAAATCCTAAATTTGATTGGGGTTTAGAGTCAATACCTCAACCTTCTTTAAATAATAGAAAAATTTTATACCCTAGAGGTAAAGGACTAGGAGGATCTTCTCTTTTAAACGGTATGATTTACATGAGAGGCGCTCCAGGTGATTTTAATAGGTGGAGACAAAAGGGCTTAGAGGGTTGGTCATATAATGATGTATTACCATATTTCAAAAGATCTGCTTCAGCTTTTCATAGAGAAAAAAATGAATATCACTCACATTCAGGTCCTTTAAAACTTACACCAGCTGGTAATTATAATTCTATCGATAAAGCATTTATTGATGCATGTGTTGAAGCTGGGGCAGAAATTAATAATGATTTTTACAATGGCAATCTAAATGGAGTAGGCCGATATGACGTTAAAGTATGGAAGGGAAAAAGACAATCATCCGCAGAAGCTTATTTGAAATTTAAACCTAGCAACTTAACAATTTACAAAAATACATCTGTAATAAAAATTTTAATTGAGAAAAATAAAGCTAAAGGATTACTTTTATCAAATGGTGAAGTTTATGCATCATCAGAGGTAATATTATCTTTAGGAGCATTCGGTAGTCCCAAATGTTTAATGTTGTCAGGAATTGGTCCAGAAGAACATTTAAAAGAAAAAAATATAGAATTATTAATTAACTTACCTGGAGTAGGTGAAAACCTTCATGATCATCCTGTTATGCCAATGAATTGGACTTTTCAAAACAACAATTTAAGTTTCTCTAAATATCAAAGGATCGATAGAGCTATTATTGTGGGATTAAAATATATTTTATTTAAACAAGGATTAGCTTCTGCTCCTTTTTGGTCAACAAATCTATTTCATGCAATAAGAGAAAAAGAAATGCCTGAAATACAAGTGTTCATGACACCTATGTGTTTTAAAGAAGAAAAAGATAACTGGTCTATGAGTTTAGACAATTTATTAAATTTTGGTTCATTATTTTTTTCTAGAGGTAAAAAAGCTTTTCCAGGATTACACTTTCAAATTAATTTATTAAGACCAAAGAGCACAGGAAGTGTAAAACTTAAAAGCTCAAATCCTAATGATGAACTTAATATAAATCCAAATTGGTTCATCGATCCATCAGATATGGAAGATATGATAGAAGGGATGAAGCATACAAGAGAAGTATTGTCAAAACCCAGTTTAGCAAAAATTGTTTCGGAAGAATTACTTCCAGGAAAAAAAATAAAAAGTGATCAGGATTTAAAAGAGTCAGTTCGAAATCATGTACAAACAGGGCATCATCCTGCATCTACTTGCGCAATGGGTTCAAGTAATAACAAAATGGCTGTACTTGATAATCAGCTTAAAGTTAGAGGAATAGACAATCTGAGAGTAGTAGATGCATCTTCTTTCCCAGATATGATAAGTGGAAATATAAATGCATCTGTAATTATGTTAGCAGAAAAAGCATCAGATATGATATTAAAAATTAATCAATCACAAATAAGTTGACCAATGAAAATATTTAAGTTTAAATAAATTATGTCTGAAATTCAAACCTACAAATTTTATGCAGGAAATAAATGGCATGACCCTTCTTCTGAAAAATATTTTGAAAGTGAGGATCCATCTATAGGTAAAGTATGGGCAAAGGTCCCTGACTGTAATGAAAAAGATATTAATCTTGCAGTATCATCTGCTAAACGTGCTTATTATGATGGTCCTTATGGTAAAATGCATCCGGCAGAAAGAGGAAGAACATTAACTAGAATTGGAGATATTATTGCTAAAAACGCAGAACGTATTGGAAAAGTAGAAACTAAAGACAACGGCAAACTTCCAAAAAATATCACTCCCTCTTTAACTGGCTGGCAGACTGAGAGTTTTTATTATTATGCAGGTATGTGTGACAAGTATGAAGGTAGGCTGATACCTTCAGAGGTTCCAAATATGCATAATTATTTAAAATGGGAACCATTTGGAGTTGTTGCACTTATTCTTCCTTGGAATTCACCAATTGGAACATTAATCTGGAAATTAGCACCAGCAATAGCAGCAGGCAATACAGTTGTAATCAAGCCTTCAGAAAGAGCGTCATGCTCTACATTAGAGTTAATGAAAATTTTAGAAGAAGCTGATCTTCCAGAAGGTTTAATTAATGTTGTTACTGGTTTTGGCCCTACCACTGGTGCACCTCTTATTGAACACCAAGATGTTAGAATGATAAGTTTTACAGGTGGAACAAAAGGGGGGAGTGCAGCTAGTTTAAGTGCATCCAAAAATGTTAAACCTATTATTATGGAGCTAGGAGGAAAATCACCACAAATTATATTTAAAGATGCTGATTTAACTTTATCAGTTAATGGAGTTGTTTCAGGGATCTTTCCAGTTTCAGGTCATAGCTGTATTTCAGGATCAAGAATATTAGTGCATAAAGATATAAAAGATAAATTTACTCAAAATTTATTAGAAGTTGTTAAAAAAGCTAAAGTTGGTCACCCAAATGATACAGCAACACAAATAGGACCTATAGCTAATAAAGAGCAATATGATTTTATTTTATCTAAGATAGAAGCGGCTGAAAATAGAGGTTTAAAATTATTAATTGATGGAAGAAAAGAACAAAAATCTGAAGGGTACTATATTGGACCAACTATTTTTGATAATGTTCCAAATGAAGATGATTTAGCTCAAAATGAAGTATTTGGACCTGTCGCCTCTATACAATCTTGGGATAATGAAGATGAAGTAATTAAAATTGCAAACGATACTATTTATGGACTTGCAGCAGGTATTTGGACCAAGGATACTAATAAAGCTATACGTTTATCAGATAAGATAGAGGCTGGAACTGTTTATATAAATAATTATTTTAATGCTTCTACTCAATCTCCAGTTGGAGGTTTCAAGCAATCAGGATACGGTCGTGAAAATGGATGGGAGGGAATGCAAAGTTACATGCAGACCAAATCTACATGGTTAGCTACCAATCCATCTCAACCTGACCCATTTTAAGAAGTAATTATTCTTTCCAGTTTGGTTCTCTTTTTTCTAAAAAAGCTTCAATACCTTCTTTGGAATCATCATGTAACATATTTTCCGTCATTACATTTGAAGTAAAAGTATATGCGTCTTCTAAATTCATATCTTTTTGTTTGTAAAAAGCTTCTTTACCAATTTTAATAGTATTAGAAGATTTAGATGATATTTTTTTAGCAATTTGAAATACATTTTCTTTTAAACTATCTTCTTCAAAGACATCATTTATTAAACCAATCCTTAATGCTTTATTTGCATCTATAAGATCTCCAGTGAGAAGCATTTCCATAGCTTGTTTTTTACCTACAGTTCTTGATAATGGAACCATTGGTGTAGAACAAAATAATCCAATATTAACACCAGGAGTTGCATATTTTGCTCTGCTACTTGAGTAAGCTAAATCACAGCTAGAAATTAACTGACAGCCTGCTGCAGTAGCGATACCATCAACCATAGCTATAACTGGTTTATTATTTTTATTAATTTTCAGCATAAGTTGAGAGCACATTTGAAATATTTTTTTAAAATAGCTTTCACCTCTGTCATTTTGCAATCTTTGTGAATTTAAATCTTTTAAATTATGTCCTGCACAAAAAATATTACCTTTTGATGATAAAATAATTACTTTTACTTCATTATCTTTATCAGCAATATCTAGCGCTGACGTTAATTCATTGATCATGTTTTCACTTAAAGTATTTTGGTTTTTCTGATCATTAAGAATAATATTAGAAATGTTATTATTTTTTTCAGATAATATTAGATTAAAATTCATTTAATTAATTTGAATTTCAACATCTTTAGATAGTGAATTAGCAATAAAACAATACTTATGTGATCTCTCTTTCATCTTTTTCATTTCTTCATCAGAAATATTAAAATTATCTTCAAATACTATAGCTGGATTTAACTCTATTTTGTTGACGAACATTCTTCCCTCTGCATTTTTTCCTAAATACGAAATTGCTTTATCTTTGTAATTAATAACTGGCCATTTCATTTTTGCAGCTAAAGCTAAAAACGTCATCATAAAACAACTACTTACAGCTGCAGCTAGTTTTTGCTCTGGATTAATATTACTTTCGCTTCCCCCATAATCTGGAGATGATCCTGCATCAATAGATACATTTTCGTTAAGCATTACTGTGTGATCAGTTAAATATTTTCCAAATTCGAGTTTCTGATCTCCTAATTCCCACTTTAATTCGATTGAATGACTCATTTTAAGAATAATTAAAAGGTAGCGAGCACACTTTACCTTTTCTCTCAATATTGTCTGGTGTTAATACGATAACATCTTGCCCATCATTCCAATAGTCTCTATCAACCATTGATAGCCCAATATTCGTTTTTAAAAATGGTGAATAAATACCAGAGGTGATATTACCAATTTGAAATCTATTTTTTGAATATACAGGAAAAGGTATTGTACACGAGGGAGTCGGAGACCCATCAAAAGTAATTCCTTTTATTTTTTTTTCTATTCCATTTTTTAATATTTTTTTTAGCTCATTTTTTCCAATGAAATCATGAGATAAATTGTTACAATAATTATCAAATCCACATTCAATTGGATTATTTTCTAAAGTAAATTCATTACCATAGGATAATAAACCACCTTCTATTCTATCAATTAAATTTGGACATCCAGGTGAAATATTAAAATCTTTTCCTGCTTCCCAAATAGTTTCCCAAAGTTTTTTTCCTAAACTAAAACCTTTAAGATAAATCTCAAAACCATCTTGTTTGCTATATCCTGATCTTGCAATTATCTGTTTTGTTCCTTCAAATTCAAAAAAAGAAAAATGAAAGAATTTTAATTTTTTAATTTTTTCTCCAAATATTGATGACATTAATTTTTCAGATTTTGGACCTTGAATTGCTAAGGGGTAAATATCTGGCTCTATAATATCAACTTTAAAATTTCTTCCTACAGCCAATCCTTTTGCCCAAAGAAGAACATCTGAGTCTGCAACTGATAGCCAATATTTATTTTCACTTAATTTTAAAAGTACGGGATCATTTATCATCCCTGCATTTTCATCAATCATTGGATAATAGTAACATTTACCAATAGGCATATCTTTTATTGATCTTGGAGACATGAGTTGTATTAATTCTGTAGCATCTTCTCCTATTATTTGAACCTGTCGTTGACATGAAACATCCCAAATTTGAGTATTTTTAGATAAGTGCCAATAATCTTCTTCTACTGTTGCTTTATATGATTTTGGAAGAAGCATATGGTTAACTACAGTAAAACCACTTACACCAGCCTCAATTACTTTCTCGGTATAGGGAGTCCTCCTAATACGTCTAGACATGTTTAATCCTGAATTACTCATTTTATTTTGACCACCATATTGAGTATCCATTTGGAGAAATAATTAGAGGTATGTGGTATTTTTTAAGAGGATCTTTCATTTTAAATTTAACACTTATTGAATTAATTATTTCACTAGTATTTCTAAAATATTTACCAGAATTAATTATCATTTCATAATCACTTTCACAATCTTCTTTCGTTAATTCAAATTCTTTAAGCATTCTTCCAGAGCTATCTGTTTTATCTTCTAAAAATACAACTTTGTTATTATTATTTACTTTATAAATAACAATTTCTACATCACTTGCATGCGTACCATCTATTGAGTTTAGTAAATGTGTAGAAAAAATTGCCATAACCTACTCTATAGATGCTTTATCTCTTTTATCACTTACTGCAGCAACTATTGGACTTATAACGCCTTTAGCCTTAACATTTACACATGAAGTTTTACCACTATCTAACGCTCTTTTTAAAGCGGGGGCTAAATCTTCTCTTTTAGTAACTAATTCTCCATGCCCTCCAAAACCCTCAAAAATTGAATGAAATGGAATATCTCTAAAATCAGTTGCAAAGTGTTTTCCACTTTCAAATAACCTTTCTTGTTGTTGAGAGATACAGTCAAGACCTCCATTGTTATCTATAACTACAACAATAGGTTTTTTTTCTTGAAATGCAGCTTCAATTGATAATCCACCAGATAAAAATGCACCATCTCCACTTATTAAAACAACATTAGATTTAGGATTAAGATTTTTCGCTGATATTGCAAAAGGAACTCCAACACCTAACATACTGAAAGTACCCGGATGCAATATTCCTCCAAGTTTTTTACCTTTTGATCCAGCAATATTAATTGCGATCTCAGACCAGAAATGTGTATTTCCACCATCAATAACTAACCAATCATTTTCATTTAATACTTCTTGAACATCTAAAGCTAATTGAAGAGGATGAATTTTTCCACCATTTTTTTTCGTCTGTTTAGTTTCTTTATTTAATTCATCTAATGTTTTATCAATCCAAATTTTTTTCTCTTTTTTATTCTTATCAAACCATTGATTGTTTAATTTCCATTTACTGTTTTTCTTTAACTCTATGAGTTTGTCCAAAAAAACTCCAGGATCACAAAGTAAGTTAATATCTGCAGCTCTATTTAGTTCTATCTCTTCATGCGATCCATTAATACAAATAAGTTTAGTGCTTTTTGGAAAAAGTGGAGGATTACCAAAATTCATTTGATTATCAAGACGTGCACCAATCATAAGAACCAAATCTGATTCATTTAGAGCCATCTTTGATGGGGGGTATTGATGAATATCTGCCAGACCCATGTATGTATCTGCCTCTTCACCTAAAAGCTTTTGATGGTATGGTATATTAAATATTGGAATGTTTAATTCAAAGCCAGCTTGTTCTAATTTTTTTTCTGCACTAGACCACCAAACACCATGCCCTCCAATAAAAACAGGTTTTTGCGCACTAATTGCCAGATCAAATATTTCATTTAAACTCTCAGGATCAGGCCAAGCTTTTGCTAAAGGTTTTTTTTGATGAGTAAAAGGTCTTTCTTCTAAACCTGCATCATCTGCAAATGATGAAAACATTATATCTACTGGTACACTTAAATGTACTGCACCAGGATAGCCATTTGTTGCAATTCTATAAGCTTTATCTACGAACTCTCTTATTCTATTGCCATCTGTTATACTGGCACTGTATTTTGTTAAAGGTGCAGCAATAGATACATCATCTATTTCCTTAAAACCGCCTGATCCTTGTCTTTTTAAGCTACTAGATCCAGTTATAAAAATAACAGGGGATCTTTCACCCCAAGCTTCCATCATTGAGGGTACTGCATTTGCAAAACCTTCTGGTCCAACAATACAAACAGAAGGTTTTCTTGATATTCTAGTATGACCATCAGCTAAATGACCAGCAATTTGTTCATGAGGACAATTAATTACATTAATTTGACACTCCATAAATCCTTCAAGTGCCGGATTACAAAAACCTCCAGAAAGTGTAAAAACATTATCAATACCTTTGTCTTTAAGAGCTCTTGCAACTAATGCCCCACCTCTAATCTTTTTATCTCCCATCTTAATACTTTATATCCTTAAAAAATTTCTCTGCTATAATTTTTTTATCAACTTCATTTATATCGGTTAATCCCACTAAGCCAAGATTTGTACTTAACTCTTCTTTAATTAGATTAATGATTCTTCTAAGACCTCTTGCACCATCTGCTCCAATAGCATACATTAAAGGTCTGCCAAACATAACAAAGTTAGCTCCCAGAGCTAATGCTCGTAAAATATCACTACCACTTCTAATGCCACTATCAAAAAGTATTGGAAAATCGTCTCCCAAAGCTTTTCGTATTAATGGCAAAGCATTAATAGAAGCAGTAGCACTATCTAATTGCCTTCCACCATGATTTGATACTTGAATTGCATCAGCACCAGCCTCTTTAATTTTCAAAGCATCTTCAGAATTCATTACTCCTTTGATTATTAATTTTCCTTTCCAAGCGTCTCGAACCCTTTTTAGAGTATTCCAATCAGTTGCTCCTCTACTTTCTTTTCGTCTAAAAATTTGATCACCACTTTTAGAGGTAACATAATTCATTGGTTGTGGAGCGCCTTTAAATAAAGTTGTTAAGCTCCATTGAGGATGTAGTGCAAAATCTAAAAATTGTTTTGGGCCAATTTTAAATGGATAACCAAAGCCATTTCTATCATCTCTGGCTCTTCTTGAAAGAATTGGAACATCAACAGTGAGGATCAAAACCTTGTATCCAATACTTTCTGCTCTTTTTAATAATTCCATTATAAATTCTTCACTTTGAAAAATATATATTTGCATCCACGAATGACCTTCTGAAAAAGTAAACATATCTTCTAGCGTAGTACTAGAAGCCATTGAAACACATGTTGGAATATTATTATACGCACTTTCTTTTGCTATCATTTTATCTGCATTTGGCCATGAAAGATTTGTCATTCCCATTGGTGCAAATCCAAATGGATAATCAAAATGAAAATCAAATATTTTTTTACTTAAATTTCTATTCTCAACATTTCTAAAAACCTTAGGCTCAAGTCTAATTTGATCTAATGCTGTACTATTAATTTCTGCAAGTTTGTCATCTCCTGATGCTCCATCAATAAAGTCAAAGACTAATTTTGGTAATCTTTTTTTAGATAATCTTATTGCATCATCAATTGTGTGAATTTTTGTGCTAGGTTTAATGAGATCATTCATTCTAATATTTGTATTCTAATATAATTTATAATTCTATTACAAAATATATTAGTTTTTTGAAATACCCTTCCAAGGTATTGGACTGGATGGAATATCTTCTTTTAAACCTCTTTGTATTTCACCTTTCTCATCATACATTGGTAAAGTGCAGATTTCACCTTTTTGTAAACTACCATCATCACAGCTGACATCTACTATTGTGCCTGGTCCAAATTCTACATAGTTCATATGAACTATAGCAACACCACAAACTTGAAATGGAGACCATGTACTTGAAGTTACAATGCCTACTTTTTTATTATTAATAGAAATTTCAGAATCAACTAAAGCAAAACTATTTTCTACTCTCATACCCCAAGTTAAACAATCTTTACTGGCATTAAGTAAATATTCTCTTCCAATGAAATCTCCTTTATTAAAATCTATAAATTTTCCTAATCCAACAGCAAATGGAGATCTATCCCTGGTAAAATCTCTCCCCGCAGACAAAAGACCTGCCTCAATTCTTCTGCATCTAAATCCTGGTGAGGCTGTTAAGATCATTCCCATTTCTTCACCTTTACTTAATATTAAGTCTCCAATTTTTTTTGAATCATTTTGTGGTCTTAAATAAATTTCCCAACCTAATTCATTCGTAAACCCTGTTCTACTTATAATTACTTTTTCTGATGCAATTGAAGTTTCAATCCAATCAAAGTAATTAAAATTATTTTTTAATGGTTGATCAATTAGTTTTTCTAACAGTCTTAGAGATTTAGGTCCTTGTATTTGGCTTACCCAAACATTTGGATCTTTAATTTCAACATCTAAATTTTTAGAATGAGCTTTGTACCAACTATATAAATGTCCATCACCTTGAGCAAACCAAAATTTATTTTTTTCTAATCTTATTAACAATCCATCTGAAATCATTCCTCCATCATGGTAGCATGCAAATTGATAGGAGCATCTTCCAATTTTTACTTTTGAAATATCTCTAGGAAATATTTGTTGAAGTAAATTTTCAGCATCCGGACCAGAGATTTCGTATGGATGTTCACCCGTATGACGTAAGATTATTTCTTGTCTAGCTTTCCAATACATTTCATCTGCTGTAGCATGAGACAATTTTTCAAGTGTAAATCTTCCATCAGCGTAGTTAGTATATTCTGGGTTGAGTGGTAACTCCTGATAAGTAAGAGGATGTATTTTCATGGGTCTAGCCAAATCCAGAGATCTGCCAGTTTCTTTAATAACTGGCTTTACAACAAATCTGTAATTACTAACTAAATCTCCCATAAAAAATACTTAACTTATCACAAAATAATTAAAAAAAAATTTTAAAATAAATTCTTAATAGCTTCAATATGTCGTGGCTTTACTTCACAGCATCCACCAACTAGAGTAACACCTGCATTTAAAGAATTTAAAACAAACTTTTTATATTTTTCTTCTCCAAATTCTTCATTTCGAGTTCCAAGTAACTCAACGGGATCAATATAATCATAATGTCCTTCAAAACCTTCTGAATTAAATTTTTCTTTATTACTCGTAGGCAATTCTTTAAATAAATTCATTTTATAACCAAAAGGAAGCTTTTGTTTATTAAACATAGGAATACTCAAATTAACGATTTCTGGTGATACGCAGGCAGATACTATGCCACAGCAATTAAATTTTTGAATAATTTCAAAAAGTTCATCAAGACTTTCTCCAGATGGTAATTTGCCATCATAACGTAAGTGTACACCTACAAGAACTTGTTTATTAAATTCTTTTGAAGCTTCTAAAGCAATTTTTATTTCTTTGATAGAACACAAAACATCTAAGTAAAAAATGTCGACGTAATCTTTTAATATTTTTGCAATTTCATGAAAATAATTAAACATGGTTTCATCAGTTTCAAAATGTATTGGGGAATATGTATTACCTTGATTTGGCAATGAGCCTGCAACAATAACTTTTTTATCACTTTCATTTTTTGCTTTTAATGCCAGTGCTCCAGCAGATCGTATTCCAAATTCAAATCTATCAAGTAAATTATATTTTTTTAATAGTCTTCTTCTAACACTAAAATTTGAAGTAACGATTAATTCTGATCCTGCATTTATAAAATTTTTATGCATTTCTACGACCATTGGGTGATTATTTTCATTTAATAAAGCTTTTGCAGACCAAAGATCACCTGTTGTCTTTAAACCCATTTCCATTAAAGTTTGACCGGAACCTCCATCAAAGAGGTATTTCTTATTTTTTAAAAACATTTTTTTGGAAGATTAGTAGAAATAATGTGGCGCATTTAAATGCGCCACAAAGAAAATTAAAATTTTATGCAAACCACCAACGTTCGGAAAGTTTGTTACCATCACTTTCCCAGTTACCAGCAACATCTTCTCCGTGAGCAAGTTTTTTAGAACCAGCACCAACATATTGGTTAAATGCATAAACAATTGCACCACCATCGTAGTTACAAAGAGCTTGTGCTTCCCAGTACATTGATTTTCTTTTTTCCGCATCAAGTTCTGATCTAGCAGATCTAACAAGTTCATTGAAACGAACAGTTGAATCAGTTTGAACTAGATTACCCCAAGCAGCTTCATTCCACTCAGTATCATCAGTGAATGCAGCAGACCACATCATATCCTCTGTAGGTCTTCCACCCCAAGAACTCATACTGAAACCTTTAGTGTTCCATACGTTACTCCAGTAACCATCTTCAGGTTCTTTTTTTACTCGAAGATCGATACCGCATTCTTGAGCAGATGCTGCTATCAAGTTAGTTGCATCTGTACATCCTGCATAAGGAACCTCAGAAGTACTAATTTCAATTGGTCCACTTATTCCAGATTTTTTCCAGTGATAAGCAGCTTTATCAGCATCGAATTCTCTCTGCTCTAAAGCGCTATTGTGGTATGGGTGAGCAGTAGAGATCGGATGATCATTACCAACAGTACCATATCCAAGCATAATCTTATCAACAATTTCCTGTCTTTTGATTGCAAACTTCATTGCCATACGCACATCAAAGTTATCAAACGGTGGAACATTCAATCTCATTGGAGCTGTATAGTGAGCGTAACCAGAAGCTGCTGTAATTTCTACACTAGGATTTCTAGTCAATAGATTAGCAGTTCTAAGATCAACACCATTCATCCAGTCAATTTCACCGTTTAATAATGCTGCTTGTCTAGTAGCAGGATCATTAATACCAATTACTTCAACTGAATCAAAGTGTGCAACACTATCACCTTTGAAATAATTTGGATTTCTTTTTCCAAATTTTGCACCAACACCAGGATTGAATTCATCCATAATATATGGACCAGTTCCAATCGTTGATTGAGCATCAACAACTCCATCTTTTGTTGGTTTAATCATAATATGATAGTCAGTAGTTATTGCAGGCCAATCGGCATTTGCACCTTTTAGCTTAAAAATAACTCTGTCATTTCCATCAGCAGAAACTGTTTCAATTTGAGATAACAGTCCACCTGCTGCCGAAGCAGTATCTGGATTCATATGATACTGATAGTTGAGCACAACATCTTCTGCTGTCATTGATTTACCATTATGGAATTCAACACCTTTGCGAAGATTATATACCCAAGTTTGAGCATCATCTGATTCAATTGACTCAGCAAGCTCTCCAACAATTGTGTGATCTGAATCAACAACAGTTAGACAGTTTTGATATGACCAAGCAGTAGCTTGCATAAATGAGCTCTGATAAGTTGCTGGATCAAGAGTATCAGTTGCATCTGCTGCACTATTACCCCATCTTAAATGTCCACCTTTTTTTGGTGTAGCTGCAACTGCTTTATCTGCTAATGATAATGCAATTGGTAGCGTGACCCCAGTAGCAAGGACAGACATCATGAACTGTCTTCTATCAATAAGCCCTTTTGTTAGCTTTGAAGACTGTTCTTCAATGTATTTGTCTATTTTCTTATTTTTCATTTGTCCTCCCTTATAATTGAACAAAAACCTAAGATTTTTGTTCATAATTTCTAGAAATTTAACAAAAAACAAACTTAAGTTAATATATAAAAACATATATAACGTTTAAATTCAACGTATAAATTATTAATTTTAGCTTACATGTTGACCTAATTTAGACAAAACTTTAAGAATTAAAATTGTATCTTTAAGGAGGGTAATATTAGTAGAATTCATCCAATATTTAGAACAATTTTGTTAAGGCTTAGTCTTGGTCTAGTTACAGTTTTTGCATTTTCTGTGATCATATTTAGTACATTCTCTTTTTTACCGGGAGACTTTGCTACTGAAATATTAGGACAAAGTGCAACTAAATCTGCAGTAAAAGCTCTAAGAGCAGAATTGGGTTTAGATAAACCTCCAGTAACAAGATATTTTGATTGGTTAGGAAATGTTTTTCAAGGTGATTTTGGTAGTTCTTTCTCTGGAAGATCTAAAGTTCAAGGGGATCAAGGTGATAGGTCTAGAGAAGTTGTTGGTTTAATTGTCCCCAGGTTAAAGAATACATTATTTTTAACAGGGGTTGCCGCCATGTTGGCTATTCCTCTATCTTTAATCTTAGGTATCTCAGCAGCATTATACAGAAACTCTTATTATGATAGGTCAGCAACTGGAGTTAGCTTAGTAACCGTATCTTCACCAGAATTTTTTACAGCCTATATTTTTATTCTTTTACTAGCAACTCTATTTCCAATGTTTCCAACAATTTCTACTGTAGATGAGGATACAACTTTGGCTGAAAGATTTTACAGGACTGCACTTCCAGTTTTTACTTTGACATTAATTACCATGGGTCACATGATGAGAATGACAAGGTCAGCGATAATAAATATCTTATCTAGTGAATATATTGAAATGGCAAAATTATCGGGAGCTTCTAGATACGAGGTAATTGTTAAACACGCACTTCCAAATGCTTGGGCACCTATTTCTCAAGTAATCGCAATAAACTTAGCTTATATGTTGATTGGCTCAGTTGTTGTTGAATATGTTTTTAACTATCAAGGTATTGGTAGGTTGATGGTCGGATCAGTCTATAATCGAGATTTACCTGTTGTACAAGCTTGCGCATTAATTTTTGCATCAACATATGTAATATTAAATTTAATTGCTGACTTGATCGGAATTATTTCTAACCCAAGATTATTATATCCAAAATGAACGAAAATTTATCATATTCTGCAAAAAGTGAAGTTGCAAATTTAATTAAAAGAAGAACTAGATTAGAAAGATTAAAAATTGCCTTATCAAAAGCTCCAATCTCAGCCTGGTTTGGTATGGTTGTATTGTTTATATATTTTTTTGCTGCAATATTTGCTCCTTTAATTGCTCCACATGGAGAAGCAGAAATATTTCCTGTTGCTTATGCACCTTGGGGTGATGGACATATATTTGGCACCGACCAAATTGGAAGGGATATATTTTCACGAATTATTTATGCTGCAAGAAATACAATTGGTATTTGTTTGTTAGCTGCATTTATTGCTTTAGGAATTGGAACGGTATTGGGAATTATAGCTGCTCTAGATAGAAAGTATTTGGATCAATTATTAAGTAGAATAGTCGATACTCTGATGGCTATACCTGTAATGATTTTTACTTTTATACTTTTATCGGTTTTTGGACCTACTAATTTTAATTTAATTGTCATTTTAGGAATTTTGGAGTCAACTAGATTTTTTAGAATATCAAGATCAGTTGCTGTTGGTCAAGTTGTTCTAGAATATGTAGAAGTAGCGAGGTTAAGAGGTGAAAATTTATCATACATTATTTTCAAAGAAATACTTCCTAATATAGCTTCACCTTTGATTATTGAGTTTGGTTTAAGGTTCATATTTATAATTTTTACAATATCTAGTTTAAGTTTTTTAGGAATTGGCATTCAACCCCCTTCAGCAGATTGGGCATCAATGGTAAGGGAAAATGCAATACTTATCCAATATGCTCAATATGATATAACAGCAGGCTTAACACCATTAATTCCAGCTGCTGCCATTGCTTTACTTTGTGTATCAATTAATTTTGTTGTTGATTGGTATCTTTACATTACTAGCGGATTAAAAGATGACGTCAAATAAATCAAAAGAACTTCTACTCGAGATGAAAAACATTCACATTGATGGATTTTCAGATGAGAGATGGCATAAAATTTTAAAAGGTGTAGATTTGACTTTATACAGAGGCGAGATACTAGGATTAATAGGAGAGAGTGGTGCTGGAAAATCGACCATGGGTAAAGCTGCAATGGGCTATACTCAACCAGGTTGTAAGATTATAAAGGGAGAAATTAATTTCAATGGAATAGATCTCGCAAAACTAACAGAATTTGAAAAGAGAAAAATTTGGGGGACTAAAATTTCTTATGTTGCTCAATCAGCAGCAGCATCTTTTAATCCTGCTCATAGATTAATGGACCAAACAATAAGTGCTGCTAATAGATTAAAGATAAATCCCACGGATGTATTAAAAAAAGATGCTATTAAACTTTATGAATCACTACAACTTCCAGATGCGGAAAATATAGGAGATAGATACCCACACCAAGTATCAGGTGGTCAACTGCAAAGAATAATGACTGCAATGGCTATGTCACCAAGACCTGAACTAATTATTTTTGACGAACCAACAACTGCCTTAGATGTAACTACTCAAGTAGAAGTATTATCTGCTATGAGATCTATAGTAGATAAATTTAATACAGCAGCAATTTATATTACCCATGATTTAGCAGTAGTTGCTCAAATGGCCGATAGAATTAAGGTTCTACGATACGGTGAAGAAGTTGAAGAAGCTGAAACAAGAGATATGCTATCTAACCCAAAAGAAGAATATACTAAATCTCTTTGGTCGGTAAGATCGTTAATAAAACCAGAAGAAACAAATCAAGATTATATTCTATCAATAAAAAATATTGATGCGGCATATGGATCATCAAAGGTTCTACATAATGTTTCTATTGATATTCCAAAGGGTAAAACAGTCGCTATAGTTGGAGAGAGTGGTTCTGGAAAATCTACTACAGCAAGAGTAATTACAGGGTTACTTCCACAAACAAAAGGTGAAATAATATTTGATGGAAAAAAATTATCTCAAA
Source organism: uncultured Alphaproteobacteria bacterium (assembly GCA_902597795.1). Lineage (GTDB taxonomy): Bacteria > Pseudomonadota > Alphaproteobacteria > HIMB59 > CACPNW01. The sequence goes on along the minus strand of CACJZA010000005.1, from coordinate 43,969 downwards.
AACTTGAACAAAGATCAAAAGAAGAATTAAGAAAAATTCAAATTATTTTCCAAATGCCTGACACCGCAATGAACCCGCGTCAAACTGTTGATGAAATAATAGGAAGGCCAATAGAATTTTATCAAGGTATAAAAGGTAAAGAAAGAGAAGCAAAAGTTATTGAATTATTAAAAATGATTGAGCTAGATGAAACTTTTTTAGATAGATTACCATCTGAATTATCTGGAGGTCAAAAACAGAGAATATGCATTGCAAGAGCTTTAGCGGCTAATCCAGATTTAATTATTTGTGATGAAGTAACATCAGCACTAGATCAAATTGTTCAAGAAGGAATATTAAAATTACTCCAAAAATTACAAAAAGAGCTTGGTGTTACTTATATTTTTATAACCCATGATATAGCAACGGTTAAAGCAATCTCAGATGAAATAGTTGTTATGTATCAAGGTGAGGTAGTGGAACAGGGTTTGAAAAGTAAAATTTTGAACCCACCATATCCTGATTATACAGAACTTTTATTGTCTTCAGTTCCAGAAATGGATCCTGATTGGTTAACCAATCTTCTGAACAAAAGATCTTCCTAGTAAATCTATATTTTAAATAATGAATATATTTAAATTTTTACTTAATTTTTTTTCTAGCAAAGAAAATAGAATAGATAATCTAGAAGCAAAAAATATAATGATAATTGAGAACAATTTTAATAAAGATAATTTAACATTAGGTTCTATTTACAAAGTAAATCAAAATGTAAAACTAAAAAATTTTAAAAATAAAATTCTCCAAGATAATTTAACAATAGTAGTTACTGACAATAAAGGTAAAACTATTGGATATATTTCTAAAAAAGAGATAGATAATATTCAATAAATGAAAATCAATCTGAGTAAAAAAAATTATGTTATATCTGCTGGTGCGGATGGTTTAGGTTTTGCTATAGCAAATAAGATAATTAATTCAGGTGGTAAGGTACATTTATCTGATTTAAATAAATCAAAAATTGATAAAATAAATTCAAATAAAAAATATCATAATAAAATATTTGCTCAACACTTAGACTGTACAAATCCAAAAGATATAAAAGAATATTTTACTTCACTAAATAAGTTAAAAAAAATAGATGGATTAATAAATAATATTGGTATTGCAGGGCCTACAAAGTATCTTCAGAATATTTCAATTGATGAATGGGATCAAACAATCAAAACAAATCTTAGTTCACATTTTTACTTTACCAAATTTGCTATACCATTCTTAAAAAAATCTAAAAAAGCATCAATTATCAATTTATCTTCAACTGCTGGTTTGTTTGGTTATGCTCAAAGATCTCCTTACACATCTAGTAAATGGGCAATAATTGGATTAACTAAAACATTAGCTGTTGAATTAGGAAAATTTAAAATACGAGTAAATGCAATTTGTCCAGGTTCAGTGAATGGTGATAGGATGGACAAAGTAATAAATGCAAAAGCTAAATTAATTAAATCAACAAGCAATAAAGTAAGAAAAGAATTAGAGTCAATGGTTTCATTAAAAACATTTGTAGAAAAAGAAGATATTGCATCAATGGCTTTATTTTTATTAAGTGATGCATCAGAAAATATATCTGGTCAAATCATGACTGTTGATGGAAATACTGAAAGAATGAATTAGTGGATAACAACGCTGACTACATCATTGTGGGAGCAGGGTCAGCAGGTTGTGTTTTAGCTAACAGATTGTCTTCACAATCAAAAAATTCTGTAATTTTATTAGAAGCTGGCCCATCCAGTAAAACATGGAAGGTTGATATGCCAAGTGCACTTCTATATGCAATGCATGACCCAAAGTATAATTGGAAATATTATACTGAGCCTGAGCCATTTTTAAATAATAGATCTTTATATTGTCCAAGAGGTAAAATGATTGGAGGATGTTCTTCACATAACGGCATGGTTTTTGCTAGAGGTCATAAAGAAGATTTTGATAGATGGTCTTCAAGTGGTTTAACTGATTGGTCATATGAAAAAGTTGTACCTTTTTTTAAAAAATTAGAAACTTGGTCTCATAATAGTAATGAAAGAGGTAAAGAGGGACCATTAAAAGTAAATAAATCAAACATAGATAAAAAATATCCTTTATTTAAAAAAGTTTTAGAAGCTGCACAAGAAGCTGGATATAAAATATTTAATGACTCTAATAATATTGATAATGAAGGTTTTGGAACTTTTGATGTAACAATAAACAACGGTGTCAGACAAAGTGTTGCTAAAGCATATTTAGAGCCAATCCAAAATAGAAAAAATCTAAGAATAATAAATAATATTGATGTTAAAAAAATTCTTTTTAAAAATAAAACTGCAATTGGTGTTGAAACGATTAAAAAAAATATAACCAATAATTATTTAGCCAATAAAGAAGTTATACTTTGTGCAGGTTCAATTAATTCTCCCAAAATTCTTCAATTATCCGGAATAGGTAATGAAAAACATCTTAAAAGCTTGGGAATAGAGGTAATTAATAATTTAGTTGGGGTGGGAGAAAATTTACAAGATCATTTAGAGATGTATATTCAATATAAATCAAAAAAAAATGAAACATTGCATTCTTTAGCAACAAATTTTCTCTATCAAGCAATTGAGGGATCAAAATGGTTTTTGTTTAAAAAAGGTAGGTTAGCAAACTCACACTTAGAGTTAGGAGGGTTTGTTAAATCTGACAAATCATATAATCATCCAAACTTACAATTTCATTTTTTTCCATACTTAGTTATTAATCATGGTTTAGAAAATCCTAATTTTGAAGCTTTTCAATTTCATGTTTGTCCAAATAGACCAAAAAGTAGGGGGTTTGTTAAAATTAAAACAAATAACTATAAAGAAGATCCTAAAATACAATTTAATTATCTTAAGCATGAAGACGATTTAAAACAAATGAGAGAAGGTGTGGGAATTGCTAAAAAAATATTATCTCAAAAAGCACTAAAAGAATATGTTGGCACTGAAATTAGGCCTGGGAAGAATGTATCTAATCAAAACGAATTAGATGAAGTTATTAAAAATACATCTGAATCTGCATATCATCCGTCATGCACAAATAAAATGGGTGAGGACAAAACTTCAGTTGTAGACCAAAACTTAAGGGTTCATGGAATTCAAAATTTAAGAGTTATTGATGCTTCTGTAATGCCAGATATTGTTAGTGCTAATTTAAATGCAACGACTATTATGATTGCTGAAAAAGCTTACGACCAAATAAAAAGTACCGTTAGTTAGAGAATTAAAATCTAATATAATTAGATAGTTTTTCTTCTAAGAGTCCAACCATATCTTTCGCTGTAGTATGCTTCGATACCATCAGCAAGATTAATGTCATAATTTGAGTCTATAGATCCTTCAAGAACCTTCTTCTCAATAGAACTCTGTTCTAGGCTTTCTTTTTGGTTATTAATGTTTTCTGTTAATTTACTATTCATATTTACAGATTTTACAAATACATAATATTGTAAAAAAAAACTAGAGTTTTTCTTATTTTTAATGTAAAGAAAATTACTTTAAATTTTTTATTTTTGTAAATTTTGTAAATGAATATTGAATCTGACATAAATTTTGGTCCAAGGTTAAAAAAACAAAGGATACGCAAAGGTTTTTCACAAGCTGAATTATCAAAAACTATTGGAATATCTCCTAGTTATTTAAATTTAATTGAAAGTGGAAAAAGAAAAATACCGCTTTCCTTACTAATTAAAGCAGCTGATAAATTAGATTTATCAATTAAAGACTTCTCAACAGAATCTAGCAAACGACTTCTTTCAGACGTTATGGATGTTTTAAGCAATGAAATTTTTGATGATTTAAAGATAACCAATCACGACACAAGTGACTTTATTGGTTCAAATCCTAACATAGCTAAAGCATTACTGACAATAAATGATTCTTATAAAAGCTTTAAAGAAGATATGCAAAATCGACTTGAAACGATGGATGTCAATGCAAATCAAATAGAAAAACCAACAAGACTACCTGTTGAAATTGTTTCAGATATTCTTCAAGAAAATAAAAATTACTTTCATGATTTAGAAGTAAGTTCTGAAAATCTAAGAAAAGAAATAGGTCTTGAAACTGGACCTAACATTGGTTCTGGGTCTAAATTATCACTTTATCTCAAAGAAAAACATGGAATTGAAGTTAAAATCGTAACCATAAACGAAGATGAAAAAATAGTAAAAAGATTTGATGAAAATTCAAAGATTTTTTATCTTTCTGAAATGTTAACTTACACATCAAGAAACTTTCATTTAGCATCACAAGTTGCTTATTTAGAGGCTAATGATGTTATCAATAAAGTTATTAAAGATAATAATGTTGAGTCAGAAGAAGTAGAACCTTTACTTAAACTATCTTTATTAAATTACTACGCTGCTGCTTTTATGATGCCTTATAACGATTTTTTAAAGAGTGCTAAATTACATAAATATGATGTGGAAATTTTGATGCATCATTATGCTTGTAGTTTTGAACAAGTTACACATAGATTAACAAATCTTCAAAGACCTGGAAACGAAGGAGTGCCATTTCATTTTTTAAAAACAGATATTGCTGGAAATGTATCAAAGCGATTTTCTTTATCTGGTATTCATATACCTAGACATGGAGGTTCTTGTCCTAGATGGAATGTGTATACTGCATTTTTAAATCCTGGAAAAATTCATCCTCAAATATCTAAGATGCCTGATGGGCGAGTATATTTTTGTATCGCAAGAGCTTTTGAGAAAGGAATTGAAAAACATGGAATGCCTAAAAGTTTTGTTTCGATTGGTCTAGGTTGTGATATGAAATACGCTAAAGATCTAATTTATTCTGAAGGAATTGATCTAAATAATAAAAAATTACAAATGCCAATTGGAGTTTCTTGCAGGATTTGCCCTAGAGTGGAATGTCAGCAAAGAGCTTTTCCTCCAATTGATAAAGAACTTAAATTAGATATAAAATATAGGGGGACGTCACCCTACGTTACAATTTAGTTAAATTTTGACTAACATTTTACCTAAATTTTTACCATTAAGTAGATCTATAAATGCTTTAGGAGCATTTTCTATATTTTCATAAATTGTTTCTTTAAATTTTATTTTCCCTTCTGAAAGCCAATTTCGCATATCAGTTTCAAAAGGCTCGTTATCATTTTCATGATCAAAAATTAAAAAACCTTTTATAGTTAATCTTTTTACTAATACGTGAGCCATATTTTTTAATCCAGCAGGTGCAGAAGTTGAATTCATTTGAGATATTCTTCCACAAATAATAATTCTTCCAAAATTTTTCATTCGAAAAATTGCAGACTCTAAAAAATCACCTCCCACATTATCAAAGTATAAGTCAAATCCTTCAGGACAAATTTCTTTTAGGTGAACAACAAGGTTATTAATTTTTTTATAATTAAATGCTACATCGACATTTATTTCATTTTTTAACCAATCAACTTTTTCATCTGATCCAGTACTAGCATATACTTTGCATCCTAAATTTTTTGCAATTTGACAAACTGTTGAACCAACACTTCCACCTGCTGAAGATACAAGAATACTTTGTCCTTTTTGTATATTCCCATGATTAAAAAGACCAATATATGCAGTTTGCCCTGTCATTCCTAAAGGCCCAAGATATGTTTGCAATGGAAGATTGGAATTTTTTATTTTTTTTAAATCACCGCCTTTGCAAACGAAGTTATCTCTCATTCCAAAATTACTGAAAACAACATCTCCTTCTTTAAATTGTGAATCTTTTGATTTTTGGACTGACCCAATTGCATAACCTTCCATTTCCTCGCCTAGTAAAAAGGGTGGTTTATAATTTTTACGTTCTGTCATCCTTGCTCTCATATACGGATCAACAGATATCCATGAATTAAGAACATGAATATTATTTGTTTCATCTAATTCTAAAGTTTTAGATTTAATTTCAAAATCTTCTTCTTTTGGTAACCCAGTGGGTATATAATTTTTTAAAGCTACATATTTTGAGATTATTGTCATAATTATAATTTATATTTTTTCTTTAATTCTAGCAAATCTATTAAGAAATTATCTCTTATGTTACTTAAATCTTTTATAGAATGATTCTTTGACTGTTTTTTTGTGCCTTTAATGATTTTTTCTTTAAGTTTTTTTGTTAGTTTTGGAGATTTGAGTTTAGTCCATGGAAGCTTCAATGCTGGTCCAAATTGATCTAACATGTGTTTCATACCCATTTCTCCTCCTGCTAGATGAAATGTCAAAAAAGTTCCCATTAGAGCCCACCTCATACCAGGACCATAGGTAATCGCTTCATCTAAATCTTTTGTTGAAGCAAATCCATCATTTACAATATGTAATCCCTCTCTCCATAAAGCTTCTTGTAATCTATCAGATAAAAAGCCTGGCAATTCTTTTTCTACCAATAATGTTTGCATTTTCATTTTTTGATAAAATTTTTTTGCTTTATTAAGATATAAATTTGTAGTTTTTTTTCCTTTTACAATTTCAACCAATGGGAGAATATATACAGGGTTAAAGGGATGTGCTATGATTAATCTTTTTGGATTAATACATTTTGATTGTAAATCTGATGGAAGTAAGCCAGATGAACTTGAAGCAATTATTGAATTTGATGGTGAATATTTACTTATATTTTTTATAACATCTTTTTTTAAAGATAGTCGTTCAGGTACGTTTTCTTGAATTAAATCTGCATTTTTCACTGTTTCCTCAATATCTTCTACGATTTCCAAATTTTTTAAATTGATTTTTGTATTATATAATTTTTTAATAATTAAGTTTGTTCTTGTTATTTCATCTTTTAGAAAATTTAATTGCTGAGAATTTTTATCAAATGCTTTGACTTTTATACCGTTAGCAAGAAATCTAAGTATCCAGCCGGTACCAATTACACCAGTTCCAATGACAGCAATATTTTTCAAATTAAAAATGTTTTTTTAGTTTTAATTTTTCTCTTGTTTGTTGTGGTGATAAAATAGAAGCTCCCATATCTTCTACAATGCACCTTGCCTTTTCAACTAACTGTGCATTTGATGCAAAAACCCCTTTCTTTAAATAAAGATTGTCTTCCAGTCCTACACGAACATTTCCTCCTAAAATAACTGCTTGTGCAGCCATAGGCATTTGAGATCTTCCTATTCCAAATCCAGACCAAATACCTTCAGTAGGCACCATTTCAGCCATTGCTTTCATTGCGCTCGTTGTTGCTGGTGACCCCCAAGGTATACCAAGGCATATTTGATAAAAAGGAGGACCATCAATTAAACCTTCTTTATAAAGTTGGTTAGCAAACCATAAATGACCCATTTCAAAAGCTTCCATTTCCGGTTTCACTCCAAGCTCCTGCATTTTTTTTGCTGCAGTTCTTAGTTGTATCGGTGTATGAATAAATGTCATGTTTGAGTCACCAAAATTAAGTGATCCGCAATCTAAAGTACAAATTTCAGGTAATAACTCTTCAACATGTTCTAATCTGCTTAATGCATCGATCATATCTGTATTTGCTCCCACCGGATTTAAAGGATCTTTCCCAGTCCCAACTTCAAAATCACCCCCCATACCTGTTGTAAAATTTAAAACTACATCAGTTTCAGAGGAGCGAATTCTATCTGCTACTTCTTTATAATAATTTAAATTTCTTGAAGGTTTGCCATCAGGTTCCCTTACATGTACATGAGCTATTGCAGCACCTGCTTTAGCGGCTTCAATTGAAGCATCAGCAATTTGTTTTGGCGTTATAGGTAATTCAGGATGTTTACCTGCTGTATCTCCTGATCCAGTTACGGCACATGAAATTATTACTTCATTATTCATTATTTTAAACTACTATATTTTTTGAATTAATAAAGAAAAACAATGAAGATATATTTAAATTCAGGAAGAGTTAAAAAGGAATGGACCGATTACAATGGTCATATGAATTTGGCATTTTATATTCATCTTTTTGATGCTGGATGGGAAGTTCTTTTACAAAAATTTAATATGGGTGAAACTTCTGCAAAAACAGAGAAGAAAACTACTTTTGCCGTTGAATCACACACAACTTATGACAAAGAAGTGAAAGAGGGTGATGAAGTAGATATTAATTTGTTATTTCTTGATAGGGATAAAAAAAGATTAATTTATAAATTAGAAATGACACATAAGCTTGAAGGTTACAGAGCAGCAACAACAGAGGTTTGTTCTTTGTATGTTGATTTAAATATTAGAAAAGTTTCTGAATTAGAATTAGAAAAGCAAAAAGATATAGATAAATTTATTCAAGAAAATAAAAATAACTTTGATCCAGGTAACCTTACGCTAATCAATAAGTTAAAAAAACAGTTATAAATTTCTATAAGGTGTTCTATTAAATATTCTTTGAACCATTGGAACAAATTCTTTTAAAGGAATTGTATCATAATTTGGATCAAATGATGCTTGATCCCATCTTTCACAAAAATCTATAGTATCTTTAAAGAATTCATGACCTTTGAATTTATTTCTTAGATTTCTATCTTTTCCATAATAATGATTATAGTAGTAGGCTTGAAACAAACCGTGTTGTTCTACAATCCATCTTGTTTTTTCAGAAACAAAAGGTTTTAATACTGCAGCGGCAAGTTCAGAATGATTAAGAGGTGCAATTTCATCACCTATATCATGCAACAATGAAGCCACCACCATTTCTTCAGAAGCTTGTTCACGTAACGCTCTTGATGCAGTTTGAAGAGAGTGTTCTAATCTAGATACCTTATAGCCACCTAAAGAATTGTCTAAACTTTCTAGCACTCTTACTATTCTATCAGCTGTACCTTCAATAAATTTATCTTCAAAATTAGCAAGAAGTTCATAATCCTCTTTATCACCATGTTTCATTTCAGTGAATTTTACTTCATCTTTAGACATGAAATAATTATACATATTTTTAAATTTTATGAAACTAATTCCTGAATGGTATGAGCACCAATATTGTTTGATTGCTTGGCCGTGTAATAAAGATCTTTATGGTAAAATTATTAATAAGGCTAGAGATGAAGTTGCAAATGTAATTAATGAAATTGCAAAAACTGAGCATGTTATTGTTTTGTCAAATAAAGAAGACATAAATGAAATTCAAAATAAAATTGATCATAAAAATATAGATATTATAGAATGTAAATTAGATGATTCTTGGATGCGAGATATTGCACCAATTTTTTATAAAGAAGATGAAAAATTAAAATCAATTAGCTTTGAATTTAATGGTTATGGAAAGTATCCAGATTATTTAAATGATAATAAAATATCAAAATTTATTTCAAACTATTTAAATATCCCAACAAAAATTTCTGACTTAGTTATTGAAGGAGGAGCAATAACTTATGATGATAAAAAAAATTTATTTAGCACTAAAAATGTAATATTTAATAAAAATAGAAAACAAAAACATAATAGTGAATATATAATTGAAAAATTAAAGCTATTGTTTGACTTAAATTATATTTTTTTCTTTGAAAATGGACTAATGGAGGATGATACAGATGGTCATGTAGATAATTTATTATGCCCAATAGGAAAAAATAAATATTTAATTGCTACAACTCATAAATTAGATCCTAATTTTGAAATATTAGAAAAAAACAAATCTGATCTTATTAAATTTTTTAAAGATACTAATCAGACATTTGATTTAATTGAAGTTCCTTTACCTACAAGAAAAAAGATTAATAATAAGAATATTATTAGCTCATATATAAATTTCTATTTCAGTAAAAATAAAATTATCTTACCTAAATTCAATGTTAAGGAAGACAATGAGGTAAAATTAACTTTTGAAAAGTTATTCCCAAATCGAGAGATTATAATGTTGGAAACAGAAAATATAAATTATGGTGGAGGAAATATTCATTGTATAACAATGAATGTACCAAAAATATGAAGGTAAAAGTAGCAACATCACAATTTAAGGCTCTTAAAGGAAACTTTGACGCTAATTTAAATAAAGCAATTAGTTTAGTTGAAAAAGCTTCAAAAGAAAATGTTGATTTTTTACTTCTGCAAGAATTATTTCAAGATTATTATTTTTGTTCAACAAAAAATGATAAATTTTTTGATCTTGCAATTGATTTTCCTTCCCACCCAATGTTCGAAAAATTATCTAATATTTGTAAAGATAAAAAGATTTCATTACCAATTAGTTTTTTTCAAAAAAAAGAAAATAAGTTTTTTAACTCTTTAGTTATGATTGATTCATTAGGTAAAATAAGTGAAGTCTATAATAAATCCCACATCCCTGAAGGGCCTGGATATAATGAGAAGTATTATTTTGAAAAAGGCAACACAGGTTTTATGGTTTTTGACACCCCTCTGGCAAAAGTTGGCTGTGCAATTTGTTGGGATCAGTGGTTTCCTGAATGTGCAAGAATACTAACGTTGAAAGGTGCAGATTTAATTTTATATCCATCAGCAATTGGCTCTGAGCCGCACATGCCTGAATTAAATTCAAAGGATCATTGGATTAATACAATGGTAGGACATGCTGCTGCAAATCAAATACCTATAATAACCTCGAATAGAATAGGGAAGGAGGTCGAAGCTGATATTGAATTAAATTTTTATGGTAATTCTTTTATACTAGATCATCTTGGAAATATAATAAATCGTATGAATGATAAGGATGAGGGAATAATAACTGCGACTTTAGATTTGTTAATTTCAAGAGAATATAGAAAATTATGGGGTAACTTTAGAGACAGAAGGCCAGATCTATATAAAAAAATTCTCGATTTTTAATTTATTTTATTTAATGTAATTTTTATTTAGGAGGGGAATAATGCTTAAGTATTTTATATCTCTATTAGTTTTAATTTCTTTTTCAGCTCAGGCTAAAGAAGAACTATTTATTTACAATTGGTCTGACTATATTGCCGAAGATACAATTGAAAATTTTGAAAATGAATTTGACATTGATGTAACTTATGATGTTTTTGATTCAAATGAGGTTCTTGAAGCTAAACTTTTAGCTGGTGGGTCTGGCTATGATATTGTCGTACCTTCAGGTTCTTTTTTAGAAAACCAAATCAAGGCTGGAGTATTTCAAAAACTTGATAAGGCTCAACTTTCAAACATTGGTAATTTAGATCCTGATGTACTAGCAAAAATTGATGCACATGATCCAGGCGGTCAGTATTCAGTAAACTATATGTATGGTACCACTGGCATTGGTTACAATACTGATAAAGTTGATGAAAATGATATTACAAGTTGGAGCATTTTGTTTGATCCAGCTATTGCATCAAAATATGCAGACTGTGGAATCGCAATGTTGGATGCTCCTACAGAGGTTATGGAAATCGCTTTAAAATACGTTGGAAAAGATCCTTATACTGAGGATGAGAAAGATTATGAGATCGCTCTTGAAATGTTACAGGAAATAAGACCTTACATAAGATATTTTGATTCTTCTCAATATATCGATGATTTAGCAAATGGAGAGATCTGTTTAACTATGGGTTGGTCAGGTGACGTTTTTCTAGCTGCAGATGAAGCTGCAGATGGAGTAGAAGCTTGGTACTCAATTCCATCCGAAGGGACCGTAATTTGGTTTGATATGATGGCTATTCCAGCTGATGCAAAAAATGTTGAGAATGCTCACAAATTCATAAATTATATTTTAAGACCTCAAGTTGCTGCTGATATTACTAACTATGTTTGGTATTCAAACCCAAATAAAGCAGCTAATGAGTTAGTTGATCCTGAAATTTTTGAAGATCCTGCTATTTATCCAGATGAAGCAACTTTAAGTATGCTTTTTGCTGATACAGCTGACTCTCCAAAAAAATCAAAATTATCAACTAAATATTTTAATAAATTTAAATCAAATTAAAAAATATACTTCATTTCAGCACTAATATATTAATATTAGTGCTGATTTAAGATGGATAATAATTTTCTTGTAGTTGAAAATATTTCTAAATCCTTTGGAAATAACAAAGTTTTAGAAAATATTAATTTAAATATTTCAAAATCTGAATTTTTTGGTCTCTTAGGATCTTCGGGGTCAGGCAAAACTACCTTACTAAGAATACTAGGCGGATTTGAGAAGCCAGATACAGGACGCGTAATCCTCGATGGAACGGATATAACAAACCTTGAACCTTTTGATAGGCCATTAAACTATATGTTTCAATCGTATGCTCTATTTCCTCACTTAAACGTATTTAATAATTTAGCTTTTGGAATAAAAGAAAATTTTACCCAAAAAGAAATCGAAATAAATGTAAGAGATATTGCTGAACTTTTATCTATTGAACATTTATTAAAAAGAAGGATTAAGCAACTATCAGGTGGAGAGCAGCAACGAGTTGCTCTTGGAAGGTGCTTAATAAAAAAACCAAAGTTATTATTATTAGATGAACCTCTTGCAGCACTTGATAAAAAACTAAGATCAAAAACACAATTAGAGTTAACAACACTCCAAAAGAAACTGAAAATTACATTTGTTTTCGTCACTCATGATCAGGAAGAAGCAATGTCCTTGTCTGATAGAATGGCAATAATGAAGAATGGTCTTATTTTGGAATGTTCTAGCCCTGAAGAGATTTATGAAAATCCTAAAAGTTTTTATACTGCCAATTTTATAGGAATTGCAAATATAATTGAGATTTATAAGAAAGGTGAAAATTTTTATTCTGATGATTTAGGTATAAATTTTAAATTAAACAAAGAATTAAAAAATATAAAAACTAATATTTTACTAAGACCAGAGAAAATAAAAATACAATCAATAAATAATTTGAAAACAAGTTCATTTAATTCCTTTAGTGGAGAAATTTTAGAAAAATCGTATTTGGGAAGCTTTACACGTTATGAAATTAAAATTAAAAATATGATAATTTCAGTTTTAGATCAGAATTTTTACTCCAACTCAAATTATAATTTCCCAAAAGGGGAGAAAGTCATTTGTAGTTGGGAAAGTGAATCAATTAAGGTTTTAGAGGATTAATTGAAAAATAAATTATTTGAAAAATATTTTGTTTTTAGCCCTTATTTTTGGCTTGTTCTATTTTTTTTTATACCATTAGCTATAATTTTTAAAATATCAATTTCGGTATCAGAATGGGGGATGCCTCCTTATCAAGATATTTTTCTTTTTGATAATGGATTTAAGATCAATACTACATTTGAAAACTATGTTTATATATTTAGTGATTATTACTACATTGGATCTTTTGTAAACTCTTTGATACTAGCTCTAATATCTACTTTTTTTTGTTTACTTATTGGGTTCCCATTAGCTTTTTATATTGCGACATCAAATATCAGATTAAGAAATATCCTATTAGTTTTAGTAGTTATTCCATTTTGGTCATCATTTTTATTAAGAGTATATGCATGGAAAATAATTTTACAGAATAATGGAATTTTAAATGTAATACTTCTAAACCTAGGCATAATATCAGAACCACTTCAATTATTATACAATCAATATGCTGTCATCATGGGAATTGTATACACTTATTTACCTTTGATGATTTTACCACTCTATGGATACTTAAATAAATTTGACTTAAATTTAATTGAAGCATCAAAAGATTTAGGATTAAATCGTATTAAAACCTTTTTTAAAGTTATTCTTCCTTTGTCTGTTCCAGGAATTGTTGCTGGATCATTATTAGTTTTTATACCTGTTGTTGGAGAATTTATTATACCTGAAATGTTAGGTGGTAGTGATAGATTGTATTATGGAAAAATATTATGGGAGGAATTCTTTGTTAATAGAAATTGGCCCGGTGCTAGTGCTTTAGCTTTTAGTGGAATTATTATTTTGGTTTTGCCAATTGTTATTTTTCAAATACTTTACTCTCGTTGGAGTCAAAAAAATGAAATCTAGTTTAATCAAAAGTACAGTTATTTTTTTAGGTTTATTTTTTTTATATTTCCCAATTTTAGTTTTAATTTTTTACTCATTTAATGAAAATAAGAGAGTAATGGTTTGGAAAGGATTTTCTTTAAGATGGTACAATGAATTGTTTAATAATGAACAAATAATTGAGTCATTTATTATTAGTATTAAAATTGCAGCTTTGTCTGCAACTTTTGCTACAATTTTAGGAGTTATGATTGGATATTCACTTGTAAGAATAAGAAAAATTCCTTTTAAATCATTCTATATTTTTCTTTCTTCAACACCTTTGGTTTTACCAGAATTAATTTTAGGTCTTTCAATGTTACTTTTTTTTATAAGCTTAAATAATGTAATTGGATTTCCATCATCTAGAGGACAATTAACTATTTTTATATCGCACGTTACTTTTTGTATTGCATTTGTCGCAATTATTATTCAAGCAAGATTAACTGACTTTAACAAAAATATTGAGGAAGCTGCGATGGATCTAGGCTATAATTATACAAAGGTACTCTATAAGATAACTTTACCAATAATTTTGCCTTCTATTATTGCTGGTTGGTTATTAGCTTTTACAATTTCTTTAGATGATCTAGTTGTTGCGAGTTTTACTACTGGGCCTGGAGCTAACACATTGCCAATTGTAGTTTTTTCTAAAGTTAGATTAGGATTGAGTCCTGAAGTAAACGCATTATCAGCAATTTTAATGTTTGCTTTAATAATAATTGGTTTATTTTATTTTTATTTTAATAAAAAATTTAAACATTAAGTAATAAATATTCTCGCTCCCAAGAACTTATTACTGATAAATAAGCTTGATACTCAACTCTTCTTATCGCAGCAATTGACCTTACAAATTTTTCGTTAAATATAGATTTTATATCTTCATCATTTTCAAAGAGAGTTAACGATTCATCCATATTTTTAGGTAAATTAGAATTTTTATCTTTAAATGCACTATCTTTAGTTTCTGGATTTGGTTTTAAATTGTTTTTCATTCCTAAATATCCTGAAGCTAAATTAGCTGCAAAAACAAGATATGGATTTGTATCAGATCCAGGAATTCTATTTTCAATACGTATATTTCTTTCCTCAATTGATGGAATTCTAAAACCACAACTTCTATTACCTATTCCCCATTTAACATTTTTAGGAGCACCCCAAGTTGCAAACAATCTTCTAAATGAATTTATATTTGGAGCGTATATAGGCATTAATAATGGAGTATATTTTTCCAACCCACCTAAATAATTTTTCATTTTTTTTGAAATTTTAGATGATTGATTAAAAAAAATATTTTTATTTTTTTCATTATATATCGATTGATGTATGTGCATTGCACTACCTGGTTGGTTCTCCATAGGTTTTGCCATAAATGTTGCATGAAGTTTATGTTTCAAAGCCGACTGTCTTAGAGTTCGTTTAAATAAAAATACCTGATCTGCTAGATCTAAAGGATCACCATGCTGAAAATTAATTTCCATCTGAGCTGAACCAGATTCATGGTTAATAGTATCAATTTCAATATTTTGTGCTTCACAATAATTATATACATCTTCAAAAAGATGGTCAAATTCGTTAACAGCATCTATGCCCAAGGCTTGCTTACCTGTTTCTTGTCTACCTGATTGACCCACTGGCACTTCAAGAGGATAATCTGAGTCAGCATTAGGTTTCACTAAATAAAATTCTAACTCTGGTGAAACAATTGGAGTTAATTTATCTTTTTTATAAAGTTTAAGAATATTTTTTAGAGCATTCCTACTAGAATTTATAACATCATCTCCGTTAAGATTTATTGCATCGCAGATAATTTGTGCAGTAGGGTCGTCGTACCATGGCACTACTCTCATTGTATTAAAATCTGGTTTTAAAATTACATCAATGTCAGTTGGATTATAAACACTTCTTGGTAAAGCACCGGCAGAGTCCTCAGTTGCATAATCTCCTGATATTGTTTGAATAAAAGTTGACTGTGGTAATCTGTGACTTTCATCTTCCAGTCCTTTTAAAAATTTATTAGTTGGTAAAATTTTTCCCCTTGCTATACCTCCAAGATCTGGAACTAAACATTCAACTTCTGTAATAGAGTTTTCATGAAACCAATTTTGAAATTTTTCAATCATATTGAGACTGTTTGTTTACTAATTATTATTAAACCATTAAAGATAAGTTAATGTTTACTACAAAAAAAAGGACCTTTAATCAACATGATAATGAAAAAGAGAGTTTTTATAAATTTTCGGCACCTAATTTTCCTAATCAAATTAAATTAAATGAGAATATTTCAACTGATGTATGTATTATTGGAGGTGGTTTAACAGGTATTTCTTCTGCATTAAATTTATCTAATCAAGGTTTATCAATAACTATTTTGGAAGCAAACAAAGTTGGATCTGGTGCCTCTGGTAGGAATGGTGGTCAACTAGGAATTGGTATGAGAAAGGATCAATTCTACCTAGAAAAAAAATTTGGTATTGAAAAAGCAAAATTTTTTTGGAAAGTTGGATTAGATGCTGTTTCAAATGTAGTTAATTTAATTGAAAAATACAAAATTGATTGTGCTCTTAGACAAGGTGTTCTTCATGTTGGCAACACAAAAAAAGATTATAAATATTTTGAAGATGAAATTGAGCATATGCAGAAGAATTATAATTATAATAACTATGAATACTTTGATCACAATTCAATAAGAGATGAAGTTAATAGTGACAGATATTTTTCTGGGATGCTTTTAAAGGATTCTTATCATTTGAACCCATTAAAACTGACATATGGCTTAGCAGAACAGTGTTTAGCAAATGGTATAAATATATATGAAAATTCTCCAGCTGATAAAATTATTGATAATCAAAAAGAAGTTATAATTCATTCTGGAAAAAATATTATTAAAGCGAAGAAAGTAATTATTGGTTGTAATGGTTATCTTGATAATCTTTTAGGATCAAAAAGAAATTATTTTATGCCTATAAACAATTATATTATTGCAACTGAACCTCTCGGAAAAGATCTGGCAACTAAATTAATCAAAAGAAATTGTGGCGTAATAGATTCTAGATTTATGATTGATTATTATAGATTTTCAGAAGACTACAGACTTCTTTTTGGAGGACCTGAAACAATTACATCTCATTTTGTAAAAGATGCAAAGAGTTTTGTTTCTAAACGAATGTATAAAGTTTTTCCTGAATTAAAAAAATTTAAAATTGAATTTTCTTGGGGAGGTACCTTGGCAATATCGATTAATAGATTGCCTATTTTTGGAACTATAATGAATCAAAAGTTATATTATGCTCATGCTTACTCTGGGCATGGTTTAGCTATGAGTATTATGGGAGGAAAAATGGTAGCAGAAAAAATTTTAAATAAATCAAATAATTTTGATATGTTTGAGCAAATTAATCATTTTAAAATTCCAGGTGGCAACATGTTTAGAAGACCATTGTATTCTTCAGCCATTATTTATTATAGGTTAATGGATTATTTAAATAGATTGTAATTACTTAATTGCTCTTCTTAATCTGTCATTTATAGTTTTGCCAAGCCCTTTATCAGGTATTTCTACTACAGCAATTTTTTTGCATCTACTTTGATCTAATTTATGAAGATAATGATAAAAATTTTTTGCTGCTTCATTTAAATTTTTTTTATTACTCAAATTAAAATTAATTATTTTAGACTTTAATTTATTATTGCCAAAATTTAATAAACCTTCATTTTTTAGTATTCTCTTAGCATTCATTCTTATTGGCTTTAAAGTTGAATAATGTTTTTTTAAATTACCAGGAGAAATAGATGATTTCTTTTTAATTTTTACTTTTGCATATTTATTTAGCTCTTCAACAGTTATGCTGCCATATCTTAATACTTCAATTTCATTATTGTTATCAATTCTAACAACTGTGGACTCTAGTCCATGAGAAGACTGTTTATCTTTTAAAACAAATATTTTTTTTACTAGAATAGGATCGATATCCATAATATTGGTTACGGAAGTTCTTTCTGACAGATTAGCACTAGGGGCTGCAATAGGTAGGTCAAATAAAGTAATTAATTTTTTAGCCAATTTATTACCAGGAATTCTGCAGCCAACTAAAGTTGAGTTATTAGAGACTAATTTTGATATTTTAGAATTTTTCTTTTTTTTTAATATTATTGTCAAAGGACCAGGCCAGAATTTTGAACCTAATTTTTTTTCAAATTTATTTAAAATAAAATATTTTTCTATTTGTTTAATACTTTTAAAGTGACAGATAATTGGATTACTTCTTGGTCTTTTTTTTACTTTAAAAATAGATTTTACAGCCTCATCATTTGTTGCATCTGCTCCAAGACCAAATACTGTTTCTGTGGGAAATATTACAAGTTCTCCACTGCTTAATAAATTTTTTGCAATATCTAACTTATTTTTTTTCATATTTTTTTATAAAATGTTTCCATCTATCTTTAAAATAGTTATTATCAATACTTGTATATGGGAAAAGTTATAGCATTTTCGAATCAAAAAGGTGGTTCAGGTAAATCGACTCTTTCAGCAAATTTATCAGTTTTGTGGAGCAATAGTGGTTACAAAGTAGCTGTTATAGATGCTGATGCACAAAAAAGTCTATCATATTGGCTTGAAGCAAGAAAATCTTATTATGGTGAAGATGATATTGGAATAACTCAATTAAATTTTGATATAAGGAATTTAATAGATGAAATTAAAGCCATAAAAAGAAAGTACGACTTTATAATAATTGATAGCCCTCCATCTATAACTTTTGAAACAATGCAGGTTGTAAAAGCTTCTGATAGAGTATTTGTTCCAGTACAGCCAAGTCCAGTAGACTTAATGGCTACACTTCCTTTTTTAAAAATTGCAAAACAAGAAAGAAAAAATCCAATAATTATTCTTAATAGAGTGATGCCGAGAGCAAAATTAACTGACGCAATGATTTTGCGTTTAAGATACGCTGGTGCTAAAATTGCTCGCTCCCGATTGTCTAGCAAAGTATTATTTGCAGAAACATTCTCAGTTGGAAGGGGTGTAGTAGATATAAGTGTTACATCAGATGCTTCAAAAGAAATAATTAATGTTGGAAACGAAATTTTAAGAAATTTCTAACTTAATGTCTGATATTACAACTGTTATACTTGCTGCAGGCAATAGTACGAGATTTAAAGCAAGTAAATCAAAGCTTGTTTATCCATTATGCGGGTTACCAATTGTTTCACATATTTTTAATATTGCAAAAAAAATATCTGGTAAAAATATATTAGTTGTATCTAATGAAAAAAATAAAGAAGAATTAAAGTTAATATTAAATACCTCAAAGTTAGTTGTTCAAAAAAAACAAAAAGGAACCGCTGATGCAATTGAGCAAGTTAAAAAATTTGTTAAATCAAAAAATATTTTAATTTTATTTGGTGATACACCTTTAGTTGAAGTTAAAGATATAAGAAAACTAGTTAGTAAATTTAAAAAAAGTAAAGCGAAAGCTTCATTAATTGCATTTAATACTTCAGAGCCACATGGTTATGGTAGGTTATTATTGAATAACAACTACGTTGAAGAAATAATTGAGCAAATCAATTTAAAACCTGAACAAAAAAAAATTAATTTATGTAATTCTGGTATTTTGATAGCAAATACTAAATTATTATTTGATAATTTAAAAAATATTAAAGAAAATAAAATTAAAAAAGAAAGATATCTTCCTGATATATGCAAAATTTTTTCAAAAAAAAATATTCCTATCAATTATATTGAGTGCAACAAAGAAACAATGTTGGGCATAAATACATTTGATGATTTTAATGTTGTACAAAATATCTTGCAAAAAAAATACGTAAAAAATTTTATAAAAAATGGAGTCAATTTTTTAAAACCTAATACTTGTTATTTAAGCTATGACACCAAAATTGAACCTACTGTTACAATTGAAAGCAATGTTACAATAAAGGAAAAAACAATTATAAAAAAAGGTTCAATAGTTAAAAGTAATTCATACTTAGAAGAGGTTACAATAGATGAAAATTCACATATTGGTCCAAGTGCTAGATTAAGACCAAAAACAAAAATCGGAAAAAAATCAAGGATTGGTAACTTTGTTGAAATAAAAAATTCTAAAATTGGAAATAATGTTTCTATTGCTCATCTTTCATATGTTGGAGATTCAGAAATAGGAAATAATGTGAATATAGGTGCCGGCACAATAACTTGTAACTATGATGGAAAGAAAAAACACAAAACGATAATAAAAGATAATGTATTTATAGGTTCAAACACATCACTCATTGCTCCAGTTGTAATTGAGTCTAAATCTAGAATTGGCGCAGGTAGTGTTATCACTAAAAATATTCCCAAAAATTCACTTGCTATTGAAAGATCAGCCTTAAAAATTCTAAGAAATAAAAGATCTAAATAATAACCCTTGTTTCAAGATATATTAGGGTTTATGAGCCCTTTCAAATTATGAGCGATAAATGGTCACCAAATAGTTGGAGAAATAAAAATGCTCTTCATATGCCTAACTATCAGAATGAAGATCATCTAAATAAAACTCTAAATGAAATTTCCAAATATCCACCTTTAGTTTTTGCTGGAGAAGCGAGACTATTAAAAAAGAAACTTGGAGAAGTTTCAAACGGAAATGCTTTTTTATTACAAGGTGGAGATTGTGCAGAAAGTTTTGCAGATTTTCATCCAGATAATATTAGAGATACATTTAAAGTTATTTTACAAATGGCTGTTGTATTAACGTTTGGCGCTTCTTGTCCAATTGTTAAAGTAGGAAGAATTGCTGGACAGTTTGCAAAGCCAAGATCATCTGCCACAGAAGTTATTAATGATTTAACACTTGAGTCTTATAAAGGCGATATAATTAATGGGATAGACTTCAATCAAAAAGACAGAGATCCTAATCCAGATAGATTAATTCAAGCCTACAATCAGTCTGCATCTACACTTAATCTTTTAAGAGCTTTTTCTCAGGGCGGTTTTGCCAATTTAAATAAAATACATCAATGGAACCTAAATTTTGTTAAAGGTGAGAATGCTGCTAAATTTAGAGAGATATCTTCTAGAATTGACGAATGCTTATCTTTTATGGAGGCATGTGGAATAAATGGAAACAGTGTAAGACAATTAAATGAAACAGACTTCTTTACAAGTCATGAAGCTTTACTTCTTCAATATGAGGAAGCATTAACAAGAATAGATAGTACTTCAGGTAAGTGGTACGATGTTTCAGCTCACATGTTATGGGTAGGTGACAGAACACGACAACTTGATGGAGCACATATTGAATTTTTAAGAGGTATTGAGAACCCTATAGGTATTAAAGTTGGTCCAAGCACAAAGACAGAAGAACTATTAAAGATATTAGATGTGTTGAATCCAAATAATGAAGCTGGAAAAATAACGCTGATATGTAGAATGGGTCATGAAAAAGTTAGTGGAATACTTCCAAAAATAATTAGATCAGTTAATTCAGCTGGTAAAAATGTTGTTTGGACTTGTGACCCCATGCATGGAAATACTATCAAATCTAACACTGGTTTTAAAACTAGGCCATTAAAAGATATAATTTCTGAAATTCAGCAATTTTTTCAAATTCACAGAAGCGAAGGAACATATCCAGGCGGCGTCCATTTAGAAATGACTGGTCAAGATGTTACAGAATGTATGGGAGGTCTTCAAGAAATAACAGATGAAGATCTAAAAAATAGATATCATACATATTGTGATCCGAGACTAAATGCCTCGCAGTCTCTAGAATTGGCTTTTTTATTATCAGATTTTTTAAAAGAAGAAAAATTGCTCTCAAAGCAATCTTCAAATTTATAAATTTATATTTATATATTACTTATGAATTCAAAAGATAAAATCGCATACATTTCTAATTGGATTAAAGATTACGCTAAATCTATAAATAATAACCCAACTACACTAGTGATAGGAGTGTCAGGAGGAGTTGATTCAGCTCTTACTAGCACCTTATGCGCTCAAACTGGTTTAAAAACTATAGCTGTTTCAATGCCTATTAAGCAAAATTCATCACAACATGATTTAAGTTTAAGACATTTAGAATATTTAGAGCAAAATTACCCAAATGTAGAAACAAAAATAATCGAGCTAGATAATGTTTTTAAAACATTTCAAAATACGATGCAAAATTTTGATAGTGAGTTAGCTTTTGCAAATTCAAGATCTAGACTAAGAATGGTAACTCTATACCAAATCGCTCAAAGTAATAATGGTATAGTTGTTGGTACTGGAAATAAAGTTGAAGATTTTGGTGTTGGATTTTATACAAAATATGGTGATGGAGGCGTAGATATATCGCCAATAGCAGATTGTACTAAAACTGAGGTGTGGGAATTAGCCGAAGAAATTGGGGTTATAAAAGATATTATTAGCGCAGCACCGACAGATGGTTTATGGGATGATAGTAGAAATGATGAAAGCCAGCTTGGTCTTTCATATAAGCAATTAGAAGAAGCAATGGAAAATAAGTCTAGTGAATACTACAGTAGATACGAAAAAATTAGAAAGCCAAATCTTCATAAGATGAAGCCTATTCCCGTTTGCGAAATTCCTAAAGAATAATATGAAGTGTAGGTTCGCTCCTAGCCCTACAGGAAAAATACATATCGGTAATGCTAGATCAGCAATTTTGAATTGGATTTTTTGTCAAAAAAATCAAGGTGAGTTTGTATTAAGAATTGATGATACTGATGCCAATAGGAGTTCTAAAGAATTTGAGACAAGTATTAAAGATGATCTTAAATGGCTTGGATTAAATTGGAGTTACACTTTTAATCAGTCCTCTAGACAGCATATTTACAATGAGAAAATCCAAATTCTAAAACAAAAGAAAAGACTTTATCCATGTTTTGAAACAGAAGAGGAATTAGCTTTAAAGAAAAAATCTTTGTTATCATCTGGGAAACCACCTATTTATGATAGATCATCATTAAATCTAAGTGATGAAGAAGTAGAAAAAAAAATAGAATCTGGAATCCAACCCCATTGGAGATTCAAATTAGATCATGAAAATATTGGCTGGAAAGATATCATTAAAGGAGATGTTTCATTTGATGCAAAAAATTTGAGTGATCCTGTTTTAATTAGAGCTGATGGAACATTGTTATACCATTTACCTTCAGTCATTGATGATATTGAAGAAAAAATTACGCATATTATTAGAGGTGAAGATCACATTGCTAATACTGCTTATCATATTCAAATTTTTAAGTCTCTTGAATCCTCTATTCCATCATTTGCTCATCATCCATTCTTAGTTGATGAAACTGGTAAGGGTTTTAGCAAAAGACTTGGCAGTTTTTCAATTGAAAATTTTAGAGACGAAGGATACGAAAATATATCTTTACTTAATTATTTTCTTTTTATTGGTTCGAGCAGTAATATTGATCCAATTAAAGATTTAAATGAAATAGTAAAAAAATTTGATATTCAAAGCTTATCTAGATCTTCTGCTAAATTTTCAATTGAATCTTTAAGAAATCTTAATGAAAATACTATTAAATTATTTAGTTATAATGAGATTAGTCATAAGTTAAAAAACATAAAATCTAATTTTCAAAAAGAGAGTTTTTGGCGTTTTATTAAAAATAATATTTCATTTGTTAATCAAGCTAAAGAATGGGAAGAAGTAATTACAAAAATAAATAATGCTAAAGATTTAAATATTGATGATAGTTTTATTAATACGGCAGTTGATGAATTACCCGAGGGTCCTTTTGATGAAACAACATGGGATCATTGGACATCAAAAATTAACAAAAAAACTGGGCTTAAAGGAAAAGATTTATTTATGCCTTTGAGGTTAATTTTAACAGGAAAATCTCATGGACCCGAATTAAAATATCTACTACCATTATTTGATAGAGACGAAATCTTGCAAAAACTTGGAAAAATCTAGTAAATTTTAATTTATACTCTATTAGCGATCTAGTAATTATGGAAGATAAAGTATATTTATTCGATACCACACTTAGAGATGGTCAGCAAACAACAGGAGTTAATTTTTCTGTTAGTGATAAAATGAATATATCCCAACATCTTGATGATTTAGGAATAGATTACATTGAAGGTGGATGGCCTGGAGCAAATCCTACCGATAATGATTTTTTTTCTAGAAATACAAAATTTTCAAAAAGTAAATTGACTGCCTTTGGTATGACAAGAAGACCAGGTAGAAGTGCAGATAACGATCCAGGATTAAATGCACTTATTAATTCAAGCGCAAGTTGTGTTTGTATTGTAGGTAAATCATCATCATTTCACGTAAAAAACGCTTTAGAAATATCTGAAGATGAAAATTTAAAAATGATCAGTGATAGTATTCAATCAATAAAAAATAAAAACAAAGTGCCAATTTTTGATGCAGAACATTTTTTTGATGGCTTTAAAGAAAATAAAGAGTTTGCATTGAATTGTATTAAAGTAGCGTATGACGCTGGTGCAAGATGGGTTGTGCTTTGTGATACAAATGGGGGAACTCTTCCAGATGAAATTTACAATATTGTTTCAGAAGTAGTAAAAGTTATACCAGGTCAAAATGTTGGTATACATGCTCACAATGATACTGACAATGCAGTTGCAAATGCATTAGCAGCTATTAATGCTGGAGCAAGACAGATACAGGGAACAATTAATGGTTTAGGAGAAAGATGTGGAAATACTAATTTAATTTCTTTAATTCCATCTTTGGTTTTAAAAACAAAATATAAAACAAATATTTCAAAAGATAAGTTAAAAAATTTAATTCATATTTCTAGAACATTAAACGATATTCTAAACATGCCTTCAAGAAAAAATGCTCCATATGTTGGAGATCATGCTTTCTCTCATAAAGGTGGATTACATGCATCTGCCATAGAAAAAAATTCTTCAACTTATGAACATATTAAACCAGAAATTGTTGGTAATTCTAGAAACGTAGTAATTTCAAATCAGGCAGGAAGATCTAATATATTAAATCAATTAAATAAGATTAATATTGATCTACCTAAAAATGAAATCAACAATATCTTAGAGATAATTAAGGAAAAAGAATCAGAAGGATATTCATTTGATACTGCTTTAGCTAGTTTTGAACTATTAGTAAGACGTCATCTTGGTCATTTTGAGGATTTTTATAATTTAGAAAAATTTAGAGTCACAGATGAAAGAAGATGGAATGCTAAAGGTGAAATTGTTACTGAAGCAGAGGCTACGGTATTTTTAAAAGTTAAAGATTCAAATATGATGACAGTGGGTACTGGAAATGGTCCAGTAAATGCTATTGATAGTGCATTAAGAAAAGCCCTAATTGATTATTATCCTGATCTTAAAGATTTAAAGTTAACTGATTACAAAGTTATGATTCTTTCATCAGAAAAAGGTACTGGCGCTATCACAAGAGTTTTAATTGAATCATCTGATTCCACTAATACACATTGGACAACTATTGGCGTATCTCCAAATATTATTGATGCATCTTATAGCGCTATTTTTGATAGCATTACTTTTAAGCTATTAAATGATTTAAAGAATAAAAATTGACTCCAAAAAATCCAAGCATAATTTTAGTTAGACCCCAACTTCCTGAAAACATTGGAATGGTTGCTCGTGTTATGCACAACTTTGGTTTAAAAGATCTAATTATTGTTTCGCCAAGAGATAAATGGTTAAACAATAAATCAATAAATGCAGCAAAAAAAGCAACGAAAATTATTAAGAATATTAAAGTTTATGATGATTTAGAAATTGCACTTTCTAATTTTTCTTATGTTGTGGCCACAACGAATAGAAGAAGATATTTGGAAAAAAATTCTACTAATGATTTTAAATTCATTAAAAGAAAAATTATTGTTAATAAAAAAACAGCAATACTTTTTGGTCCTGAAAATTCAGGACTTTCAAATGAGGATTTGAGATTATCTGATATTATTTTTACTATTGAAACAAGTAGTAAAAGTAATTCATTAAATCTTTCTCATGCAGTTACTGTTTTAAGTCATAAATTATTTGAATTGAATAATTTAAAAATTACCAATTCTATTTCAATTGAAAAAGATAATATTAGTAAATATCAATTATCTAAATTCTTAAATTATGTGATTGAGAAACTTGAAAATAAAAAATTTTTTACTCCAAGTGAAAAAAAAGAAAGTATGAAAAATAATATTTATAGTATTTTCACAAAAATCCCTCTCACAAAGAAAGAATTGCAGACATTATGGGGAATTACTAAAAAACTTAATAAATAAGCCAAAAATTGAGTATATTAAATTTGACATAGTACTTTAAATCACTATATACCCCTCATAATAATGACAAAAAGACATAACGCTAAATACAAAATTGATAGAAGGTTAGGTGTTAACTTATGGGGGAGACCTAAGAGCCCTTTTAATAGAAGAAACTCAAAGCCTGGTCAGCATGGTGTACAGGGACAAAGAAAGAAACTATCAGATTATGGAAATCAGTTATTTGCTAAGCAAAAACTTAAATTTTATTACGGTGATTTAACTGAAAGACAATTTAGGAATATTTTCAAAAAAGCTTCTAATATTAAAGGTGATACAAGTCAGATTTTAATTGAACTTTTAGAAAGAAGATTAGATGCTACAGTTTATAGAATGAAATTTGTACCTACAATTTTTTCTGCAAGACAGCTAGTTAATCATGGTCATGTAAAGGTCAATGGAAATAGAGTGAACATTCCATCTTATAGTGTTAGCGACGGAGATGAAATCTCAATAAGAGATAAAAGTAAAGAAATTAACTTAATTGTAGAATCAGTTAGTTCTCAAGAAAGAGAAATTCCAGAATACTTAGAAGTTGATGTAAAAGAGTTTAAGGGTCGTTTTTTAAGAGCGCCTCTAATTCATGATGTTCCTTATCCTGTAACTATGGAACCTAATTTAGTTATTGAGTATTATTCAAGATAATTTCTTTTTTATAACTATCATAAATATAAATTATTATTCCTATCCAAATAATTATAAATGATATTAACTTAATTTGTAAAATTTCTTCATTAAGAATAAATACTGAAGTTATAAAATGAAATGTTGGTGCTAAGTAAAATAAAACTCCAGCTAGACCTAATTGAATAAATTTTAAGCCCAAATTAAAAAATAATAATGGAAAAATCGTTACAGCTCCTGTTAGAATTAAAAATAATGATGTCTTCAAATCAATACTAAAGATACTATTTTCATTTTGCCAAAATAAATAAACTAAGTAGGGGGTAGATATTAAAGATATTATGAAAGTCTCATATAGTAAGCCAATTGGGGGATTAACATTAACTTGTTTTCTTAATAATCCATATATTGCCCATGAAGTTCCAATCCAAATTATTAGGAATGGAAATTGTTTTAAATTAATAAATAAGAATAATATACCTGATAACATAAAACATACAGATGCAAATTTAGGCTTAGTTATTTTCTCATTTAAAAAAAAATAACCAAGAACAATACTTATCATTGGAGTAATAAAGTAACCCATTGATGCATCCTGAACTCTTTCTTGTCCTACAGAATAAATAAAACCTGCCCAGTTACCTGAAATAAGAAAAGCTGTAATTGTTAAAATAAAAATTCTTTTTCTAGATTTAAATATTTCAATAAAATCACTTATGTTTGAAATCAAAATTAATAATAAAAATAAAAAAATAAATGACCAGAAACCTCTGTGAGCTACAACCTCAATAGTCTCAACGTGATTTAATTCATTAAAAAAAAGGGGTTGTGGAAGCCCCCAAAAAATTGCTGCAATACAGGAAAATATTACACCTTTAGAAAATTTATTATTTAACAATCTAGGACGGGTTTACGTCTATTCCATTTGTATTGAATAATTCTAGTAATTCACCACTTTCAAACATTTCAGTTATGATATCACACCCACCTATAAATTCTTTCTTAACATAAAGTTGTGGTATGGTTGGCCAATTAGAATATGTTTTAATACCTTCTCTCATTTCGTCACTCTCTAACACATTCACACTTCCAAATTTAACACCTACTTTATTTAATATTTCAACTACTCTTGCAGAAAATCCACACATTGGAAATACAGGGGTGCCCTTCATGAAAAGCATTACATCATTTGAGTTAATTTCATTTTCTATATTTTGAGATACATGGTCGTTATTATTCATTATTACTCCGATACAGTTTTTAGCTTAAGTGCGTGCAAATCACTACCCATTTTACCATTAAAAGCATCATAAACCATCTTATGTTGTTCTACTCTTGTTTTTCCAGAAAAGGATTTTGACGTCACTGTAGCACTGTAATGATCGCCGTCTCCTTTAAGATCTTCAATTTCAACAGTTGCATCTGGTATAGCTTCTTTAATAAATTGTTCAATTTGTTCAACAGTCATTGGCATACCTATAAAATAGTTCAGATATTAAAAAAAATAAAGACTATTTAATTTTATTTTTAAAAATCCAATCTATTTTCTTTAGATCGTTATCATCTTTAATGATTTTTTCGATTTCTTTTGAATTTAATTTTTTGTTTAATTCTTTATTTTTTTGTAAAACTTGAGAAAAATTCTTATTATTATTCCATGTTTCCATGGCACTTTCTTGAACAATTTTATAGGCTTGTTGTCTTTTCAATCCTTTTTCAATTAGTTTTAACATAATATTGTGAGTTCTATGTAAACCTCCAAGCATATTCAAATTTTTTAACATATTTTTTGGATAGACTTTTAAATTCTTTATAATGCCATTTAAACGACTCAGTGCAAAATCAGTTGCAATTGTAATATCTGGTGTCGTAATTCTTTCAACACTAGAATGACTAATATCTCTCTCGTGCCAAAGTACAACATTTTCTAGTGAAGGTATTACACCACTTCTAATATAACGTGCGATACCTGTTAAGTTCTCACTTAATACTGGGTTACGTTTGTGAGGCATAGCAGAAGAACCCTTTTGCTTAGAAGAAAAACTTTCTTCAACTTCTAATACCTCTGTTTTTTGTAAATTTCGAATTTCCACTGCAAACCTCTCAATAGAAGATGCTAAAATTCCTAGTACTGAGAAAAAATACGCATGCCTATCTCTTGGAATTACTTGAGTTGATACATCTTCAGAATTTAGTTTAAGTTTTTTTGCTACATAATCTTGAACTCGTGGGTCTATA
Source organism: uncultured Alphaproteobacteria bacterium (assembly GCA_902597795.1). GTDB lineage: Bacteria > Pseudomonadota > Alphaproteobacteria > HIMB59 > CACPNW01. The sequence continues at coordinate 14,927 of CACJZA010000005.1, read as the reverse complement.
GAATTAAATGTTCCAACAGGTCCAGAAATAGCACAAACAGATATTTCGTTGATCGCCTGATCAAGTCTTTCTAAATTTCTTTTAAACTCAAAATAAAAGGAAGATAATTTTAATCCAAAAGTAATAGGTTCAGCATGTATACCATGACTTCTTCCAATCATTAATGTGTCTTTATATTTTTTAGATTTGATTTTTAAACTTTTAATACATTCTACTAAGCTTTTTCTTATTATTTCAGAGGTTTGCTTAAGTTGTACAGAAAATGAAGTATCAATAATATCACTTGATGTTACACCAAAATGAAAATATTTTGATGAGTCGCCAATATATTTGCTTACATTGTTAATATAAGCAACAACATCATGTTTTGTTTCTTTTTCAATTTTTTCTATTTCTTTAATATTAAATTTTGCTTTATTTCTTATTTCTTTTGCTGCTTTTTTTGGAATAACGCCTAGCATTGCTTGTTTTTCTGCAATCAAACACTCAATCTCTGTCCAAATTGTAAATTTATTTTCTAATGACCAAATCTTTTCAATTTTAGGTCTATTATATCTAGGTATCATTTTTTCTACTTATACATCCTTTATTGGAAAAGCTGTATTATTTTTAGATAATGTAAATATTTCATTTCCTTCATCTGTTATTCCAATTGTATGCTCGAATTGAGCAGATAAAGATTTATCTTTTGTTACAGCTGTCCATCCATCATTTAGTATTTTTGTTTGCCATCCACCTAAATTAATCATTGGTTCAATTGTTAAAAACATTCCAGGTTCTAACATTGGCCCTTCACCTGGTTCTCCAAAGTGTAAAACACTAGGTGGAGTATGAAATTCTTTACCAATTCCATGACCACAAAAATCTCTTACTACAGAATAACCTTTTCCTTCTGCAAGTTTCTGGATTTTATTTCCTATATCACCAATATGCTTACCAGGTTTAGCTTCACTAATACCAATTAATAAAGATTCATAAGTTATTTTCAAAAATTCATAATTTTTTTTATTTGTCTTGCCTGCAACAAACATTCTTGAACTATCACCATGCCAACCATTTAGAATAACTGTTACATCTACATTTACTATATCTCCATCAGATAGAATTTTTCTTTCAGAAGGAATTCCATGACATACAACATGATTAACAGATGTACAAACTGATTTTGGAAAACCTTTATAATTTAAAGGTGCCGGTATTGCTTTGTTTTGAATAATTTGATTATGACATATGTCATTTATTTCTTGAGTACTTATTCCTGGAACAATCTTTTCATTTAAAGAATCTAAAACATCAGCTGCTAAAGAGCCAGCTTCCCTCATGCCTTCAAAATCTTTTTTCGTATGTATTGGGATATTGTTGTTTCTCATTTAAAAAATAATTACTTACGATTAATAAATAATATATAGAAAATATCAATTAATCATATGAGTTCTTTTACTGCAGGAGTTATCGTTATTGGTGATGAAATACTTTCTGGTAGGACCCAAGATACCAACTCAAATTATATTGCAAAAAAATTATTAGAAGCTGGTATTAAGTTAGAAGAAGTCATTGTTATCCAGGATGATAAAAAAATAATAATAGAAAACGTTCTTAAATATAGCTCAAAATATTCTTATGTTTTTACTACTGGAGGAATTGGGCCAACTCATGATGATATAACTTCAGAAAGTATATCTGAAGCCTTTAATTTACAATATGAAACAAATAAAATGGCTTTTGAGATTCTTGAAAATTATTATCCAAAAGGTGAATTTAATGAAAGCAGGCAAAGAATGGCCAAAATGCCATTTGGTTCAGAGCTAATTTTAAATCCAATGACCGCTGCACCAGGATTTATTGTAAAAAATATTTATGTTTTACCTGGTGTGCCAGAAATAATGCAAGTTATGTTCGAGGAATTAATGAAAAAAATTAAAAAAGGTAAGCCAAAACTTGTTACAACAATTAATACTAACTTATACGAAAGTAAAATTGCAAAAAATTTAAAAAATATTCAAAACAATTATACAAATGCTTCAATCGGAAGTTACCCCTATTTTAATCTTGCAGCTAAAACAGGCGGTGTTAACATAGTTGTTTCATCATGGGAGATGACATCTATTCAACCAATAGTTGATGATATAACTAAGATGATTGAATTAAATGGTGGAAAAAGTTCTATAGTTTGATATTAATCCAGAAATAGGCCTCGTGGTGGAATGGTAGACACAAAGGACTTAAAATCCTTGCCCTTTTGGGAGTGCCGGTTCAAGTCCGGCCGAGGCTACCAATTATTAAATTATGTTTGCTTTTATTACTATTGGAACAAATAATTTAAAAAAATCATCTGCATTTTATAGTAAAATTTTAAAACCTCTAAAAATTAAAAAAGTATTATCTCATCATCGTTATTTTGGTTATGCTAAAAAAGAAACACCTAAAAAAATAGAATTATACTTGATTAGACCTCATAACAAAAAAAAAGCAACCATAGGAAATGGTACAATGATTACTTTTAAAGCTAATTCTAAAAAAACTGTTAATGAATTTTATAAAATTGGAATTAGTCTTGGAGCAAAAGATGAAGGAATGCCTGGCCCCAGACATGGTAAAGATTATTATGCATATTTAAGGGATTTAGATGGTAACAAGATTTGTATTTTTAAAAAAATTTGATTTTAATAATTAAATTGCTCATTCAAAATTTTATCTTCAATAGAGTGCTTACTATCGAATAATACAGTGCATTTATTTTCATCTGAAGAAACAATATTCACTTTACTAATATCTCTAAATTCAACATTGTCTGCTGTTACGCTAGATGAGCGTTCATCATTGTTTAGTACTTCAAAATCAATTTTACTAATTTCAGATAACAGAGCACCTCTCCATCTCCTTGGTCTAAAGGCACTAATTGGAGTTAATGCAAGTATATTTGAGTCTAAAGGTAGAATGCTACCATGTGCGGATAGATTATAAGCTGTACTTCCAGCTGATGTAGATAACAAAACGCCATCACATATCAATTCTTCCATTTTTACTTTCTCATTTATTTTGATTTTAATTTTTGATGCCAAATGAGTCTGCCTCATAAGAGAAACTTCATTATATGCATATGCCTCAAAGATTTCATCATTAACACTTTGTGCAGTCATTTTTAATGGTTTAAAAGTAGATTTTTTAGCATTGGTAATCATTTCATTTAAATTTTCATTACTAAGATTATTCATTAAAAATCCAATTGAACCAAAGTTTATTCCAAAAAATGGTTTGTTTAGTTTATTAAAATTATGAAGTGATTTTAAAAGTAATCCATCTCCTCCAATTGGAATAATGTAGTCGGCATCTTCCACAGAATTTTGTCCAAATATTTTTGTTAGTTTTTTTTCTGTATTTTTTGCCTCAGGATTGTTAGATGATAAAAAATGAAATTTCATTATCCACCTGTTACGTTCATATGTCTTTTCATATATTTATTAATTTTTTCTCCAATCATAAAATCATGTTGTTTTGGTTTAATATTAAGAGCAAACTTAATTTTTTCTTTTATATAATCATCACTATAATCTTTTCTCATTATTTCTCTAAAATCAACAAAGTCATTCTGCCCTAGGCACATGAAAAGTTTACCAGTGCTCGATATTCTTACTCTATTACAAGAGGCGCAAAAATTATTTGTTAAAGGACTTATAAACCCAATTTTATTAGAAACTAAATCACTTGTATAAAATCTTGCTGGACCTCCAGTACTATAATCAATTTTAGAAAAATTATATATTTTGTCTAGTTTTGAAAAAATATCAGATAATGAGATAAACTGATATTCTCTTGATATATCTGTTTCTTCCATTGGCATTACTTCGATAAATGTAAGATCAATTTTTTTATTACTAGTCCAATTTATTAATTCTTCAATTTCATTTTCATTAAAATCTTTAATTACTACAGTATTAATTTTAATTTTTATGTTGTTATCAAGTGCTTCATTAATTCCATCAAAAACTTTTTCAATATTTCCAAATCTTGTTATTTTATTATATTTTTCAGGATTAATTGTATCTAGAGAAACATTAATCCTATTAATACCATTTAGCTTAAGTAGTTTGGCATATTTTTTTAATAAAGTACCGTTTGTTGTTAGTGTTATTTCCTTTAAATTTGTTTTTTCTTTTTTGGTATTAAGTTTATCAATTAATTTTATAATATCATTTCTTACCAAAGGCTCACCCCCGGTTAATCTAATTTTTTGAACTCCAAGTTCTATAAAGTTGTCACACAATCTTTCAATTTCTTCTAAAGTGAGTATGTCTTTTCGTGGAAGAAATTGCATTTTTTCTTTCATACAATAAACACATCTCAAATCGCATCTATCTGTAACAGATACTCTTAGATAATTAACTTTTCGTAAATACTGATCAATTAGTTGCATTTATATTAATTATTTTTAATTCAACTTCTCTAGGGTTAATAGTTTTTTTTCCAACATTTTCAAAATTAATTGTAACGATATTATTAATACATGATTGTACTTGACCAATTCCCCATTCTTTTTCCTTCCTGACATTAACAACAAAAGTACCTGGTGTAAGATCACCTATATAAAAATCTGACATTTAAAATAATATTAGCTTATTCTTTTTTCTGCTTTTTCATGCATTTCTTGAGCTTCTAAACTCAATGTTGCAACTGGTCTTGCTTCTAATCTTTTGATACTAATTGGATCACCTGTTTCATCGCAATAACCATATGAACCGTCTTCAATTCTTTGAAGAGCCGCATCAATTTTATTAATTAGCTTTCTTTCTCTATCTCTAGTTCTAAGTTCGAAAGATCTATCTATTTCTTCAGATGCTCTATCAGTTATGTCGGGTTTTGCTTCATTCTCATTCTGAAGATTATTTAAAGTTTGAGATGACTCCTTGAGTAAATCTTTTTTCCAACTTACTAATTTTTGCCTAAAATATTCTTTCATTTTGGCATTCATGAATTTTTCTTTCTGAGTTGGTTTGTAATTTTTGGGTAATTTAGTCATAATTTTAAAACGTTGCTGATTTATCAAATGATTTTATTTATTCAAGAAATAAAGAAATTTTATTATTTAAAAATAATTGCTATTTATCAATAATTTAATTAAATTTTTATAAAAGAACAAAAATAGAACTTTTAAAAATAGAACAAAACGTGTACAAGTAAACATGATTTGCAAGAATCTTAATAAAAACATAGGAAATTAATGGAGAAATGTAATGTCTCAAGCTAAATTAAAAGTAGTAAATAACGAAAATTCAATGGATAAAGAAAACAGAAGTAAATCTCTAGAAGCTGCTGTAAGCCTAATAGAGAAAAATTATGGAAAAGGCTCAATAATGAAATTGGGTTCTAAAACAAACGTAGATATTGAAGCAATATCTACCGGTTCATTAGGACTTGATATAGCTCTTGGTATTGGAGGAGTTCCAAAGGGTAGAATTATTGAAATTTATGGACCTGAAAGTTCTGGTAAAACTACTTTAGCTACTCATATTGTTGCAGAGTCACAAAAACAAGGCGGTAATTGCGCATTTATAGATGCAGAGCATGCTTTAGACCCAGCATATGCAAAGAAATTAGGTGTAAATTTGGAAGAATTATTAATTTCTCAGCCTGATACAGGAGAACAGGGTTTAGAAATTGCTGATTCTTTGATTAAATCTGGAGGTATTGATGTGCTAATTATTGATTCAGTTGCTGCACTTGTCCCAAGAGCTGAATTAGAAGGCGATATGGGAGATTCATTACCTGGTTTGCAGGCAAGATTGATGAGTCAGGCCTTAAGAAAACTCACAAGTTCTATCGCTCAATCAAACACCCTAGTTGTATTCATAAATCAACTTAGAATGAAAATTGGTGTTATGTTTGGTAGTCCTGAGACAACTACAGGCGGTAATGCTTTAAAATTTTATTCTTCAGTAAGAATGGACATTAGAAGAATTGGTGCAATTAAAGATAAAGATGAAATCATTGGAAATCAAACTAGAGTAAAGATAGTTAAAAATAAAGTTGCGCCTCCATTCAAGGTTGTTGAATTTGATATAATGTACGGAGAGGGTATATCTAAATTAGGCGAATTAGTTGATTTAGGTGTTAAAGCAGAAATTATTGATAAATCTGGATCATGGTTTGCATACAAAAATACTAAAATAGGACAAGGTAGAGAAAACGTTAAAAACTTTCTTAATGACAATCCAACTATAGCTAAAGAAATTGAAAATCAAATTCTCCAAAATGCTGGAATAGTTGAAAAAGCTATGATGGAAGGAAAAGTAGAGAATAAAGAAAAAGAAAAAGAATCTAAAGAAGCTGAAGAGATAAAAGAATAGTAAATATTATTTTTGTTTGGCGCCTATTTCAAAATAGGCGCTTTTTTATTTAGACAACAAGGTTTTCAAGTTATAATACCTTTTCATGAATTCAAATCAGATTAGGTCAACATTTCTTAATTATTTTAAAAAAAATGGACATGAGGTTATTCATTCTAGCTCTCTAGTGCCAGATAATGATCCTACTCTAATGTTTGCTAACTCTGGAATGGTACAATTTAAAAATATTTTTACAGGTAAAGAGACAAGAGAATATAATAGAGCAACTACTGCTCAGAAATGTGTAAGAGCAGGCGGAAAGCACAATGATTTAGAAAATGTAGGATACACGACAAGACACCATACTTTTTTTGAAATGTTAGGAAATTTCTCTTTTGGAGATTATTTTAAAGAGTTGGCCATAGAACTAGCATGGAAACTAATTACTAAAGAATATGCAATAAATAAAGATAGATTGTTAGTAACTGTTTATTCTGATGATCAGGAAGCTTTTGATTTATGGAAAAAAATAGCTGGAATGTCTGAAAATAAAATAATTAAAATAAGTACTTCTGATAATTTTTGGTCAATGGGTGAAACTGGTCCTTGCGGTCCATGTTCTGAAATATTTTATGATCATGGTGATAAATACGAAGGAGGTCCTCCAGGTTCTCCAAACGAAGATGGTGATAGATTTATAGAAATATGGAATTTAGTATTTATGCAATATGAGCAAATATCTAAATCTGAGAGAATAAAACTGCCAAAACCCTCCATAGATACTGGAATGGGATTAGAGAGAATGACAGCTCTTCTAGATGGTTCTAACGATAATTATTCAACAGATTTATTTCAACCGATTATAAATGAATCAACAAAACTATGTGGCGATGAAAGTTCAATAACAAATCCTAGCCACAGAGTAATTGCAGATCACTTAAAATCTTCCTCTTTTTTAATCGCTGATGGAGTAATGCCTTCAAATGAAGGTAGAGGATACGTCTTACGAAGAATCATGAGAAGGGGAATGCGACACGCTCATTCTTTAGGTAATAAAGAACCTGTTTTTCATAAGCTATTTCCTATTTTTTTAGATGGAATTAAAAATTCATATCCTGAATTAGATAGAGCAAAAGATCTCATTACTAATACATTAATGAATGAAGAAACTAAATTCAAGGAAACTGTTGAAAAAGGAATAAAAATTTTAGATGAAGAAATTTCAAACTCAACAAATATATTTAATGGAGAAGTAGCATTTAAATTATACGACACCTATGGATTTCCCTTAGATTTAACACAAGATTATTTGAAAAGTAAAAATATTGAAGTCGATATAAAAACATTTGAACAAAAAATGTTAGATCAAAAGGAAAGAGCGAGACAAAGCTGGAAAGGTACAGGAGACATCGAGGATGAAAGCATTTGGTTTGAAATAACTTCTAAAATAGAGCCAACAGAATTTTTAGGATATTCTGATAAGGAAGCTGATTGTAAGATAATTTCAATCATATCAGAAAGTAAGTCAGTAGATAACCTTAAAAAAGATCAAGAAGCAATTATAATATTAAATCAAACACCTTTTTATGGAGAAAGTGGTGGTCAGGTGGGTGATCAGGGTTTTTTTGAAAATGATAACTTTAAGTTTGAAGTTATTAATACAACAAAAATATTTGGAAACTATTTTCTTCACAAAGGTAAAGTCATTAGAGGTGGATGCAAAGTTGACGATACAATTAAAGCAAGAATTAATACAGTGAATAGAGATTTTATTAAATTTAATCATTCATCAACACATTTATTACATGCTGCTCTAAGAAAAATTCTAGGTAAGCATGTTACGCAGAAGGGTTCACTTGTAAATTCAGAAAAACTCAGATTTGATTTTAGTCACAGTAATCCAATTGAAAATGATAAACTCATAAAAGTTGAAGAAATTGTAAATGATCAAATTCAAAAAAATGGAATTGTTGAAATTAAAATTGTTGATCAAAAAAAAGCTATTGAAGAAGGTGCTATGGCATTATTTGGAGAAAAATATAGCGATGAAGTAAGAGTTGTAACAATGGGTCAAGAAAATGAATCATTCTTTTCTAAAGAATTATGTGGAGGAACTCATGTTGTTAAATTAGGTGAAATAAGTAAATTTAAAATAACTAATCAATCTAGTGTTGCGTCTGGAATAAGAAGAATAGAGGCTGTATCTAATGTTGCAGTAGATAAATATATCGAAGAAATAGAAAGAAATTTATTAGAAAAAAATAAAAAACAAGATAATCAAATTGAAGATTTAAAGAATAAAATTAAAAAGATTAATGCTGATTATAATTTTAAAAACCAATCTGAAGACAAAGGTTCATTAATTAAAGAATTAAGTCAGATATTCGAAAAATTGAAACAAAATATGTCTATATCAAAAAATATTGATAATATTGTTGTTAAAAAAATCAAAGACTTAAATTTTATATATTTAATTGCTGAAGATTATCCTAATAAATCTTTAAAAACATTTATTGATGAGCAAAAAAAACAATATAATAAAAAAAGTGTTTCATTAATAATTTCAAAAAATGAAAGCAAATTATCTATAGTGTTAGGGGTTACAGAAGATATTATACATATTTTTGACGCTTCTAAAGAAATAAGAGAAATTTCAATTATTCTAGGTGGAAAGGGTGGAGGTGGAAGAAAAGATCTTGCTCAGGGAGGCGGATCAGACGTTAGTCAAATTAATGAAAGTATAAAATACGTTGAAGATAAATTAAATTCTATTAGTTAATTTGAAAATTTTTTTTTATTGCGTTTAAAAAATCTTGAGTGTTTAACCATTTCTGATCTTTGTTGATTAATATTGCTAAATCTTTTGTCATTTCACCATTTTCTACAGTTTTTATACACGTTTCTTCCAATTTTTTAGCAAAATTTATTAATTCATTATTACCATCAAATTCTCCTCTAAAACTTAATCCTCTTGTCCAAGCAAAAATTGAAGCAATTGGATTAGTTGAAGTTTCTATACCTTTCTGATGATTTCTGTAATGTCTTGTAACAGTTCCATGTGCAGCTTCAGCTTCAACTGTTTTGCCATCAGGGGTCATTAACACACTTGTCATTAAACCTAGTGATCCAAATCCTTGAGCAACAGAATCTGATTGAACATCTCCATCATAATTTTTACAAGCCCAAATAAAATTACCTTCCCATTTTAATGCTGAGGCCACCATATCATCGATTAGTCTGTGTTCATAAACTATATCTTTTTCTTTAAACTTATTTTTAAATTCTGAATCAAATACATCCTGAAATAAATCTTTAAATCTTCCATCATAGATTTTTAAAATAGTATTTTTAGTAGAAAGGTAAACTGGCCAGCCAAGGTTAAGTCCATAATTAAAACAAGCTCTAGCAAAGTCTTTAATTGAATTATCTAAATTATACATTGATAAGGCTACACCTGATTTTTCAAATTCATATACATCTTTTGTAAATCCTTCAGACCCATCTTTAGGTTCAAAAACCATTTTAAGTGTTCCTGGTTTATTAATTAATGTGTCAGTCGCTCTATATTGATCACCAAAGGCATGTCTAGCAACTACAATGGGATGGTTCCAGTTTGTGATTATTCTTGGAACATTCTTGCATATAATTGGTTGTCTAAATATAGTGCCTCCCAATATATTTCTTATTGTTCCATTGGGAGAACGCCACATTTGTTTTAATTTGAATTCCTCTACTCGATTTTCATCTGGAGTAATTGTTGCACATTTTATTCCCACACCATATTTTTTTACCGCCTCGGCAGCATCTATTGTGATTTGATCATTTGTTTCATCTCTTTTAATCACTCCAAGATCAAAATATTTGATATCTATATCAAGATAGGGCAAAATTAATTGTTCTTTAATGTACTCCCAGATGATTCTGGTCATTTCATCTCCATCCATTTCAACTACAGGGTTTTTAACTTTTATTTTTGCCATTTTATTAATATATTTTTTAATTGATCAACCGTATCTATAATGTGAAAACTGTTTTGTAAATTTTTATTTGAAAATTTTTCATCTTCAAAAAATTTAAATTGTTGAAATAGATTATTCCAGAAATTATTTTTATTAAAAAATATTATTGGCTTATTATGAATCCCCATAATTTTCCAAGATACAACTTCTACTATTTCTTCTAAAGTTCCTGTTCCACCTGGTAATGCTAAATAAGCATTGCCTAACTCAAATAGTAATTTTTTTCTTTCAGACATATTATCAACTATTTTTAACTCATCTATATTTTCAAAAATTATTTCTTTCTCAGATAAAAAATTAGGAATTACTCCAATAACTCTATTTTTATATTTTTTTGCTGTCCTAGCAACTACGCCCATAATACCAACTTTTGCTCCACCATAGACAATTTTTATTTTAAATGATGATATTAATTTGCTAATTTCTTCTGCATCTTGATAATATTTATTATTTAATTTATCTGAAGATGAACAATAGATAGTAATTGATTTAATTGTCATAGATTTAAAGGTTAATTTAAAAAAAATTTAATTAGAAATTTTTTTCTTATACCAATTCTTCATGTTTTCTCTAAACATTAAAGCGGATGGTGTAACAACTAATGTAAGAAATGTTGCAAACAGAAGTCCAAATACTATTGCTGTTGATAACTGAACCCACCATTGAGTATCAGGTGATCCTCTTGTAATTTCTCTAGATATAAAGTCAACATTTGTCATTGTTACCATAGGTAATAAACCTAGTACTGTTGTAGTTGTTGTAAGTAAAACTGGTCTCAGTCTCTGTGCTCCTGTTTTGATAATAGCTTCTCTAATATTTGATGTTTTAGTCTTTAAAAAATCAAATGTATCAATCAATATAATGTTGTTATTTACCACTATTCCAGCAAGAGCAATAACGCCAACTCCTGACATAACGATACCAAATGGCTGTGCTGTTACCATTAAACCTATGAACACACCAGCTGTAGACATTACTACTGCAAAAAGAATTAAGAATGCACTATAAAAACTATTAAACTGCAACAGAAGTATCATTAGCATTAAAAATAAAGCTACACCAAAAGCTCCTGTTAAAAATTCTTGAGCTTCTTTTTGATCTTCATTTTCTCCAATAAGTTCAGCCCTTACTTTGTTATCTAATTCATAACGTGGTAAATCTAATGTTCTTCCTCTCCAAGACGGTGCAGTATCTGAAATTCCTAATACGTACTCAAGTTCTTTTACTTTTCCATCAGGATAAGTTCCAGGCTCTACATCTGCTTGAATATTTATAGCATTTTTTGAGTCTACTCTAATTATATTACCTGTTCTATTATTTGGAACAATTTCTACAAAATTGGATATTGGAACTAAACCATTTGAAGTAGTTACTCTTAAGTTATCAATTCTATCTAATGTTCTTCCTTCGTTTGGATAACGCAGATAAAGTGGTATACTTTCATTACTATCATCAGGTCTATATTCACCAAGTTTAAGACCGTTTGTTGCAAGTTTAATCACATTACCAATTGATGTAATGTTAGCTCCAAATTTAGATGCTTGTTTCCTATCTACATTAATTTCCCATTCAATCCCAGGTGCTGGTAAATTATCTTCAACATTCATTAAATTTGGATAACTATCCATAAATTTTTTAAGCTTAATTCCTTCAGCAATTAAAAGTTGTTTGTTATCACTGGTTAATTTAATGTTAATTGGTTTACCTTCACCAGGTCCACCTTGTTGTTCTCTTGATTCTACTTTGATTCCATTTATACTTTTTGTGGCTTCTAAAATTTCTGCTAGAATTACTTTTGATTTTCTTCTTTTATCCCAATCTGTATATTCCAAACTTATTGATCCTATAAAGTCTTCTGATGCCTCTGATTGTTCACTTACATTTCCACTTAAAGAATAGATATTTTTAAATTCTTGTCTTTCCGATTGAAGCTTTAAAATAATATTCTCAACTCTTGATACATAATCTTTTTTTTCTTCAACAGAGAGATTACCTCTTGCAAAAACTACGATTTTTGCAAGATCTGGCTCAACATCTGGGAAAAACTCTACACCTTCTCCAACTTGAGTATAGGTGTAGTTTACAGCAATTAATATTGTTAAAGCACTAATCATCACCTTCAAAGGATGAAATAATAAGAAGTTCAATATTTTAGCATAAAATCCAACAAAACCAGTTACGTTTAAAACAGGTTCATTTGATTCTGAAGATAAGATTTTTGCATTTTTAGAAACTATTCTATCTGTAGAGTTTACATTTTCTGAAATTTTATAAACCCTTGGTATAATTCTTATAAATACGAATATAAATAAAGCGAAGCTTAGTATATATTTTCCAATTGTTATAAATAAACTAAATCCTTGAAGGTCTAGTAATCCAAACCCATAAGATAACAGATTGTAAAAAATTAATGATATTAGTAATGGTACAATAAATTGTAGAAGTATTCTTGATACAGTATTTAAAATAGATCCTAAAACTGGGACAAACAAAAGTGCCATAAACAAAGAAGAAATAAGAACACATATAAGTGTTATTGGTAAATATTTCATAAATTCACCAGCTATACCAGGCCAGAATATTAATGGTAAAAAGGCAGCTAGGGTAGTTGCAGTAGATGATATAATTGGTAAGGACATTTTTTTTGATGCATTTGCAAAAGCATCTTTTACACCAAGTCCTTCTTTCATTTTTCTATCTGCGTATTCAACAACAACAATTGCTCCATCGACTAATAATCCTACAGATAAAATTAGAGCAAATAATACTACTATATTAATAGTAAAACCCATTACAGAAAGAGCTAATAAACCTGATAAAAACGATCCTGGAATAGATACACCAACTAATAAACCAGATCTAACACCTAATGCTCCTAAAATAATAATTAAAACAAGGATTATTGCTGCAATGACATTATTTTGCAGACTATTTAACATAGTTTTAATTCCTTTTGATTGATCATTTCCAAAAGAAATTTCAACATTTTCAGGAAAACTTTTAGCTGTAATTGCGGTTATTCTTTTTACTTCTTCAATAGTATTAATAATATTTTCACCAATTCTTTTAGAAACATCAATAGTTATTGAATTAGATCCATTTACATTTGCATAAGATTGCCTATCTTCAAATGTTCTTTTTACTTCAGCAATATCTCTGAAAGTAATAACTGAATCTCCATTAGTTTTAACAGGAGTATTTAATACATCTTCAATAGTTTCGTATAAACCTGGAACTTTAATATCAAAACTTCCGTCACCAGTGTCTTGACCACCAGCAGATACCATTTTATTATTTTCTCTAACGATATTAATAAGACTCTCAAGATTGATGCCATAGCTATCAACTGCAGTTGGATTAATTAATATGTCAACTTGCTCATTTCTTTTACCGCCTATTTTAGCCTCTAAAACACTAGGAATTGTTTCTATATCATCTTGCAAAATGTCAGCTAAATCCTGAAGAGTTCTATTAGGTACATCTCCACTTAAAGAAATGGATAAGATAGGAAATGTACTTATGTTAACTTCGTTAACTGTTGGTTCATCTGCTTCACTAGGAAGATCACCTTTAGCTCTATCAACTTTATCTCTAATATCAACCATAGCTTGATCAGAATCAAACCCAGCATCAAATTCTAATAAAACATTACCTCCACCTGAATAAGCCGTTGATCTTACTTCTCTTACTCCTTCAACAGTTTTAACTTCATCTTCAATTGGTTTAACTAAAAGCCTTTCAGAGTCTTGTGCAGAAATACCATTTTGACTTAGTGAAATATAAACTATTGGTATGCTTACATCAGGAGATGATTCTTTTGGCATTGAAATGTAAGTAGATGCACCTGAAAAAATAATAAAAATAAGCACTCCCATGAAAACTCGGGAGTGGGTAATTGCATAGTCTATAATATTAATTTTCATTTAGATTAGTTTATTGTTTCACCAATACTTATATATTCCTGACCGCTTACAATTAAATTTACTGTTTCGGGTAATCCAGAGACCCACATGCCATCTATTGTATCTTTAATTGTTTTAGTTGGATAGAAAATAACTTTATTATCATTATCTACAGCTTTAACACCTACAGTGCCATCGTCTAATAAAGTTAATATAGAAGGTGGTATTTTGTGAGCCTTAAGTTCTGACCCTTTGATAACAATTTTAGTTGTTATACCACTTTTATAAGAAAGATCTTTGTTATCAGCTTCAATAGTAATTTCGAATGTTCTAGTACTAGTTTCAGCTGATGGAGAAATAAAAGATATTATTCCATTTTTTTTAATTCCATTACTATCTTCAATTAAAGCTTTAGTACCAACACTCACTTTATTTACATCAAATTCAGATAAATAACCTTCAATCTTGATAGGGTCTAAATCAATTATAGTAAATAGGGGGGTTCCTATTGAGATGAATTCAGTTTCCTCGACCATTTTTTCTGAAATAATTCCATCAAATGGCGCCTTGATGGTAGTTTTTTCTATATCAAGTTTTATGTTCTTTAAAATTGATTTTACATTTGAAATTTGAGCTTCAAGGTTTGCTAAGGTAGATTCAAATTTTATTTTAATATCTTCTCT
>CACJZA010000004.1 GCA_902597795.1 uncultured Alphaproteobacteria bacterium | reverse complement strand
AAAATCCCTACTTTTTTGATTATAAAGAATAAAGTATATTATTGGAATTAAGATCAAAAGAGTTAAAGTTGTCAAAAACCAGAGAGTTTTAAAATTAAAGTATAAGTCCAAATTAACAATAATCTTTGGTAAAAACATTATACCTAACATTCCTCCAAGTGTTGCAACTGATATTGCTTTACCTCTATCAATTAAAAAATATCTTGCCATTGAAGTTGAGCCAGCATGTGTCATAGCCCCCTGTCCAAAAAAACGTAATAAAAATAAAATAAGAAAAAGATGAAAAATATTATCAAAAATAAAATAAAAACCAATGCAAGCAAAAGCTAAACCAAGAATAATGCCTATGGAGTATAATCTTAAATCAATTTTATCTATTAATTTAGCAAAGTTTATAAATAGAAATGAACTTACAAGCGTTGCTATGGCATAAACTAATCCAAACTCACCATCTGTTATTTTATATACATTACGAATGTCTTCGTTAAACAATGCAATATAGAAAGTCTGTCCGTAACTTGCAAAGAAGACCATGGCAAATCCGTACAGTAAAAGATTTGGATCATGTAAAAAAAATTTTTTCATTATAGTTTAAAGCAATTTTTTAATACTATTTAAAAGTTTTACCATTTTATTTTTATCTATTCTTCCTGTATTAACATTTCGTGGACTTGGATGATAACTGCCAACTAAGATTTTCTTATCGGGTAAAATATTCATAGACCCATGAGAAAAAATAAAATCTTTATTTCGTATTTCATATTGTTGCTTATAATAATTTACACAGGCGTCATGACCAATTTTACCAAGAGCAACAATGACTTTTATTTTTTTTAAGAAGGCAATTTCTTGATTGAAAAAATTAAAACATGTTTTCAATTCTTGTGAAGTAGGTTTATCTTCTGGAGGTACACATTTAAGAGCAGTAGTTAAGTACATATTTTGAAGCTCTAACCCATCACTTCTATCTACTGAATCTGGTTGATTTGCAAATCCAGTTTTAAATAAACAGGAAAATAAAAAATCTGCAGATTTATCTCCTGTAAAAACTCGACCTGTTCTATTTCCTCCATGTGCTGCTGGCGCAAGGCCTACCATTAACAATTTAGCTTTTTCATCTCCATAGCCAGTAATCGGTTTACCCCAATAACTTTGATCAAAATATTGTTTTCTTTTTTCTTTAGCAATTTTTTCGCGGAAGTTAACTAAGCGTTCACACTTTCTACAATGAATAATGGATTTGTTTAAATTACTTAATGTCATTTGGAAAATATATATTTATATTACAGCTCTGTGATTAATGAAAGAGCTAAAGCTATTCTAGAATTTTGTTTCATCAAAACACCGCTTGAACAATGGTTTAAAAAAGATGATGAATTTGATAATATTTTGAGAAGTACTTTTATGGATGATTACACTAAAGCTATTAATAATGGCTATGACAATTGGAAGAATAATGCTGAAGAATGCGTAGCTTTGATTATATTACTTGATCAACTATCAAGAAATTTTTTCAGAAATAATTCAAAAGCTTATGACCAGGATACTAAGTGTGTTTTAATTGTTAAAGATGCAATAAATAAAAAATATTTAGATAGCCTAGATGTTGATAAAATACATTTTTTATTACTACCATTAATTCATAGTGAGGATATCTTAGATCATAAACTTGGTCATAAATTAGTCGATCAATATTTAAATAATCATCCCGAGTATACTAATATTAAAAAAGCTTGGGATGATCATAGCGTGGCAATTAAAAAATTTGGAAGGTATCCACATAGAAATAAAATGTTAAATAGAAAGACAACGAATGAAGAAGAGATGTTTTTAAAACAACCGAATAGTTCTTGGTAGAAATAAATACAGCGATTAGGTCTCGTGGTGAAATGGATATCACACGTGTCTTCGGAACATGGATTTGGGGTTCGAGTCCCTACGAGACCGCCAATTAAATAGTTATTTTTTCTGAGTACTTTGAAATTACTAACTCAGCAATTT
The DNA here is from genome assembly GCA_902597795.1 of uncultured Alphaproteobacteria bacterium. GTDB lineage: Bacteria > Pseudomonadota > Alphaproteobacteria > HIMB59 > CACPNW01. Next base: position 98,002 of record CACJZA010000004.1, on the reverse strand, counting down.
GAACAGCATTAAGTGCTGCTCCTTTACGCAAATTATCTGAGACTACCCATAAATTCAAACCATTATCTATTGATTGATCATTTCTAATTCTACTAATATAAACTTTATCCTCTCCTGCAATTTCAACAGGAGTCACATAACCTTCATCTTTTCGATGATCAATCACTGAAATACCTTCAGAGTTAGATAATATTTCGTTAGCTTCTTTTTCATCTAATGGTGAATCAAACTCTATATTTACTGCTTCTGAATGACCAATAAATACAGCTGTTCTAACACAAGTTGCTGAAATATTAATTCCCTCGTCTAGAATTTTTTTAGTTTCATCAACCATTTTTTGCTCTTCTTCTGTATTACCATTTTCTAAAAAAGCTCCAATGTGAGGAATGGCATTAAAAGCAATTTGTTTTGTAAACTTTTCTTTTTTTAATTCTTGGTTTGCATAAACATTTTGAGTCTGATTAAATAATTCATCCATGCCTGTTTTGCCTGCTCCAGAAACAGCTTGGTATGTTGATACAACAACTCTGTTTATAATTGCTTTTTCATGAAGTGGTTTTAATGCAACAACCATTTGTATAGTTGAACAATTAGGATTTGAAATAATATTAGTTCTGTTTTCATCATCAAAAAATTCATCAAGTACATAAGCGTTTACTTCAGGTACGATTAAAGGAATATTTTGTTGCATTCGAAAATGAGAAGTATTGTCTATAACAATACAGCCTGCTTTAGCTGCTTTTGGTGCATATTCTGCAGAAATTTTACCTCCAGGAGAAAATAAACCAATGTGAGCTTTTGAAAAATCAAATTCTGATAAGTCTTCTACAACAATTTCCTTATCTTTAAATTCTACTTTTTTACCTTTTGATTTTGATGATGCGAGTAAATATAAATTGTCTATTGGAAAATCCCTTTGCTCTAATATTTGAACTATTTCTGTTCCTACCGCACCTGTTGCTCCTGCTACTGCTATATTGTATTTTTGAGTCATTTAATTGCCAGATAGAATTTTTAGTTCTTCAATAACAGCATTTCCCATTTCTTGAGTAGAGATAATTTTTTCTGCTCCATCATTAATATCAGCTGTTCGCAAACCTTTTAGTAACACATTCTGTACAGCTTTCTCAACCATTTGACTATCTTCTTGCATGTCAAAACTATATTTCAACATCATAGCAAAGCTCATGATCATTGCTAAAGGATTCGCTTTAGATTGACCAGCTATGTCTGGTGCACTTCCATGAACGGGCTCATACATTGCTGCTCTTGTTCCATTTTCTTTAACTGGTCCAAGAGCTGCTGAAGGAAGCATTCCTAATGATCCTGTTAGCATAGCTGCAGTATCACTTAAAAGATCACCAAATAAGTTATCTGTAAGTATGACATCAAATTGTTTTGGATAACGAACTAATTGCATTGCACAATTATCTGCAAGCATGTGTTCTAAATTAACATTAGAATATTCCTTTTTATGTAAATCTGTTACAGTTTGTTTCCAAAATAAACCTGTTTCCATTACATTTGATTTTTCAACTGATGTAACTTTATTATTACGCAACTTTGCTAAATCAAATGCCACTCGTGAAACTCTATTAACTTCTGATGTAGTATACAGTTGAGTATCAACTGCCTTACTTTCAGTCTCACTAATTTTTGATATACCTCTTGGTTGTCCAAAATATACGCCACTTGTTAATTCTCTTATTATCAAAATATCTAATCCTTTAACAAGATCAGATTTTAGAGATGACGAATCTGAAAGAGCATCTAAAACAACAGCTGGCCTTAAATTAGCAAAAAGATCTAGATCTTTTCTTAATCTTAATAAGGCTGCTTCAGGTCTTTTATCTCTCTCTACATTATCCCATTTAGCGCCTCCTACCGCACCAAATAATACAGCATCACAATCCATAGCTACTTGCATTGTTTCATCGCTTATAGAATTACCTTCTTTATCGTATGCTGTACCCCCAACTAATCTTTCAGAAATATCAAAAGATAAAGATTTAGTTTTTTCCATCCAATCAATTATTTTTAATACCTCAGCCATAACTTCGTTGCCTATTCCATCGCCAGGTAAAATTAAAATTTTTTTATTACTCATTTTTGATTACACTATCCAAGGTTGGATACTGTGTATTTTTTCTTCATGAACATCAATTTTTTTATTTTTTTGGAGTGTCAAACCAATATCGTCCAAGCCTTCTAACAAACATTTCTTTCGAAATGCATCAATTTCAAATTCTATTGTTTTATCATTTTGATAAGTGATTTTTTGATTTTCTAAATCAACTGAAACATCATTTTTATTTTCTGCTTCGTTAATTAATATATCTACATTTTGTTGATCTAACTTAATTGGAAGAATTCCATTTTTAAAACAATTATTATAGAAAATATCTGCAAAGCTTGGTGCGATTATTGACTTAAAACCAAAATCTAAAAGTGACCAGGGTGCATGCTCTCTACTTGATCCGCAACCAAAATTTGCCCCAGCAATTAAAATTTTTGAAGTTTTATAAGGATCCCAGTTAAGAACAAAATCATTCTTTATGTTACCTTGAATATCGTATCTTAATTCATGAAATAAGTTTTTTCCTAAACCAGATCTCTTTATTGTTTTCAAAAATTGTTTTGGAATAATCATATCGGTATCGACATTAATCATTGGTAGTGGTGCAGGGATACCAATTATTTTTTTAAATGATTCCATTTATAAATCCTCTGCTGTTGCAAAAGAACCTTTGATTGCAGAGGCAGCAGCTATTGCAGGACTAACAAGATGTGTTCTACCTTCTCTACCTTGTCTACCCTCAAAATTTCTATTTGATGTTGATGCACATCTTTCTTGCGGTTTTAGTTGGTCAGGATTCATAGCCAAACACATGGAGCAACCTGGTTCTCTCCAATCAAATCCTGCTTCAATAAAAATTTTATCTAAACCTTCTTCTTCAGCTTGTTTTTTTACTAGACCTGAACCAGGAACGATCATTGAGTCTACAGAAACTTTTTTACCTTCTACAACTTTAGCAACTTCTCTTAAATCCTCAATTCTTCCATTAGTGCAAGAGCCAATAAACACTTTATCAATTTTAATTTTTTGTATTTCTTGTTTCGGTTCTAAACCCATATATTCAAGAGAACGCTCCATAGCCTTCTTTCTATTTGGATTACTCTCTTCTTGAGGATTTGGTACTATACCATTTATAGCAACAACGTCTTGTGGACTTGTGCCCCAAGTAATTTGTGGTGAAATATCTTCAGCATTAATTAAAATTTCTTCATCATATTTTGCGCCCTCATCAGATGGAAGAGATTTCCAAAATTCTACTGCTTTGTCCCAATTATCTCCTGATGGAGCATATGGTCTACCTTTAATATATTCAAAAGTTTTTTCGTCAGGAGCGATTAAACCAGCTCTAGCACCTGCTTCAATACTCATATTGCAGATTGTCATTCTTCCTTCCATAGAAAGAGATGAAATTGCATTACCACCATATTCAATAACATAACCAGTTCCACCAGCTGTTCCTATCTTGCCTATGATATGAAGGATAATATCTTTTGCTGTAACACCTAAGTTTAATTTACCTTCAACAGAAATTTTCATATTCTTTGCAGGTTTTTGAATCAAGGTCTGAGTAGCTAATACATGTTCAACTTCACTAGTACCAATGCCAAAGGCTAAAGCACCAAATGCTCCGTGTGTTGCTGTATGACTATCACCACAAACTATTGTCATGCCTGGCTGAGTAATACCTTGTTCTGGTCCAACTATATGCACTATACCTTGTCTGTTATCTAATAATGGAAAAAGTGTAACATCAAAATCTTTGCAATTTTTTTCAAGTGTTTCAACCTGAATTCTACTTTCTTTATTTTCTATACCTTTAGATCTATCTGTGGTTGGAACATTGTGGTCAGCTACTGCAAAAGTACTTTCGGGTCTTCTAACTTTACGATTATTATTTCTCAAACCTTCAAATGCTTGAGGGCTCGTAACTTCATGAACAAGGTGTCTATCAATATATATAAGACAAGTTCCATCTTCTTGCCTATCGACAAGATGATGTTCCCAAATTTTATCAAAAAGAGTTTTAGGATTATTTATTGTCATCCGATTTATTTTCGGCTGCTTTTTCCTCTTCTTTACTAGATTCATCTGCAGCTTCTGCTTTAGATTCTTCTGCTGGTTTGGCTTCTGCTTCTTCTGCTTTTGTCTCTGCTTGTTTTGCTTCTACCTCTTCAGCTTTTGGTTCCTCTGCAGCATTTGTATCTATATCTGCAGTTTTTGTTTCTTCTACCGGAGGAGCCTCCTCTATATATTCATATTGATCAGCTTCATCGCCCCTGTCTTTATCTGCGATCCTTGCTTTCTTTCCAGATAATTCTCTTAGATAATATAGCTTAGCTCTTCTTACATCGCCTTTTCTAACAACTTCAATTTTTTCTACTAATGGACTGAATAAAGGAAATACTCTTTCAACACCCTCTCCATGAGATATTTTTCTCACAGTAAAGTTAGAGTTTACTGAATTATTTTTTCTTGCAATACAAATACCTTCAAATGCTTGAAGTCTCGACTTACTTCCCTCTGTAATTCTTACAGTAACTTTTAAAGTATCACCTGGACGAAAAGCAGGAACTCTTTTTTTTGAAGTTAACTTTTCAATCTGTTGTTTTTCAAATGTCTCTAATAAATTACTCATTTTATATTTCCTTTTTATAAAGATCTGGTCTTAATTCTTTAGTTTTTTCAACCGATTTTTCTTTTCTCCATTTATCAATTTTTTCATGATGACCTGATGTTAAAACATCTGGAACTTCATGTTTATTTCCCTGAATATCTTCCCAGGTTTGTGGTCTGGTATAATGAGGATATTCAAGCAGATTATTAGAAAAAGATTCTTCTAATAAACTTTGTGGCTGCCCTAATACTCCAGGAATGAGACGAATACAACCTTCAACTAACACCTGGGCAGCAATCTCACCACCAGAAAGGACGTAATCACCGATACTTATTTCCTGAAAATCAAGAATTTCTATAGCTCTTTGGTCAACCCCTTCAAATCTACCGCATAAAATAAGCATTTCATCATGTTTTGATAGATTATTAAGTTTGGCTTGAGATAATTTCTGACCTGATGGTGTTAGAAAAATTTTGCAGTAATTATCGTTTTTGAAAGTAATTGAATTTAATGCTTTTTCTATCACATCTGGACGAATAACCATTCCAGGGCCTCCCCCAAAAGGTTCATCATCAACACTTCCTCTTTTGTCAATTCCAAAATTATGTAGATTGACTATCTCGAGAGAAAATTTTTTATTGTTTAATGCATTTCCGATTACAGAATATCCTAATGAACCAGGGAACATCTCAGGATAACAGGTTAAAATTACTACTCTCATTTTAATCAAGAATACCAGGTATTGGATCAGCTATAATTTCTTTTTTATTAATATTAACTGATAAAATATTTGTTTTATCAAAAGGTATAAGAGTAATTTTGTTATTATATTTGACTTCTAATAAATCACCTGCTCCAAAATTTTGGACGCTTAAAACTTTTCCAATACTAGTATTGTCTTTCAAGAAAATCATGCATTCGATTAAATCGTTTATGTAAAACTCATTATCTTTTGTTTTTGGAAAAAATTTCTTATTTGAAAAAATTTTTTGACCTTTAAGCTCTAAAACATCTTCTCTAGAAAAGTATTTTTCAACTTGAACAACACACTTATTATTTTTGAATAAAATATTTTTAAAATGCCATGCAACTGAACCATCAAAATTATAATAGTTTTCTAAATTTTTAAAAACTTCAAACGAGGTAGTCATCATATTAACTTTTATTTCACCTTTTAATCCTAAAGGAGATCCAAACTGACCAACAAGAATAATATCTTTATTACTCAATGCAAAAATTGATTTTATTCTTTTTTAGCTTCTGCTTCTTCTGCTTTTGGTTCTTCAGCAGGTTGTGCATCTTCAGCTGGCTTAGCTTCTGCTTCTTCTGCTTTTGGTTCTTCTGCTGCAGCTTTCGCAGCTTCTTCTTTTTCTTTAGCAGCAGCTAAACGTTCCTGTGCTTTTTTCTTAGGAAGATGTTTTTTTGTTTTTTCAGTAATAACTGGTTTTTCCATCACACCAAGATTGCTAAGAAAAATAGAAATTCTATCTGATGGTTTTGCTCCTTTTGCAATCCATTCCTTAGCTTTATCTAAATTCATTTTAACTCTATCAGCACTATCCTTTGGAAGCATTGGGTTATACGTTCCAATTTGATCTATAAATTTTCCATCTCTAGCTCTTCTAGAATCAGCAACTACTATTCTATAAAATGGTCTTTTCTTTGCACCACCTCTTGATAATCTTATTCTTACTGGCATTTTATTTCCTTTCTAATTTATGTTTGGAGGAAGATTTCCTTGTAATTTTTGCATTAAATCACTGGGAATTCCTCCTTTGCCCATTGATTTCATTCTCTTCATCATTTTTTGTGATTGGAGAAACTGTTTTAATAACCTGTTAACGTCTTGAACTTTTGTTCCAGATCCTTTTGAAATTCTAATTTTACGTGAAGCCTTTATAATATCTGGATCAGTCCTTTCTTTTTTTGTCATTGAGCTGATTATAGCTATTTGTTTATCAATCATTGAATTAGAAATTTTATTTTCTGCCATTAACTTCTGTGCCTTTGAAACACCTGGCATCATAGAAAGTAAACCGGAGACTCCACCCATTTTACCCATTTGCTTTAATTGATTGGCAAAATCTTCAAGATCAAATTTTCCTTTAGCGATCTTTTTTGCCATATCTTCCATTTCTTTTTTATCAATATTTTCAGAAGCTTTTTCGACAAGAGATACAATATCTCCCATACCTAAAATTCTTTGTGCAATTCTTTCAGGATGGAAAGGTTCAAAATTTTCTACTTTTTCACCTAGTCCTATAAATTTTATAGGAGAGTTTGTTATTGATTTAATTGATAGTGCTGCACCACCTCTGCTATCACCATCTATTCGAGTTAAAATTGATCCAGTGATATTTATTGCATCACTAAAACTTTTAGCTACATTTGCAGCGTCTTGTCCTGTTAGAGCATCTGCTACTAATAATGTTTCGTCAGGTTTAAATTTATTTTCAATTTCAATTAATTCACTCATTAACTTTTTATCTACAACTTGTCGTCCAGCAGTATCTAAAATAAGAATATCAAATAAATTTTTTTGAGCATAGTCTATAGTATCATCAACAATATTACTGACTGATGATAAATTATGACTAAAGAAATCTGAGCCAGTTTCTTCAGCTAATACTTTTAATTGTTCTTGTGCTGCTGGTCGATAAATGTCTGCTGATGCTAATAAAATTTTTTTCTTTGAAGACTTCTTTAACAAATAGGAAAGTTTGGCAATTGATGTTGTTTTACCAGATCCTTGTAATCCACAAAATAATATTTTAGTTAATTGAGAAGAAGATAAATTTAGAGATTTATTTTCTGATCCAAGAATTTCTACAAGCTCATCTTGTACAAGCTTTATGATCATTTGATCTGGCTTGACAGATTTGAGAATTTCTTTTCCTAAAATGTTTGACTTGATGGAATTTATAAATTCTTTTACTACAACTAAGGAAACATCTGCCTCTAAGAGAGCAATTCTAATTTCACGTAATGTAATTTCAAGATCTGTTTCTGATATAACAGCCTTACCCCGAATACTTTGAACAATTTTTTCAAATTTTGTGTTCAGTGTATCAAACATAAATCTCCAATAACCTTTTAACTCCAGGGCACGAAACTCGTGGGCTAGAGTACCTATCACAATTGTAACAAGCTCAATTCGTTTACAAATATAGGATTTGTTCGTGACGCTCTATTAGCTGAATAATTGAAAGTCAAGTATTCTTAAATTTCCCATATTTACTGAGATTTATCGATAAATTAGGTTATAAAACAAATATGCAAAAAGTAGACTTTATAAAGATGCATGGGCTTGGGAACGATTTTGTTATCATAGATAAAAGGTCGAACAATATCGCAATTACTGAAGATATTATTAAAAGACTCAGTGACAGAAGAACTGGAGCTGGATGTGATCAATTAATCACAATTAATAATACAAGTAATCAAAGTGCTGATGCTGAAATTGAAATATTTAATCCTGGTGGTGATAGAGCCGAAGCTTGTGGTAATGGAACACGCTGTGTGGCAAAAATACTATTTGATGAAGATTCAAATAAAGAGATTTTAAAAATTCAATCTGATGCAGGTATATTAGAATCAAAAAAAATAGATAACGATATAAGTGTCAACATGGGTTTAATAAAAAATACTTGGGATAAAATTCCTTTAAGTAAAGAAGTCGATACAATGAATATACCAATTTCAATTGATGGATATAGTAATGGGGTTGCTGTTAATGTAGGTAATCCACATGTAGTTTTTTTTGGGAAATCGATCAAAGATACAGATCTTGAAAGTATAGGTCCTAAAATAGAAAGTCATGAGCTCTTTCCAAAAAAAACTAATGTTGAAATAGTTGAAGTTATTAATTCAAATTTAATTGAAATGAGAGTTTGGGAACGTGGAGTTGGAATCACTTTAGCTTGTGGTAGTGGTGCCTGTGCGGCTGTATATGCGGCGTGGAAAAAAGGATTAATTGAAAATAACGCTGAAGTGAAACTTGAAAAAGGATCACTGCACATAAATATAGTTAATAATGAATCTATTATGACAGGACCTGCAGAAATAAGTTATCGAGGTAGTTTAGAAATATAATTTATGAAAAATAAAAACTACGTAGTCAATCTAGGTTGTAGATTGAATATTTATGAAGGTGAGATTATTAAAAACCATCTTAAAACAAATAATTTAAATAATGTTACAGTCATAAATTCATGTGCAGTAACTGAAGAAGCTGAGAAAAAAGTTTCTTATGAAATTAGAAAGGCAAAAAAAAATTTTCCTAATAATAGAATAGTAGTTACAGGATGTGCGGCTCAAATCAATCCATTAAAATATAAAGATTTAAAAGAAGTAGACTCAGTTATTGGGAACACAGAAAAATTAGAAACTTTAACATGGAAAAATATCGATCAGTCTAAAAATCTTAAAGTAGGAAATATATTAGAAGAAAGTAAAACAGTACCTAATTCAATTGAAAAATTTGAAGGAAAATCGAGAGCTTATATTGAAATACAACAAGGTTGTAACCATCGCTGTACTTTTTGTATTATTCCATTTGGCAGGGGCAATAATAGAAGTGTACCTGCTGGAGAGATAGTTAATAAAATAAAAAAAATTGTTAACAATGGATATAATGAAGTAGTCTTAACAGGAGTAGATATAACTGATTATGGAAAAGATCTTCCAGCAAAACCGACTTTTTCTAACTTAATTAAAAGAATTCTAAAATTAGTACCTGAATTAAGACAGCTGCGTTTGTCTTCAATTGACTGCGCTGAAATAGACAAAGATTTTTGGGATGTTTTAAAGGACGAAAGATTGATGCCTCATTTTCATATAAGTTTACAAGCTGGAAACAATTTAATTTTGAAAAGAATGAAAAGAAGACATTCAAGGGAAATGGCAATTAATTTTTGTAAGAAAGTTTTATCTATTAGGAAAGATGCAACATTTGGTGCTGATATAATTGCCGGTTTTCCAACAGAGACAGAAACAATGTTTCAAGATTCAATTAATTTAGTTGATGAGTGTAATTTAACTCATCTTCATATTTTTCCTTATTCACCAAGAGAAAACACTCCTGCATCTAGAATGCCTCAAGTTCAAAAAAATATTATCAAAGATAGAGCAAGAAGACTTAGAGAAAAAGGTATTGAAAAATTAAAACAACATTTAAAAAAAAATATTGGAAAGAAGGAGCAAATTTTAATTGAAAGTAGAAAAGAAAATTTTTCACTTGGAAAAGATCAGCATTTTTTAAAAGTAAAACTTGAAGAAGAGTTTAAAGAGGGAAATATAATTTCCTGTATATACACAGGCGTAGAAAATGATACGTTATTAGCAAGAATAGCATGAGTTTGTTCTCAATATTTAAAGATAAGTTAAGTAAAACTTCAAATATACTTTCTTTTAATATTGTAGAGATTTTAAAAAACAAAAAAATAGACGATTTAACTTTAGAAGAATTAGAAAATGTTCTTATTTCATCTGATATTAGTTTGGATGTTGTAAATCTGCTAATAGATTCCATAAAAAAAATAAAAATTTCAAATAATGATGGAATAAAAAATGTACTAGAAATCTTAGCTCAAAATATAGAAAGTATATTACTTCCAAGAGAACATGTTCTGATAAATGAAAAAAATGATGAAAAAAAAATATTATTATTTGTTGGAGTAAACGGAAGTGGAAAGACAACCACTATTGGAAAAATTGCAAATAAAATTTTATCAAATAAAAAAATTCTGATTGCGGCTTGTGATACATTTAGGGCAGCAGCTGTTGAGCAGTTGGAAAATTGGGCAAAAAAAAATAATAATGGTTTTATCGCTGGAAAAAGTAATCAAGATCCAGCAAGCGTAGCGTATCAGGCAACTGAAAAATTTGGAAAAGAAAATTATGATTTTTTACTTATAGATACTGCTGGAAGATTATCAAATAATACTAACCTCATTAATCAGCTAATTAAATTGAAGAATGTTATCTCAAAAGTTAATTCCTCTTTTAATATTGAAACTGTGTTAGTTTTAGATGGAACGAATGGTTCGAACATGATTAAGCAAGTGGAAATCTTTGGAAATGAACTTAATGTATCAAGTCTTATAATAACTAAATTGGATGGAACAGCAAAAGGTGGAGCATTAATTTCAATTGCAAATAAATTTGAAATCCCTATAAGTTATGTTGGTCTTGGAGAAAGTATTGAGGACCTTGTTAGCTTTAATTCTCAAAACTTTGCTAGGTCTATTTTAAATCTAGAAGAACAAAAATGAAGTCAGTTTATAAATTATTAATTGATATAGGACCGCTTGCTGTATTCTTTATTTTTTATACAAGAAGTGGTCTTCAAGAAGCAATACTTCCTCTTATGATTGCAACTGTAATTTCAGTAATTATCTCATATATACTTGAGAAAAAAATACCAATTATGCCAACTCTTGGGGCTGCGATAGTATTAATATTTGGAGGTCTTACAATTTATTTTGACAATGAAATTTTTATTAAAATGAAACCAACAATAATAAATATGGTCTTCGCATTAATTTTATATGGAGGAGTGATTGTTAAAAAACCTCTTTTAAAATATCTTTTAGGTGCTGCACTTAAACTGGAAGAAGATGGATGGAGAATATTAACTCAAAGGTGGATTGCTTTTTTTGTTGCACTTGCTGTGTTAAATGAAATTGTTTGGAGAACACAAAGTACTGATGTTTGGGTAAATTTTAAAGTTTTTGGTATCTTGCCAATTACGTTTATTTTTACGATGACACAATTCCCTTTAATTAAAAAATATCAAATTGAAGATTAAGTTAAAAAATTGTTTTCTCTTAATGCTATAAATCCTGGTGATTTATTTCCCTCAAGCCACTCTAAAAATGCACCTCCAGCTGTAGATAAATATTTAAATGCATCATTGGCTTTAGCTTTTTTTATTGCTGCAAGTGTATCTCCTCCTCCTGCTAGAGCATCTAATTGAGATTTACTTGAATAATTTTGTATAATATTTGCAACTGAAATTGTACTTTTATCAAATGGACTATACTCAAATGCGCCTAAAGGCCCATTCCATAAAATTGAATTAGATTTTAATATTTCATCTGAAATTAGTTTTGTTGTTTGTTCACCAACATCTAGTATCATTTGGTCATTTGGAATATTATTGATTGAATAAGTCTTAACATTTACTCTATCTTCTATTGTTTTTGAGCACACAGCATCAATTGGTAAAAGTATTTTGCAATTTTTTGATTCTGCTTTTTTTTGTATCTTTTTTGAAAGTTCAATAAAATCATTTTCTACCAGAGAAGAGCCAACATTGTAATTATTTGATAGCAAAAAAGTATTAGCCATTGCACCACCAATCACTAAAGAGTCAAAAATTTCAACTATATTTTCTAAAACTTTTATTTTTGTTGAGACCTTTGAACCACCTATAATTGCTAAATTTGGTTTATTTGAATTTTCTAAAAATTTATCTAAATTTTCAATTTCTTTTGAGAAACTTAATCCAGCGTATGAAGGTAAGTATTTAGTAATACCTACTATAGATGCATGATTACGATGAGATGCAGAGAACGCGTCATTAATATATATGTCAAAACTAGAAGCTAATACTTTTGAAAAATTAAGATCATTTTTTTCTTCTTCAGCATTAAAACGAATATTTTCTAATAGACAAATTTCCCCCATGTCCATTTCAGCAATTTTTGTTTCAATTATTTTTGTTTCACAGTTAGCTAAAAAATGAATTGTGTTTAAATTTAAAAATTTTTTTAATTCTGAACATAAAAACTCAATGGAATATGTTTTATTAACTTGACCTTTAGGTCGGCCAAAATGAGCAATTAAGAATATCTTATTTTTATTTTTAATTAGTTTTTCCAGTGTTGGTAAAATAGCTTGAATTCTTGAATGATCTGTAATTGTCCCTTCCAAAACCGGTACGTTTAAATCAACTCGAACAATTATTTTTTTATTTTTACAATCTAGATCTCTTAATTCTTTCATTTCTATTCACATGTATATAAAAAAAATGCTGGAAATCATTGATTTTTTTTAAAAATTTGCAGTTTTATCTTTTTTAATACATATATTTAGTATATTAAACCTTTTTTAAGCTACTAAATGTAGTAATGGAGTTTGATTATGCCTTGGGATGATAATAATGTAGCAAAACTTAGAGATTTATGGGACCAAGGCCTACCTACAGCTCAAATTGGAAAATTATTAGGTTTCACCAAAAACGCAGTGGTTGGAAAAGCTCATAGAATTGGACTCGAGAGAAGACCATCACCTATAAGAAGAACAGCTGTTAAACCTGATCGGAAAAAAGCTAGATCTCCAGTAATGCCAAAATTAAATTTTGAAAGCACCAAAGAACCAGAGATTGTCTCTAAAGAGCCTGCTGTTTTCCAACCGGTTGTTAAAAATATATTCACTGCAGCTCCAAAGAGAGGTTGTGAATGGCCTGAAGGTCATCCTGATGAAGCAGACTTTCGTTTTTGTGGCAAAGATAGGTTTGAAGATAAGCCCTATTGTTTAGATCATTGTGCTGTTGCGTATGTTGTTCCTGAAAAAGAAGAAAACGAAAAGACAGAATTAAATAATACGGTCTAATAATTATAAAAATTCTAGAAATAAAAATTCTTCCTGTTATCTAATTAAATATGAAAGATGAGAGAATTAATTCTGTATTTACTCCTATTCTAATTGGAGGAAGTTTAATTCTTTTAATAAGTTTTGCAATTCGTTCAACATTTGGCCTATTTCAAATTCCAATTGCGTCTGATTTTTTATGGAACCGTTCAGAATTTTCTCTTGCCATTGCTATTCAAAATTTAGCTTGGGGGGTAGGCACTCCACTATTTAGTGCTTTTGCCGAAAAATATGGTGATAGAAAAGCAATAGCGCTAGGCTTAATTCTTTATGCAATTGGAATTTTCATAAGTAGTACTGCTACAACTCCAGAGGCGCATCAAACTTTAAACCTATTAATTGGTTTTGGTATAGCTGGTAGTGGTTTTGGTCCAATTTTAGCAGTAGTTGGAAGAGCCACATCTCCAGAAAAAAGATCTTTAGCACTAGGTATTACAACTGCTGCAGGATCGGCTGGACAAGTGGTTGGTCCACCACTTGCTTCTATTCTATTATCATTTTTGCCTTGGTCTTCAGTGTTTGAAATCTTTTCAATTATATTATTAATAACACTGATACTTGTTCCAATTTTAAAAACAGAATTATCAAATACAAATATTAATAATGAAAATGAAAAAATTACTGATGCTGTATTTGTTGCATTAAAAGATCCAACATACTCAATGTTGTTCTTTGGTTTTTTTTCTTGCGGTTTTCAGTTAGCATTTATTACTGCACATTTTCCAGCATTTATTGTTGAATCTAGTAGTCCAATTATAGAAGGAAGTTTGATAAGTTTGGTTTGTGGTTCTGTAGAAGGTTTAGGGGCATTATCTATGGCTCTTATAGGATTATTTAACATAATTGGTTGTTTAATTGCTGGAGCCTTAGGAAAGGGGCATTATAAGAAATATCTTTTATCTTTAATTTATACTGGAAGGACTATTGCGGCAATTTTATTTATCTTACTACCTATTACACCAACATCTATTGCAATATTTTCAATAGTTATGGGTGCTTTATGGTTAGCAACAGTTCCTTTAACTTCTGGAATTATAGGTCATATTTATGGATTAAAATTTATGGGTACATTGTATGGCATTGTATTTTTTTCTCATCAGCTAGGATCTTTTGTAGGTGTTTGGTTAGGTGGTCTGTTTTATGATATCTATGGAAGTTATGATATTGTATGGTGGGTTGGCATAGGAGTAGGTGCCTTTTCTGCAATAATCCATTTACCAATTAGAGAAAAACCATTATCTAATACAAATATACAAACAGCATAATTTTATGGATGAAAAAAAGATTATACGAAACTTAATTATAGTAATTTTTTTCTTAGTTATTATTTATTCATTAGCAAGAGTTGGTGTAGGTTTAGATCTTAGCTTTGGACCTTATTTAAAACAATAGTAGAATTAATTACACCATTCTCCTTGTTTAAATATAGGCGTTACAACACCATCCTTATCAACACCGTCAACATCAATTTTGCCTGAGCCAATCATCCAGTCAATGTGTATCATACTTGAATTACCACCTCTTTGAGTAATTTCATCTTTCGATAAGTCTTTTTTGGATTTGAAACATTTTGAGTAACACTGTCCTAAAGCAATATGAGAAGCAGCATTTTCATCAAATAGAGTGTTATAAAAAGTTATTCCTAATTGTGAAATCGGTGAACTATTAGGAACCAAGGCTACTTCACCAAGTCTTCTTGAACCTTCATCTGAATCAAGAACTTTTAATAAAACATCTTGTCCTTTAGAAGATTTTGCATCAACAATTTTACCATCTTCAAAGCGAACGTTAATATTTTCAATTAGTGTTCCTTGATAAGACAGAGGTTTAGTTGAACAAACTTCACCACTTACACGACTAGCATGAGGAGTTGTGAATACTTCTTCGGATGGAATATTTGGATTACAAATGATACCATTTTGGGCTTCAGAAGCGCCGCCCATCCATTCATGGTCATCAGCAAGACCTACAGTTAAAGATGTTCCAGGACCAGAGTATTTTAAAGAATGAAAATTTTTAGCATTTAACCAATCTGTTTTATCTCTTAAATTTTTATTATGTTGATCCCATTCAGCTACAGGATCATCATTGATAACTCTTGAAGCATGAAATATTGCATCTCCTAATTTTTTAATTGCTTCACTATCATCAAGATCTGGAAAGACTCTTTTAGCCCATGCTTTTCCTGGCCAAGAAATTATATTCCAATTAATTTTAAATTCAGTGATTCTTTCTCTTGCTGGTTTGTATGCAACAGCATTAGCTTTATTTGCACGAGAAACTTTATCAGGATCAATTTCAGATAATAGCATGGGATCATCACCAGCAATAGCCATTCTAGCTGTATTGTTATCAAAAGCTTCACCCATCCCATTATAAAGCCAATTTGCTGCAATATTGAAAGATTCATCATTTCCATACTTAAATCGGGACAATGTAATATCAGAATCATTGAAAAGTGGGGTTACAAGTCCGGCCCCTTCTTTGTAAGCGTGTTCAGCTATTTTTCTAACCAACGGTAATGACTCTAACGGTGCTGTTATTAAAAGGTTTTGACCTTTTTGAAGTGCAACTCCTCTTTTAATAGATAGATGTGCAAGTTTATCAATATTTTTTGTATCTACATCATAAAACATGAATAATATAATTAGTTTTTATATTCTAAAAAGTCTAGAGATTTTAACTTTAAAATTTGTCTTTAATAATTTGAGAAATAAGAACTTAAATATTTCAAACTCTTTAATAAAATCTTTCCACAAACTCTTGTTTTTTTGCAGATATAAAAATATCAAATCTAGGCAAAAATAGTAAACTAAATTATGGATTATGAGCTTTTAGATAAAATTAATTTTCCATCTGACCTGAGAGAATTTAAAAAGAGAGATCTTAAACAAATTTCGGAAGAGTTAAGGGCTAAAACAATTGAGACAGTTTCAAAAACTGGTGGGCATCTAGGTGCTGGATTAGGTGTTGTTGAATTAACTGTGGCTATACATTATGTGTTTAATACTCCTCATGATAAATTGATTTGGGATGTTGGTCATCAAACTTATCCTCATAAAATAATTACAGGTAGAAAAAAAGATATTGAAACTCTTCGAAAAAAAGATGGTTTGTATGGTTTTGTAAGAAGATCAGAGAGTGAATATGATCCCTTTGGAACAGCTCATAGTTCTACAGCAGTATCAGCGGGGTTAGGGATTAAGGCCGCAAAAGATATAAATAAAGACAAATCAAAAGTTATATGTGTTGTTGGAGATGGAGCTTTAAGTGCTGGTTTAGCGTTTGAAGGATTAAATAATGCCGGAGCACTTAAAAAGGGTTTAATTGTTATTTTAAACGATAACAAAATGTCAATAGACAAACCTGTTGGTGCTATGAGCACTTATCTTACTAGATTACTATCTTCAAAATCTTATTCAAGTTTAAGAAAAATAATTAAGAAAATTTCTAAAACCTTTCCATCAAATATTTCTAAGACTCTTTATAAAACTGAAGAGTATTCTAAAGGACTTATCTCCGGAGGTACTTTATTTGAGAAATTGGGTTTTTATTATCTTGGCCCAATAGATGGTCATAATGTTGAAAATATAGTATCAGTTTTAGAAAATATCAGGGACAATAAATTTGATAAACCCGTATTTCTGCATTGTATAACAAAAAAAGGTAAAGGATATAGCCCAGCAGAGAAATCTGAAGATAAATTTCACGGTGTTGAAAAATTTGATATTAACACCGGCAACTCTGTTAAAAAAACAAATTTGAAATCATACTCAAATGTTTTTGGTGAAACATTAACAAAACTTGCAAAAAATGATGAAAAAATTGTTGCAATTACTGCGGCTATGATGTCTGGAACTGGATTAAAATTATTTCAAGAAAATTTTGAAAAAAGATTTTTTGACGTAGGTATTGCAGAACAACATGCTGTTACGATGGCAGCCGGATTGGCAACTGAAGGTTATAAACCTTTTGTTGCAATTTATTCAACTTTTTTACAAAGAGCTTACGATCAAATAGTACATGATGTTGCTATTCAAAAATTACCAGTTAGATTTGCAATTGATAGAGCTGGTCTGGTTGGATCAGATGGCCCAACGCACGCAGGATCATTCGATATTACATATTTAGCTACTTTACCAAATTTTATAATTATGGCGCCTAGTAATCAAAGGGAGTTATCTATTATGATAGAACTATCTTGTGAAATAAATGATACGCCTTCCGCTTTTAGATTTCCAAGGGGAACGGGATCTGCTGAATTACTTAATAATCAACCTACTAATATTGATGTAGGCAAAGGATATATTTTGATCCAAGGAGCCGATGTTGCTATTTTAAATTTAGGTACTAGGTTAGAAAAATGCATTGAAGCTAGCAAATTTCTTAATCAAAATAATATATATCCTACTATTGCTGATGCAAGATTTGCAAAACCACTAGATACCCAATTAATTGATAATTTACTAGATAATCATAAGTATATTTTAACAATTGAAGAAGGTTCAATAGGTGGATTTTCTTCACATATATTACATTATATTCATAATATAAGATCACAAAAAAATAATACTCAAATAAAAAATTTAATCTTTCCAGACAGATTTGTGGAACATATGACTCCAGATCAACAGTATGAAGATATTAACATGGATACTAAATCAATAATAAGAGAAATAAATAATTTCTACGAGAATAAAATTATTGATATTAAAAATTTTAAATTAAAAATTTAACACTTAATAAATTTTATTTTAAGTTAACAAATGAAGAAAATTAGAGTTTTACATAAAATATTTTCTAAACCAATAAGTTGTTTAGCAACATATTCTCCATCAATTGCTAATATTTTAGATGGAAAAATTGATTTAATATTAGTTGGAGATTCTCTAGGTTCAACACTCTATGGCATGAAGAATACTCAAGGAGTAACTATGGAAATGATGAAAAATCATGGAGCAGCTGTGAATAAGGAAATTAAGAAAAGTTTAAAAGTTTTAGATATGCCTTATAAAACCTATGATAATAAAATTGATGCCTATAAAAACGCTAAAATACTTTTAAATCACTGTAAGGCTGATTTATTAAAGATAGAAATTAGTGAAAGAAAATTAGTTATTTTAAAACACTTAGCAGATAAAAAAATAAATGTTATTTCTCATATAGGAGTAACACCACAAAGTTATAAGAATTTTAATCAAATTAAAGTTTTAGGGAAAACTAATAAAGAAAAACAAAATTTATTAAAATTAGCCAAAGAATCAGAAAATCTTGGAGCTAAAGCTGTATTGTTAGAATGTATAACAGCCGATACAGCTAAACTAATTACAGAAAATATTTCGATACCCACAATAGGTATAGGTGCTTCAATATATTGTGATGGTCAGGTTTTAGTATTTGATGATTTAATTAATCTAAGTACAAATGATAAAAAACCGAAATTTGTAAAAAATTTTTTTAATTTTAATAAAATCGCCAGTAATGTGGTTAGGAAATACAATCGAGAAGTTAAGCTTAAAAAATTTCCTGGTACTAAATTTACTTACAATTAATCTAAATCTATAAAGCTATTATTATTATCTAAAAACTTTATTAAACCAGAATTTATTTGATACCACAAACCAATTACATTCAGTTTATTTTCATTAATTAATTGATCTATAAAATTATATTCACGTAAATTTTTAATTGATTGTTTTATATTTTCCTGCTCAAAAAAAGTTATTTTTTCAGTTTCTTTATAATTATCAGGGATATTGTTGTAAGAATTTTGTAAACAACTTACCCATTGATTTATGTATTCAAAATCATTTATATTCTTTTTATCTAATAATGTTTTGTAAGCATAGGCAACTCCACCACAATTTGAGTGACCTAAAATAATTAAGTTTGGGATTTTTAGAACTTTTAATGCGTATTCTACAGCAGATAATGTTTGTATATTTTGATCCCTATCATTTTTGGAAGGTACTATATTAGCAATATTTCTATGTATAAAATAATCTCCAACACTTCCACCAAATATCGTATTTTCAAGAATTCTAGAATCACAACAAGTAATAATCATAGCAATCGGTTTTTGTGGAGTTTTAGAAGCTTGCAGATATATGTCTTTATAATCATCAAAGGTATTCTTTTTCCAGAATTTATATCTTTCAGTTAAAAATTTTGGTATTTCCATAATATTATTTTTTTAGCAATAATTTATATAACAAAATTAAATGAAAAAGGGAATTAGTAGAAAATTCTGTGTAGCTCCAATGATGGGGTATACTACACCATATGCAAGGAAACTTTATAGAATTTTATCAAAAAATAGTTTTTTATTTAGTGAAATGATAGCAACAAAATCACTGATTTATTCAAAGAGTAAAAATAATATTATTGAAAATGACTTTAATAACCCTGTTGCTCTTCAGGTAGGTGGTTCGGAAATCGATGAATTAAAAAAAGCTTCTAAAATAGCTATAGATCATAATTATGATGAGATTAATTTAAATGTTGGTTGTCCAAGTAAAGCGGTACAAAAAGGAAGTTTTGGTGCATGTCTTATGCAAGATAAAATTCTTGTTAGAAATTGTATAGAAGCTTTACAAAATGATAAAATTGAAGCAACATTAAAATGTAGATTGGGACTAGGTAAAGAATTAAATTATGAATTCTTTGAAAAGTTTATTGATGAAATATCAAAAACTGGAATTAAATTTATTTATGTACATGCAAGAAATGCGATTCTAAGCGGTATTAGCCCACAAGGAAATAGAACAATACCTCCACTTAATTATAATTTTGTAAAAGAAATCAAAAATAAATATCCAAGTATATCATTTATTCTAAACGGAGGTATAAATAGTCTTGATAAAGCAGAAAATCTACTAAAAGAATTTGATGGCATCATGGTTGGTAGACTAATTAAAAATAACCCATTCATATTAAAAGAAGTTGATAAAAAAATTTTTAAAGAAAACAATACATTAATTGATGAATCAATTATTTATAATTATTTTGAATATATAAAACCAAAATTAGGTTTTGATTCAATTTTTAGATTATTAAGCCCTCTACTTAATATCTTTTTTTCTGTTCCTAATAGTAAAATTTATAAGTCAAAGATTAATGAATATATGAAAAATCAAAGAATTAATTTGATTGAAGATTTATTGATAAAATTTGTTAGTGAGAGCAATCTTAGATAATTTCTAGAAAGGTATTTGATAAGAAAAACTTAAGATTTCAACACCTGGATTTTTATCGCCTAAATTAGCATTTGAAATATGACTAAATGAAAGACCAATTCTATTTTTATTTTTTAATTCATAGCTTATTTCAAATGAAGTTCTAAATTGTAGATCGTTACCTAATTTTTTTCCCGAACCATCATTATAAATACCTGCTCCAAAACTTGGTGTGAAAAAAAGTTTGCTTTTGTTTCCCTCAAATAATTCACCTAAATTATCTTCGAAGTATATACCAGTTAAGATATATGATGCTGAGTCATTTGTATATTCAAATCCAAAAAAAGGTTTCAAGAAGAAAAAATTATCTTCTTTTGGACCGATATCAAATAACGTTTCATCACTCCTATATTCATATCTAAAGTCGGTAGCTTGGTTCTTTTCTGAACCGTCAAATTTTAAATCGTAAACTCCTAGCCCAAAAACATTAAATCCTTTTGTAAATGCTGTATTTGTAAATGAAACTAATAAAAATAATATAAATATTCTGAACACAAAATATCTTATAATTGTTTTAAATAGCTTTCAAATAAAAAATTCTTTATTTTGTTGGGAAATTTCTAGTAACGTTTTTTTTAGTTTTTCTAATGCTTTGGTTTCTATTTGTCTAACTCTCTCTTTACTTATCTTTAATTTTTGACCTAGCTCATCAAGTGTAATACTTTTTTCCCTGAATTTTCTTAAGCGAATTATAGTTTTCTCTCTATCGTTTAATGTATCAATTGCCTTATTTATAAAATCTTTTTTTATATTTTTATCATTAAAATCTTCAAAGGATTCTTCAGGATTTTGACGATCATCGGCTAATAAGCTCATGAGGTCATTTTCGTTATCATTGTCGACTCTTTGATTTAAGTGTAAATCTCCGCCTGTAAGTCTGGACTCCATATTTTGTACTTCTATAGACTTTACATTAAGCATGTTTGATACTTTATTAATCTCGTTTTGACCCATAAATTCTCTTGAGACGTCGTTAATTTGTTGTTTAATTTTTTTAAGATTAAAAAAAAGAGCTTTTTGTGATGCAGTGGAACCAGTTCTAACTACTGACCAATTTTTTAGGATATAATCTTGTATTGAAGCTCTAATCCACCACGAAGCATAGGTTGATAGTCTAAAATCTTTAGAAGTATCAAACTTTTCAAGAGCATGCATTATTCCAAGGACACCCTCATGAATTAAATCATCAATTGGTAAACCGTAACTTGAATATTTCCTAGCATAAGATACTGCTAGACGAAGATAGGAATTAAGTATTTTTTGAAGTGATTTAGGGGTTTTATTATCCCTCCAATCGTTGATAAGATAAAATTCTTCATCTTTTTCAAGAATTGAAGCTTTTTTTGAGAGTTCAATAAGGTTGTTCGAAAAAAAGATATTTTTTGTTGCCATATATTATTATACGTAAAAAAATTAAATTGGATCAATTATTTTCAAATAAATCTAATATTTCACCATTTTCCTTGAAAATTCCGCACAATATACTTTTATTTGAAAGAGGTTGTTTAAATAGTGTGCAAACAACATTATTTTTTGAGATTTTAGAGTTATTTAAATGCTTAGATTCATATCCTCTTACTATCCTTATAAAAGTTTTATAAGGTTCTGTAATTTTAGAAAAATTTTGGAAACCCCACCAAAAACAATCGTTTTGTGCGGAAAGAGGCCTGGTTATATCCACACCTCTATTAACAAATAATATTTTCTTTGTATAAGAATATGCTGCATGTTTAAGATTTAAAAAATATTGAGTATGACCAGGGTTTCTTTGAACAGCTTTATTTAATCTTGTTGTCCATTTTGAAATTTTGATTGTTCCTGATGTGCTTACGTCTTTGATTTCATCTTCAGAAAAACCATATGATTTTATTGTTTCATTTACTCCGTGGTCAAACATCCATTCTAATATTTCTACAGGATTGGGAGCAAGTTGAAGTTGTAATAATTTAGTAAACATTTCTTCTTGCGCTCCTCTTAAAAATATAATTGACTCAGGTTTCAGTTTGAATTTTGACATGAGAGAAAATCTTAAATCAATAACACTGCTTAAAGTTTCTTTTGAATTATCTCCTAATCCTATAATATTACCAAGAAAAATTAATTTATCATCTTTACCGAAATTTTCTGATATGTATTTTTTTATAGACTTAAAGGACTCAAGGTTTGAATGAATAGAACCTACTGCCCAAATCTTTTGAGATTTATTTAGTTCTATAAAATTGCTGGTATCTTCCAAAGTGTTATTTTTTAATTAAAATTTGTTCTATTTTTTCTGTTGATTGAAAATAATCAGTTTTTTCAACTGCTGCAACTTCCCTTGCGAGACGTTCGATTGCTACCTGAAACATTTGTCTTTCACTATATGATTGTTCAGCTTGACTACTCTTTCTAAAAAGATCCCTTACGACTTCAGCAATTTTAACTGGATCGCCTGAAAAAATTTTTGTCTCATATTCTTGCGCTCTTCTACTCCACATAATTCTCCTAATTTTTGGTCTAAGTTTTAGTGTAGAATAAACTTCATCAATAATTTTTTTGGAAGAAATTTTTCTTAAACCAACTTCGTCTTTTTTGTCAAGTGGAACTCTGATAACTAACTTTGATTGTTCCATTTTTACAACGTAAAAACTTGTCTTTATATTGGATATTTCCATATTTTCTATTTTGGTAATTTCACCTACTCCATGTTTTGGGTAAACTACAATCTCTCCAATTTTAAATTCTGAATTTTTCTTCTTATTCATTTAGCTTCCTGGTTTCTCACTAAAATATTTTTTGTATTTATTTTCAACATTTTGCCATTTTTCTGCATCACTAGGGGGTGTTTTTTTTTCACTTATGTTAGGCCAAATTTCTGAATATTTTCTATTAATTTCTGCCCATTTTTCTATTCCATCCTCTGTATCTGATAAGATTGCTTCAACTGGGCATTCAGGCTCACAAACCCCACAATCAATACATTCATCTGGGTGTATAACAAGCATATTTTCTCCTTCATAAAAACAATCAACAGGACATACATCTACACAATCCATATGTTTACATTTTATACATTTTTCATTTACTACATATGTCATATTTTTATTAAATTTTATTTAAAGCTCTTTTTCTAGCATTTCCAGAATTTACATCAGAAATATAGAGTAAACCTGCTAGTCTTCTTATAAGATTTGATTCGAAATCATGTATATCTCCGTCAGATAATACAATTCCCCATAAAATTTCAATAAGTAAAAGTTTTTTTTCTTCAGTAAAATTTTTATTTATAAAAGATGTATAATAATGCAGGGATTTTGAATTATTTTTATTCCTAATTGCTCCTTCTAAAATTAAATCAACTTCACTTGGATCTTCATCAAATATATTAATTAAACTTGATTTGATTTTATTTAATTCAGTCTCGTCAATTTGCCCGTCAGTATATGCTGCCTCAATCATCAATCCAGTTAATAATTCAAGAGATTTATTGCTTTCTTTTTCTTCTATCGAACTTTGATTA
The DNA here is from genome assembly GCA_902597795.1 of uncultured Alphaproteobacteria bacterium. Taxonomy (GTDB): domain Bacteria; phylum Pseudomonadota; class Alphaproteobacteria; order HIMB59; genus CACPNW01. Next base: position 73,922 of record CACJZA010000004.1, on the reverse strand, counting down.
TTTAAAATATTTTTTAATAAGTTTATCAATTTTTTTCCTAGATTTAATCTTATAGAAGTTTTTCCAAAACTGCAAAGGGAGAATTAGGATCTCTTTTTAATTTATTAATAGCAGTTTTTTTATTTAATTTTTTATTTTTATTTATATTTTTTTTAACTTGTTTTTTATTTTTATTTAGAAAATATAATTTTTTATTATCAGATATTTTTATGTATTCATAACCACAAAAAATCATTATATCTTTCAACTGATCGCTGTTACAACCAATAGGATTCATTAAATCAGAAGTTTCTAAGAAGGGTCCTTTTTTAATTTTTTGCCTTGCTATAAAAAAGATTTTTTCAAATACATCTATTCTAAATGCAAAATTATTAATATTTATATACCCAATTGATTGCCAATAACTTTCTGGCATTTTAATTTGCGATGTAAAAGATACTCTTCCATTTTGTGGTAGTGGTAAAAAGTCATCAATTTTAGTATTATAAAATGTTTTCCATAAAATTGCACATAGCTCTAATGGTTTTTTCTTTAATAAATTTGGAATAAAAAAATATTTAGCCCCAATCCTAATTCCAAGTTTAGAAAGTTGAAGTTTACTTTCCTGTGAAATTGTCTTTAGAGAAGATTTAAATGTTTCAATTGGATAATTTCCAAAATTTTCAAGACAATTAAAAACAACTGCTCTAATTTCAGCATTTAACTCTTCATCTATATTTTTATTCAATGGATGTATTGTTTCGTTGATTTCAATTTCCAACCACTTTTGCAATTTGGCAGATATTAACAACTTATTTTCTGAAGACAAATATTCTGAATTTAGCGCATCTGCAGAAGGTTTATAAATTGATTTACCCTTTTTCAACTTACCGACAGGTTCATCTCCCCAATAAATAAAGCTCTCATCTTTTATTTTGAATTTATTAATATCACCAAAAGAAATTGAGTCTAATGGTGCATTTAAAAATTTTTCTACTTTTTCATCAATCATTTTTCTTACTGATTTTTTTATATTACTAATTGAAAAAAGAGATTGTGAATATATTTTTTTACCCTCAATTAGATCAAAACCATTTATAATCCCATATTTAGTATTCTCAAGAAATATTTCATTATTATTTTTTATAAAAATATCTTCAGTTATATCAAATTTTGGTTTTCTAATGAAATATTTAGATGAATAGTCAATAAATTTTTTTGTCAAACTATTATGTAATTGATCTGATAATTCATTCTCTATTTGTTGTGTTTTTTCTTTCCAAAAATATGAGTTTATACACCAATTATGATTGTTTGTAATATATGTCCAAGTTCGTATTTGTGAGATTTTGATTGAAAGCTCAGGTATACCACCACCAAAATTATCGAGTCTGCTGACTTTTTTATTTATCCACTCTTCAGGTATACTATAATTATTATTTATTAATGTAAGAAAAATATTCTTCAAAAGAAGTAAATAATTATCATTAAATAGTTTTTCAAAGTCTGGTATTTGACAGATATCCCACAATAACTTCAGATTTTTTTTAGAGGTTATATATTGTTTAATTTCACTATCATGAATTAAATTACGAAAATTTATCTCATCCAGAGCGTTCTTTTTATGTATAAAAAAATTATGTATTGGATATTTTTTTAATGAGGTTAATAATGATTCAATAGAATTAAAATCTAAATCGCTATTTCTCCAGTAAATTTTTTTTATACTTTCAAAGTTATGTTTTTCTATTTTTTCTATTATAAGGGGATCTAAATTTCCAGCTTCCTTTGTGTAACTAAAAGTTCCATCTTTTTTATATCTACCAGCTCTTCCTGCAATTTGACCAATTTCATTTGGTGTTAGATTTCTATTATATCTTCCATCAAATTTTTCTAAAGATGAAAAATTTATGTGATTAATATTGAGATTTAAGCCCATACCAATAGCATCTGTGGCTACCAAGAAATCTACATTTTTATTTTCATACACTTCAACTTGGGCATTTCTGGTTCTTGGACTAAGAGAGCCTAAAACTACTGCAGTGCCGCCCTTATGAGTTCTTATACTTTCTGCTATCTCATAGACTTTATTTATATTAAATGCAATTATTGCAGATCTTGGTTCAAGTTTAGAAAAATTTTGCTTTCTAAGAAACGTAAGTTGAGAAAATCTGTTTTTTTTTTCAACTATAATTTTTGGATAAATTTTTTTTAATATATTTTCTATATTTAATGATCCTAAATAAATAGTCTGATAATTACCTTTTAAATTTAGAATTCTATCTGTAAAGATATGTCCTCTTTCATAGTCAGACGCCAATTGGACTTCATCAATGATTATACAATCTACTAATAAATTAGTAGGCATTGATTCCACAGTACAAAAAAAGTATTTTGCTTCCTTCGGATAGATTTTTTCTTCACCAGTTATTAAAGCTACCTTACTAAGTCCAATTTTTTTAACTGCTTTATCGTAATTCTCTCTTGCAAGTAATCGCAATGGAAAGCCAAATATTCCAGAAGAATAAGAGAATAATTTTTCAAACGCTGTATAAGTTTTACCAGTATTAGTAGGCCCAAGTATAGCTAGTAAATTTTCATCTTCGTTTGACATTTAATTATGCTGCTTCTGAGATTATTTCGTTTAATACGTAATTTAAAATTCCTCCAGCTTTATAATACTCAAGTTCTTTATTAGTATCTATTCTACATTTTAATTTTATAAATTTACTTTTCCCGGAATTAATTTCACAATCTAATATTATTCCTGGTTTTAGCTTAGAAAGTCCAGAGATAGATATAGTTTCTTCACCTTCGATATTAAGATTTATTTTGTTTTCATTACTAATAAATTCAAGAGGTAAAACGCCCATCCCAATTAAATTTGACCTATGAATCCTCTCAAAGCTTTCTGCAATTACTGCTTTGATACCTAAAAGTCTTGTGCCTTTAGCTGCCCAATCTCTAGAGGAACCTGTTCCGTATTCTTTACCAGCAATGATGACTGTGTCAGTATTATTCTTTATGTACTCTTGTGATGCTTCATATATAGACATTAGCTTATTTGAGATAAAAGATTTGGTATATCCTCCTTCAACATTATCTAAAATAAGATTTTTTATTCTTATATTTGCGAAAGTACCTCTCATCATAATTTCATGATTACCTCGTCTTGAACCATAGGAATTGAAATTCCTAGAATTGATTTGTCTGTCTTTTAAATAAAGACCAGCCGGACTATCTTCTTTGATACTTCCTGCAGGAGAAATATGATCGGTTGTGACACTATCACCCAATAATGCTAATATTCTTGCCTCTTTTATGTCTTTTAATTCAAATTTATTTTGTGTTTCAAAAAAAGGTGGATGTTTTATGTAAGTGCTGGTGTCGTTCCAATCATATGTTGTGTTTTTAGAATTGTTAATGGATTTCCAATTGTCGTCACCTTCATAAATTTCTCTATATCTTTCCTTAAACATTTCTGGGGTTAAGGATAAATTAATTTTTTGATTAATTTCTATATTTGATGGCCATATGTCTTTTAAAAATATTTCTTTTCCAGATTTAGATTTACCTATGGATTCAGTTGTTAGATTAATATTTATATTCCCTGCAATTGCGTATGCAACCACAAGTGGTGGAGAAGCAAGAAAATTAGCTTTCACTTCTTGGTGAACTCTTCCTTCAAAGTTTCTATTTCCAGATAAAACAGAACAAACAGTTAAATTATTTTTTTTAACTTCATCAGATACCCATTTATCTAAAGGACCTGAGTTACCAATACAAGTTGTACAACCATAACCAACAACATTAAAGCCAAGCATATCAAGATAATATGTTAGTCCAGCTTTCTTGAGATAGTCACTGACAACTTTACTTCCTGGCGCTAAACTGGTCTTAACCCAAGGTTTAACCTGTAAACCTAAATCTATTGCTTTTTTAGCAACTAGACCTGCTGCAATCATTACATTAGGATTAGATGTGTTAGTGCAGCTAGTAATTGCAGCTATAACAATGTCACCAGAACTCAATTTATTTTTACCAATTTTTTGTTTTTTATCAATTTTGCTAAATTCATTTGGAACTTCTTTTAAAAGAATTTTGTCTTGAGGTCTTGTTGGTCCTGCAAGGGTAGGTTCTACTGTTTTTAAATCTAATAATATTTTGTCAGAATAATCAGGTGCATAATTCTCATCTGCCCAAATATTTTGTTTTTTTGAATATTCTTCAACAATATTTAGATGTTCAGTATCTTTACCAGTTAACTTGAGGTAATTTAAAGTTTCTTGATCTGTTGGAAAAAGTCCACAAGTTGCGCCATACTCAGGTGCCATATTGGAAATAGTTGCTCTGTCCGCTAATGATAAATTATTTAAACCTTTTCCATAAAATTCTACAAACTTTCCAACAACACCTTTATCCCTTAAAATTTTAGTTATAGATAAAACTAAATCAGTTGCAGTAATTCCTTCTTTTAATGATCCTTGAAGTTCAAAACCAATTACATCTGGAATATTCATTGAAATTGCTTGACCAAGCATAGCTGCCTCAGCTTCAATTCCTCCAACACCCCATCCTAAAACAGAAAGTGAGTTAACCATTGTGGTGTGACTGTCAGTTCCTACAACTGAATCTGGGAATAAATAATTTTGATTATCAATTTTCTTCAACCAAATAGTCTTAGCAATGTTTTCTAGATTTACTTGATGGCAAATTCCTGCTCCTGGAGGAACAAGATAAAAGTTATCGAATGAACTTTGTCCCCATTTTAAAAATTCATATCTTTCTTTATTTCTATCAAATTCTTTTCTAATATTTTTATTTAAAGCATTATTATCTTTATAATTATCAACCATAATGGAATGATCGATAACAAGATCTACCCTGGATAAAGGGTTTATTTTTTTTGGCTCAATTCCTCTCGATTTTAATGCATTTCGCATAGCAGCAAGATCAGCTACAGCAGGCACACCAGTAAAATCCTGCATTAGGACACGAGTTGGGAAAAAGGCTATTTCAATTTTTTCTTCTTTTTTATTTGCTTTTTTCAGGGAATTGAAAACTTTAGAAATCATATCTTTACTTATGTTTTCTTCATCTTCGTTTCTAAGAAGATTCTCTATTATGATTTTAATTGAAATTGGAGTTTTGCTGAGATCAATATCAAAAAACTTAGCAGCTTTGTTTATATCGAAATATTTGAATTTTTTATCATTTATTTCAATTATTTCTTCTGAATTAAAGGAATTTATATTTTTCATGCTAAATTAGATTAATAATTATAATAATTAAATAGTATGAAGATAAATTTTTGTATAGCAAAATGTTTATTTATTATAAGTTTTCTGCGAAAAAAATATAATTATAATAAATTTTTTTATATTAAGTTTTTTTTAAAAAAAATTATAATTTGAATATAATTTCTGATTGATTTTTAAAATAATGGTATATTGTTGACTTTAACCGTAAGTTTTGGGAATAAATACTCAGCCTTTTATAATTATCACTATAGTGATAATGGAGGGAGGTTCCTCCGGGGTAACAAAATACAAGGAGTATTTTATGGCTAAGAAGAAAAAGAAAAAAGCTGCTCCAAAGAAAAAGAAAAAAGCAGCTACTAAGAAAAAGAAGAAAGCAGCTCCTAAAAAGAAAAAGAAAAAAGCTGCTCCTAAGAAAAAGAAAAAAGCAGCTCCTAAAAAGAAAAAGAAAAAAGCTGCTAAAAAGAAGAAAAAAAGAAGATAGTAATACTTCGATTTTTCAAGAGAACTTTAATTTAAAGTTTTCTTTTTCTTATCTTTTTCAAAATTTAAAACGGGGTTCTGCCCCGTTTTTTTTATTGTTTTAAATTAAAAAATAATTAGATCTAAATAATGATACTTGTCAAAGATTTATCTATCGAAAGATCAAATAAAAAAATATTTGAGAATGTTAATCTATCTGTTGGGTCTGGAAAAATAATATTATTAAAAGGTAAAAATGGTTCTGGAAAAACTACATTATTAAAAGCAATACTTAACCTAATAGAACCCTCCTCTGGTGCTATATATTGGAAAGGAAAATTACTAAAAAAAAACTTATATAATTTTTTTAATCACGTAACATATATAGCTGACAAAACTTCGAGTCTAAGTAAATTATCAGTTCAGGAAAATATTAATATATGGAAAAAAATTTTTTTATCTAATATTAGTAATTCCCAAGTTGATAATATTTTAAAAACTTTAAAATTAAATACTTATTTAAATCAAAATGTTAATTCATTATCATTCGGTGAGATAAAGAAACTAGAGTTTTTAAGATTAATTATAGAAAATAAAAAAATTTGGATTTTAGATGAACCTTTTTCTAACTTAGATGATGAATCAATTCATATAATAGGGCAGACTTTTGAGGATCATCGCTCTAAGGAAGGTTCAATTATTTTTAGCTCACATCAAGAATCGGAAATAAATGTGTCAGAGAAAGTTCTACTATAAATAAAATGATAATTTTGAATAAAGTAATTTCTTTTTATTATAGAGAGTACAAATTAAATCTAAGCGGCTTTCAAGATATTTTAACAAATATTATTTTTTTCTTTGTTTCAATTTTTATATTTATTTTCTCTATTGGACCAGATAAGGAAACAATTTCTAGTATAGGAATTGGCATTGTATGGACATTATTATTGTTAAGTTCAACATTATCTTTAAGGAAATTTTATCAAGATGATTTTGAGAATGGTAATTTATTGATTATGCATTTAAATGGACTTAGTTTTGGCTTAATTGCTATTTTAAAAACTTTTTCACATTTTATCTTTGTTCAGATGCCTTTTTTATTTTCTATACCAATTGCATGTATCTTGTTAAATATTGCTAATCATGATCTTATCTATCTGTTTTCTAGCTTTGTAATAGGATCATTCATTCTATCATGCCTAGGTTCTATTTCATCATCTATGAACCTTATGAACAAACGAAACTTCCTTCTAGGAAGTATTATAGTTATGATATTTAGTGTTCCAATAATTATTTTTTCTGTGGGTATTGTTAATCTTGAAGAAAACTTTAATTCTCTTATAAGTATATTATTTGGAATACTATTAATAGTTTTTGCTATAAACCCCTGGGCAAGTGGTTTGTGTATTAGACTTTCATTAGAAAATAATTGATATGATGTTTTTAGTTAATCCTGGTAAATTTAATAAGGTCGCAGATTATGTTTTTCTACCTGTATTGGTTTCATCAATTATATTATTTTCTATTGGATTAATTTTTGCATTTTATTTATCTCCTGATGACTATCAACAAGGATCAACTGTACGCATAATGTATGTTCATGTGCCTAGTGCTTGGTTGGCACTGCTTACATATGCTATAATGACACTATATAGTATTTGTGGATTAGCCTTTAGAATACCGTTTGGGTTTATTATTAACACGGCAGTCGCTCCAATTGGGGCAGTCTTTACTCTAATATGTATTATAAGTGGATCTTTGTGGGGTAAACCAATGTGGGGTACTTGGTGGGTATGGGATGCACGTTTAACTTCTGTTGCAATACTTTTTATTATTTATCTAATTATTATTTTTATGAATTTGTCTTTTGAAAATAGGATTGTAAGGGAAAAGGTTGTTGCTATATTTATTCTTGTTGGATCAGTAAACCTACCAATAGTTAAATTTTCTGTGGATTGGTGGAATACCTTACATCAACCAGCAACAATAAGTAAATTGTCAAAACCCAGTATTGATCCTTCAATGATGACGCCTTTAATTATTATGACATTTGCATTTATAATGATTGGAATAGCAATAGCCATTTTAAGAATAAAAACAGAGATAATTTCAAGAAAATCTTATTTAAGTTAATTTGTGACTTTTAGTCCATTGGATTAAGTATCATTCCTAAGTATTTTTGTTATTAGAAACTATGTATTTTTGGTATATTTTAGGATCCTATATCACTGCTTTTCTTTTAATTTTTTTGTTATTATTTTTTAGTTACCTAAAACTTAGAAGAATTAAAAATAAATGAGTCTAAGATTTCAAAGATTGCTATTAATATTGCTTACTTTGGTAATTATACTAAGTTCAGTCTTACTTATTTTATATAATACGAGAGAAAATGTGTCGTATTTTTATACACCATCTGAAATTGATAAATCAGATATCATAATAAATAAAATAATAAGAATAGGCGGTTTTGTAGAAAATGATAGCTTTAATAAAATTTCTTCAAGTTCATTTAAATTTAAAATTACTGATGAAAAAGCATCTATACTTGTTACATTCGAAGGTATTCTTCCTGATTTATTTAGAGAAGGACAAGGTGCAGTGATAGAAGGTGCTTTTGTTGATAAAAACATTTTTAATGCAACTAATGTTTTTGCAAAACATGATGAAAATTATATGCCAGCATCAATAAAAGAAGATCTGCAAAATACAGGTTATTGGAACAAAAAATATAAATGAGTTCATTAATTGGTTTTTTAAGCTTAGTTTTTGCGATAGGTATTAATTTTTACTTATTTTTATCGAGATACATATTTAAATTTAAAAAACAGAAATTTAATTTATTTATCCGCCTTTCATCATTATTAACTTTGTTATCTTTTTTTTCATTAATGTATGCCTATGTAGTATCTGATTTCTCAAATTATAATGTATTTCAAAACTCTCACTCAAATAAACCATTAATATATAAAATTTCAGGTACTTGGGGGAATCATGAAGGTTCAATGCTTTTGTGGCTAAGTATATTATCTATTTTTAGTTTCTTTTTTTCTTTTACAAAAAATATAGACGGAAGCTTTCAAAGATTAACATTAATTATCCAATCTTTACTTCATATTTTGTTTGGTCTATTTATAGTTTTTACCTCTAATCCTTTTCTCGTTAATTCAATATTAGTAAACGAGGGTTTGGGTTTAAATCCTATTTTACAAGATCCCGGTTTGGCTGTTCATCCTCCAATTTTATATGCAGGATATGTTGGCTATTCTATAGTTTTCAGTATTGCAATAGCTGGTTTATTTCAAAATACAGATGATGAATGGCTATATGTTGCTAAAAAATGGTCGTTGATTAGTTGGACTTTTTTAACAGGTGGAATAACTCTAGGTTCATATTGGGCATATTATGAATTAGGATGGGGTGGTTGGTGGTTTTGGGATCCAGTCGAAAATATTTCACTGATGCCTTGGATTGCTGGACTAGCATTAGTTCATTCACTCATGATGGTAAGAGGTGAGCAAGCCATTAAAAAATGGATAGTTTTTTTATCAATTCTTTGCTTTTCATTAAGTGTTTTTGGAACATTTTTAGTAAGATCTGGAATCTTAACAAGTGTACATTCATTTGCAGCAGATGCATCCAGAGGCATATTTATATTACTAATTTTTTTTATTGTAACTGGATTTGGTTTTTTAGTTTTCTTGTTAAAAGAACCAAAAAAATCAAATGCTTTAAACTTGTTATTTATCAATAAGGTTTCAGCACTTGTAATAAATAATATTTTAATGATTATAGCAACGTTAACTATTCTTTTAGGAACAATATACCCGATTATAATTGAAGTTTTGTATAATAAGAGAATATCAGTTGGAGGCCCTTATTTTAATTCAACAGTAATTCCTATAATGATACCTGGTTTTTTATTAATGAGTGTTGCACCAATTTTATCATGGCAAACAAATAAGATAAATAATTCAAAAAAATATGTTCTAGCTTTTATTGTCTTAAGTGTTTTAGTTTTAATTCAATCATATTTTTTAAATTTTAATACATGGGGTTTTGTTGGGTTACTTTTAGGTTTTTGGATAATATTGGCTTCAATTATTGCTATATTTTCTTCGTATAAAATTAAAATTAACATTAAGTTTTTCAAAATAATTAATCCTCATGTAGCGCATATTGGTGTTGGTATTGCTATAATCGGTATCACATGTTCTAGTGTTTTTCAAAATGAGCTAGATTTTAACCTTAATGAGGGAGATAAGTTTATTGTAAATGGAAAAACAGTTTTGTTTGAAAAAATAGAAACAACTAATGAAATTAATTTTCAATCTTTAAGAGGAAAATTTTTGTTTGATATTGAAAAAAATCAATCAAAAGAAATAAAGGCTGGAAAAAATTATTATCCAGTGTCAAAGATGATTACATCTGAAGCTGGTATTTTACATCAGTGGAATAAGGATATATATTTTATTCTTGGTGATCAAAAAAATAACGAGTGGTTTGTAAAAGTTTTAATTAATCCATTTGTTAGCTTTATATGGCTTGGAGTGATAATAATGATGTATTCAGGTTTAATAGCAGTTTCTAGAAGATGAATAGGATATTTATTTTAACACCATTAATAGTACTTTTAGTGATATGTATTTTTTCACTAGTTTATTTATTAAGTGGTAAAGATCCTAATAAACCACCGAGTGCACTCTTGAATAAAGATGTTCCTATTTTTGAAAGTAGTTCTTTGTACAATTCAAAGGATATAATCAAAACAAAAGATTTAAAAAATAAAAAGACCTTAATTAATTTTTTTGCTTCTTGGTGTAGTCCTTGTAAAATAGAGCATCCACTTTTTTTTGAAATACGTAAAAAATATCCTGAACTATATTTGTTGGGATTTAACCACAAAGATCCACCTTCTGATGCAAAAAAATATTTGGAGGATGATGGAAATCCATACGATTTTGTTGGTGTAGACTCTGATGGTTTAATTGCATTAGAATTTGGTGTTTTTGGTTTACCAGAAACATATTTAATTAATGAGGATGGTAAGATTATCTATAAATTTATGGGTCCGATAACAATGGATATTTTAAAAAATGAAATTGAGCCACTTCTATAAATTTTTACATATAATAATTTTAAGTTTTGTGTTTTTTACTTTTAAAATATTTGCAATTGAAAATATTGAAGAGAGAGTAAAAAAACTAACCCTAGAGTTGCGATGCATGACTTGTCAAAATCAAAGTATTTATGACTCAGATGCAGAATTCTCAAATGATATTAAAAAAATAGTTAAAAATAAGTTGAAAGCTGGAGAAAGTGAGCGAGATATTAAGAAATTTTTAGTTGAAAGATATGGTGAATACATTCTTTTTAGACCATTAATGAATTATAATAATATCTTTCTTTGGAGTTTCCCTTTTATATTACTAATAATTGGCTTGTTTTTTATATTAATTAAGAGCAAAGGAAACAAGGTCTGAAACAATTTATTTTGTTTTTTTTTATTTAGCTTATATGGTTCTCCTATAATTTAGAAATACTTCTTCAAGGAGGAAACGTGAAAAAAATTTTAATATATTTATTATCAATTGGTGTTTTTGGAGTTGCTTCAATTGCAAATTCACAAACAATAAGAATTGGTACAGAAGGTGCTTATCCACCATGGAATAATCTGAACTCAGCTGGTGAACTAGAGGGTGCGGAGATAGACTTTGGTAATGAAGCTTGCAAAAGAATGGGTGTTACTTGTGAGTGGGTAACTCAAGATTGGGATGGTATAATACCTGCCCTTCTTCAAGGAAAATACGACATTATTATTGCTGGAATGTCTATTACCGAAGAAAGAAAAGAAAAAGTTAATTTTACAACTGGGTATATGACTGATGGAGCAAGATTCGCTGTTTTAAAAAATAGTGGTTTAGCAAATTTAAATATTGCTGGTATGGCTAAAGTTAATCTTAATAATGCAGGTGGAAAAGAACAAGCTGCAATAGGCCAATTAATTGCCGCAATGGATGGTAAAACTGTCTGTGTTCAATCTTCAACAATTCACCAAAATTTCTTAGAAAAACACATGTCTGGTGCAGTTGATGTAAAACTATATCAAGCTGTTGATGATCATAATTTAGATTTAGCTGCTGGAAGATGTGATGCAGTTCTAGCTGATGTAGGATCAATTATTGATTTTATGGAATCTGATGGTGGTGTTGATGTTGCATTTACAGGCCCAACTTTTTCTGGTGGAGTCTTCGGCGATGGTGTTGGCGGAGCAGTTAGAAAAGAAGATACAGGTATATTGGAGATGTGGAATGCTGCTATTGCAGAAATGTCTAAAGATGGAACCACTGCTGAAATAACTAAAGAGTGGTTTGGTAGAGATATCTCAATGTAAAGCTAATTTTATTTTAATAAAAAGCGGTTCTAGAGACCGCTTTTTTTTTGATTAAATTAAAGCCATAATGCATAATGTAAATTAAATAAAAATTTTATAATGAACTCACTTTTATATTTAATTATTCAAATTATAAACTTATTCCAATTTGTTCTTATAGTTTACATAATCTTAACGTGGCTAGTAAACTTTAATATAATTAATACAGGTAATCGATTTGTTTATAGCATACTTGATGCTTTATATCGATTATGTGAACCAAGTTTAAATTTTGTAAGAAGATACATACCTACTTTTGGTGCAATAGATTTATCACCGATAGTTGTTTATCTAGGCTTGTGGTTTATAAAAAGTTTATTAATTGAGTATTGGCCTAGATAGTTATGTCTCAAATTTTAGATGGAAAAAAAGTTGCACAAAAACTGAAAGATGAGCTTAAAATTGAAATTGAAAATATTAAATCAAAATTTAATCGTGTTCCTGGATTGGCTGTAGTTCAAGTAGGAAATGTTGCGGCAAGTAGTGTCTATGTTAAAGCCAAAACAAAAGCTGCAAAAGAAGTGGGAATTAATGTTTTTGATCATCATCTAGAGGAAACAACAGATCAGAATGATTTAATCAATTTAATTAGTCAATTAAATAGCAATGGAGATGTTGATGGCATTCTTGTTCAACTACCTTTACCAAAAACAATAAATGAAGAAGCAGTGTTAAATTGCATAATACCAGAAAAAGATGCTGATGGTTTTCATCCCTTAAATGTTGGTAAACTTTCAATAAGTAACAAGAATGATGAAAATTTAATGATACCTTGTACCCCTTATGGTTGTCTAATGCTTCTTAGAGAACTTGGGATAGATTTAGCTGGCAAAAATGCAGTTGTAATAGGAAGATCTAATATAGTTGGAAAACCAATGGCTCAATTATTATTAAAAGAATCTTGTACCGTAACAACAGTGCATTCTAAAACTGTAGATATTGAAAGTATTTGCAAAAAAGCTGATATTCTAATTGCTGCTATTGGAAAACCTGAATTCATAAATAAAGATTGGGTAAAGGAAGGGGCAATTATTATTGATGTTGGTATAAATAGAGTCAAAATAAATGAAGAAAAATCAAAACTAGTTGGGGATGTCTTATTTAGCGATGTAGAAAATAAGGTAAGTGCAATATCTCCAGTACCTGGAGGTGTAGGTCCAATGACTATTGCTTGCCTTTTAAGAAATACAACTATTTCATGTAAAAACAAATTATCTATTAACTAGAGGTAATTTTTTCAATATATTTCAAAAAAACATCTACTGAGATAACTTTTCTGGCGTCATCACAATGATTACAAAGTTTTTTATATTCTCCACATGGAGATAAATCATTTTCATAATATATGTTTTCATGAAAATCATAACCAATCGCTTCTGGAGTAATCCAACCGCCAAAATATAAAACTGCTTTTTTATTTAAAGCTGCTGCAACATGTCCAAACCCCCCTTCAGGACCAACATAAAAATCTGCTTCATTTAAAACTGCACATGCAAGACGGAAATTCATATTTTCTGGGCAAAAGACAGATAAATTTTTGTTACTTTTCTTATGAATTGATTGAATTATTAAGTTATCTTTTCTAAGAATATCTATAAGTTTATTCCAATTTTCATGACCCCAATCTTTATTTTGATGTTTAATACTAAACTGCCTATCGTGGATTTTTGTAGAAGATGTTTCTATAAAAATAATATTTTTATAATTTTTATTATTATTATTATTCCAAAATTCAAGAGCCTGAGATATTATTTTTTTTGCATCTGATTTTTCTTTTTTAGTAAAAAAAATTTGACCGGGTTCAGGTTTAAATTTTCTCCAAACATATTTACTTTTAGTACTTTTATTGTAATCGATATAAGGACGGTTAGAAGGGTTATAATTAATAAGATGAATAGGTTTATTTTTTTTTAGATTTCTACAATCAGCAATGTTTGGATTGTTATCATAAATAGGGGAATGAAAGGCAGTGTTTTCGTTTGAATTACCAATTATTATTTGCCTTTCTGAAAATTGTTTTTTAACTCTTGCAGCTAATGCGGTTACCATTAAGTCATCTCCATAACCCATAAACTATTTATTATTTTTTTTTAATCTAATTGAGTTTATTTTTATAAAACCTTCAGCATCTTTTTGATTATAGTCTCCAGCTTCATCAAAGGATACAAGTGAGTTATCATAAAGACTGTTACTTGATTTACGACCTAAAGTTATAACATTTCCTTTGTAAATTTTAAGTCTAACTTCGCCATTTACCTTTTCTTGAGTTGAATCAATCAATCTTTGCATTGCATATCTTTCTGAAGAAAACCATAAACCGTTGTAAACTATTTCTGCGTATTTAGGCATTATCTCATCCTTAAGATGTGCTTCACCCTTGTCTAATGTTATACTCTCTATTGCTCTTCTAGCATTCAATAGAATCGTACCACCGGGAGTTTCATAAATTCCTCGTGATTTCATACCAACAAATCTATTTTCAACAAGATCTATTCTTCCTACTCCATGTTTTCCAGCAATAGAATTTAAAGTTTCCAAAATCTCATGGGGTTTTAAATTTACATTGTTAATTGCAACTGGATCACCTTTTTTGAAACTTATTGTTAGTATTTCTGATTCATTTGATGAATTTTCAATGCTTCTTGTTCTTGAAAATACATATTCAGGTGGCTCAACCCATGGATCTTCAAGAAGCTTTCCTTCAGAAGAAGTATGTAAAAGATTTGAGTCAGTACTAAATGGAGGTTCACCCATTTTATCTTTTGGAACAATGATTTGATTTTTTTCTGCGTATTCAATTAACTCATTTCTACTTTTGAAATCCCAATCTCTCCAAGGTGCTATAACTTCAATTTTTGGTTCGTTAGCATAGTAACCAAGCTCAAATCTAACTTGATCGTTCCCCTTTCCTGTTGCCCCATGAGCAACAGCATCTGCACCGACAATTTTTGCAATTTCAATTTGTCTTTTTGCTATCAAAGGTCGCGCAATAGCTGTTCCTAATAAATAAGTTCCTTCATAAAGAGCGTTTGCTCTAAACATTGGAAAAACATAATCCTTTATGAATTCTTCTTGTAAATTTTCAATAAAAATTTCTTTTACTCCTAAATTTTTTGCCTTAGTTTGAATTGATGATAATTCATCTCCTTGACCAATATCAGCTGTGAAAGTTACTACTGGACAGTTATATTTATTTTGAAGCCATTTAAGAATGACACTTGTATCTAATCCTCCAGAATAAGCTAAAACAATTTTTTTAGGCATTTAACATTCTTCTTTTAATCTATTGTAAGCTGCCGTAAATCCATTAAGTGTATATGTATCATTAGTTATAGTGCCCCTTGATGATTCTCCCATAACTTTTAGCTTTAATCCTTTTTTCATGGCAAAAATAACTTTGCTATCTTCATCTGTCCATGCTGCTGTTGGTAATTCTTCTGTTGTATAAAATTCATATTTTCCCTTATCGATATCTACTATAATATCCGAAGGATATTTATAATTATAGCCAGCCTCGATTTGTATTACTGTCTCTGGGTTACCAATATTTTTATAAACAAGTATGTAATAGTTACCTCTTTTCTTTCCTGGTTGTAAATCAGTGTCTGTTGCTAAGCTTCCGATATAACAATAATCATCAGTCTTCTCAAAAGACCATTTTCCAACCTCTAAAGCTGTTAGATTACTAGGCAGTGCTACATATAGCACTATTAAAAACTTAATAAAAATTTTCATCAATTACTTCTTTTAGTATATCTTATGCAATTAGTTAAGATAGTTTGAACAATGTTAGAGCCTTTTTAAATTATGAAAAAATCAGTTTTTAATAACTTGATGTGTAGGATCCAAAAAGACCGCGACGAAATGGCCTTTTCAGAAGTTTTTGATATTTTTGCTCCTAAAGTTAATGCCTATTTTATTCAAAATGGTATCAAATTTGAAAGATCTGAAGAACTAACACAAGAGGTTTTAAGCACCGTTTGGTCAAAATCAGATCTGTATAATTCAGAAAAATCAGCTCTCTCAACATGGATATTTACTATAGCAAGAAACAAAAAAATTGACTTTTTCAGGAAAAATTCGAAATTAGATTTCAAAGAAGAGGACATAAGAGAGTTTTTATATCAAAATAGACAAGTGGATCCGATAGAGGAAAGTGAAGCAAAAAAACAGATAGAGAGAATAAATGATGAACTGGATGAACAGCAAAAAATAATGATAAAAATGAACTTCTTTGAAAATAAAAGTCATAAAAAAATAGCAGATGAGCTTGAAATTCCTTTAGGCACAGTTAAATCTAGAATAAGGCATATTTTAACCAAAATGCAGAGATTTTTAAGATGAACGGAACATTAGTAAAAAACCAACTTATATTCGATTTTGCATCTGGAGTATTAGGTCCAGCAAAGTCACTTTTTGCCTCAACATATCTACAACTAAATTCAAATGCCTCTAAAATTAGCAGTACTTTTGAAAATATGTTGGGTGAAAATCTAATGGATAACGAAAACATTCATCCTAAAAACTTGAAGTATACAGACTGCATTAATAGTGCAAATACTAAATCTACTTCAAACGCAAATGACCCAATAACTAGCTTCTTTGGTAAACTTGACAATTTAAATTGGAAACAAGTTTATAAAGGTTTTAAAGAGTACACTGCAACCATTGACGATAAAGACGAATTAAAATTAATTAAAATGGACCCTGGAGTTTCTGTACCACTTCACTCCCATGGTGGAAAAGAGTACATATTAGTTTTGGAAGGCAGTTTCTGCGATGAATATGGTGAATACTCTAAAGGAGATATTCAAATAAATGACCAAAAAATAAAACATACACCTATCGCATCAAGAGATACTGGCTGTGTATGTCTAAGTATTACCGAAAAAGATGTCATTTTCTTTGGTAAATACGGATCTGTCTTAAATTTATTTACATTTATTAAATCTTTTTTTAAGCCAAAATAATTTCATTATTGTATAACTCTAAGCGTGTCCAAAATTCACGTTGATTTTATTAGAGGTAAAAGAATTGAGAGTACTCATCAGGTTAAAGCATTAGTAACAAATATTGATGGTAGAATTTTGTTATCTACAAATAATGATAATGATTTTTTTTTTCCTCGATCCTCAATTAAAATATTTCAAGCTATTCCTCTCGCAATTTCAGGTGCAGTCAAAAAATATAAATTAAACGGTAAACACATAGCTTTAGCGTGTGCTTCTCACAGAGGAGAGGAATTTCATATAAGTGAACTAAAAAAATGGATTTCAAAAATAAAATTAAAAACAAAAAATTTACAATGCGGTATTCATGGACCATTAGATAAAACAGCCTCAGAAAAAATAACATATTCTCGAAAGAAATTTAATGAGCTACATAACAATTGTGCTGGTAAACACTTAGCTATGTTAACAAGCTGTCTGTATAATAATTATAACATTACAAATTATTTAGATTTCAATCATCCACATCAAAAAAATATTAGAACAGTTTTCAATAAGTTCACAGAGACAAAATTATCAAAAAAAAATTTCTCTTTAGATGGTTGTAGTGCCCCACAATACTCATTGCAAATAAAATCAATATCTAAGGCCTTAAATAATTTAATTAAATCTTATAATAGCAATTTTGAATATTCAACAGCAGCAAGAACACTGATTAATTCAACTTTAAAATATCCTAATTATATTGGAGGAACAAAAAGCTTTGATACAAAAGTAATTGATTTTTCAAAAAGTAAAATATTTTGTAAACATGGGGCCGAAGGTGTTTTTTTGTTTGCTCATTTGAAAAAGGGAATAAGTGGAGTAGTGAAAGTAACAGATGGTAATGAAAGAGCAATACCAATCACTATAATGAATATTTTTAAAAAATTAAAAATAATGAATAAAAGTGAATTAAGAAACTTACAAAGAAAGGAAGACTTTAATCTTAAGAATCATGCAAAAAAGAAAATTGGTTTTATTAATTGTACGATAAAATAAGTAACAAAAATATACCAATAAATATTGTTAATGGCAATCTTAGAAAATAAAAGGCGTTTTTATTTAATTCGTTAGAAAATATAATGATATAGTCAAAAAATAATTGTGTTAACAACAGTAGAATTATTAAAATAAATATTATTAAAATATTAATATTATAAAGATTTAATATTATTATAATAACTGAGAATAAGCTTGGTAGAAAACCATAAACTACAATGTGTATAGGTGGATTATTTTTTAAATTCCAGTTAATTGATCCAATAAAAACAATGATTATTAAACTGTAATAAGTAATAAAATTTAATAAAATCTCTTCTTTAATTTTCAAAAAATAATATTTATCTAAGAATACTACAGCGTATGGTATTAACCCAAAATATGAAATTAGGAATTGTATATTAATTTTTTTGAACATTTATTATGGTTAAGAATAGTATCATTTTAGAAATAGAAAAACTTCTAGATAATAAAAAAATTGTATATTACAATATTTTATCTGACTCTTTTGGAATAAATTGTTTGAAAATTGAGACAGAAGATAAAGAGCGATATATTGTAAAATATTATTACAAAAAAGAGAGTAGGTTCAATGCAATAAAATCTGAAGCTGATAATATTCTTTTTTTAAGTAATCATAAGTTCAATTTTTTTCCAAAAATTATTAATAAAAATAATAAATTTCTTATAATGTCATTCATAGATAACAATAATAATCTACCAATTAAGACTAATGATGATTTATTAGGTGCTATAATTTCACTTCATTCTAAAAGGGGTAATAATTATGGATTTAAATTTGATACTCAAATTGGTGGACTAAAGCAGTCAAATTCTAACTCAAAAAATTGGGTAGAGTTCTATCGAGATAAAAGATTGTATTACATATTTGATTTGATTAATAAAAATCAACCAATGGATAAGGTAATAAATACAAAAATTAAACTACTATTAAAAAAAATAGATAATTTCATTCCGAACAAACCAAAACCATCACTTTTACATGGTGATTTATGGGAAGGAAATATACTTTTCAAAAATAAAAAGTTTTCAGGTTTTATTGATCCAGGATCTTTTTATGGTCATAATGAGTTAGAAGTATCCTATTTGAGATGGTTTAATCCTAAGTTTATTGATAGGAATTTTTTAGATAAATATAATGATCATATTAATATTGATAAATATTACTTAAATTATGAACCAGTTTATCAATTGTATTATTCATTATTAAACGTCTATTTATGGGATAAAAGCTATGTTGAAAATGTTCGAGGGTTGTTAGATAAAATAAAAATATAAAAGGTTAAACACAGGGGTTGGGATCAGATAAGTGTATGTCTTCAATTTCTTTTAATAGTTCTTTTGACAATGAAATATCGATGCTATCAATATTCTCTTTAAGTTGATCCATTGTTGTAGCTCCAATTATATTACTCGTAACAAATGGACGATCATTCACAAAAGCATTTGCGAAAGTGGAAGGGGCAATATTATGTTTTTGAGCAAGTTTAAAATATTTTTCAATTGCTCTTTCTCCTCTTTCAGTATGGTGTCTAGAAAATCTTCGTGGCCATAGGGTATATCTAGCTTTTTGAGGATTTTTTCCACCAATATATTTACCACTTAATCTACCGCCTGCTAAAGGTGAATAAGCAAGTAAGCCACATCTTTCTCTGATTGAAACTTCAGAATTGTGAATATCAAATACACGGTTAACCAAACTATAAACATTCTGTATTGACATCACACGGGGTAGTTTTTTTTCTTTAGAAATTTGAAGAAATTTCATAACACCCCAAGGTGTTTCATTTGATAAACCGGCATATCTAATCTTACCTGCCTTAACAAGCTGATCTAGATTATATAAAACCTCCTCTACTGTAGTCCAATCATTATCGCTTGCATCATATTCAAAATCTAAAACTCCAAACTTGGGTACTTTTCTTTCAGGCCAATGAAGTTGGTATAAATCAATATAATCGGTTTTTAATCTTTTAAGACTTTCATCTATTGCAGCATTCATATTTTTTTTGTCAAAACCAAGACTTTTAGATCCTTCTCTAATCCACTCTAAACCATCTGATTTTGACGCTATTTTTGATGCTAAAATTATTTTGTCTCTATTTTTTTTTTCATGAAACCAATTGCCAACTATTTCCTCAGTTTTTCCATAGGTTTCTTTGCGAGGCATTACAGCATACAATTCTGCAGTGTCAAAAAAATTTATTCCTCTTTCAACAGCATAGTCCATTTGATCAAAACCTTCTTGTTGAGTATTTTGTTCGCCAAATGTCATAGTGCCTAAACAAATTACACTTACATCAATATCTGTATTTCCTAATTTTCTATACTTCATACTATTTTTACAAAATACCTTGAAATTGTCAGATTTATAGCGATATTAGTAATAATTAAAAGGAGAAATTATGGCTTTAGACTTTAATCAACGATCTTATACTAAATCAGTAGATCAGGCAGCAATTGATGAAGGCTTGAGAGCGTATATGCTTAAAGTCTACAATTATATGACTACAGGTTTGGTTCTTACTGGTTTCATTGCATATTTTTTTGGAAAAGCATCAGTTGAAGCTTATTTACCACAAGGTGTAGTTTTAACCCCCCTTGGTAATGCGCTTTTTAACTCAGGGCTAGCATGGGTAATAATGCTGGCACCTCTTGGTTTTGTTTTTTATTTAAGTGCAAGAATAAATAAAATGTCGTCATCTGCAGCTCAAATAACATTTTGGATTTTTGCTTCTGTAATGGGTTTATCAATGGCATCAATATTCATTCAGTTTACAGGAGAATCAATTGCAAGAGTGTTTTTTATTACTGCTGGTACTTTTGGCGCAATGAGTCTTTATGGATACACAACCAAAAGAGATTTAACTAAACTTGGTGGTTTTTTGTTTATGGGCCTAATTGGTGTAATTATAGCAAGTGTAGTTAACATATTTTTCCAATCAGGGCTCATGGCTTTTGTAATTTCAGTTATAGGTGTATTAGTTTTTGTAGGTTTGACTGCATATGATACACAAAATATTAAAAATATGTATTACGGTGGTGATAGTGAAGAAATAGGATCAAAAAAAGCATTGATGGGTGCATTAAAACTGTACTTGGACTTCATCAATCTATTCATATTATTACTACAATTATTTGGCCAAAGAAGATAATTCTTTTAAAACCCAAATATCTTTTTATTATACCCAGTCTTTTAAAGACTGGGTTTTTTTATGTCTAACTTAGAAAATAAACTAAAAAAAATAGTTAATACATTTAACAACATAGATAAAAATCTTGCCTACGAAGATATTAAAAAACTATCAACAAAATATCATAAAAATATTAATGTTCTAAATGTGCTATCACAAATAGCACAAAAAATGGGTGACGTAGATACGACAATAAATTCTTTAAAAAAAATTTTGTTAATCGATAAGAGTAATATCGAATGTATGTCTAAAATTTATAAATTACTCTTAACCCAATCCCTATTAGATGAAGCATTAGCAAATATTAATTTAATTCTTAGAATAGATAAAGATCATTATGAGGCAATTCGTGATAAAGCTTACATCTATTTTTTAAAAAATAATTTTGATAAAGCAAAAAAATACATAGACAATATTTCAAAATTAGAAGAGAAAGATTTCTTTGCCTTTAATATCAAAGGGTTGATATATTTTAAAAATACTAACTTTCATGAAGCAAAAAATTATTTTGAGCAAGCAATTAAGATAAATAGTAAATATGTTGATAGTTATAATAATTTAGGCATTTGTTTACTTGAATTAGAGAAATTAGATGAAGCATATACAGTTTTTAAAGATGCACATGAGATTGAATCTGATAATTCTAAAACAATAGTAAATTTAGGCAATGTTTTAAGTCTTCAAGATAAAGTATTAGAAGCTATAAAAATTTACAATAAAGCATTGGACTTAGACCCAAATAATCAAGAAATTTTATCTAATATAGCAATATGTTATTGTAGAGAAAATAAAGAAAAAGAAGCTAAAATTTACTACGATAAGGCAATTAAAATTAATCCTTACGATTATAAGCTAATGTATGCTTATTGTACTTTACAATTAAAATTAAATAATTTTTCAAGTTCTTGGAATTTATTTGACTCAAGATTATTGATTGAAAAAAATAAAGTCAAATTAAATAATTTTGAACTAGTTAAAAATAATCTGTTTTCCAATTTAAAAATAAATTCAGAAAATAAATTACTAATTTTAAGAGAACAAGGAATTGGTGAAGAGATTTTATTTGGTTCTATATATAAAGATATGATTAACAATTTTAAAAATATTAAAATTGAAGCTGATAAAAGATTGGTATCAGTTTTTAGTCGATCGTTTCAAAATGATATTTTTGTTGAAGATGGATACTATTCAAACAATTCAAAGATATCTGAATTTGATAATGTAATATACGCTGGAAGTATGATTCAATTTTTTAGAAAAAGAAAAACTGACTTTACTAATAGCAATTATTTATTAGCAAGGAATGATATTATTGATAGATATAAAGAGAAACTGTCTGATTACAAAGAACAACTAAAGATAGGCATATCATGGAAAAGTGTTATAAATATTTACGGAAGTTTAAAATCATTATCTATCAAAGATTTTGAACCATTATTCACTAACGATAGGCTGATTATAAATTTACAATATGGAAATATTGAGAATGACAAAAAATATTTGTCCAGTCAGAATAAATATTTAAAAATATTTGATGATTTAGATTTATTCAATGACATTGAGTCCTGTTTGGGTTTACTAAAAAACTTAGATTTGTTTATAACAGTTAGTAACTCAACAGCTCATTTTGCAGGAGCTCTTGGAATACCTACAATATTAATATGTCCAAAAAAATCTTCAACTTATTTCTATTGGAGCGCTAGTAGTGGATCATCAATATGGTATAAAAATATAAAAGTTTTAGGAATAGAAAATTCAATAGGTGAAACCATAAAGCAAATAAATAAATTTGTAGAAAAACAAAATGAATTTAATTTCTCAAATTAACAATATTCTCAAAAGATTTGAAAAAGGGGATAAATTAAAAAGTTATAACGAGCTTCAAAAAATTTTTAAAAAGAATAAAGATAATAGTTTATTACGTTATAATATAGCAGTCATTCAGCAGAATCTTAACTTAAATAAAGAAGCTAGAATTAATTATAATCATTTAATAAAAGTTGAAAAAAATATTAAAGCAATGATTAATCTTTATAATATGGATATTGTAGAAGCAAATTATTATGAAGCGCTTAATACAATAGAAGATATTCTAAAAATAAAGACAATTGAAAAAGTAGATAAAGACAAAGCTTTTGTTCTATACAAATTGAACAGAATTGAAGAAGCAAAAAAAATTTGCATATTTTATCTTAAAAA
The DNA here is from genome assembly GCA_902597795.1 of uncultured Alphaproteobacteria bacterium. GTDB lineage: Bacteria > Pseudomonadota > Alphaproteobacteria > HIMB59 > CACPNW01. Next base: position 50,389 of record CACJZA010000004.1, on the reverse strand, counting down.
GAATAATAAAGACTTGAGTACTTTAGTTGTAATAGGTCAGTGTTTATTACATGAGGGTAATTATAATGAAGCAATAAAAATATTTGAAAGTATTTTACAAATAGACTCAAAAAATCTCTCAGCATTGAATTCTTTAGCAAGAACATACCATGAAAAAGATGAAAAACTAAAAGCAGAAGAATATTACTTAAGAGCTTTAAAAATTGATAAGTTATCTTTTTATTTATTGAATAATATTGCAGGTTTTTATAGAGAGGTATTATCTTATGATAAAGCCATTAATTATTACAAACAAGCTCTTTTAGTAAATCCTAATAATGCTTATATCTATAACAATTTGGCAAAAATTTATTTTGATTTAAACAAACATAAAGAAGCTAAGAAATATAGCTTTAAAGCTTTGGAAATGAAAAATTATGATGGTGATATCCAAAAAACAATTTCTTTCATTTATCTAAAGGATCATGATTTTGAAAATGGTTGGAAATACTTTGATGGAAGATTAGATTTAGAAGATTTTAAAGAAAAAAATAACTACGTTAAAAAATTAAATAACAAAATATATAGATCAAGTACTATGAGCAATAAAAGAGGTAAATTTTTAATTGTTCGTGAACAGGGTGTTGGAGATGAAATTCTTTATAGTTCTATGTATGGAGATTTTTTAAAAGATATTGATAATACTACCATAGAATGTGATCCTCGTTTATTAAATCTCTACAAAAGATCATTCCCTAAATATAGTGAAAATTTTGTTAGTCTTGGGACTATTACTAATGATGATCAGAAATTTAAAAACATTGATAATATAATTTATGCAGGAAGTTTAGGAAGATATTATCGTAAGGATATTAAAGATTTTAAAAATTATTCTTTTTTAAAAGTAGACAAAAAAAAATTTGAAGATATGCAAAAGAAATTGTCAATTTATAAAAAAAAATACAAAATTGGATTATCATGGAAAAGCTTTAATAATAAATTTGCCTCAGACAAATCTCTAAATCTTAAAGATCTTTATGAAATTTTTAATCTTACTAATTGTGATATCTTTAATTTACAATATGGTGATGTTGAAAAAGAAATTTATAGTTTCAATAATATGGCTAAAAATAAATTGCTAAATATTAAGGGTCTAGATTTGTACAATGATTTTGAGGGCATTGCATCGTTATTAAAGTCACTTGATGTATTTATTACTATTAGTAACAGTACAGCCCATCTTGCTGGAGCGTTGGGCGTAAAAACAATTCTAATTAAGCCAGAAAATTTTGCTATTTTTCATTATTGGAATCAAAAAACAGATAGTACTCCTTGGTATAATTCAATTAGATTAATTGACAAAAAAAAATTTTTAAACGACTCTCAATTTTTAATTAATATTTTAGGAGTTTGAGTTAAATTTTTTAGAGAGATAATCATCTCTTTCCAATAGCCATTCTTTAGCAAATTCAACATCTTGCCATTCAGAAAACCAAGGCCCCCCTCGTGTATAATGTACTGCATAAGGTGTTTCATTGTTGTGACCTGAGGTCCAACCCTCTAGCCAATTCCATCTTTCATCTAAAGTACCAATTTCATCATCTTTGCACCATTTAAATTGATGGAGATATGCTCCGGTTTCATTATTTACTTTTTCAACCGTAAGATTCTTTGTGCTGGGATGGGAACAATTGTATAAAATAAAACTAGACCAATTTTTTCTTGGATATATAGTTTGTTTTTGTCCATCCATCTTGTGTTTTTCTTTAGGTGTGTAGTCATGCTGAACACAATAAGCCGCTTTTGATTCGTCTAGATTATTTAATAAATTTGAAACATCTCCCAAAAAAATAAAGTCACAATCACAAAAAACTGCCCAACCTTGATAATTCATAAGTTTAGGAACTAAAAATCTGGAATAGGTGAATTGTGTAGAAGCTAATGGATCAACATTTCTAGTATATAAGTTTTTAGCTATAAGTTCGTCTAGTTTTAAAGAAACAACACTCACATCAATACTGGAGCGTTTTAAAAGTGAATGTTTGCAAACTCTATAAGCAATATCTTCTTTAGAATCATATCCTATAAAGAAATGTAGTTTCATATTAATTATTATTTTGTCTTAGCATTTTATGAGTTGTCCAAACAAGAGAATTATAATTTCCAGAATTAGATAAAGCGCTCCATTCATCTTGAGTTTGATTTGAAATTCTGCAAATCCATGTATCTTCGATACTAGCATTTTCAGCTCTCATGATCCAAGCATCACTTTTCTGTTTATCATTATTTTCTCCGAGTTCTATATCTGACATAAAATAACAAATTTCTTTTGATGGATTAGCTCCAATCATACCTGATATATTTTTTCTAGCAACATCCCAGTTTGAATTTTTTATAGCAAAATAAATTAAAAGTTTTTTGGATTCTTCTTCTTTTGCATTATTGTTAATTATTTCATTTATAAATTTTATCTCGGTAAGATCATTATCATTAAGTATTTTTATTATGATCGAACGAAGCAGAGAGCTTGGATTTAAAATCCAATATTTCTTGATTAATTTTTTAAGGTTTCTTTTATCGTTTGAACCAGCAATAATTTCTAGATGAAGCTTTACATATGGAGGAAAATTTTTTTTCAAATCTAATGCTTTCAAAATATTTTTTAATGAATCCTTAATATCGCTATCATATTTTATTTTAGATATTTCATAAAATCCTACTGATTTATTTTCATTTAAATCATTTTTACTTATTATTTTATTCGAAAAAGCTTTATCTGATAATAAAACTATTTGATTCCAGTTTTTTGTTTTTGCAGCAATAAATATAAGTGTATCATAAAGCTTTTCAATATTTGGATTAATTGAAAATAATTTTTCTCCATATAAGAAGGCATGATGATAGTCTTGATTTCTTAAATTTTGTTCCATTAAACCTCTATATCCAAGTGTTTCAGTTTTTTTTGATTTAATCATATCTTCATAAACATTATTTAATTCTGGAAATTTTTTTTCAATCTTTAAAACTTCAGCTTTTAGTAACAGAGATAATGATGGATCATCTTTGAGATAACTAACCATTTTTTTATGTGATTTTAAGGCTGTCTTGTTATCTTTGTTTGCTACAGCTATCATTGCGTCGACAAAGTGTAAGTAACCTTTTTCAATTTTATTATATTTATTTTTTAAGAAATATTTACCGAGTGAAAGTCTTGATCGGAAAAATAAATAAAACACTAAATATAATAGAAAAATAAAAGATAAAAAAACAACAGAAAGTAAATTTGAAGAAAAAGAATATTTTAAATTTCCTATATCTAAGGATATAATAAATGGATTGGTAAAAATAAAAGTGAGTGCTATGATTAATATCAGAAACTGCAATACAAAAATTGATAATCTATACATTATTTAATTTCGATATTTCTGTTATAAAAGTATTATAGTTTTTCATTTCATTCAACGATACTTTAAAAAAAACATTATAATTTTCTATCTTGCTTATAGTGTTATAAGCTTTAGTTATATTTCTATTTTTTATAAAAAATTTAGTTTCCTCTAATATTAATATTTTTTCATCCGAAATAATATTTTCTGAAGATGGAGAAAGATTTATGTAAGGTAAAAAAATTTTATTAAATAAACTATTATTATTAACAGTATTCTTCAAATATAAATTAACTTCTTCATTAAATTGATCTTCTAAAAATGAATGACCTTTGTATTTATTTTTTTTTAGAATTGATAATTTTTCCAAAATAGGGTTTTTATTATTTGATAAAATTGTTTCAAGGTATTTAAGTTCCCTATCAAAATCCATGTTGTTTTCATATTTAATTTTTATTAACTCAACTATTTCATTGATAGATTGATTTACTAGTTCAAGATTATTATTAGACTGATCTTCAATATTTTTATTTTTTATAGAGGAAATTTCATAACTTAGAGAATTGAAATTCTTGTTTAATAATTCTATACTTTCATTGATCGACGTCAAATCAACTTTTGATTCTTTATTTGAATTTTCTTTAATAAGTTTTTCTATATTTGTTAAAGCTGTTTTTGTTTCTAATATTTCTTTAGATATATTTTTTATAAATTTAGAATTTTCATTAATACTTTCCCTAAGTTCATTTTCTAGTTCAATCTGAAGTTTTGATACTTCATCTTCATTTTGATAATTCGTATAGAGAAGATAAATTAAGAAAAAAACACATAACAAAAGAATAAAACTTAAAGAAAATTTAGAAAAAATATAAAAACTATCAAAAACTTTTTTCATGCTCTTTTTTTAGCATTATTAGTTTGTTGTTTAACAGTGTAAAATACTATACCAAAAAAAATATGCTTGTATTTGCTACAGAAACATCGTGCGACGAAACATCAATTTGTCTAATGGAAAACAGCTCTATTGTAGAACATATTACTTTTTCTCAGGAAATTCATAAAATACATGGCGGTGTTGTTCCAGAGTTAGCTTCCAGGTCACATTTAGAAAAAATTCAAATTATGACAAACGAATTGTTTTCCAGAAAAAATATAGATCCAAATGAAATAGATGTATTTTCAGCTACTTGTGGGCCAGGGCTTATAGGAAGTTTATTGGTAGGATCAACTTTTACAAAATCTTTAGCGATTTCTTTTCAAAAACCATTTGTTCCAATAAATCATCTTGAAGGCCACATCCTTTCCACAAGTTTTAATAATGATATTAAATTCCCAAGTTTGGTCTTACTTTTAACAGGAGGGCATACTCAAGTATACCTTATGAAGGATGAGCGTAGTATTGAACTATTAGGGGGGAGTGTTGATGATGCAATTGGAGAGGCTTTTGATAAAACTGCAAAATTAATAGGACTATCATATCCAGGTGGTGCTGAGATTGAAAGAGAGGCAATGAGAGGAGATGAAAATAGATTTATTTTACCAAAACCTTTAGCAAAAGAAAATAATTTTAACTTTTCATTTTCTGGGATTAAAACACATATAAATATTTTAACCAAAAAAAATAAAATTGATAAAAAATTTATTCAAGATTTATCTGCATCTTTTCAAAAAAATATTTCAGATCTACTAATAGAAAAACTTGAAAGAGGATTAGAAAGATTAAAATTATATAAAGTAAATGTTAAATCACTTTCAGTTGTAGGAGGTGTATCTAATAATAAGTATATAAAAGAAAAATTAGAAAATTTTTTTATTAATAAAAATATTGAGATATACTATCCAGTAAAGGAAATGATGATTGATAATGCTGCTATGATTGCATGGGCATGTATGAAATTTTACAAAAAAGATAGAAATGACTTATTTTTTAAACCATTGCCTAGATTAGGAGTAAGAAGTGTATTATAAACTTAATCTTGTAAATAATTTAAACTAAAGAAATATTAAAATGAAATACTGGTTATTGAAATCTGAACCTGATGCATGGTCTTGGGATAACCAAATCAAGGAAGGTGCATCCATGTGGGATGGAGTTCGAAATTATCAAGCTAGAAATAATTTGAAAGAAATGAAAAAAAATGATTTATGTTTTTTTTATCATTCAGTTACAGAAAGAAGTATTGTTGGTATTGTTAAAGTAGTAAAAGAATATTATCCAGATCCTACAGATAAAACAGGCCGTTTTGTTGTAGTTGATGTTAAGGCAACAAAAAAACTAAAAAACCCAGTCTCTCTTGATCAGATAAAAGAAAATAGTAAGTTAAAAGATATTGCACTTGTTAAACAAAGTAGACTCTCTGTAATGCCTTTAAAAAAAACTGAATGGGAAATAATAATTAAAATGTCAAATTAGCTTAAAAAAATAATTACTTGTTGATATTTAAATAAATTAGAATTACTCTCGTATTATGGAAATTAAAAAAGAATGGCTTGAACATGCAAAGGTAAATAAAGATAAATATTCTTTAATGTATGATAATTCTCTTCAAAACAACGATAAATTTTGGGCAGATCAAGCGCAAAGGGTGGATTGGATAAAAAAATTTACAAAAATAAAAGATATAAAATATTCTAAAGATGATGTTAGCATTAAATGGTTTGAAGACGGCAATCTTAATGTATCTTATAATTGTATAGATAGGCATGCTGAAAATAATCCTGATAAAGTCGCTATAATTTGGGAAGGTGACGATCCAAATGAAACAAAGAAAATAACCTACAAAGACCTTCTGATAAATGTATCAAAAGCAGCAAATATACTAAAAAAAATTGGAGTAAAAAAAGGTGATCGAGTAACAATATACTTAACAATGATACCTGAGTTGGCCTACATTATGTTAGCCTGTGCAAGAATTGGAGCAGTTCACTCAATAATATTTGGAGGCTTTTCTGCAGAGTCGATAGCAGGTAGAATAAAAGATTGTAAATCAGAGTATGTAGTAACAGCAGATGAAGGAGTTAGAGGTGGAAAAACTATTCCTTTGAAATTTACTACGGATAAGGCACTAGAAACATGTCCGGATGTCAAAAAATGTTTAGTTGTTAAAAGAACAAATAAGCAGATAGAGCTAAAAAAAGGTAGAGATATATTTTATGATGATATTTTAAAAGATGTTGATAGTTTTTGTGAACCAGAAGTCTTAAACGCTGAGGATCCTTTATTCATTTTATATACCTCTGGGTCAACTGGTAAGCCTAAAGGCGTAATGCATACAACGGGTGGTTATATAGTTTATGCTTCAATGACACACGAATATATCTTTAATTACAATGATGGAGATATATACTGGTGCACTGCAGACATAGGTTGGATTACTGGTCACAGTTATATAATTTATGGCCCTCTTGCTAATGGTGCTACAACTTTAATGTTTGAAGGTGTTCCTAATTACCCTGATTTCTCTAGATTTTGGCAAATAGTTGATAAACATAAAGTAAACATATTTTACACAGCTCCGACTGCAATTAGAGCTTTAATGAGAGAAGGTGATAATTTTGTAACAAAAACTAACAGATCATCATTAAAACTTTTAGGTACAGTTGGTGAACCAATAAATCCAGAAGCTTGGAAGTGGTACTATGAAGTACCAGGTAATTCAAAATGTCCAATTGTTGACACTTGGTGGCAAACAGAAACAGGAGGGATTTTAATTTCTCCTCAAACTGGTGCTATAAAATTAAAGCCTGGTTCTGCTTCAAAACCTTTTTTTGGAATTGAACCTTGTATAGTTGATAAAGAAGGAAATGAACTAGAAGGTGAATGTGAAGGTATGTTATGTATGAAACGATCATGGCCAGGTCAAATGAGAACCGTTTACGGGGATCATAAAAGATTTATTGATACTTATTTTTCACAATTTGATGGTAAATATTTCACAGGTGATGGATGTAAGAGAGATAAAGATGGATATTATTGGATTACAGGAAGAGTAGATGATGTGATTATTGTATCTGGGCATAATTTAGGTACTGCTGAAATTGAAAGCGCTTTTGTTTCTCATAAAGATGTCTCTGAAGCAGCAGTAGTTGGTTATCCTCATAATATTAAAGGCAATGGTTTATATTGTTATGTTTCTCTCAAAGTTGGTGTTGATCAATCTGAGGATTTAGTATCAGATTTAAAAAGAACAATTAGAGAAAAAATTGGTCCTATTGCTACACCCGATTTCATACATATTACAGCCAGTTTACCAAAAACTAGATCTGGAAAAATAATGAGAAGAATTTTAAGAAAAATTGCTTCCAATGATTTTGAAAATTTAGGTGATACATCTACTCTTGCTGATCCATCAGTTGTAAATGATTTGATTGAAAATAGAAAAAATAAATAGATTTTACCTAGGCTCCCAATGTTTGAGGCATCTTGGTTCATAAATATTTGCTGCGCCTACTTGAGTCCTCTCACCTCCTTGTGTTTTTCTATAGGTTTTAGTTGCCTCTAAGCCGCAAACGTTACAAAAACCATAAATTTTTAATATTTTATCAGATAAACCAAGTAACATTGACGAAGTCTCCCAAGGCTTCCCTCTTGAATCTTGATCTAGCCCTGCACACACTACATCTATACCTTTACTTAAAATTGTTTCGACATTTTTAAGTGTGTCTTTTGTATCCATAAACTGAATTTCATCTAGGAAAACAATGTCGACTTGGTTTTTTTCGAAAACAAAGTTCTCAAGTGTTGTTAACCAATCAGTCATAGCGTAACATTCATGACTTAAGTCATTATGTGTTATGATTTTTTCGTTTGAGTATCTATTATCAATGCTAGGTTTAATTACTATAATTTTTTTATTTTGATGTTTTGCCCAAAGTATTCTTTTTAATAATTCACTAGTTTTGCCAGCAAACATTGCTCCTACAATTGTTTCTAGATTACCACGCATAAGTCAATATATTTTATTTAAATAATTTATTATATAATTAATTTAAATAAATAATAGATATTTTGTAATAATGATACAGGGAGAAAAAATAAGATATGAAATTCATAAAATATTGTTTTCTATATTTAGATTTAATAAAAATTTAAACGATCTTAGAATAAAAAAAAAAATAGAAGAAAATAAAAAAGAGGATATTGCTTTTTTGATAAATGTGACATTAGCCTCAATGAGATATCATCTACATACTTTAAAAATTATTGATAAATATATAAAAAAGAAAATTAGAGATCATGAAAAGATATTGCTCATAAGTGCAATTACACAAATTGTTTTTTTAAATTTCAAAGAATATGCTGTAATAAATTGCTCCGTTCAAATTGCGAAGAAATTAAAACTTTACCCTGGTCTTATTAATGCAAGCTTGAAAAATATTGCTAAAAATAAATTAGAGTTAAAAGAAATTAAAATTACATATGACGATTTACCTTTATGGTTTAAAGAAAAAACTTATTCAATAACAAATATTGAGAAAAAAAGATTTCTTAAGAATTTTTATAAAGAACCAGACATTCATATAGTTTTCAAAAATATTAAATCATTAAACTTATTTGAAGATGATTTAATTAAAACTTCATCAATATCGGGTTTTCTTTTAAATAAAAAAAATATTACAGAAAAAAAATCTTTTATTAGAGGTGATTGGTGGGTACAGGATTTTTCTTCATTTTTTCCATTACATAATTTTGAGATAAAAAATAAAAAAAATAAATTATTGGACGCATGTTCAGCGCCAGGAGGAAAAGCTTTTCAAATTCTATCTAGGAATATAAAAATTATTTTAAATGATAAAAGCAAAAATAGGATTAAAATTCTTAAATCTAATTTAGATCGCTTAAGATATAATCCAGAAATAAAAAATAAAGATTTTTTAAAATTTAAAGAGGATCAAAAATTTGACACTATAATTTTAGATGCTCCATGTTCATCAGTTGGAACAATTAGAAAAAACCCAGAAATTTTTTTTAAAAAAAATGCTCCAAATCTTGAAGAATTAAATGTTTTACAAGAAAATATGTTAAAAAAAGCATCTCGCTTACTACTGAAAAATGGATTTATAATTTACATGACTTGTTCGTTTTTGAAATGTGAAACTTTTGACCAAATCGAAAATTTTCTAAAAAAAAATGATAATTTCGTTCTTTTTAATTTTAAATTAAAAAAAGAATTTAATAGTTTTTCAAGATTTATAGATAAGAATTATATGTTAACTTTTCCTGACAATGTCTTAGAAAAAAATATAGATGGATATTTTGCAGCATATCTTAAGAAAATAAAATGATTTTAATAATTAGAAAAATAATACATATATTTATTATTTTTAAATTAAGAAAAAAAAATGATTTATCGTATATTGATCTGAATTTTAAAAAAATTGATTTTACAAACTATAATCAAATAAAAAATTTCATTTTTAAAAAAAAATTTTTTAAAAATAAAAATATTCATAATTTCGATTTTTTAAATTTTTCAAAAAAACTTGGTGGTAAAATAGGAATAAGTGTATCAAAAGAAGCTATTCATGGTTGGTTTCTGATAAATAAAAATAAACTTGGATTTCCCTGGTCTGAAGATTTATCATCTAAAAGATTAATAAATCTTCTATATAATTATGAATATATAAATTCTTCCTCAAATAAAGATGATAAAAAAAGACTAGACTTCATAATTTATTTTCATATCCAAAGAATATTATTAGATTTCAATACAAAAAAAACAAATGAAATTACCACATTTGATATTCTTGCGTATTTATTATCAAATTTAATAGTTAGGAAAATAAACATAAATAAAATTAAAATGGTAAAAAAAATAATTGATAATCAAATTGATAAGTTAGGAATGCACAAAAGTTTTAATGTTTTAGAGCATGCAAAATTTATAAATAACTTAAGAGAACTCAAAAATATTTTACTTTTTTTTAAAATTAATGAAGCAAATATTTTTGATGATTTAATATTAAAAATGACGTCAATATTAAATGAATATTTTCATAAAGATGGAAGTATTCCTCTATTTAATGGATCAAATAATATTTATACAAAAAAAATTTATGACTCACTGAATAAGGAAAATTATGTAATAAGAAGAAAGTTTGATAATGTAGAAAATGGAATTGCTTTTTATTCTGATAAGAACAGAACAATTTTTTTTGATGTTGTTCAACCTAACAAAGATGTAATAAGCTCAAATTTAAGTGCAGGTACTTTATCCATCGAATTGAGTGGATTTGGTGAAAAAATTTTTACGAACTGTGGAGCATCCGAAAGCTTTGGGAAAAACCCAGAATATTTAAGATATAGTGCTGCTCACTCAACTATAATTTTGCAAAATACAAATATAAGTGAAATAAAAGAAGGGAACCCACACCTGAATTTCCCTCAATCAGTAGTTTTTAGAAAAGAAAGTAATCAAAAAGAAGAAATATTTGAAGGTTCTCACAATGGATATTTAAAGAAATTTAACAAAATAATAAAAAGAAAATTAATAATTAATAAAGGAAATAATAAATTAACAGGCGAGGATAGTTTTATTTCTTATAGAGGTATAAATAATAGAATAATTTATCATATTAGATTTCATCTTGCAGAAAATATTATTTATAATTTTACTAATAATAAAAAAAATATAATTCTTAAAACAAAATTAAATAATATTTGGTTATTTAAAAGTGATTTAGAATTAATTGTTGAAGATAGTATAATTGTAGATAATAACATCACAAAACCTACTAAACAAATAGTTATAAAGGGTGTATTATCTGATAAAAAAGTTATTAAAAAATGGTCATTAGAAAAAATTTAAAAAAAAAATACGCTTTGATTTCTGTATTTGATAAAAAAAATTTAAAATACCTGTGTTCAAATTTAAACAAACATAATTATAATTTTATATCAACAGGTTCAACAGGAAATAAAATTAGAAGTATGGGATTTCAATGCAAAGACATATCAAAATTAACTAAATTCAAAGAATTATTTGAAGGTAGAGTTAAAACACTTAATCCACTTATATACAGCTCTATACTTTATATAAGAGACAATATAAATCACATCAAACAATTTGAATCATTGAATATGCCTATTATAGACATTGTTGTTGTAAATTTGTATCCATTTGAAAAATTTTTAAAAAAAGACAGTTATAGTAAAATTTTGGAAATGATTGATATTGGAGGGCCTAGTTTATTAAGAGCGGCAAGTAAAAATTTTCAGTATGTCACTCCGATTATTCATTTAGATGATTATAAAAAATTAATAAACAACTTAGAAAAAAATAATGGCGTAACTGATATTTTGTTTCGAAAAAAAATGGCAAGTAAAATTTTTAGAGAAACTTCAAAATACGATAAATTAATTTCAAAATGGATTAATGAAGAAAACTATTAAAAAAATTAAACTTAGATATGGTGAAAATCCAAATCAAAATGCATATTTAATAAGTAACTCTAAAAAAAGTATTTTTGAATATCAACTTAATGGTAAACAGATAAGTTATAATAATTTAGTTGATCTCGATAGTGGTTTGAAATGTTTAGCGGAATTTAAAGAACCTACATCAATTATTATAAAACATACAAACCCTTGTGGTGTAGCATCGGCTAATAATATTAATAATGCATTTTTAAAATCATATCAGAGTGATCCCAAAAGTGCATTTGGAGGTATAATTTTTTTAAATAGAAAAGTAAGTTTAAGTTTGTCAAAGTTAATTTTCGAAACATTTTTTGAAATGGTAGTTGCGCCAGGTTTTGATAAACAAGCATTAAGTTTATTGCAAAAGAAAAGAAACTTAATTTTATTAAAGTATCCAATTTTAAATAAACAAACTACTGAATACAAATCTACACTTTTTGGAAACCTGTATCAAACTAAAGATTTGATAGCAATTAATAAAAATTTTATTAAATTAGTTTCCGAAAAAAAAGCTTCGTTGAAATCTATAGAGGATTTAGTATTTGCTTTAAAAGTGGCAAAGCATTTAAAGTCTAATGCGGTTGTCTTATGTAATAATAAACAAACTGTTGGTTTAGGGCATGGTCAAACTAATAGGGTGGATGCTCTAAAATTTGCCATACATAATATGAATAAATATTTTAAAAAAAAAATATTTGTTTGTGCTTCTGATGGATTTTTTCCTTTTACAGATAGCTTACATTTGCTTAAAAAAAATGGTTGTAAAACTATTGCACAACCAAGCGGATCTATAAATGATAAAAAAATAATCTCATTTTCATACAAACATAAAATATCATTATATTTTATAAAACACAGACTTTTTAAACATTGAGTAATAAAATAAAAATACCTGATTATATTAATAAACTAATTAAATATAATCCTAAAATTACTTCAGGGAGAAAAAATTTTCATCAACATCATGATAGAATATTAAAAACAATAAGAATAGTTAAAAGATATTTTAAATTAAAATAATTAAGACTTTACTTATATTCTATGTATTTTGATTTGTTTACTGAACTAATAAATTAATATAAATATATAGTATGAACAAACCAAATCTTTTTTTTCCAACCCCAGTTTGGACTTTGCAAATGGAAAATTATAAATCAGTAAATGAACTTATGTATCAATTTATCAAGAACTTACAATCAAATGACAAAAAAGGAATTTATAAAAGCAATGTTAAAGGTTGGCACTCAAAAGATTTTAATCTTCAGGAAAATAGTCCTAGAAATTTCATATCTTTTATATCCCCTTCTATAGAAAAAGTATTAACAGATATGAAATGGGAAAAATTAAGTCAAAAAATAAATATAAATAATATGTGGGCTATAATAAATAAAGGTGGTTCAGGAAACCTGAGGCATCAACATGGAAATAGCACCATAAGTGGTGCATATTATGTTCGAGCACCTAAAAATTCAGGAGATATTGTATTTTATGATCCTAGACCAGCTCCTGTTTATTCATATCCTAAAGCGGAAAGTCCAAATATTCTTAATGCTCAAGTAAATGGAATTAGTCCAAAAGAAGGAGCGCTAGTATTGTTTCCTAGTTATCTTGATCATTCAGTTAATGAAAATCTTTCTAATGAAGAAAGGATTGTAGTCAGTTTTAATATCACAATTCAAGCTAAATCTAATTAGGGACATTTAAAAAATATTATTTGAAATATTTTCCCAAGCTTCTCCTGATTCTATCTCTTTAAGAGTCCACTGACCATAAGCCAAATTATTAAAAATATTATAATTAATAATAGGTTTTTCAATATCTTTTATTTTTCCTATATGTTTTAAAGTTTCATCAGTAAAAAAGGAAGGGACACCATTTAACATTGCCATAAATCCAGCAGTTGATTGTAAGCTCACAAATGCCCAAGCGTTATTCAATAATACTTGTAAGGGTTCTTTGGAAAACTTGTTATGTATAATTATTTTTCTATCAGTATATTTTTTAACTAATTTTATAGTATCGTCTGTCCATTTAGGAACATTATAAACTTTTTTCATGGTTTCAGATGGCTCAGAGAGTATAATATATCTCCCGGTTTTTTTTTGTTTCATAAATTTTAAATTCAGTTTTTTTAATCTGTCATCAGGATATTGTCCAAGTCCATTATGAACGAAATTATTAAACACTATTCTAAAATACCCATTGAGATTAAAAACTTTAGTACGTTTGTTTTTAAAGGATCGACCAGATTGATTGAAATAACCATGATCTATATAGTAGAAGTTTTGTACTTTTTTTATAACTTCGAGTGTTCCTCGCAATACTCCATAAGTGGCTATAGTTTTGCTGTAATCCTTAAAATCATTAACATGACACATTAAAGAGTTTGATCCTTTGGCAAAATTAAAACAAAGTGTTCTATTCATTATATGATCAGTATAAATAACTATTGGTTTTTCCATAATTAATTATTATAAACTAATTAGATGCTTTATAAATAAATTCATATCTGATATTTGATAAAAATAATTGTTAATTAAAATGTATAGTGTTTTACAAAATAAAAATAATATAAAATTTAAATTTGAAAAATTTCCCTATGTAATTATTGATGATGCTTTACCATCAGACCTTTATGAGGAGCTTAGCAGTAGTTTTCCTAAAAATGAAAAAATTATAGGTAACAGTGAATATAAAGAAAATTTTGCATATAGATACAATGCTTTAAATTCTCTAAGAGATAATGAGATAAGCAATCAATGGAAAGAATTTATAAAGTATCATACGAGTTATAGTTTTTTAGAAGAATTTTATGATATTTTTGGTCAATCTATAAAAAAAATTTATAAAGCGGAAAAAGAAAAATTATTTAATGAAAATAATATAGGTGTTAGGTTTGAAAAGCCTAACTATTTTAATCTAGATTGCCAGTTTGTTATAAATACTCCCACAAGTGGAGAAACTAAAGTAATTGAGCCCCATTTGGATAATCCGGTAGAGTTTTACGCTGCACTCTTATATATGAAAGATAAAGATGATAATTCTGAAGGTGGCAATCTTACAACTTACTCCTTTAAGGATAAACCAAGCTTTTATGGAAAATCTAGAGTAAGAGAAAATAATGTAAATTTAATAGAAGAAATAGAATATAAAAAAAACAGACTAGTTATGTTTCTAAATTCACCATATTCCATACATGGAGTTACAAAAAGGTCTAAAACTAATTTCTATAGAAAATATATTAATATTATTGGAGAGTTTAATTTTGAATTATTCAACTATAGAGCCTTTCTAGAAAAGTAATTTAATATTCTCTTCTTTTAATATTATCAGAAATTTGATTTGATGCGTTTGCACTACCACCGTCCTGTTTTGTATAATCAGTCTTAAAATTGGAAATATCAGCCAAATATTTACCCTGTAAAGGGATTTTAAAAGGATCATTAGTTAACTTTCTTGTTGATACAACGAGTAATATATTCTTCCCTATTTTATCTTTTGCAATTTCAATCATTTTTTCAAATTTTGAGTTGTTTTTATTTGGTTTTATTTGATCAAATAATATTTCAAAATTATCACCTTGTAACTTTAGTTCCGCACCGTTTCTATTTGCAAGAGATATTTTAATAATTTTATAATTATTAGAAGCTGCCAAGTCTGCAAAAAAAATCGGATTAAAGTTGTAAAATCCATGATTAATCCAATCAATAAAAGGGAGTATGTTTAGCATTATTCCATTAGTTTTAGTTAAATTGTGAAAATTTAAATATAATGAATACTGGTTAAATACATGCTCTCCAGTACCATTATTAATAACAAGATCATATTGTTCATTAAAATTATAATTTTTTGAAATATTTTTATTAAGATCAAAAGGATAACTTCCATAAGCTCCATTTATATCTATAGATTTATATTTAATAAAACCAATTGATTCAAAATAATCTTTGGTGCTAAACTTATCAGTTTGAATGAGTTTTTCTAATTTTTTTTTTTGTAAATTATTTAATGGTTTTTTTTGATCGAGTAAATTTTTAATGAAAGTATTGTCAATTGAAGCAGTTTGAGATCCTAAATCCAGGGCATTTGGTTTTTCCTCTAATATAATATTTTTGCACTCAAGAATATTTAATGCAGCAATAGGATTAAAGGTCATATTTATTTTTGAATTTTTTGATATTTAATATTATACTTATAATAAATTAATAATATTAAATAAATAAAGATGAGTGGTTATTCTGATTATTATTACAATATAATTGAAAAATACAAACTATTTCATGAAAGAGGAATAAAAGATTTACCTGGTTCTAGGACTTTTTTAGGTTTTTCTTTAGAAAAATGGATTGTCACTATTAAAAAGATTATTGAAATTCATAAATGTGAAACGATTATAGATTTTGGTTGTGGCAAGGGATTTTTATATAACAAAAAATTAAAAATTGGTAATGAAGAATATTTTAGTTTGTCAGATTTTTGGAAGATTAATAATATATATTTATACGATCCAGGTGTTGAAGAATATTCTCTATATCCACAAACTAAATTTGATGGTTTGATTTGTACTGACGTTATAGAACATATACCAGAAAGTGATATTCTATATTTTATAGATGAATTATTTAAATTATCAAAAAAATTTATATTTATTGTTATCGCAACAATACCAGCTACAAAATATTTTGATGATGGAAAAAATATTCATCTATGTTTGAAAAATAAAGAAGATTGGGAAAAAATATTTTTAGACTTTAAAAATAAATATCCGAAAATTAATCAGTATATTTATTTTAATGATTAGTGATCTTGAAATTTAGTCCAATTACTAAAATTGGGCATTAAATGTTCAAATCCTCTACTTTCCTTCAGCATTATAGAAATGTCACCTGAAATTGATATACGTGGTTTACCAGATTTGTTTGGAACAGTTGCATGAGGAGTTTTAGATGGGAAAATTATTATTGTATCTTGATCTAGATCAAACATAGATCTGTCTGAATTATAAGCATTTGCTTTATTTATAAGAGATTTCTCTATTTTACTGCTAGTAAAAATATTTTTAGCAATTTCATTTTGTAACTCATTAGATTTAAAAATTATTCCCCCAGATCCTTTTGGTTTTAATAAATAATATGCAAAACTTATATTAGACTGAGAGTGGGTATGAAAATTTATACTTTGCTCGTTTTCAGTAAATGTTGCCCAGGATCTTTGATAATAAATATCTAAAAGATTAGTATTTATTTCCAACATCTGTAAATACTTAATTACAGCATTGGAAATTTTGTTGGAAAGATTTTTAAATAATTTATTTGAAAATAGAAATTCATGACCATTTGTATCCCCTGTCCAAGCATTAGCTTCTTTCATTTTTATATTATTATTTTCTTTCATTTTTTTGATTTCTTCTACCAAAATACTTCTTTCATCTTCTTTAATATTAATAGTGTCTTTTGTGACAGTTAAAGGAAAAAGATTAAAAATTTCCATAATTTATAGTATCATTATTAAAGTAATTTGTTATTTATTTTTATCCTTTTCTTAAGATGATACAGGTTTTGTAAATTTATGTCTAAAAATTTAATTTTATTTTATACATATTGTAGAATCTTAGGATTATCATATCAATATTGTTATGAAAAAATAAAGAGTTTTGAATACCTTAAGTTCACCAAGATATATTGAGTTTCACTTTAGATGTGCGGAATATTTGGAATTACAGAAAAAAATACTGATCTTGTAGAAAAGCTAATGAATAAAAGCTCTCATAGAGGGCCTGATGGTTCTTCTATTTGGTCAAATAATCATCTTACATTAGGTCACAACCTTTTATCAATTACATCTAAACCTCAAGATGGTTTACAGCCATATATTACTCAAAATGACAATGTTCTTATATATAACGGCGAGGTCTTTAATTACAATTATCTACTAAAAAAATTTAAAAATAAATTCTTTCCAAAATCTACATGTGATACCGAGTTACTAGGTTGGTTATTAGATAATTTTAGCTATCAAGATATTATATGTAATTTAATTGACTCGATGCATGCTTTTGTTTTTTTTAATAAAAAAAATAATGAAATAGTGCTATCAAGAGATCACGCAGGCATCAAACCTTTATATTTTTCTGAAATTAAAAATGGAGTAGTTTTTTCGTCTGAAATAAAAGGTTTAACTGAAATTTTATCAAATTCAAAAAAAATAGATAGGGTTGCATTAGCTTGTACAAGTTTACTTGGGGTAAATGTTGTAAGACAAACAATGTTCAATGGTATCTATAAAGTTTTTCCTGGAGAAACAATTGTCTATTGTCTTGATAGAAAAAAGATTAAATTTACATTTAAAAATCTTGTAAAACCAAAATCAAATAAAGATTTTAATGTTGAAGAGTTTTATGAAGAATCAAGGATTGCTATCAATAACTCTACTCTTGGAATAAGAGATTTTGGAATTTTTCTATCAGGAGGACTTGATTCGTCTATAATTGCACATGGTCTAAAAGATAAGTTAGGTTTATTAAAATCATTCACAACAAAAATGTATCCAAATATATATGATAAAGAAAATTATAATAGTGATGCAGAAATAGCAAAATTATTTTCAAAAGAAATTGAACTAGAACATAGAGAAATAATAATCACCCCTAAAACATTTGTTGAAAATTGGGATAGATCAATTGAATATATTGAGGAGCCTAGGTACAATTGGTGTTTACCGATGTATTTTCATACAAACAATTTTTTATCTAAGAATAATACTGTAGTCACAATGGCTGGTGATATTGGAGATGAAATTTTTGGGGGTTATAATAAATATCTAAAAATGTATAATTTAGAAACAAAACCAAAAAACTGGAATGAATTTATTAAAATGTGGATGGTAAAATTTAGAGCTCCTATATTGCTAAATATGAAATTCAATTTTGACGATCTTCATTCAATTTTAATTAAAACACTACCAGAAGAGATATGGAATCCAGAAGATATTCCAAATTCTGCAATGGCTCTTGATTGTATTACTACTGTTTCTGAGGATTTTTTTTCAAGAAATGATAGGTTTGGAATGGCTTTTTCAATGGAAGGTAGATTTCCTTTTGCTTCAAAAAATTTTATGCAATATTGTTTAAATATAAAATCTTCATTTAAATTCGGTTTGCAATCAAATGAAACAAAATATATTTTAAAAGAGGCCTATAAAAGTAAGATACCAAGTTATGTTTTAAACAAATCTAAAAGTGGTTGGTCTGCTCCAATAATGGATTGGTTAAATACTGATGTTTCTCTAAATAACAAATTTTCAAGTGATATAAGTAAAGATGATGGAATTAGAAATGCATTACTTGAAGATAATTATATAGATAATAATAATTTAGGAAAATCATTATCTGGTAAAAGAAAAATAGTTTCATGGATGTTAAGATCTTGGGCACAAAAATTTGAAATGTTTCTATAAAATTGATTAGAACTCAATACTAATTTCATAAAAATGTTTGGTATTATAAATTTTTGTTGTATTTAGAATTCAAAATGGAAATATTAAAACCTTTTGGTCCACCTCTATATAAGAATAATATAACAATAAATGAAATAGATAAGATTAATAATTACATAGATGATGTATTAATTATTGATAAAAAAAAGAAAAAGGAATTGGATGCAAGTAATTCACTTGTAGGGAAGGTTAGAGAAGAGATATTTATAGAGAAAGAGTTTTTAGAAAAAGATTTATTAAAGATTATCGGACCTCATATAAATAAATACTTAATTTCCTGTAATTACAAGTTTCACGAGTTAATTAACATAGATTCATGTTGGGTGGTTAGGCAGTATGAATCTGAATATAACCCTGTACACTCTCATAACGGTGATGTTTCAGGGGTTTTGTATCTTAAATTTCCACAGAAAAGGGAAAGTGAAAAAGATGGTTCAATAAGTTTCATTAATTCACCAAACTTTTTTCTTAACCGTGGATATATAACTTTAGTACCAGAGGTAGGATCAATTTTTTTATTTCCAAGTTATGTTCTGCATACTGTGTATCCAATTAGAAAAAATAAAGAAGAAAGACGATGCATAGCATTTAATGCAAGCCTAAAACCAAGCCCTCAAATCTAATTATGGAATAATAAAAAGGTATAATTACTCTGATACAAAAATTTTTATTCTTTACTTAATTAAGCATTAAATAAATACAAAATAAAATTGCAAGAATTGATGATAAATTTAATTTATTTTATTAAATAAATCTTAAATGGATTAGTACAATTTATAAAGAATTATCTTGATTTAAATAAAGTATCTTTTTCGAATTCTTCAACAATTTCGTAATCAAAACAATATAAAAAATTTTTTATATCTATATAATTAGTTATTGTCTTTTCAATAAATATTACAGGTTTGTTTTTTTCTATTGTTTTATATGCACCTTTAAGTAAATTAAGTTCATATCCCTCAACATCAATTTTAATAAAACTTATATTTTTTAATTTAAAAGAATCTAGTGTTCTTAAATTTTCATTTCCATTTTTTTCTTCAACTACTTGAGCATTAAAAGCTGCATATCCAAATTTTTCAATAGCCCACTGATCATTACCAACTAAGCACTTTGTTTTTTTATCACCTAAACCAAAAGGAAATAGTTCAAAATTTCTAATGTTAAAAAGTGCCATATTTCTTAATAAACACATTCTATGATAATGTACTAATTCAAAAGCATATATTTTTTTAAAATAAGGCTGAAGTAAATATGTCCAAAAACCGTAACAGGCTCCACAATCAATAGCATTTTCAAACTTGTCTATAGAGCCTATAATTTTTTCTAAATAGTTTGCATCTTTTCTAACAAAATCAATATGTTTGCTTTTATTTAATGTAGCGTTATCTTTTTCAAATATTGCCCATTGTTTGTCGTCGGCGGTTATAAATTTGAACATAAAATTAATTTATAGATTTTTCTAAGTATTAACAACAAAACTATTTAACAATTACATTTTGAAATATTGAAATTTAATTTAAATAATCTTAAAAATATCATAGAAATATAATACATAATTAGTGTTGATCTTTATTTTATCTTTGATAACTAAATTAGAGTGATAATTTCTTTCAAGTATAAATTTATTTTTATTAAAACATATAAAACTGCGGGTAGTAGTATTGAAAATTATTTATACTCCTATTTGAGTAATGAAGATATAATAGCTACAACTGAAGACTATCAAGGAATAAATTGCTGGGGAGATTTTGATACAAAAGATATTGAAGATTATTTTGGTAAAGAATTTTTAATAAAAAAATCAAAGTATAAATTAAAGTATTTCGCTCATATGCCAATTTGGCTGGTTAAAGAAAGACTTAAACCTCTTAGCAAAAAACTTAATTACGATATATTTAAAAACTTTTTTAAATTCGGAGTAGTAAGAAATCCTTTTGATACAATAGTATCACATTATTATTGGCAGAATAATTCAGCTAACAAAAATGCTAAACCTATTACTTTTTATGATCTTTTGAAAGAATTAGAAGCAAATAAAAATTTAAATTATGGATTATTAAATTTAAATAAATTAATGGATAAAAAATGTAACTCAATTCTATGTGATAAGATTATAAAATATGAAAATTTAAATAGAGAACTTGATTTAATCTTTAATAGATTAGGTATACCATTTGATGGAGAACTTAAAATATATAAAAAAAAGAGTAATAGGGATAATAATTATAGAAAATACTTTGATAATAAAGCCAAAATATTAGTCGAAAATATATATAAAAGGGATATGGAAATATTTGATTATGTTTTTTAATTTTTCAGATCAAATTTTATGAAAAAAATCAAAGGTTATTATATTCCAGAAAATGATGAGCATTTTGAAGGATATTTTTCAAAATTTGATCATTATCAAGAAGCTCAAAGAAATAGAGCCTTATCTCATGTAGAAGATTGGAATACAGCAATAGATATTGGCGCTAATATAGGATTATGGTCAAAAGATTTTACAGCATTTTTTTCAAGAACTATTTGTTTTGAACCTAATACTTCTTGTTTAGATTGTTTAAAAAAAAATATTAATATTTCAAAGGCAAAAATTTACAATTTTGCATTAGGATCTAAAAACTCAAACGGTTATCTTTATTGTCCTCAATCAACAGGGGGTTCATCATTAATTAATCAAACTAAATACTTAGGAGTTGATAAGTTAGGAAATGAAATTTGGGATAAATTTAAAGTTGATACACCAAAACAGAAAGTTAATATTAAAACTTTGGATAGTTTAGAGCTTATAGATATTAGTTTTATTAAAATTGATGTCCAAGGTTATGAATTCGAAGTATTAAAGGGTTCAGTTGATACTTTAAAAAAAAATAATCCAATCATTTGTATAGAAGAATATAAAGAAAATTTAAATGAATCTAATGAAATTGATTTTCTTAAATCCTTAAATTATTGTGTAATAGATAGATATATGAAAGAAGTAATTTTAAAAAAATTAAATTAAATATTGAAAAAATTATTTGTTACACCTTTATATATGTTGAACAAGAGCATTTCATCTTTAGGAATTAAGATTATTAATTTAAACGTGTTATCAATTAAAAATATATTGTTTAATTTTTCTCAACTTATTTAAAAGACTCATATTAATTTTTAATTGGGTATTTAAAATTTTTTTATATAAATTTTTTGCATCTTTTCTGCTAGATTTAGAAACTAAATTAAGCGCATCACTGTAAAATCCAAATAAACAAAATAAAAATGTTTTATGCAAAAGTAGTGCCTCACTATTTACTTTTTTTATAAGTAAAATTTCTGAGCCTATGTATCTACTTCTTTCATAGTTAGATATTTTATTGTTATGTTTAACTTTCCATCGAGCCGCACAAATAATATCATAAACCTCAAATCCATTTTCAATTCCAAATTTTTCTATTTCATAATGAAGTCCTTGCCCTAAATGGACTTCTGAGTTCCATGTTTCAACCAAAAGTCCAATACAGTTTTTTAAACTATTTTTTGCTCCTTTAAGAGCCGACAACTCAGAGGAATGCACGTCTAACTTTATAAAATGAGGAAATGGTATTTCATTATTTTTTACAAGAGAATCGATAGATCGTAGACTAATATTATTTTTCTTTTCAGTTTTTCTGAACTTGACTCCATAGTTATCATCAAATTGTTCTAAAAAATTAATATTTGGTGGATATATTGAACTTCGTGAGGGTTCTTTGGCTATGTGTAAAACGCCGGCTGTGTCTTTTTCCCAAAGTCCAGCATTAATATGAATATCATTATTTGACATTGATATAACTTCTTCCCCTCTTGGCTCTATCCTTATGCTAGTTATTAAATTTTTAACTATATCGAAAGGTTCAGATATTTGTCCTGCTGCACCTCCATCTACAAGTATAAATCTATTATTCATTAAATTTAAACAGGCTTGAGCTAAGCTTTTATTATATTTTGAATAAGCACCCCAATAAGAGCGAGTTTTTACTAAATATTTTAAAATAAAGAAATTAAAAATTATTATTAAAAAAAGAAATGCAACAATAATTAAAAAAATTGAAACAAGTTCATTCCACATTATATCTTATTCAGTTTTGTATAAAGCAGGCGAAAAGATTTGAATACTTCACACACTTCAACTTCTTTATAGCACACAACAATTTTTAATAAAACTGAATTGATACTGTATTGCAAATGGAATTTAAATCTTTGGGTAGATTGGGATTTGGAGCGGGCGAAGGGATTCGAACCCTCGACTTCAACCTTGGCAAGGTTGCGCTCTACCCCTGAGCTACGCCCGCTTAATTTACACAATTAACACTTTGAATATATAAGTCAACATTTGAGAAAACTATTCATTTAAATCTTTTTCTATAAACAATATCAACAAGTAACATATGAGGAAGTGTTAAGGCAGCAAGTCCAATAAAAATTACTTTTAGTATCGACTCATATAATGATGAATTTTGGACCAAATAGTAAACAATTCCTAAACCCCCAATCCAAGAAATTACAGTAAAAATTATTGTTGAATAAATAACAAAGTATTTATTTTTTAAATTTAAATAAATATTTTTAATTAGATGTTTTAAATGTTTGTAAGTGTGAAAAAAACAAAAATAAATAGCAAAGCTTAATAATGGATCAAAAAAATAAAAAATTAATAAAAGAAATAGAATCTCAATAATTCCCTTTCGTAATTTCTTTTCAAATAAGGAGAGATAAATAAAATATATTATAGATAATAATGTTAATAAATATGGGATGAAAAAATATTTTTGGATTAAATAAATATTATTATTTGTCAGATATTCAAATATCAAAAAAGATTGATCTTCGTTGAAAAATATTATTCCGAAAATAATAGTCATTCCATAAGTAAAACTTATTGAATACTTATATTTGTTTATTTTAAAATTTGTCCAATCACATAATCCGAAATGGGCAATAGTCATTAAAATAAAAATCGTTAGTGCAATAATGGGATAATATAACCAAAATAAAATGACTAGAAAAAATAAAATTAGGTAGTAAAATATAAATTTTAGAAATTGAGTTCTGTTATTAAAACCTACTAAGGAAGCAACTGCTCCATCAAATGAACCGTGTGGAAGACCAATGAAAAAAATTAATAAAAAAGAAATAATATTTAAAATTGTAAGGTCGGCTAACATATTATTTAAATAATTCTTTTATAAAAGGGAGCTTGGGCATACTATATATAATTTTTAGCTTAGTTAGTAAATTTGACTCACCCATCATAAAGCTTTGGAATTCATTTCCATTTAAATTAGATGCGAGTTTTATAAACGATCTTCCATCTTCTCTGTTATTTTTTAAAAAATTAATAAAAATTTTATCCATTTTTCTTTCCAAAAAATTATGGACATTTACATAGTTTTGCTTTGAATTTTTTAACAATTGAATTTGTTTTACAAGAAATGAAAAGGCGTATCCAGTGGAGGGCTTGCACGCTCCTCCTCTAATACCAATATTGAAGATATTAGAATTAGCTGATTTTTTCTCCCCTGCAAAAAACATTGGTATTACTCCTTTTTCCAAGCTCTGTTCTTTATATTTGTTAATATTATTTTTCTTTAAATAATTATTTATTTTTTCTCTATACCAAGAGCTGTGAAAAACATCTTTTGAAAAGGCTGTTGATTCAACAAGGGCTTTATTATGACTAAATGGTAGAATATACATAAAGTGTAAAACATTATTTTCCTCCGTAAAGTGCATCAAGGTTAATTTATTTTCATTAAAAGTATTATCTTCCACGATAATATTAATTCCAAAAAAATGTTGTAATAATTCACCTTGTTTTTCTTTTACTGATCGTGAATCATATATATTTTCAGCGTAATATATTTTGTCATCATCAGTGATTATTTTAAAATAATTTTGTTCAGGAAAATATTGGACAACTTGTTTATTTATGATCTCTAATTTATTTTTTGTTTCTAAGCAGAATTTTTTCCAAGTTTTAAAACTAATGACACAATAAGGTTTATCTAAACTAGTATGTGTTACGTCTGCATTTTTGTTTCCAATAGTCCATTTGTGCCATTTTTTTTCAATAATATTTTCAAAAGGCTTCATCCAATCTGTTAACCAAAAACCAAAAATATTATCTCTTTTGTTTATATCTGCACTTTCAAATGCAATAATTTCGTTGTTGCTATCTCCGTAAAGAATTTTATTTACAGCTAAACCACTAGGTCCTAAGCCAATTATTGCAGCTTTATAGATTTTCATTTGATAGATTATCTCTAATTTTTTTATACTGATAATTCATAAAGGGGATAAAAATAAAAAGTAAAATTGATTTGAGTGTAATTAACGATTTTTCTAATAAATTCAAATATACCCTTTCTCTTAAATATTTTTTTTTATAAGATTTTATCTTAATACCAATACCTCTGTAAATATTTGCCGCAATGAATATACCTAGTCTGGTGGATAGGGGGATATATTTAAGACCAGCAAAACCATTTTCATAAAACTTATCTGAAAGTTTTATAACCTCATTAATTGCATTTGATATTCTTTCATCTTTTTCTGAACTTTTGTCATGAAATTCAGTTAAGTTTTCTAATGATATACCAGGTATTAAATTGGCAGGTAAATATACTCTTTTCATTTTAGAATCTTCATAAACATCTCGTGCTATATTTGTTAACTGCATTCCAATACCTAAATCAATTGCGGATTGATATGCCTTTTCATGTTTTACTCCTATAATTTTAGACATCATTAATCCGACGGTGCCAGCAACATGATAGGAATATTTTATAAGTTCTTCCTTGTTTTGAATTCTTGTTTTTTTCTGATCCAAGATTAAACCCTCAATCAAATCTATAAAAATTAAATTGTTGATTTTATTTTTTTGCAAAAAAATATTTACTTTATTATTTTTATTAGTCTTAATTTCTTCAATTGAATTTTTAAGATAGATAGTTTGATCTTCGCTATATTTATCAGCAATATCATCAAAGTATCTGCAAATTGAATAAAGAGTACCAGCATTTTTTTTACAACTTTTTGGTAAAAAAAAACTTGCCCAGTAAAAACTTTTACCTTCTTTTTTAAGATCAACAGATGAATTGAGCTTTAAATCAATCATTATTATTGTAATTCAGCTTTAATTATATTTTCAACAACTTTAGCTGATGAAAGAACCCCTGGTATTCCCGCACCTGGATGAGACCCTGCTGCTGAAAAATATAGATTTTTAATTTTTTTATCTTTGTTGTGATACCTGAACCAAGCTGACTGTGTAAAGATCGGAGCTATAGAAAAACCAGCCCCATGCATAGAATTGTAATCATTTTTAAAATCTTTAGGATTCATCCAAAAAACATCTGTGATACTCTTTTCTAAATCTGGCATGATTGTTTTTGATAATTCTTTAACTATGTTATTTTTTAAATTTTCTGATTCAACATCCCAATTAATTTTACCTTGTAAATTAGGCACTGGACATAGTACATAAAAACTATCACAACCTTCAGGAGCAAATGACTTATCTGTTGCAGTAGGTCTGTGAATGTATAAGGAGAAATCATCAGATAAAATTTTATTTTTAAATATATCATGAAGCAAAGATTTAAATCTTTTAGTCATCCAAATGGTATGATGAGCAACTTTGTGGTATTGTTTTTTTGTGCCAAAGAAAAGAACAAAAAGTCCCATTGAATACAATAAGTTTTTTTCTTTTAACACAGGTCTACTCAAATTTTGTTTTTTTAAAAGTTTGGAATAAACCATGGGTGGATCAGCATTGCAAACGACAAGGTCTAGATCAGTAATTTCTTCATTATTTGTTAATATTTTTATAATCTTATTGTTTTCAACAATAAATTCTTTTGCCTCTGTATTTGTTTTAATTTTAATTCCACAATCAATCATTAATTTTTTTAATTCAGATACTATTTTACCAGTTCCACCCATACAAAAGAATACCCCCCATTTTCTTTCTAAGTAATGAATTAGAGCGTAAATAGATGTTGTTGTATGTGGATCGCCACCAACTAAAAGTGGATGAATTGAAAATGCTTTCCTAAGATAAGGATTTTTAAGATAACTATTTACAAGCTGCGATACTGTGAAATAACTTTTTAAAATAATTAAATTAGGAATAACGACCAACATTTTAAAAAAAGAAATAAATGGTTTGTCAGCTAGTTTTGTAAAACCCACATCAAATATTTTTTTTGATTGATTTAAAAGCTTATAATATCCTTTTATATCCCTCTTATCAAATTTACTTATTTCACTGTTTGTTTTTTCAACTGTAGAACAATAGTCAAAGGTCTTTCCATCATGAAAATAATATCTATACCAAGGTTCAAGTGGAACAAAATTTAAATAATCCTCTCTTTTTTTTCCAAATAAGCTAAATAATTCATCAAAAAGAAATGGCGCTGTTATGACCGTTGGTCCAGCATCATGTTTAAAACCATTTACTTCAAAAACCCTTGCTCTTCCTCCAAGCTCCTCTAGTTTTTCAATAATTGTTGTATCATAGCCTAATTTTTTTAATCTTAAACTAATCGCAATTCCCCCAAAACCACTTCCTATAACTACTGCTTTTTTTCCCATTGTTAATTTTGTAATTGTATTTAAATACCTTATTTCTTAATAAATATAATATTATTTATGCTTACAAAGACAGATTTATTTGAATTACTTAGTGTAAAAAATAAAGATTTTCAAATTCATGATCATGATCCCTTGTTTACTGTTGAAGATTCTGAAAATCTAAGAGGTGAAATCAAAGGAGCACATACAAAAAATTTATTTTTAAAAAATAAAAAAAATAATTTTTTTCTTTTTAGTTGTGATGAAAATGCAAAAGTTGATTTAAAGCAATTTTCTAAAGCTATCGATGCTAAGAATTTGTCATTTGCTAATGCTGAATACTTAGAACAATTTTTGGGTATAAAACCTGGGTCTGTCTCGCCTTTTGCCCTTCTTAACGACAAAGATAATATTGTTAAATTTTACTTAGATGAAAAGCTTTTTAACAGTGAAATAATTAACTTCCATCCCCTAATTAATACCACAACTATAAGTATTAAAACCTCAGAGTTTATTAGCTTCCTCATTGAAAATAATAAAAAAATTCATATTTTTTCTCTAGATAATTATAGTATAGTCAAAGCTTTATGAATAAAAATACGACTATAATCGATGTTACTGAAACAGAGTTTAATGATCAGGTTATTGAGGCAAGTAAGAATAAATTAATTGTTGTTGATTTTTGGGCTCCTTGGTGTGGTCCTTGTAAACAGTTAACACCAATTTTAGAAAAAATAATATCAAAATCAGGAGATAAAATCACCTTAGTAAAAATTAATATTGATGAAAATCAACAAATAGCTGCACAATTAAGAATTCAATCAATTCCTACAGTTTATGCATTCAAAGACAAACAAATTGTTAATGCATTTCAGGGTGTTATTCCAGAGGGTCAGATTATCGAATTTATTGAAAAATGTTTAGGATCTAAAATCAATGAGGATTTTACTGAATTTTATAATGAAATAGAAAAGGTTATGGCTGAAAATAAATTTGAGGAAGTTAAAGACACACTTTTAGAATTTATTTCTAAAAACTCAGATGAAATTAAAGGTATTTGTTTGTATTTAGAATGTTTGATCGAGCTGAAACAATTTGAAGAAATTGAAGTGTTTATTAGTTCATTAGAAAAAGATGTGAAAGAAAAAGATGAGATTAAACAGGTTTTAAAAAAAATGGAAATTATGAAAAATAATTCATCCAGACCAAATATTAATGAGTTACTTGATAAACTTGAGAGTGAACCAGATAATATTGATTTAGTTTTAGAAATATCAGATAAATATTTTTCAATGAAAGAATATGAAAATGGAATGGACTTGCTTCTAGAAAATTATCCAAAAAATAAGGATAGTATAAAAAATAAGATGGTAGAATTTTTTGCTGTACTTGGAAACACTGATCAAGTTACTATTAAATATAGGAAAAAACTTTCACAATTGATGTTTTCATAGCATGGAAATCCCTATTTTTCCATTAAACGGTGCCGTCCTTTTTCCAGGAACAAGCTTGCCTTTGAATATATTTGAAAAAAGATATATTGAGATGGTTGACTACGCTCTTTCAAAAGAAAGATGTATAGGTATGATACAATCAGATGATAAAAATAAACTCTATAATATTGGTTGTATTGGAAAAATTCATAGTTTTAGTGAAACAACAGACGGACGATATTTAATTAGTCTACAGGGTACTAATTGTTTTAAAGTTAAGAAAGAGTTAGAAAAAAAATATAAGTTTAGGTTGGTTGAAGCTGAAACGTTGGATTTTGAGGAAGATAAAAACATTATAAATGAAACACAAAAAAGCAATCTTTTAGATAAGTATAGCCAATATATTAAAGTCAAAAAAATTAACTTAAACTTAGAAGAAATTCAAAATATAGATTTTAATCAAATTATAAAGTTTATAGCAATGATATCCCCTTTTAGCAACATTGAAAAACAGGTTCTTTTGGAAACAAAAAATTTAAGTGATTTTTATAAGAAACTTCATTCAATTTTAGAACTTGAGATAGTTGAAGATAATAATAGTAAAACTATTAATTAATTCCCATAGCAAAATCACTTATCTGATTTTTTAATTTTTTATTTTTTTCTATTAAATTGATAACTGAAAATCTTGCATGATTAAAAATTGTATGGTCTAATTTAAAGATGCTATCAACTTTATCAGTGATTTGATAAAGTCTAAAAGCTTTAAAAAAATTATCTTTCTGAAATTCTTTACAAAATATTTCATCTCCCAATTCCAAACCTAGGAAATTATATTTTTTAACAAGATTATATACACTTTCTACATCTTGCATGCCCAAATTCCATCCTTGTCCTGCAATTGGATGAAATGAGTGGGCTGAGTCACCTAAATAAATAATTCTATTCTCAAAAAATTTAGAGTTTAAATGAGCTGTTAAAGGAAAGGTTTGTTTGGTGATTATTTTTTTTATCTCACCTACACTTCCCTGTGTTTTTTTATTGAGAATGGAAATGATATTATTATCATCTAACAAAAGTAAAGAGTTTATAAATTTATTAGTATTTGTCCAAACTATTGAACTTTGAAACTGATCTTTATTTTTTTGCATTGGTAAAATTGCAAGAGGTCCGTTTTTAAAGAAGAATTCGTAAGCAGTGTTACTGTGATTCTTTGAGTGGAAAAAATTTATTACAGTTGCTTTTTTTTTATAATCTTTTGTATAAATTGGTGTTTTAAAAATTTTTCTTATAGTGCTGTTTTTCCCATCACACGCAAATAGAATGTTTGTATTAACATAGAAATTATTTTGTTTAGTTATAATCCTGTCACCTTGGTAAAAAATATCTTTAATAGAAACATTATTAAAAATTTCTACATTTTTTTGTTTTTGTAATTTTTTATACAAGCAATCAAGTATAAACTCGTTTTTAACAATATATCCAAGATTGGATTTTCTTCTTTGATTGTCAAAATAAATTTTATTTGATTGATTTCTGTCTATTATGTGAATTTTCTTTATTGGTTCTGCATAATTACTAATTTCATTCCAAATATTTATTTCTTCAAGAAATTTTTTTGTACCCTCTGAAACTGCTGTTGTCCTTTTGTCTAAAATATTTTTATGATTAAATTTAGCGTTTTGCTCTAAAACTACTACTTTATTTCCAAGCTTAGAGAGTGAATATGCTGTAACAGCCCCTATCAGCCCTCCTCCTATTATATTGATATTTGATTGAATTTCTTTCATAATTTTCTTCGAATTACCATAATCTAAATGTATTACAATCTAACTATATGTTCAAGTATGGTTCATTTAGAAATTTTGTAATTAAATTTTTTGTAGGAATAGTTTTATTTAGTTTTGGTTCGATTTATCTTATCAGTCTTTATACATATTCTCCTAATGATCCAGGATATCAAAATTTTAATGAATATGAAATTAAAAATATTTTAGGCCTATTTGGCGCATATCTATCTAGTTACTCATTAGTATTTGTTGGTACACTAAGCTATTTATTTGCACTATTTTTAACAGTAGAGGGTGTAAGATTTTTTCTGGGTGTAGCCAATCGGTTGACAATTTTGAGGTTTTTATCAAACTTACTTGGTATAGTAAGTCTTAATATATCCTTAAAATCACTTGGTGAATTTTTTTTAGAGAAAGGCTTATTATCTCAAATTTTTATAGATTTATTTTCAACTATTAATTTAAAATTTTTTGATAACTTTTTTATTTACTATGTAAGTAACTTTTTACTTCTATTATTTGGTTTATATTTAATACTTTTATCGTTTAGAATAAAACTTTCTTGGGTAAATAAAGTAATTTACCCATTAAAAATATTTAAATATTTTAGGTTTTTGTTTTCTTTATTTGGTTTATTTAAATATTTAAGATTAAAAAAAAGGACTTCTAAGAAAACTGTAAGAAGTGAACCAACAATTAATAAAAGAAATTACGTAAATTTAACTAGAAACAATAGTTTAAAAACTAAAACTGGAAAACAGCTTGAATTGGAAAAATTCAGTTTTAGCCTTCCTTCAAATGATCTTCTTTCAAAATCTAAATCAAAAAATAATAAAAATAGGGAACTTGATAAAGTAAATACTGACGCAGCTATAAAATTAGAAAAAACACTTTCAGAGTATGGCGTTGAAGGGAAAATCATAGGTTTTAGTAGTGGTCCTATTGTTACATTGTTTGAATTTATTCCAAGTGCAGGAATCAAATCTAGTAAAGTCATTGGTTTGTCAGATGATATAGCTAGAGCGATGTCATCTATTTCTGCTAGAATATCTACTCAACCAGGAAAAACTAGTTTAGGTATTGAAATTCCAAATATGAGAAGAGATAGTGTCTTATTTGGTGATTTAATTGAAGAAGAAGAGTTTGAAATAGAAAACGACTCCCTGACACTTGCGTTAGGAAAAGATATATCTGGAAAAAGTATTTTTGCAAATTTAGAAAGAATGCCACATCTTTTAATAGCTGGAACAACTGGTTCTGGTAAATCTGTTGGCATCAATACAATGATCTTAAGTATTTTGTATAAATTTAAGCCCAATGAGTGCAAATTAATTTTAATTGATCCTAAAATGTTGGAGCTTAGTATTTATGAAGATATTCCTCACTTGTTAACACCTGTTGTAACAGATCCAAAAAAAGCTGTTTTTGCACTTAAATGGGTAGTGAGGGAAATGGAAAACAGATATAAATTGATGAGCTCTTTAAATGTCAAAAATATAGACTCTTACAATGATAAAGTTCTAAGAACTATTTCATCTGGACGAAAACTTTATAGAGAGGTTCAAACTGGGGTCGATGAAGACTCAAAAATGCCAATAATAGAGAAACAAGAAATTCTTCTAGAAAAAATGCCTTACATAGTTGTTGTAATTGATGAGATGGCTGATTTAATGATGGTGGCAGGAAAAGAAGTTGAGTCATTGGTACAAAGATTAGCTCAAATGGCAAGAGCTTCAGGTATACATCTTATTACAGCAACACAGAGACCTAGTGTTGACGTAATCACGGGAACAATAAAAGCAAATTTTCCTAGTCGTATTAGTTATAAAGTATCAAGTAAATTTGATAGTAGAACAATACTTAATGAAATGGGTGCGGAACAATTATTGGGTAGTGGTGACATGTTGTTTTTAGAAAATGGTGGTATAATAAAAAGGTTACATGGTGGTTTTGTGTCAGAAAATGAAGTTGAAAGAGTTGTTAATTATATAAAACAACAGGCAACATTTGATTATAAAAAAGAAATATCATTGTCAGAGGAAGGTTTAAGTTTTTCAAATTCAGACGATTTAATTTCAAATAATAATGATGATCTATATGGTAAGGCAGTAGATATTGTTATTAAACAACAAAAAGTTTCAACAAGTTATATTCAAAGATACCTTCAAGTTGGTTATAATAGAGCTGCAAGAATAGTAGAAAAGATGGAAGAGGATGGGATTATAAGTGAAGCAAATAATGCAGGTAAAAGACATGTTCTTAAAAAATGAAAAGTATTTATTTAAAATATTAATAGTAATTTTTTATTTATTTGCTTTTAAAGCGTATTCAGCCTCTGAAGACAAAAAAGAAATATTAAATTATCTTAGCTCACTAAGTGATTTTTCTGCTTCATTTCTACAGAGTGATGGGGAAAACTTAAGTGAAGGTAAGGTGTATATAGGTAAAAAAAGGGTAAGGGCTGAGTATTTTCTGCCAACAAAAATTTTAATAATTTTAGCAGAGAATAAGGCAATGTATTATGATTACGTTCTTGAGGAAGATGAATTTTTTAATCCAAAAAATACTAATGCTTGGTTCTTTTATGACATATTTAGGAACCCTCTTTTTTTTGAAGATGGAAAAATACAAGTTAAAAATAATGAGTTATTATTAGAAAAAAAAGGAATTGATAATGAAGAAAGAAACTTTGTTATAAGAGTATTTTTTGAAGAAAAACCATTAGTATTAAGAGGAATAGAGGTGTTTATTAATGATGATTTTCTTAAGCTGTCAATTTATAATCATAGTTACAATGAGGTTTTTGATGAAAGTTTCTTTAAACTTATAAATCCTAATTTTTTAAATTAAGCCCTAATTAAAAGTTTTTCATTTTTTGTTTGAATTTTTACTTTTGTTTTTACTGTACTCATTTTTTTTCTTATTCTTGAAAGATGGCTTTCAAGAGAATTGGTTTCAATGTTAGATTTAATATTTAAAATATTTTCTTTAATAAAATTTTTACTTGTTTCTTTTTTTCTAATTAAATAGATTAATATATCTAACTCTATTTTAGTAAGGTAGCAAAAAATATCATTATCAAGGTTTATAAGTTTTTCATTATAAATAGATATATCATGGAACTGAACTTTTAAGTTTTGTATAAAGTGTTCAATTTTATTTTTTAAGTAATTTATAGGGAGTGGGCTATTTAGTATGTTTGATTTATTATTGAATTTTAAGTTTTTCAAATTTGAAATTATCAAACAATTATCGTTTAACTTGCCATAGTCTATTTGATCAATTTCATCATCACCTATAATAATAATATTTGCTTCAGTTGTTTGTAAATGATCTTTTATTGCGTCCAATTTCATAACGGTTAATTCATAGTCAGAAAGAAGAGAGGACAAAAAATTTTTAATAATCCTGTTACAAAATATATTTAGTCCATTTTTCATAATCTTTTTCCAAACAAAATTGTACCAAGTCTAATGTATGTAGGATTGAACTGTAGAGCTTTCTTGTAATCATCACTCATTCCAATACTTAACTCATCTATTTTATTCTCATTTGCAAGTAGTTTTAATCTATTAAAGTGATAAGCTGGGTCATCATCTATTGGAGGTATGCACATTAAGCCGATGATAGGTAATTTCATTTCTTGTCTTAGAAAGAACAAAAAGTCTTTCGTATCCTCTGGGAAAATGCCGCTTTTCGTTTTTTCTTTTCCTGTATTTACCTGAAGAAAAATTTTCTTATTTAGTAATAATTCACTATATTTTGCGAACTCTCTTGCTATTTTTTCCCTATCTAAAGTATGAAAAACGTCAAAAAGCTGAATTGCTGTTTTTACTTTATTTGACTGTAGCGGCCCAGTTAAGTGTAGTTCTATTTTTGTATTATTTTGCTTTAATTTTTGAAATTTTTCCTGTGCTTCTTGTACTCTATTTTCACCAAAAATATATACTCCTGCGTTAACAGCCTCCAATACACTTTCAAGTGGATGATTTTTGGATATTGCTACTATTTTGGTAGAATTGCTTGTTTTTTTTAAAAAATCATTTATTTCTGTGTATTTTTCAATATTAAACATAAATTATAATGTTGTAAAAAAACAACATAGTTTAAAAAAATATAATAAATTATTATGCTTTTTTTGTAATTTATTCAATTTTTTAATAATAAGCTCATTAATACAAGTATGTTTCTTGTATTTAATGAATATTCATTAACTCAAAAGGAGTAATTATGAAAAAAGAACTATTAATGGGAACTGCTCTAGTTTCTACGCTTGGTGCTGCTTCAGTTGCTGAAGCTGTAACAGCTACTATGAGTGGTAACCACAAAACTGGTATGGAATTTGATTCACCAACAGGTGGAACAGATACTAATGCTCAGACTTTTGATAACAACTTTACAGTATCATTATCAGAAACAACTGATGGTGGTATGACTATTTCATCTAGCTTTAAAGTAATGGATGAAACTTCTAAGTATGACGGCGATGCAGGTTTTACTTTAGCATTCACTGATGGCTCTAAGCTTGACCTTTTAAATGCTGGTAACGCTTCTAGCTCACATGCTATTTCTGTTCCTAGTTCTGCTGGTGCGGAAGGTGTAGCTACTACATCTACTAACCAAGCTGCAACTGGTTTAGATTTTGCTAATGATGCTGGACATGCTCTAGGTATTGAATACCACACTGCTTCTGATTTCTTAGCAGACGGTCTTTCAATGTCTTTCTCAGCTTCAACTGACTCAGGTGCTGCTGCTACTGGTACATACAGAGTAGACAGTCACTATGCAATTGGTGCTACTTATGTAACAGATCTTGGTGACACTGCATTAACTCTAGGTGGTGGTATTTCTGCTTCTGAAGGTTCAAGAGCTCATGCTACTGCAGTAACTAATGACACAGGTGGTATCCACGTTGGATTAAGTGCTGTAACTGGTGATTTAACAGTTGCTGTTGGTTTTGCTGACGGTCACAAGGTTGGTGTTAATGCTACATCTTCTGATGAATATGAAGGTAGTGTAACAAAAGCTGGTGTTAAATACGTAACTGGAGATCTAACGTTTAATGTTGGTATCGCTTCTGGTGAAGGTAAAGATAATACTATTGGATCTTCAGGTAATAGTGATGACTCATTAGATGTTACTTCTGCAAGTGTTTCTTATGCTGTTGCATCTGGTGTAACTGCATTACTTGGATACACTACAACTGAAGCAAGTGACGAAGGTGCTGCTACTAACGATGGATCTGCATGGTACATCGGTGCTAACATGGCATTTTAATTAAAGATTTAATTTCTTTGAAAAACGGCACTTTAATTAGTGCCGTTTTTTTTTATGTTTTACATTTGGGCCTCAATACAATAATTAGTTTTTTATGATTGTAGTTAGGTTCTTAGTTATAATTTCTTTATTTTTTATAATTTCTTGTAATAGCAATAAAACTGAGGAAGAAATGGAAGAGTTATGGGAAAAAGCTCAAACCAAAGAGATGATAATAAGAAGATCTGGTACTAAATTTAATTCTGCTTCGGATATGGATTTAGCAATGAGAGATGCTGAAACAAGACTTCAAAGTGGGGGTGGCTTACTTGGAAAAGGTGGTTTATCTCTTGGTGGAATTTTAAATAGAGAAGGTGAACAATCTTCTACTCCAATAAATAACATGTCCGTTAATATTTTTTTATGGAGAGGTTCTTTAGATACTATTGATTTTATGCCTCTAAGCTCTGCAGACCCGATTGGTGGGACTATAATTACTGATTGGTATTCAACAACCAATAACCAAAATGAAAGATGTAAACTTAATATATTTATTTCAGGCAAAAGTCTTAAGACAGAAAATCTAAAAGTTACCTCTTTTTGTCAAGAATTTAAAAATCAAATGTGGGTTAACAAAAAAACTGATAAAGAGAATAATACTAAAATTGAAAATGCTATTTTAAATAAGGCTAAAAAACTAAGACTACAATCAAGTTAAAAAGTGTCATCGAGATACAATCACAAAATAATTGAAAAAAAATGGCAAGACATTTGGTCAAAAGAAAATATTTTTAAAGCTTCAAAAGATAAAGATAAAAAAAAATATTATGTGTTAGAAATGTTTCCATACCCCTCTGGGAAAATTCATATGGGACATGTAAGAAATTACACTTTGGGTGATGTTGTTGCTAGATATAAAAGAATGAAAGGGTTTAATGTTCTTCATCCAATGGGTTGGGATGCATTTGGGCTTCCAGCTGAAAATGCTGCACTAACTGAGAAAAAACATCCAGAAAGCTGGACGTATCAAAATATTAAAACAATGAAAAACCAGTTACTACAAATGGGCTTGTCTTTAGATTGGGATAGAGAAATAGCAACATGTCATCCAGAATATTATAAACACGAACAAAAGTTTTTTATTGATATGTTTAAGGCTGGTCTTGCTTATAAAAAAGAAGCTGAGGTCAATTGGGATCCAGTAGACAAAACTGTTTTAGCAAATGAGCAAGTAATAGATGGTAGAGGGTGGAGGTCTGGTGC
Organism: uncultured Alphaproteobacteria bacterium; assembly: GCA_902597795.1. Classification (GTDB taxonomy): domain Bacteria; phylum Pseudomonadota; class Alphaproteobacteria; order HIMB59; genus CACPNW01. The sequence goes on along the minus strand of CACJZA010000004.1, from coordinate 12,771 downwards.
ATTAGTTGAAAAAAAGAAACTATCACAATGGTTTTTAAAAATTAGCAACTATTCTGAAGAATTGTTAAGTGATTTAGATGGTTTAAATGGTTGGCCAAATAAAGTAAAAGTTATGCAATCCAATTGGATTGGTAAATCTGATGGTGCTGAAATAAATTTTAAAATCTCTAATAAAGAAAAATATATTACTATATTCACTACAAGACCAGATACTATTTTTGGAGCGACATTTTTGGCCCTCTCTGTAGATCATGAGATAGCTATTGAAGTTTCAAAAGGTAGTGCTGATTTACAAAAATTTATAAAGGAGTGTGAAAAATTAAATCCAGATAAAGTAAAAAGGGGTTTTAATACACATCTAACAGTAGATCATCCATTTATTGAAGGTAAAAAATTGCCTGTTTTCATAGCAAATTTTGTTTTAAAGGAATATGGATTTGGTGCTATATTTGGGTGCCCAGCGCACGATCAACGTGATTTAGATTTTGCTAAAGAATATAGTTTAGATGTAATTCCAGTCGTTAAACCTCTTAATAAAACAAAACAAGATTTTAAAATTAACAATGAAGCCTTTGTTGATGATGGTTTGTTAATAAATTCATACTTTTTAGATGGATTAAATATTGAAAAAGCTAAGGATAAAATAATTCACGAGATCGAAAATAAAAAAATTGGACAAAGAAAAACAAATTTTAAATTAAGAGACTGGGGAATCTCTAGGCAAAGATTTTGGGGTTGCCCTATACCAGTTATTTATAGGGAAGATGGAGAAATATTAGCTGTTGAGAATAAACAGTTACCAGTCAAGCTCCCAGAAATTGAAAGGTTTACAGAGTCATCAACTGCTCTAAATAATATTGCAGATTGGAAAGAAACAGTTTGTCCTGAAACAGGGATGAAGGCGTATAGAGAAACAGATACTTTTGATACTTTTTTTGAATCCTCTTGGTATTATTTTAGATATTGTAATGCAAGATTAGAAAAACCTTTTGATAAAGATGATATTAGTTATTGGTTGCCTGTTGATCAATATATAGGTGGTATTGAACATGCTATTTTGCATCTTCTTTATTCACGGTTTTTCACTAAAGCTCTAAGAGATTTGGGGTATTTTAATTTAAATGAACCATTTGATGGTTTGTTTACTCAGGGGATGGTTACACATGTTACTTATAAAAATTCAAAAGGTGAGTGGGTAGAGCCAAAAGATATTCAAAAATATCAAGACAAATTAGTTGATAACGAAAAAAAAGAGGTGGTTAAGGGAAAAATTGAGAAAATGAGCAAATCAAAAAAAAATGTTGTCGATCCAAATGATATAATTAATTTGTATGGAGCCGACACAGCCAGGTGGTTTATGTTATCTGACAGCCCTCCTGAAAGAGATTTACAATGGACTAATACAGGTATTGCAGCATCTTTTAAGTTTATAAATAAACTTTATGAATTAATAGATAAATTTAAAAAATATAAAGTTGAAGAGAAAAACAATATAGTGGATTTGGAAGATTTAAAATCTACAGCTAATCAAGTGGCTGAAAACATAGAGTCTTTTCAGTTCAATAAATCAGTTGCCAAAATTTATGAATTTGTGAATACTCTTACAGACAGAATAACAGATAAAAAAATTTCAAAAGAAAACTTCGAATGGGGACTAAAAAAATTATCTATTATTTTACAACCTTTTGTACCACATATTAGTGAAGAGATTTGGTCAAGTATTGGAAATAGCACATTATGTGTTAATGAAAGTTGGGAAGAGGAAGAAGTAAAGAAAAAAAATATTTTAAAAATCGCAATACAAATTAATGGAAAAACAAAAGAAGTAATAGATGTTGATGAAAAGTCCTCAAGGGAAATTGTTTTGGAAACAGTTAAAAATAATGATAAAATTAAAAGATCGTTAAAAGATAAAAAGATTTTAAGGGAAATATATGTCCCAGGTAAAATTGTAAATTTTGTAACCTAATGAATAGAGTTTTTTTAGTTTTAATTTTCTTAATTGTTAGTTCATGTAATAGTATTGAATTTGTATACCAAGAAAATAAAACTGATACTAACCCGCTTTATGGAAAAACTAAAATAGAAACCTCTGGAACGGATATAACATTTATAAAATCTTATATTCCCACTCTTTTCGGCAAAACTAATAATGAGGTTTTTAACCTTTTAATTGAAATAAAAGAAAAGAAAACGAAAAGATCAGTAGAAACCAACCAAGCAACATCTAATTTAAATTATGAATTAAAATTTATATACACGCTAAAATCAGACGAGCTTAATTGTATTATATATACAAAAGAAATCTTATCTAATTTTAGTATTATCCCCAAATCTTCTGGATATAACTTTGGTACTGACTCATCTTTAGAAAAAAAATATGAGTTAGCAGTTACTGAAAACCTTAACCAGTTTGTTTCTTTGTTGCCAAATATAGTTTTGGATAATTGTTTATGAAAATAAGTCCGTTAAATATCTTATTTGATAAAGGTTTTTCATCAGACAAAAAAATTTATTTTATTAGTGGGAATGAAATTACTCTTATGCAAAAAATAAAGTCAGTGATTATTGAAGAGTATAATAAAAATAAAAAAGTTTCAGTGAAAAAAATTAATTCTATCGACGATTTTGTTGATGAGTTGGGTTTGTTTGAAGATAAAAGGCTGTGTTTAGTTGAAAACAGTAAAACAATAAATATTGAAAAATTAAACAAAATTAAAAATTTAAATACTGATTTTATATTTGTTCAAGAAAACTCACAGAAAATTAAGAAATTAAAAAGTATTCTTCTAAATGATAAGGACTCGTATTTAATAGATTGTTATGATCTAGATAAGGATTCCAAAATAAAAATATTAAATCATTTTATAAATTTAAATAAGTTAGAAATAGATAAAAATATTTATTGGGCACTTGTAGAAAAACTAGATAACAAATATGGTTTTCTTGAGAATGACTTGCTTAAAATATTAGATATAAAACCTAAAGATATGAATATTAATAATATAAAAAAAATCCTGACTGTTAATGATTCTGGTAAAGATGGGTTGTTCTTCTATTTATTCAGAAAAAATAGGGAGATTGTTGAGCTGTACAGAGATAAAATTATAACACCCTCAGATGTAAATGAACTTTATTATTACTGCAGATTTTATTGTCAGCTTATTATAGAGTGTAAAAATTTAGATGAATACAATAAAAAAATACCTGTTTATTTATTTAAAGAAAAAAATTTTTTATTAAATATCTATAAAAAATACAATTCTAAAAAAAAGAAATTACTTTTAAACTTACTATCTTCTACAGAAAAGATATTAAGAAAAGATAGTAGTTTGTCTATAATTTTCGGTCTACGGTTTCTTTTAAATATTAAAAAAATTACTATTTCTTAAGTCTTTTCATTAAGTCATCTAATTGATTTAGATCTGAATAGTAAAGCGTAAGAGATCCGGAGGAGCCATTTTCATTAAATTGAACAGATGTTTTAAGGCCAATTTTATCTGAAAGCTCTCTTTCTAAATCTAAAATATTTGGGTCTTTAGAGGTCTTTTTCACTTTATTTTTTTTAAACTCAGAGGTTATTTTTTCTACTTGTCTTACACTAAGTTTTTTTTGAATTATTTCATTTGCTTTATTAAGAGCGTTGGGAACACCTATAAGAGCTCTCGCGTGTCCCATTGTTAATTCACCATTAATTACCATTTGTTGTATTTTTTTGTCCAATTCTAAAAGTCTTAAAATATTTGAAATATGACTAGGGCTTTTACCTATTAATTTTGCTAGGCTTTCGTTGTTAGTTTTCTTTATATTTATTAATCCCCTGTATGCATTTGCTTCTTCAATAACATTAAGGTCTTCTCTTTGGATGTTTTCGATTAAAGCTGCTTCTAGAACATCAGTATCATCGAAATCTTTAATGACACAATCCACTTCATGCATTCCATTTAATTGGCATGCTCTCCATCTTCTTTCGCCAGCAACAATTTGGAATTGTTTGTTATTGATTGGTTTAACTATTATTGGTTGAATTAAACCTTGATTTTTTATAGATGAAGATAATTCCCTAAGCTCTTCATCTTTAAAGTTTTTTCTTGGCTGGGCTGGGTTTGGAACAATTTGGGATATATTAATTTTATGAATACCATTATTTTTTTCAACCTTTTTATTAGGGGTGGATAACAGTGCCCCTAACCCCATACCTAATTTATTTTCTTTATTCATAGTTTTTATTTTGATTTAAAATAACTTCTTTTGCAAGCTCAATATAAGCCAAAGAGCCTGCGGCTTGTGTATCGTATACCAACGCTGGCTTACCATGGCTTGGGGCTTCAGATATTTTAACATTTCTAGGAATAGTTGTTTTATATACTTGATTGCCAAAATGTTGCCTAACATCTTTCTCAACTAAAGAGCTTAGTGAATTTCTTTTATCTAACATTGTTAATAATATTCCTTCGATCTTTAAATCTTTATTAAAGTTTTGTTGAATTAATTTGATTGTTTGCATCAGCGCTGAAAGACCCTCTAGGGCAAAAAACTCAGACTGAAGAGGAATTAGTGTAGTATCGGACGCTACCAATGAATTGATAGTTAGTAAACCAAGTGCAGGCGGACAGTCTACAAAAATAAAATCGAAATTATTAATTTCATCAAAAATCGATTTAAATACAAACTCCCTTTTTTCAAAGTTTGTTAGCTCTACCTCTGCTGCAGCTAAATCAGTGTTTGCTCCAATTATTTTTAAACCTGGAATTAATGTTTTTTTTATTCCTTCCGCAAGAAGCTTCTTTTCATGAATCATTTCATAAATGGATGGATTTCTTTCGTTGTAGGTCAGCCCAAGTCCTGTGCTAGCATTTCCTTGGGGGTCAGCATCGACAATTAAAACGTTTTTTTTCACTGCAGCCAATGAAGTAGCTAAGTTTATTGTGGTTGTAGTTTTGCCCACACCGCCTTTTTGATTAGATATAGAGATAATTTTTTTCACAGTTTGTAATATTTGTTTATTTTTAAAACATATCCATTGCCCTCGCTTTGGCTTGGATAAAGATTGTATTCAAAGTTAAAGGATTTTTTTGCATCATGTATTTCTTTCTTAACACTTCTTCCTTTAAGAAAAAGTAGTGATGTATTTTTTTTATTAAAAAAACGTGAATAATCTAATAATTTTGGAAGCGGAGCGAATGCTCGGCAGATAATAAAGTCAAATTTTTGATTTTTTATTTTCTCAACTCTTGTGCAAATAGTTTTTATTTCTAAATTTTGCTCGTTTGCAAATTCTTTAATAAAGTTTATTTTTTTTGCCTTAGAGTCGATTAATAATATATTTGAATACCCAAAAATATATAAGATCACTCCTGGTAACCCAGCGCCAGTTCCAAAATCAATTATTGATGCATTTTTTTTCAACATATACTCAGACAATTGCAATGAATCATTAATATGCCTATCCCATGCAATATCAATTGTGGAAGGCCCTACTAAATTATGTATTTGGTTGTTTTTTTTTAGCTTCAGAATGTAACTATCAATTAAATCAATTTGCTTTCTGTTAAGATCATATTTCTTTATTACAGTGCTTTTATCCAAATTATGCTGCTTTTTTATTTTTATTTTTTTTAATATATCTAAGAAGGGCTATAATGGCTGCTGGGGTTACGCCTGATATTCTTGAAGCCGCACCAAGGGTTGGTGGTTTAATTTTTGATAATTTTTCAACTATCTCATTAGACAGACTTCCAACTAATTTATAATTGGTTGATTTAGGAATTACCAAATTTTCTTCCTTTTCAAAATCTTCTATGTCCATCCTTTGTCTATCAAGATAACCTGCGTATTTAGCCTCAATTTCAATTTGTTCTATTACATCATCTTCAAAATTATTTAATTCAGGAACGATTTTTTTGAGCTTTGGGGTAGTAATATTAGAAAAAGATAAAAGATCTATGATGTTTCTTTTCTTTCCGTCTTTATTTATTTTTATTCCTTTTTCTAGAAGTGCGTTAGGGGTAAATTTATGGCTTTTTACAAACTTAAACCCTTCTTTTATTCTTCTAGATTTTTTTTCAAATTCTCTTTGCCTATCTATGTCAATACAACCTATATCAATTCCAAGAGGTGTAAGCCTTAAATCTGCATTATCGGCTCTAAGCAATAGTCTGTATTCAGACCTTGAAGTAAACATTCTATATGGCTCTTTGGTTCCTTTTGTAACCAAATCGTCTATCAAAACACCTATATATCCGGAAGACCTAGGTATTATAAATTCTTTATTAGATGTTGTTTTAAATGATGCATTTATTCCAGCCATTATACCTTGTGCTGCTGCCTCTTCGTATCCGGTTGTTCCATTTATCTGCCCTGCAAAAAATAAATTTTTTATTTTTTTTGTTTCAAGTGTGTGTGTTAGTTCTTGTGGATCAACAAAATCGTATTCAATTGCATAAGCAGGTTGTGTAATTGTAACATTCTCTAAACCTTTAATCGTTTTAACAAATTGCTCTTGAATTTCAGTTGGAAGTGAAGAGGATATTCCGTTTGGATATATTAAGTCGCTATCTAATCCTTCTGGTTCAAGAAATATCTGGTGTGATGATTTATTTTTGAATTTATGAATTTTATCTTCAATAGATGGGCAATACCTAGCTCCCATTGATTGTATTTCTCCTGAATACATTGGTGATAAGCTCAGATTCTGAGCGATGATTTCATGGGTATTTTTATTAGTATGAGTAATAAAACAAGATATTTGAGGAATGTGGATATCTCTGTTGATAAAAGAAAATGGAACAAGTTTTTTATCTGGGTGTTGTTCATCTAAATCATTGAAATTTATAGTTTTTTTAAGTAATCTTGGGGGTGTTCCTGTTTTCAATCTGCCTATTGAAAACTTTAGTTCTTTAAGCCTTTTTGCAAGCTTTATTGATGGTTTATCACCAACTCTTCCGGCTTCTTGCTTCTCAGAACCTATTCTTATTAACCCTTGTAAGAAAGTACCTGTAGTTAAAACCACAGATTTGGATAAAATCTTTTTGTTATCACCTAAAACAACTCCATTTACCTGTTTATTTAAAATAATTAAATCTTCAACTGAACCCTCAATAATTTGAAGGTTTTTTTGCTCAGATACAAGCTTATTTATGGCATTTTTATATAAAATGCGGTCTGTTTGTGCTCTTGGGCCTCTTACTGCAGCACCTCTGCTCGAGTTTAACATTCTAAATTGTATACAGGATCTGTCTGTAGCTTTGGCCATAACTCCATCTAAAGCATCTATTTCCTTTACAAGATGTCCTTTTCCAAGACCTCCAATTGCAGGATTGCATGACATTTCTCCTATTTTATCAATTTTATGAGTAATTAAAGCTGTTTTTGATCCAGTTCTTGCAGATGAGCATGCTGCTTCTACCCCTGCATGTCCTCCACCAATTACAATTACATCAAACTTATTGTGCATGTCTCTTTTCACGTGAAATTACTTTCCTATACAAAAATCACTAAATATTATATCTAAAATTTTCTCAATATCAAATTTTTGATTAATTCCATCAATATACATAATTGATCTTCTAACATTTTCAGCGGCAATATCTATTTCTTTTAAATCTAAACTTTTAAGTAATAAAAAGGATTTTTTTAGGCTTTCCATATGTCTTTCACGTGAAAAGACCGGTCCAGAAATTGATTTTTTCTTTAATTTTGAAGATATGGTTTTAATAAGGGGTTCAATTCCATAACCAGATACTGATGAAATGCTATGTACCCCACTAACTTTCTTTTTATTAGTATCATATTTTGATTTAACAAATATTTTTGATTTAATTTTACTATAGTTTTTCTTTTCATTGTTTTTGAGAAAAACTATATTTAAATCAGACTTTTCTGCGCTCTCTAATGATCTTTCTATGCCTATTTTTTCAATTAAATTCTTATATTTTCTTATTCCAGCTGTATCAATAAATGTGTATTTATCTCCTTGTATATCTAGCGTGGAGCTTACTAAATCTGTTGTGGTTCCTGGTATATTGGTAACTATAGAAACCTCCTTGTTATTAATATAATTAATAAAGGATGATTTTCCTGTGTTTGGCTTTCCAATAATAGTTATTGTAAAACCGTCATAAATTTGTTTAGATAAAGTTGATCTTTCGATAATATTTTCAATTTGTCTATATATGTTCTTATTTTGTTCCCTTATGTTTTTATATATTTCTTTTGGAAGGTCTTCATCAGCAAAATCAATTATGGCCTCTATATCTGCTAGAAGTTTTTTTTGTTTATTTGATATTTCATAAATTAATTTATCTAAATTTCCGCTTAAATTACCAATGGCTATCTTTCTTTGATTTTCTGTTTCTGCATTAACCAAATCATTAATTGTTTCAGCCTCTAAAACACTAAGTTTATCATTCATTAAAGCTCTTTTGGTAAACTCTCCAGGCTCAGCAAGTCTGATCTGTTTTTTTAATAGGGTTTTAGTTATTTTGTTAATTACAGAAATACTTCCATGACAAGATATTTCCACCATATCCTCCCCTGTATAGCTTTTTGGTGATTTAAAAAAAGTTGTTAACGTCTGATCTACAACGCTCTTTCCGTCTAATAAATCGTTTAATGTAGCAAAGTTTGTTTTAAATTTTTTTTTAGAAGATATTGATTTAATTATTGCATGAGAGCCTTTTCCCGAGACCCTAAAAACAGCTATACCTGATTTACCTCTTTGCGTAGCAAGAGCGAAAATTGTCTCTTTCGATGCTTTCATTTTTTGGGAATTAAACCCAAGATGATATTAAGTAAATAAGTAAATAAGAAAGATTAGGAAAAAAATTATATTTATTTAGTTCCCATGCTTTGGAAGAACTCGCTGTTAGTTTTTGTATTTTTCATTTTATCTAACAAGAACTCCATGGCTTCTGTGCTTCCCATTGGGGCTAATATTTTTCTTAAAATAAAGATTTTTCCAAGCTCGTCTTTATCAAGTAATAACTCTTCTTTTCTTGTTCCTGATTTACCAATATCAAAAGCTGGGTAAGTTCTTTTTTGGCTAAGTTTTCTATCTAGAACCATTTCACTATTACCAGTACCTTTGAATTCTTCAAATATAACTTCATCCATTCTGCTTCCAGTATCTATTAAAGCAGTGGCAATAATTGTAAGTGATCCGCCTTTTTCTACGTTCCTTGCAGCTCCGAAAAACCTTTTTGGTCTTTGTAAAGCATTGGCATCTACACCTCCTGTTAATACCTTTCCACTAGATGGAACAACAGTATTGTAAGCTCTTCCGAGTCTGGTGATTGAATCAAGAAGAATTACAACATCGTGTTTATACTCAACTAATCTTTTAGCTTTTTCAATTACCATTTCAGCAACCTGAACGTGGCGAGAAGCAGGTTCGTCAAAGGTTGAACTAATTACTTCACCTTTTACAGATCTTTGCATGTCTGTAACTTCTTCTGGTCTTTCATCAATTAACAGAACAATCAGTTTAGCGTCTGGACTATTAGCAGTTATAGCATTAGCAATTTTTTGCATAATTATTGTTTTACCAGTGAAAGGTTGTGCAACAATTAGTTGTCTTTGTCCTTTTCCAAGAGGAGCAATAATGTCTATTATTCTTTCTGTGTTATCCGGCATAGGTTTTTCTTGTTCAAGTTTGAACCTTGCTTCGGGATACAAAGGTGTTAAATCTTCAAAATTAACTCTATTTTTGACTGACTCAGTTTCTTGACCATTTATTTTGTTAATTTTAGTTATAGCAAAATATCTTTCCCCTTGCTTTGGAGATCTAATTTCACCTTCAACACTATCACCTGTTCTTAAGCTAAATTTTTTAATTTGAGATGGAGAAATATAGATATCATCTGGGCCTGGAAGATAATTTGATTCTGAAGATCTTAAAAAACCAAAGCCATCTTGCATAATTTCAATAACCCCTAAACCAGTAATAATTTCACCTTCCTCAGCAATTGTTTTTAAAATTGCAAACATCAAATCTTGTTTTCTAAGAGACGAAGGATTCTCTATACCAAGCTTATCTGCCTGTTTTAAAAGCTCTTGTGGTTCTTTTCCTTTTAATTCTTGTAAATTCATAATGTTGTTGGGGTAGTTTAGAAATGAAGTTTTTATTAATCAAAATTGAAGTTAATGTCAAAGTAATAATAAATATATAATTTATATATTTAATTGTAGTATTAGTTGTAAGCTTAAAAAGCTTAATTATTGCTTTATTATCGCATCATTCTTTATTTACTAACATATGAACAATAACCCTCACAAATATGTTAATTAAAAGAATAGTGAAAAAAAAATATTATTTTCAAATAATTTGCAATCCAGTAAATTTCTAATAACTTGTTATTAATTTTGTATAAAAAATATATTAACACCCGTCCTATAATATTTAGACAAGTTATTAAGTTGTTGACAACATATTTTTAAAACAAAAGAACTATTTCTTAAATTCAAATTATATTTAATAGTGTTTATAACTATAATTTTTATTAACATACTTATGCACCAAAAATTTATATTAGCTAGTTCAAGCAAATCTAGATACAAAATATTAAAAAATGCAGGATTAAATTTCACACAAAAAAACCCAAATTGCAACGAAGAGGATATTAAACAAACTATTAATAGAAATACAAAGCCTGAGATTTTTGCAAAAAAACTCTCTTATGAAAAAGCAAGAAGTGTAAGTATAAAAAAATTATATGCCAATAAGATTGTTTTGGGTTGTGATACAGTCATTTATCACAATGGAAAAATTTTAGATAAAGTAAATTCTATTGAGAAAGCCCAAAAAAAAATCAAGTCTTTATCAGGAAAGGAACATCTAATAGTATCAGGTCTAACTATTTGTTTGAATGGGTCCAAGATTTGGGAAAATTACGAAAAAACCCATGTTAAAATAAGGAAGCTTAATAACAGTGAAATAAAAACATACTTAAAAAAAACAGGTAAACAAATACTAAGCTCTGTTGGGTGTTATCAAATAGAGGGCTTGGGGCCCAATATTATTGAGAGCATAAAAGGAGATTATTTTAATGTTATGGGATTACCTTTATTTAATTTACTAGGTTATTTATATTCAAAAAAATGAAAAAACTTTATGTAGTTGGCAACAGAGCATCTAAAAGTCTTTCGCCAACAATATTCAACAATTGGTTTAAAAAATATAATATCAAAGCAAGGTACGGATATTTAGAGCTTACAGAAAAAAACTTCCATAAAAGAATAAATGAGGTTTTGAAAAAAAAAGATACACTTGGTTTAAACGTAACCATTCCATTTAAAAACAAAATTATAAAACATCTTGGCAAAATAGACGCTCATGCAAAAAAAATTGGTGCTGTAAACTGTGTAACAAATAAAAGAACTATTACCGGAATCAATACTGATTGGACAGGATATTATAAAACCTTACCAAACATAAAAAAAACTAAAAACAGAAAAGTTATTATTTTGGGTTATGGCGGCGCATCACACGCTATTCACTATGTTTTAAAAAAGAGAGGGTTTAAGGATATTTTAATTTTCAACAGATCTAAGAAAAAAATTAAGTATTCAAAAAACACTGAGTATACAAAAAAATATAGTGATCTTGAAACACACCTTGAAGGAGTTTTTTTAATAATTAATACCACACCAATAAACCCCATGTTAAAAAAACACTTAAAACTTATTACCAAATCCACAATTGTAAGTGACATTGTTTACAGCCCAAAAAACACTTCATTTCTCAAACAGTTTCCGAAGAATAAAAAGATTTATGGAATATCAATGTTGATAGAACAGGCCAAACCGTGTTTTAAAATGTGGTTTGGTAAAAATCCATCTGTAGATAAAAAGATGCTTAACGCTCTTTATAAAAAAATTTAATGACAAAAACCATTGCAATAACAGGCGGCATAGGATCAGGCAAATCCACATTATGCAGTAAATTAAAAGAAAAAGGTTTTAAAATTCACAGTTCAGATGAGCAGGTGGCCAAAATATACAAAAACCCTGATAAAAAATTTGTTACTTACTTACGTACCATAGGCCTGTCTAAGTCCATTTCAAAAAAAAACATAGATAAAAAAATTATATCAAAGATTATTTTTGAAAATAAACAGATAAGAAAAAAGCTCGAGTTATACATATTTAAAATAGTTAGAAAAAAGAGGTCTGATTTTATAAAACAAGAAAAACAAAAAAAAACAAGGTTAGTATTTATTGATATACCACTATTGTTTGAAAACAATTTAGAGAAACGGTTCAACAAAGTAATATCGATAATAGCCTCCAAACGAGTAAGATTAAAAAGATTAAAAAAAACGAGAAAAATGAGTGAAAACCAGTTTAAGAATATAAATCGATCTCAAACATCAGACGTTATAAGAAAAAAGAAATCTGATTATGTTATTTATAACAACTCGACATTAAAGGATTATAAAATTAAGATTAATAAGCTAATAAGTAAACTTTAGTTAAAATAATGAGAGAAATAGTAATTGATACAGAAACCACAGGCCTTGATTATAAGACTGGTGACAGAATAATAGAAGTTGGTTGTGTGGAACTCAAAAATTATGTTCCTACAGGAAACACACTCCAATTTTATTGTAAACCAGACAGAAGTATAAGCGAAGGGGCAAAAAACATTGTGGGCCTTTCAGATGATTTTCTTAACCAACAAAAACCATTTGAAGAAAACCATAAGGAGCTCTTAAATTTTTTGAAAAAAGACACATTGATAATTCACAATGCATCATTTGATTTGGGTTTTAT
>CACJZA010000003.1 GCA_902597795.1 uncultured Alphaproteobacteria bacterium | reverse complement strand
TTGTTTATATAATTATCAAATTCATTATTTTTAATTGATACAACTCTTGATAGTGCTCTATCAGCATTTTCAATCATATAACGAGCTCTTTCTTCAAAACCTCGCATCTCTCCTGGGCACTGTGCTATAGGTCTGCCTATCTGCCTACATAAATTACTAGAAACGTCCTTGTTCTTTAAAAAAATTTCTACAAAATTTAAAACTGACTTTTTTCTCTTTTCTAGAGATATATTTTTCCAATGCTCTCTTACAGAATAGGAATTGCTGAGACTTGTTTCTATATCTTCTTCTGTTGCATATTCTCTTTTAAGTAAGACGGAGTTGTCTATTGGAGTAATAGTCTCAAACATTTAGTAAAATTAGCCTCGTTCGAAATATCTTCGTAACTGCCAATCATTAACTGAACCATCATAATCTTTTTGTTCCCATTCAGCAGCATGGATATAATGATCTAGTACATCTTGTGGAAATATCTCTTTTAAGAATTTAGATTTTTTAGCAAGTTGGATTGCTTCATTAAGTGTTTTAGGAACTTCATTTACTTTTTTCTCATAAATATTCCCTGAATAAGGCTTATCTAATTTAAGTTTATTTTTAATACCATATAACCCAGCACCAACTAAAGCAGCAAAAGAAAGATAAGGATTAACATCTGCTCCTGGGACTCGACATTCAATTCTTATGGATGACCCATGACCAGCTAATCTAAACCCAGCAGTACGGTTATCAATTCCCCAAACAGATTTTGTAGGAGCAAATGATCCATCTTGAAATCTTTTATAAGAATTAATATTTGGTGCTAAGAATATTGATATATCTGGTAATAATTTAATTTGTCCCGCAAGATAACTTTTAAAAATATCAGACATGCCATATTTATCCTTAGGATTATAAAAAATATTTTTCTTTGTTTTCTTATCGAATAAAGAGTTATGAATATGACAAGAACTTCCACAAACTTCTTTATTATATTTGGCCATAAACGTTACGGCCTTATTATGTTTATAAGCAATTTCTTTTGTCGCATTTTTAATTAAAATATGATTGTCAGCCATGTTTAATGCATCGGAAAAAACAACATTGATTTCTTCTTGTCCTGGAGCTGCTTCACCCTTTGAACATTCTACATAAATTCCACTATCTAGAAGAGAATTTCTTAATTCCTGCATTACATCCTCTTCTTTTGTAGTTTGGAAAATCATATAATCTTCAATGTACCAAGAAGACTCTTTCAGTTTTGTATAATTATTATTATGAATTTCCTCGTAAGTTTGATTGAAAAGAAAAAATTCTAACTCTGAACCAACCATTGATTGAAATCCCATTTTGTCTGCTTTAGCTAAGACATCTTTAAGTATTTGTCTTGTTGAATGAATCAGTGGTTTTTTCCCTGAGTGATCTAAACAATCACACATTACTAATGCAGTTTTATTTAACCATTTAGCAATTTTTATTGTTTTAAGATCTGGAATTACAGTCATATCTCCATAGCCAGTTTCCCATGAGGAAGATTTATAACCTGGCACAGTAAACATATCCATATCTACAGTATAAAGATAATCGCACATATGAGTTTCTTTATGAACATAATCAATGAATGCTTTACCAGTAACTCTTTTGCCATTCAAACGTCCTTGCATATCAGATACACAGACTAAAACTGTATCAATTTCGTTTTTTTTAATTAACGTTTTTAATTTACTAAAACTTATGCTCATCTTTAATTAATCTTAAAATATCCATACCAAATAAATTGAATTAATCAGCAATTATATCGATAATCTATAAATAAGAATGAGTAATAAACAATAAAAATTGTTATTTATAAATTTCTTTTTTCCATCTTTTATTAATATTTAAGAAATTTTGTTCCCAATATTTATGATTTATAAATAATTGATACTTAAAATTATTTTTTTTTATAGGAAAAAATTCGTAAACTTTACTTTCATCTGTATTTGAAGATTTAAAGTACTCATCATAGTAAATAATATTTGTTTTCTTCCAAGAACTATAAGGTATTTCTTTTAAAAAACTTAATTCAATTTTGGGAGAGGAAATAAATTTTAAAAATTCTAAAGCTTCATCAATTTTTTGTGAATTATTATTTATAGCATAAAATTCATAATCTATTATTTGATTGTTCCAAACTTGTTGTAAATTATAATTATTATTAATTTGATTTTCATAAAATCTGTTACTCCAACCTGTCGACATTACAACTTTACCTGTTTTTAAAAGTTCTGAGGGCTCATTTCCACTTTTCCAGAAAACACATCCTCCTTTAGGATGATTACATAAATTTTTAATTTTTTTGAATGCTCTATTAATAGCGCCAGTTTGATTTTGTAAAACTTGATAAACACCTTTTTCATTAATTCCATCAGCCATTAAAGCAAATTCAATGTTTGTTTTTGGTAAATAATAAAGTCCTCTTTTTCCTGGAAATTTTTCAACATCAAAAAAATCTTCAGCAGAGCTAGGTTTAGAATTTATAAAACTTGGTGAATTAAACGCAAAGTTCCATGAAAATAATATGTTTCCAACTAAACAATCACTTAAAACTGGAGCGAGATAATCTTTATTTAAAGGTACAGAGTTAGATTTTGATTTTAAATCTTTTTTTAAATCAAATTTATATAAGGCTCCATTTTCACAATTAGTTTCTATTTCATTAAGAGAAAATCTGCTTCCTATTAATAAATCTAGAATATCTACAGATAAATTTTTAGTATCTTTTTTTATTATATCTTGAATTTTTAATGTTGGATTATCTGACCAGCTTATCCATTTAATTTGAGTCCCACCTTGTTGTGTATATGAATCTCCTAGAGCAGATTTTTGAGCAGTTTGATATTTTCCACCCCAAGACATAACTGTGACTTCACTTTTCAAATTAAATGAAAAAAAAATTATAAATAAAGAGGAAATAAATATTACAATTTTATACATAGTTTAGTAAATTATTTTATACATCTAATTAATTTATATTATATGAAATTTAATAAAATTTTACTATTCATTATTATTGTTATTTCCAATTATTCTATTGCTGATAATATTTTTGAACCAAATCAATTACCTAATATTGAAATAATTGAAAATAAAAATATTGAAATTGATCAGAAATATAAAAATAAATTATCTTTACTTCAAAAAAATAGATTTTTTATAATGTATAGTTATCAAAATTTATTACAAAATAATATCAAATGTCAAAGTATTGGAATAAATCAGTACATTGAAAATTTTAAAATATTATTAAATGAATTAGATAGATATAAATTAGAATTTTTTAAACAAATTGATTTTAACTATTTAGTGCTATGCAGTAATCTACAGTTGGAAAACTATTATACTGCCGGAATTCCAAATAATAAAGTCTCAACATTAATTTTTGATATTGCTATAGATAAGAACATGATTGCTCGTTCTATTCATCATGAAATATTTCATATGATTAAACAAAATAAAAAAAATAAAAAAATTGATAATTTATATGCAAATATAAATGATAAGGGATTCAATTATGAAGATTGTTCTGTTTGTTCAAATAATTTAGATATTACATTTACGAATCAACTAAATGGATTTGTTAGTTCCTATGCTAGTAATACTTTAGAAGAAGATCAAGCTGAATTATATGCTGCAATTATGACAATAGATAATTTTGATGATTTTTATATTAACGACGACAGAATAATTAAAAAGAAAAAATTAGTTGAAAATTATTATCTTAAATTTTTAAAATGAATAGAAAAAAATATTTACCTAATTTATCTGAAGTTATTTTGTATACTTTTTTTTTATTATTTCTTGGATTATGCCTATTATTTTATTTCAATGTTAGTAATAAATGTAGAAATACAAAAGATTTTGATTTTAGTTCAATAAATAAAAACAAAACATACGCTGTATTAATGATAGATTGTGGTGAAATTGTAATTGAAATAAATAATAATGTTTCTCCAAATAATTCTAAACGTTTTTTAAAATTAATTGCAAGTAAAGAATACGTAGATAGCTATTTTTATAAAGTTAAAGAAAATAAATTAGTTGAAGCAGGTGATTTAAAATATGGGAAAATTAAAAATTTAGATTATTTAAAAATTGGAACAGGAGGATCTGAGTATAATAATCTAAATTCAGAATTAAGTGAAAACTTTGATTTCACAAAAGGATCTGTGGGTATGGTAAGAAGAGGTAAATTTGATACTGAGAATTCACAGTTTTTTATTTTAATAGAAAATCAAAAATCTTTTAATTTGCAATATACTCCTATTGGAAAAGTAATAAGTGATTTAGAAATTTTAAAAACTATTAAAAGTGGTGACACAACATTTGTTCTAAGACCAGATAAAATATTAGATAGCTATCGAATTAATTAAAACGATTTGGGCTAAAAGTTTCAAAATCTTTATTTTTTTTATCTTCAATTATGTTCAAAATAATTTCAGCAGAAATAGTTGCTAAGGTTAATCCTAAATGTTGATGGCCAAAATTGTAGATAATATTTTCATGATTTTTTGATTTGCCAATAACAGGTAATGAATCTGGTAAAGTTGGTCTATAACCTAGCCAAACCTTATTTGGATCATTATTTATATTGAAATTTAAAATAGTATTTTTATGCATCCAATTGGTCCTTTTTGTATTTATACTCTTATCATTCATTCCAATTTCTACTGTTCCAGCAGCTCTTAAACCCTCTTCCATAGGAATATAATAAATACCTTGGTTGACCACACTAATAGGTCTTGAAATAATATTTTTGCAATTATTATACATTAGATGATATCCCCTTTCTGAGATCATAGGAAAAGTTTCATCTATCATTTTGGTTAATTTGTTTGAAAATGAACCAGTACAAATAATTAATTTATCAAATTTATAGATATCATTTAAATTATCTTGAATTATAATTTCATTTTCTTCATTTTTTATTTTGATAATTTTTTTATTAAAAAATTTACCATTATTTTTTAAAAACTCTTCATATATTTTATTTACAAATTTTTGAGGATTAGTAGTAAATTTAGAACCTTTAAATAATGTTCCTCTATAAAAATTTTTATTTAAATTAGGTTCAATTTCATTTATTTCTCTTGAAGAAATTTCTGTTAAATCAATATTTTTGGATTTTCTTAAATCATTATTTTTCTTATCTCTTAAAAAATCTTTTTCAGTTTCATATAAATACAAAGTTTCATTATTATTAATCAAACTGCCAAAGTTAATTTCATTAAAAAGATTATTATTTGCAATAGATGCCTTTTGTAAAATAATTGATAGCTTAGTAATAATATTATTAACTTTTTCTTTGGAACAATTTTGTAAAAATTTAATTATCCAGGGATAAATTGAAAATAAATTTTTCCATTGTATTGATAAAGGTGAACTATCTGAAAAAAGTAAGAACGGTAATTTCTTCAAAAAATCTTCACTATTTATTGGTATGCAAGCGTAATGAGCGAATGTTCCAGCATTTCCCATTGAAGTTTGAGTGCCAGGAAGATTTTCATCAAACAAACTTACGGAATAATTTTTTTTTTTTAAAGTATAGGCAGTTAATGTTCCTATTACACCTGATCCAATCACTCCTATTGTTAGGGGTGTATTTTTATTCATTATCTAGGCTGTATACCTCTTAATCTTTCAGATCTTCTTCTAAGAATCTCCATCAAAACCAAGATTATAATTGAACCAGCAATTAAACAAGTTGCTACTGAAAGTATAGTTGGGCTTAATTGTTCTCTTAAACCAGTCCACATCTGTATTGGAACAGTTGTTTGATCAGGTCCTGCTAAAAATAAAACTACTACAACCTCATCAAATGAAGTTACAAATGCAAATAAAGCTCCAGATATAACCCCTGGTGTAATTAATGGTAAAATGACTTTAAAAAAAGTGTACAAGGGAGAACTACCTAAACTTGATGCAGCTCTTGTTAAGCTATGATCAAAGCTACTAAGGGTTGCAGTAACTGTTATAACTACAAATGGTGTTCCTAAAATAATATGAGAAATTATAATTCCTAGCATTGATGAAGACAGACCTATTTTTGCTAAAAAGAAGAAAAGTGCTGATCCAGAAATAATTAAAGGCACTACCATTGGAGAAATTAGTATACTCATAATCAGTGCCTTATATGGCATGTACTTAGAACTTAGACCGAGTGCTGCAAGAGTTCCAAGGGAAGTTGCTCCAATTGTAGCAAATATACCTATCACAAGACTATTTTTAAATGCTAATCCCCATGGATTTTTAGTACCATAAACCATATCTTCATACCAACGAAGAGAAAAGGCTTCAGGTTTTAATGCTAACATATCATCTGAAAAATGAATATATTGCTCAGCATTAAAAGATAATGGAACAATAACAAACAATGGTGCGATTAGAAAAAAGAATACTAATCCACAAATAGTAAGGTATGTGTAATGCCAAATTTTATATCTTAATTCAGTATGTTTATTTATTGCCATTTATTATCCAAGTTTAATATTATCAATTCCTAATATTTTGTTATACAACCAATAAAGAACTAAAACTGATACTAAAAGCATTGTACCCATTGCTGAAGCCATAGACCAATCTAAAGTTTCTTTCATATGATATGCAATACGATTACTTATTAAAGTACCACTTGCACCTCCAACAAGTGCTGGGGTAATATAATATCCAATAGCTAATATAAAAACTAAAAGAGAACCCGCACCAATACCTGGGTAAGTTAAAGGAAAGTATATTTTTCTAAATGAATGAAATGGTGTTCCGCCCAAAGAACTGCCAGCTCTCATTAATGACGGAGGAATAGTTTTCATCACACTGTAAAGTGGCAGAACCATAAAAGGTAACAAAATTTGTGTCATTGCAACAAAGGTGCCTGTCATATTGTACATTAACTCGAGACGAGATTTATCTCCCACTATTTTAAAATAGACCAGTATATCATTTAGCACCCCCTGCTGTTGTAATAAAATCATCCAACTTGAAGTTCTTACTAATAATGAGGTCCAAAACGGTAAAAGTACACAGATCAAAAGTAAATTTGAGTACCTAAGAGGTAAAGTAGATAATAAATGAGCAATTGGATAAGCCAATAACAAACAACAAATTGTTACACCTAATGCTACATAAAATGTTCTATACCATAGAGTTCGATGTATTCTCCTTTTTTCAGGTTTCTGAATTATTTCTCCACTATAATTTTTCTCAAGATCGACAGATCCTAAATATTTATCAATTGTGTATTTTGGCATAGCTACTTTCATAGCTTGCCAATATTCAATATCTCCCCATTTTTTATTTAAATCAATAAATTGATCCTTATAATTTCCATCTTCAAAGTTTTTTAATTTTCTTCTAGTTTTGTTTATCAAACTTTTAAAACCATTTTTTGCATAATTCAATCTTGTTGATACTTTACCAGAAAGTTTTTGTTTATGTGCCTCATTCAAATCAAGATAAAATATTTTGTAAATATCTTCAGAAGGCAATTCGTTACCTTCCCAATTTGAAAGAGCTATTGCAGTTTGAGGTAATAAATCTGAAATTAATCTGTTATCAACACTTCTAGTTAATAAATTTAGTATTGGCCAAACATAAGCAACAATTAAAAATAAAAGTAAGGGTAATACTAATAAAAAAGCTCTGAATTTATTTTTTTGCTCAACTTTTTTTAGGCTTGTTTCAAGGGGTAAGCCTTCAGTTGTTAAAATTTTTGACATTAAATTTAAAGTTAAGGGCAAGTATAACAACTTGCCCTTAAGAAATATATTATATTATAGTGAAGCTTTGAAAGCTTCCCAAGCTTCACCAACCTCTACTTCATTATCAGCCCAATACTCAGGATTCATTAAAATATAGTTCTTAGTATTGTCTGGAGCTGTAGGCATTTGTGGTAACATTGCTGTTTTACCATCCTTATACCAAGGCTCATTAGCTTCAATGATATCTAATGACGAAATTCTGAATGGTGCGTAAGCAATATACTTTGCACTTCCAGCTAGACCTTCAGTACCAGTAAAGTACTTCAATGCTTCCATTGCTTCTTCAGGGTTAGGACCGTTAGCAACTAGACCAAAATATTCATAATCTAATACCTGACCATCCCAAACTTGTTCAATTGTAGTACCTTCACCTACAATTGCATTAAAGAAACGTCCATTCCAACCAGTAGACATTACAACTTCACCTGAAGCTAAAAATTCTGGTGGCTGAGCACCAGCACTCCAGAAAATACATCCACCACTAGGATCATTACATAGAGCTTCAAATTTTCCAATTGCTCTGTCTAAAGCACCAGTTTGGTTTTCTAAAACATCATAAACACCTCCAGCACTTACACCATCAGCAACTAAAGCTATTTCTAAATTTGACATAGCTCCAGTGTAAATTGATCTTTTGCCAGGAAATTTTTCAGTGTCAAAGAAATCACCAATTGTGCTTGGCATTGAATCAGCACCTGGGAATGCATTTGGATTGTAAGCATAGTTCCAAGAGTAAAGAATATTTCCTACTGCACAATCACTTGGCATAGGAGCAAAGAAATCTTCACTTGCTGGTGTTCCATCAGGAGCTGCAGGGAAATCCTTATCAAAATCGAATTCAACAAGTAATCCTTCGTCACATCCTGTAATAGTATCTTTCGCAAATAAATCTACGATATCATAAGTGATGTTTCCAGCTTCAGCTTGAGCTCTAACTTCACTTAGACCTCCTGAATAATCAATCCAATTTAGTTTGATACCTGTTTTAGCTGTAAAAGGATCACCATAACCTAATTTTTGACTTTCAGTATAAGCTCCACCCCAAGATACAACATTCACTTCAGCTGTTGCAAAAGGAGCAAAGAATAAAGAAACTAATGCTGTTATAAGCATTTTTTTCATAAGTCCTCCATATTGTTTATTAATTAATAAATGATTTCCAAATAACATGATGAGAGTTCTATGCAAATTAAAAAAAAGGAAAATATGATTAAAAAACGTTATTTTCAGGGTTTTTTTAATTGTCTATAAAATCAAGAGCTCTGCAATCCTGAGAATCCCAGCCAAGAAGCAATTCTGATCCATTTTCAAAAGAAAATATATTTGAGGCATTTGGCACTTTTAGTATAAAATCATTTTGATTTAACAATTTAACCCTAAGTCTAGTATGATCTCCGTGATAAATAACTTCTTCAATTTTTGCCTTAAATTTGTTTGGAATTTCAGCTGAAGGATTTATTAATACCCTCTCTGGTCTAAGGGACATACTAGTAGTGTCACCAACATTATTCGAAATTACTGGATTTGCATGGATAATCTCATCATTATCTGTTTTTACTTTGCATTGTTTTGAATCACTTTCAACAATTGTTCCATTAATAATATTATTTTCACCTATAAATCTTGCTACGAAAGAATTGGTGGGTCTTTCATAAAGCTCATTAGGACTTGATAGTTGCTGTATATATCCATCATTAAAGACAGCTATTCTATTTGACATTGTTAGAGCTTCACCCTGATCATGTGTTACATATACAATTGTTACGCCTAATGTTTCATGAATGTGTTTTAATTCATATTGCATACTTTCTCTTAAATTTTTATCAAGAGCTCCCAGAGGCTCATCCATCAAAACTAATTTTGGTTCAAAAACAAGTGCTCTAGCAACAGCAACTCTTTGTTGTTGACCCCCAGAGAGCTGGTTAGGCATTCTATTTTCAAAGTTTGTAAGAGATACCATATCAAGTGCTTTATTAATCTTATTTTCTATTTCATCATTCTGAATTTTTCTTACTCTCAAGGGAAAGGCTAGATTTTCATAAACTGTCATATGAGGAAATAGAGCATAGTTTTGAAAAACCATACCAATTCCTCTTTTATGAGGTGTAATGCTACTGATTGGTTTTTTATCTAAGTATATTTCACCACTAGTTGGATTTTCAAAACCAGCTAACATCATTAAGGTTGTTGTTTTCCCAGATCCAGATGGTCCCAGTAAAGTTAAGAATTCACCTTCGGCAATATCTAAATTAAGATTTTTAACAACAAGCTCTTTACCATCATAGCTTTTATCAATTTTTTCAAAGCGAACAAAAGTATTAGAAGATTGAGGCATATTAGTTTTATATAAAAAATGAAATAAAGGTGGTGAGAGGAATAGTCAAAACCTTATTTTGTTAAATGTATTTTTTTAAGTATTACTTGAATATAAGATACAAATATATTTCAATTTTAGAAAATTTCTCAATAATAAAGGTAAAAAGTAACTTTCATTTTAATTGTTGTTCTACCAATTCAGTCCAATAAGATGAACCAATAACCAAAAGCTCGTCGTTAAAATCATAATTGTCAGCGTGTAAAGGTCTTGAATACTGCTCTGAAGTACCATTCCCCATTAAAATAAAACATCCAGGTTTTTCACTAGTCATCATAGAAAAATCTTCAGAAAAAAGGCAAGGTTCAATATCCCCATTACATTTATCATTTCCAAGTAATGAAATCGCAGCTTTGGTTGCTGCATCAGCTTGAATTTTTGAATTGAAGGTTACTGGACAGACTGTTTCATATTTAACACTACTATTAACACCATGTGCATTGCAAATGCCTTCGACAATTTGTAATATTTTTGAAGCAATTTTCTCATTTGTTTCTTTTGATAAAGCTCTTGCATCTCCTTTCATTGTAACATTACCTGGTAGAACATTTTTTTTACCATCAGTTATAAATTCAGTAATAGAAAGTATTCCATTATCCGCTGGATTTAATTTTCTAGAAACTATTGATTGAAGAGCTACAGCTATTTGAGAACCAACAGTTATTGCATCAACACCCATATGTGGTAAAGCAGCATGTCCTCCCTTAGCTTTAATTTTAATTTCAAATAAATTTTCACTTGCTGTAATAGCACCTTTTCTAGTTCCAAAAGTTCCTATTTCCATATTAGGAATATTATGCATTGCATAAACTTCGTCTATATTAAATTTATCAAATAAACCCTCGTCAATCATAGTTCTGGCGCCAAAAGTATTTTCTTCATCAGGTTGAAAAATGAAATATACCGTTCCATTAAAGTTACCTTTTTCTGATAAATATTTTGCTGCTCCTAATAACATTGTAGTGTGACCGTCATGTCCACATGCATGCATTCTGTTATCAAACTTGGACTTATAACTAAACTTATTAGTTTCATGTATAGGAAGAGCATCCATTTCAGCTCTTATACCTATTGATTTTGAACTATTTCCTTTTTTTAAAATTCCAACTACTCCAGTTCTGGCAATACCAGAATGAACTTCTATTCCAAAATCTTTTAGAAGTGTTGACACTTTTGCTGCAGCATATTCTTCTTCAAAACTTATTTGAGGGTGCATATGAAGATCATGACGCCATTCTAATAATTGGTTATGTAATGACTGAGTTTTCATAACCTACATATTATTAAATTCTTTAATCTTATTGTCTAGAGAGAGCATATAATCATAATGTGAATTCCAAAATGTTTGATCTTTTCTTTTTTCAAATTCATCAAGACTTACACCTTGTTGCTCTACCCAAGTAAAGTACCCTAAATTAAATATTCTTTTCTTATCCATGTAAGAAAGTTCTAGCATATTATCAGTTGATATTCCTGATAAGTGTTGTCCAAATAATTCAGCACAAACTGTTTCATCATAATTATGTTTAAAATCAGCAATGGTCTTATTTAATTCTGACATATATAAATCTGCACCATCAGTAGCAACCGTTATAATTGCATCATCACTTTTTAAATCCATATATTTTGCTATTTTTATTGATGCCAATATATTCGCTATAGCTGAAAAACCAAATTCAGGTAGACGAGAAACAAAATCAATGTCAAAATTTTTTTTCTCAATTAAAAACTTTTTTCCTATTTCAGTGTTAAAAATCATATTTAAATTGTTGGTAGCTTGATCAGAAACATCGACTACAAAATCTGTATTCATTACATTATGAATAAGGGGCACATGTTTATCACCAATTCCTTGTATATTGTGTTCACCATAACCTCCGTGAAGCAACGTTGGGCATTCCAAAGCTTCGACAACTGCAATCTTAGTCTGTAATTTATCTTTAAGATAATCTCCTGCTGCTAGAGTACCACTTGAACCTGAAGCGCTTACATAAAATCTAGGAACTAAATTACTATTACCTTTAACTTTAAGAAATGATTTTTCGAAAGATGGACCTGTTACAGAACGATGGATGCCATAGTTATAATACTCATCAAATTGATTTATGATATCATTTTGATTATCTTTTTTTAATTCATTACAAGCATCATATATTTCTTTAACATTACTTTCGGTGCCTTTTGTCTTTATAATATTTTTTTTATTTTCGATCCAATTATTCAACCACTCAAATCTCTCATTACTCATTCCTTCAGGAAGTATTGCGATACTGTTAAGTCCCATTATACGAGATATTGCCACTCCACCCCTACAATAATTTCCTGTTGAAGGCCAAACTGCTTTATGTTTTTCATAATCAAAAGTGCCATTCAATATTCTTGGAAGTAAACAACCATAAGCTGCCAAAACTTTGTGGGCTGTTATTAAGGGAAAATATCGTCCCATATTTACAATTATCTTTGCCTTAACACCTGTAAATTCTGTTGGAAGTACAATATATTCAGGCTCATTTCCAAAATCTGATTGATCTCTTTTATTAAACCAATGAACTCTAAAGAGATTAAGAGGATTGATGTCATTATTATTTATTTTTTTTAAAGAATTTTTAATGTCATCATTAATAATTTGAGGATCTTGAAGTTCACTTATACTTGGCAAGACAACTCCTTTTGATTTGAAATAATCAGACGTTTTTTTTATTATTGCTTGACTCATAAATTATATATTGATGCCTAAATTATTTGTTTTACAAAGATTATAAGCAAATCTTGCTATTGCAGTATCTTGTACGCCAGTTCCTGTCAAATCACATATCGTTATATCTTCTTTATTTTTTCTACCTAAGCTTGGATCCTTAATAATATCACCAAGTTCATTAAATTTTTCTTTGGAAGGAATTATATTTTGTTTTATAGCATGATGTAATTCACCTAAAGCACTAGTTTGCAATTGATTATCAGGTACATACTGATCACAATGTTTTAACATATGAGGATCTAATTCATTTTTTTGTTCAGCATCTGATCCCATTGCTGTTATGTGAGTTCCTTTTTTTATCCAATCAAATTCTAAAAGAGGTTTTTTACTTGGAGTCGTTGTAACGATTATTTCTGATAAACTTGCCAATTCCTTGCAAGAAGAAGCTATATTTAAATCTAAATCTAAATCTTTAAAACTCTTTATAAATTGATTTGCTTTTGTCTGATCTCTTGCCCAAACTATTATTTTATTTATTTTTCTAACTAACATTATTGCTTGAAGTTGTAATTTGGCTTGAATTCCAGCACCAATAATACCAACAGAATTAGCATTTTGATTTGATAAATATTTTGTAGCTATTGCCCCTGCTATAGCTGTTCTAGTATCTGTAAGATAACCTTCATCTAATAGAACAGATTTTATAACTCCAGTCTTTGAATCTAATAAAACCATAAGTCCATTACTAGAGGGCAAACCGAGTTTTGGATTATCAAAAAAACCAGAAGCTATTTTAATAGCAAAACTATCAAGACCCTCAACATATGCAGCTTTAACATCTGATTCACCATGATATTTTTCAATATCTATTCTCATTATAGGCGGCATCATTACTGATCCCCTTGATAAACTTATAAAAGCTTCCTCAATTATTGGAATTAGATTATTGCTCAAATCCACATGCTGAATAATATCATTTTTGTTAAGGATGAGCATGGCTTAAAACTTTGTTAAATAGTTCAGAGTTAATATTTCCACCACAAATTAAACAGATTATATTTTTCCCTAAATGTGATGTCAGTTTTTCTTTAACAACCATTACACTTGTTGCTGCGGCACCTTCAGATACTATTTTATGTTCTAAAAAATTTATTCTAATTCCCTCAGCTATTTTTTCTTCACTGACTAAAACAAAGTCATCAACGTATTTTTGAACAATATTAAATGTAAATTTATTATCTAGACCAATACTACCCCCTAAACAATCAGCTAAAGTTTCAGTTTCCTCTACATCAACAGGTTTGCCCTCTTTTAAACTCTCATACATTGAAGGACCTCTTTCCATAGATACGGCAATAATTTTTGTGTCAGGTTTTTGGAGTTTAATTGCCTGAGCTATTCCAGATATTAGACCACCACCAGATGTTGGTATTATTACTGTATCAACCTCAGGAAATTCATTAAGCATTTCAAGCCCAACTGTACCTTGACCAATAATGATATCTTCATCATCAAAGGGATGAATTAATGGGATATTTTTTTCTTTCGCAATTTGTTTAGCATACAAATCAGCTTCATCACTATTCTTTCCAATAATTTCTACTTTTGCTCCTAATTTTTCAATAGCCTCTTTTCTATATTCTGGAACCATTGAAGACATGTATATTGTTGATTGAATGCCCAATACCTTTGAAGCATAAGCAACGCCTTTGCCATGATTGCCTGTAGAAACTGCGATGACTCCTTTGCTTTTGTCATCTTCACTCAAAGAAAGAAGCTTATTAACCGCACCTCTTAATTTAAATGAACCAGTGATTTGAAAATTTTCTAATTTTAGTTTTACTTTATTATTTTTCGATAAGAAATTAGAATTAATTAATGGTGTATAATTAACATAAGGTAAAATTTTCCTATGTGCATCTTGTATTTGTTGAAGTGTAATCAATTTAAACCCTATTTAATGTAATTTAAATAGATTACCAAAACCATCAATTTTTTGATTTATATTAGATAATCTTAATGAATCCCAAATAATAGCTTGATTACTTGAAATAATATCAGTGCCTAATTTTGACTCTAATTTTTCGATAATATCGATTACTTTTAATGCAGTACAAGAAATAAAAATACTATCAACATCTGTTAAATCAATTGAGGAAATTGTTTGCATTAAAGTATCATGAGTAACTTTGGCAATTTCCGAGTCATAATTTAAATTAAACGAACTAAATGATTTAATTTCAAATCCACTATTAATTAAATATTCGTAAACTTTAATATTAACATCCTTTGGATAAGGGGTAAGAACAGCAATTTTTTTATGGTTAAGCAATTTAAGTGCTTTAATAGCTGCTGTAATAGGTGTCGTAATTAAAGCATCGGGTTTAGCTTTGAAAATTTCAGATCTTATTCTTTTTGCACCAATTTCAATAGTACCCGAAGTACATCCATAGGCTACAACTTGTATTTTTTCATTGGGTAATATTTGGTTTGTTGTTTCTGTAAGATGATCAGCCATCCTCATATAATTTTCATGAGTTAGAGGATTTAAAAAAGGTATTCTATTAAAAAATAGATCAACTGGTAAATTATGGCAAATTTTTCTAAAATCCTGCTCAATAGTAAAATCAGTTGATAAAGTAATTATACCAATTCTAGAAAAGTTTGTATCATGTAAGTTGGCTTTTACATTAATTTGATTAAAACTATCCATTATTGATTTGGAAAATAATCCTCACACTCACCTTCTCTATAAACATCAGTAGTGGCACAATGTAAACTACCACCAAACGCATAAACATCTCTAAAAGGAACTGGAATAACCTCCAATCCAAAACTTTCCATTTGTCTAATCATTTTTTCTTCTGTTGCCTCGACGCATATAGTTTTAGGATCAATTATCAAAACGTTCATTGATAACCAGATTGATGAATAACACATAGGTGGTGGACTATTATGAATAGAAGGTGCCGCCTCATGAATTTCCCATTTATTATCATCGAAAATTTTTCTTTGCTCTGATGATATTTTTCTATTTGGATTAATAATTATAACTCCTGGTTTAATAGGAGTAAAACATGCATCAATGTGAGTTGGAATTAAATCACCTGGTAAATTAATTTGATGAACACGATGATTTGGATAATGTCTTCTAAGCCAATCTAAGCCACTTAAATTTGATGTAAAATTGTTATGATAGAAAAGATCTTTACCGAAGCGTAATATTTCTGCAGCATCAAAAAGTGGTTCTTTTTCTGTCAATATCATGTCTCTATTTTCGATTTTTTTATATCGTTCTTCTTCCGTTATGCCTTCCGGAAGATAATTAGACTTATAAGATTGATTTGTTAATCTTGGTTTAGGTGCCGACTCCCATCTCATATTTTTATCTTCTGAATAATATTTTTCAATTAATGGTCTATAAGCAAGGTACTCAAACCATCTACATCTGTAAGACATGGGCGCCTCTAGCATTTCATTTCCTACAGTGAGAATAACATCTCTTGGAGGCATGCAGCCAAACATACCATCATTAAACCAATCGGGTGTCTCGATACTCTGAGAAAAATCAATAGGTGTTGGTCTATCAACTTTTATATTTAGAGAATTTAAAATTTTAACAAAGTTTTCTAACTGTATATTTGCTTTATCAATTGATTCTTTTGAACGTGGTCCGTGAGATCCTGCCATACCACTATCTTTACTAATTTTAGGTTCAAGCGCAGGTTCCATGGGAGGTATATTGGCATTTTCAACTGCTCCAACTATAACATGCTTTAATGGATCCCATTCATTCCAAGAATTAACTATTGTCATTATATTTTCCTTAATTTAAAACTATGCATTATAATTAAAACATATGGAATTAAATAACAAATCACTCTTTAAACAAAAATGTTTTATAAATGGAGAATGGCTTGAAAGTTCTTCAGGTGAAACACTTGAGGTAAATAATCCAGCTTCTCTTGAAATTATTGGAAACGTTCCAAAATGCTCAATTACCGAAACTAAAAAAGCTATTGACGATGCTAATAAAGCTTTCCAAACCTGGAAAGAAACTACCGCTAAAGAAAGATCAGTTATTTTAAAAAAGTGGGGAGAACTGATCACAGAAAATGTAGATGATTTAGCTAAAATAATGACAATTGAGCAGGGTAAACCATTAGCTGAAGCAAAGGGTGAAATACTAATGGGTGCAACATATATTGAGTTCTACGCAGAAGAAGCAAAAAGAGTTTATGGCGATATAGTTCCTGATCCTAGACCTGGGAAAAGAATAGTAATAATTAAACAGCCTGTTGGAGTTGTTGGAGCAATTACACCTTGGAACTTTCCTAACTCTATGATTACTAGAAAATGTGCGGCTGCTCTTGCAGTTGGGTGTACCACAGTTGTCAAACCAGCAAGTCAAACACCATACTCGGCATTAGCTGTAGCAGTGCTAGCTAAAGAAGCTGGTTTTCCAGATGGTGTATTTAATGTAATTACTGGATCAGCAAGTGAAATTGGTAAAGAGTTAACAAGCAACCCTATTGTAAGAAAAATTTCATTTACTGGATCAACAGAAGTTGGAAAAATTCTTTTAGAACAGAGTGCTTCTACAGTAAAAAAAGTCTCTATGGAACTTGGTGGTCATGCTCCTTTTATTGTATTTGAAGATGCTGATATGGATGAAGCTGTTGCAGGTGCGCTACAAAGTAAATTTAGAAATAGTGGACAAACTTGCATTTGTTCCAATCGAATATTTGTTCATGAAAAAATTTATGATGAATTCTTAGATAAATTTACAAATGAAGTTAGTAAAATTACAGTCGGTAATGGTCTTGAAGATGGAATTACATCTGGTCCATTAATTGATAAGTCATCCTTAGAAAAAGTAATTGATCATGTACAAGATGCAGTAAACACAGGAGCAAAAATAGCAATTGGTGGAGATGTGCACTCTCTTGGTGGCAATTATTACCAACCAACTGTCCTGTCTAATGTATCTACAAAGGCAAAAATAACGTTTGAAGAAACATTTGGACCCGTTGCTCCTCTTTATAAATTTTCCAGTGATGATGAAGTGATTAAAATGGCTAATGATACACCATATGGATTAGCTTCATATTTCTATTCTAGAGACATAGGAAGAATTTGGAGAGTTGCTGAAGCACTTGAATATGGCATTGTATCTATTAACAATGGATTACCAACAATTGCAGAAGTTCCTTTTGGAGGCGTAAAAGAATCAGGAATGGGTAGAGAAGGTTCTCGTTATGGCCTAGATGACTATTTAACTATAAAATATATTTCAATGGGTGGTATTTAAGAAAGCCAAGCAGCCCCTCTTACGCCACTTGAATCACCATGAATATTTTTTACAACTTTAGTGTGAAGCGTATCTGTAAAAACATATTTTTTTAGAGCATCATTTATATTTTCGTAAATAAAATCGATGTTTGACATACCTCCACCTAAAACAATCACATCTGGATCAAGAATATTACAAACTAGAGATAAGCCTCTTGCTAAATGATCGACATATTGATTTAGTGCAAAGATACTATCTTTTTCTTTATTATTAAAACCATCTAATATTTGATGTGAATTATAATTTTTATTGCAACGTAAATTATAGACAGATGAAAAGCCTGGTCCAGATAAATAGGTCTCCAAGCAACCATCTTTTCCACAATAACATTTTTTAACATATTTTTTTTCATCTTCTGTTCTACTGGGCAAAACTATGTGTCCCCACTCTCCGCTTATGCTATTACGACCTCTTATTACTTTTTGATTGATACTGATACCACCGCCTACACCAGTTCCTATTATGACTCCGAAAACAATTTCAAACCCTTTACCAGCTCCATCTACCGCTTCAGAAAGAGTAAAACAATTAGCATCATTTTCCAAATTCACATTTCTACTTAAAATTTTATCTAAATCTTGCTTAAAAGGTTTGCCATTTAACCATATAGAATTAGCGTTTTTGATTAAAGCTGTATCATTTGATATGGCTCCTGGCATTCCCATACCAACAGATTCTGCTTTGCCATGTATATCTTCAAAATGATTTATAATGGATAGTATTCCTTTAATTGTTCCATCATAACTTTTTTCAGTATTAATTCTTTTTCTATCTATTTCAGTTCCATTTGGATCTAGAAGAATACCTTCAGTTTTGGTACCACCTACATCAATACCAATTTTCATTAACTTTATTTATTTTTTATAAACTGCCAAATTAAAGGTGTGATTGTTGCAGCTAGGGCAATTTTTACTGGCTCAGTGAACTTATATAAGAGTAAACCATTATTAATAGCTTTAGAATAACTTTGATAAACATCGACTGTTGCTGCATCTGCCCACAATGTGTTATACCAAAAACCAAGCCAAAGTAATCCAGGGATAAAGATAATAACACTGCCTAAGAATAGTATTAAAAGTGTTTTAAAATAATTTTTATCATAATTTTTTTCAGCCATGAAACCCACAAAGTAACTTGATAACAGCATACCCATTAAATAACCAGCAGTTGGTCCAATAAAATAAGCTGGTCCTCCAAATGGTGGAGATGCAAATACAGGTAGACCTACAAAACCTTGAAATAAATAAAATGAGAAAGTCACAACAGATAGTTTCCAGCCAACCGTAAGAGCAAAAACCAATACTACTAATGTCTGCATTGTTATTGGAACAGGAGGTATATTAATTTGAAATCTGGCAGATATTGCTAAAAGTAAGCTGCCGATAATAATTATAAAGATATTTCTAATAAGTTTCTGAGTTTTTAAATTTGCCAATAATGCATCAATTAGTAAAGTGTTATTCATAGTTCGTGTTTAGACTATTTTATATTTAGCTTCAAGCTTATCCCAAAAATCTTTTTCTAATTTAACATTATTTAATGCATTAATTTGTTTCAATCCAGTAGGCGAAGTTACATTAATTTCAGTCAGATAATTTCCAATTATATCAATTCCAACAAAAAAAAGATTATGTTCTTTTAATTTTGGCCCCAAGGTTTCTACAATTTCTTCATCTCTATAAACGAGATCTGTTTTGCTTGCTTTACCACCTGCATGAAAATTTGCCTTTAAATTTCCTTCTTGAGGAATTCTTGCAACTGAACCATGATATTTACCATCAAAAAAGACAATTCTTCTGTCACCATATTCTATCTCATTAATAAATTTTTGAATCATAATAGGTAAATGTAAATATTGATCTAATATTTTAGTATTGAAATTACTTTTATCAAATCTATGTATACCTTCTCCTCCATTACCATAAAGTGGTTTAGTTATAATATCTTCTTCTTTATCCAAAAATTCTTCAATAATTTTTAAATCTTTTGTTACCAAAGTAGGTGGCATAAATTCTTTAAAATTAAATGTAAATAACTTTTCAGTAGAATTTCTAACTGCAGTTGGATCATTGACAACAATTGTTGAGGATGGAAGTAAATCCAAAATATATGTCGATGTGATATAATTCATATCAAAAGGAGGGTCTTGTCTTAAAAAGACAAATTGAAAATCTTCTAATTTTGCAATTATTTTTTTGGATTTAAATTTAAAATAATTTTTTTCATCTAGAAATAACTCTAAATAATATCCAGATGCCTGAATAGTATTTTCTTTTATGAATAGGTCCTTTGGATTGTAATAAAAAATATCATAACCTCTTTCTTGCGCTTCATAACCTATCAAAAAAGATGTATCGAATTTATAATCAATCTTTTCAATATTATCCATTTGGATTGCTATACTTTTTTTCATTAAAAAATTTCTTCCTCGTATATTTTTTTAATATTTTTTTTCCATTTACCATTATATTTATTGATTAATAAATCAGCCGGTGAATGACCATTTGATAGATTTTGTTCTAAATCTTTTAAATAAAATGTTTCATTATATTTACCATTGTTGACTAGAATATTTCTTTTCTCTAAACCTGATTTTGAAATTTCAAATAATTTTTGTGCAACATTCAAAAGATTGCCATTTTTAAATTTGGTTTTCAAGCCATGCTCTGGAGCAAAGCTATTTATTAAGTTTCTATCATTTTGTGTCCAACCCTCAACAATTTCATATGTTTTATTAATAGCTTCATCATTGTACAAAATACCAATCCAAAAAGCAGGTTGAGAACATATTAAATCCCATGAACATGCATCCATAGAACGAATTTCTAAGAATTGCTTCAATCTTACTTGAGGGAATAAAGTTGATAAATGATTTATCCAATCTTCTATATTAGGTTCAATTTTTAATTCTTTTGAAATATTATTTTCCATGAAATCTCTAAAAGTATAGTTGGTCATATCTATATATTTATGATCTCTGATGACAAAATACATCGGTACATCAAGTGCGTAATCAACGTACTTTTCAAAATTAAAATTTTTATCAAAAACAAATGGTAATAAACCTGTTCTATCTTTGTCTGTGTGATGCCAAAAATGAGATCTTAAACTCTTATATTTGGAAACTTCTTTTTGATCAAAAGGTGAGTTAGCAAATATAGCAGTTGCTATTCCTTCAAGATTTAGCATTAATCGATACTTAGCAATCATATCTTCTTCGGAATGATAATCCAAATTTACTTGATTTGTGCAAGTACGTTTCATCATATGATGTCCTAGAGTACCTACTTTGGGCATATATTTTTTCATTATGGAGTATCTTTGTTTTGGCATCCAAGGTAATTCATCTATTGATAAGCTGGGTTCCACGCCTAAGCCCAATAATATAAAATTAAATTCTTCACCAATTTCTTTTAACTCTTTTAAATGTCTATTTGTTTCTGTGCAGGTTTGATGAATATTTTTTAATTGAGCTCCAGATAATTCGATTTGACCGCCTGGTTCTAAAGTTATACTTTCACCAAATCTTTCTAAAGCAATTATAGTAGTATTTTCATCATCATACTTTGGTTTCCATCCCTTATTTACAAATTTTAAAAGAATATCTTTTATACCGTTTGACTCTTCATATGATAATTGGTGCAATGTGTCTTTTTTTAGAACAAATTTCTCATGTTCTACTCCTATGCGTAAATCATTCTTATCTTTAATTCCTTTATTAAAGTAGTCTATTAGATCATTTCTTTTTAGCATTGCTTTATCTTAAATAAGTCAGATTATATTAAAAATAAAGATGCTAATCCAAGAAAAGATAGGAAACCAAAAACATCTGTAATTGTACTTAAAATTACTGCAGATGCTAAAGCAGGATCAATTTTCATCTTATCTAAAATTAACGGAATTACGATTCCTGAAAAACCAGCAATTAGTAAATTTAGTATCATGGCAAGACCTATTATTAAACCCAAAAGAAAATTGTCAAACCAATAAATAGAAATTAAAGATATTATAATAGCGAATATGATACCATTTATACCACCAATGAGAGTCTCTTTAGTTATAATTTTTAGAGCATTGCTAGCTGTTAATTCTTTCACAGCAATAGCTCTCACTGCAACTGTTAAAGTTTGAGTGCCAGCATTGGCACCCATTGAAGCTACTATTGGCATTAAAATAGCTAAAGCTATTACTTTTTCTATAGCAGCTTCAAACAAACCTATAACTATTGAAGCTACTACTGCTGTCATTAAATTTACAATTAACCACGAAATTCTTGATTTTGTTGTAGAAATAACTGACTCATATAAATCTGTATGATCAACACCTCCAAGTTTTAAAATATCTTCCTCTCTTTCTTCTTCTATAACCTCAACAACATCATCAACTGTAATAGATCCAATAATTTTTTTTTGATTATTTATAACAGGAGCACTGACCAATCCGTATTTATTAAATAATAAGGCCACATCTTCCTGATCTGTATTTACATCAATTAATCTTAATTCTTTATTTGTTATTGAATTTAGTTCTACTTCTCTTTTTGAACCCATTAATCTTCCTAATGGAACAACACCTTTTGCTTCTTGGTTATTATTAATTAAATAAATATCATAGAAATCTTCAGGTAATTTCGCTTTATTCTTTCTCAAATAATCAATTGCTTGACCAACATTCCATGATTGATTAACGGCAACAAATTGTCTTTGCATTAATCTTCCAGCAGAATCTTCAGGATATTTTAATCCTTCTTCAACCAATGTACGTTCTTCTTTATCTAAATTTTCTAAAAATATAGTCTGATCTTTTTCTTCTAAATCTTCTGCTAAGTCGACAACATCATCAGTATCTAGACTTTTAGCATTATTAGCTAATTGTTTTATATCCAAAGTTTCTATTATTTCTTCTCTAACACTATCATTTAAATAAGTTAATATTTCAGGATCAAAATCTCTATCAATTATATTCAAAAGACTTAGTCGTAAAACTGGATCTAAATTTTGAAGAATATCTGCAATATCAGCATTATGAATATCTTTTAAATAAGATAAAACATTATCATATTTATAATTTTCTAAATAATCAGATACTAATTCAACAGATTTGGATGAAGAATCCTGATCTTTTTTTATAATAATTTCTTCCATACATATTGGTGCGGCTGAGAAGACTTGAACTTCCACAGGATAAATCCCACAGCGACCTCAACGCTGCGCGTATACCAATTCCGCCACAGCCGCTTATATAGTAGATTTAAATATCAGATAGGATATTAACTATCAATAAAGTTAAATAGAGATGAAGAAAATTGAAATTAAAATATCTAACAATCAAATAAATTATGAAGATGCACTATCATATATGGAGTCAAGAGTTGATGATATAATTAAGAATCAATCTAAAGAATTGTTATGGTTTCTAAGTCATAATCATATATTTACTCAAGGAACCAGTGCGTCAGAGGAAGAGGTATTAAATTCAAATATTATAAAAATCATTAAAACTAATCGTGGAGGGAAAACAACATACCATGGTCCCGGGCAAAGACTTGTATATTTTATGTTAAATTTAAATAATAAAAATAAAGACGTTAGGAAGTTTATTTCTATTATTGAAAATTCCCTTATCACTTTTTTAGCTTACTATAATATTGAAGCTCAATCTTTTAATGATAGAGTGGGTATTTGGGTAACTAAAAATAATAATATTACATTTGATAAAGAAAAAAAAATTGGTGCAGTTGGATTACGTATAAAAAAATGGATTACATACCATGGATTAAGTTTCAATATCAATCCTGATCTTAAATATTATAATTATATTCACGCGTGTGGTTTAAAAGAGTATCAAAATACATCAATGAAAGAATTAGGTATTAAATTAGACCAGTCTGAATTTGATAATAAATTTAAAGAGATTTTTATAAAAAAATTAAAAACTATTTAAATAATATATTAAATCTTTATTCATTTTTAAATTATTTTTTTTTAAGAAATTAAGAAAATAATTTGGCAACTTTGAGATAAATTCAAATTTCTTAGTATTAACAGTAAATCTTAGAGCAAATGCATGTAACATTAAGTTCTCTTTTTTATATTTAGAATAGATGTTATATTTGTTATCACCCACTATCGGACACCCAAGATTTTTAGAAACTATTCTAAGTTGATGAGTTTTACCAGTTTGAGGATTAAATAATATTGAAGAAATACTTTTGTTTTTATTTATGAGTTTGTAGTTTGTTAAAGTATTCTCAGATTTAAATTTTTTATTTTTAATTTCTAATTTAACTTGAGAGTAATTATTTTTAGGATTTCCTTCACACAAAGCAATATAGAATTTGGTAATTTCTTTTTGTTTAAAAAGAGAAGATAGTTTTTTTGCAGAATTAAGATTTTTAGCAATTAAAAGAAGCCCTGACGTTTCCTTATCAAGTCTATGAACTAATCTATATTGTGTATTTATATTTTTGATTATGTGATCTATTGAAGTTATTATTTTACTACCTCCTTGAGTAGCTATTTGTGACCATTTATTCAAAACAATAAAATCATTGTTTTCAAATA
Organism: uncultured Alphaproteobacteria bacterium; assembly: GCA_902597795.1. Classification (GTDB taxonomy): domain Bacteria; phylum Pseudomonadota; class Alphaproteobacteria; order HIMB59; genus CACPNW01. The sequence goes on along the minus strand of CACJZA010000003.1, from coordinate 105,396 downwards.
TTATTGATCTTTTAAACTGGGCTAAAATTTCTTTTGATATTTTTATATTTTTTTTAAAAATTATCTTATTTTTATATAGCATTTCATGAAAATTTAATATTTTAAGATCATCATTAAATTTGACTAAATAGTTTGCTTTAGTAGTTGAATTATTTATTAAAATATTTTTTTTTCTAATATTTTTTTCTATAAACCCTTGTGTTAAAGAAGTGTATTTACGCTTAAGATATTTATCTAGTCTTTGGTCAAAATCATTTATAATTTTAATTTTTTTAATCAAATCACAGCTTATTTAATAGAGTTCCTAGATATGCAGACATTATACAGATAATTATAGAAATAAAAATATAGGATATAGAAGTGATATATTTTTTTGAGTTTATTAGATCTACAACTTCATATGAAAAAGCAGAGAAAGTTGTGAAAGATCCTAAAACCCCAATAATCAAAAAAAACCTAATAAAATTTTCAGAAGAATTGTTTACTACATTAGATGTAATTAAATAACCTATTAAAAAAGAACCTACTATGTTCACGGAAATAGTACCATAGATACTGGATGCAAAAAATATTTTGCTAAAATTTATTAAAAAATATCTTAACGCTGCCCCTAATGCGCCACCAGTGGCGACTAACATCAAGTTAAACAATATATTTAAGTTGTAGGTTGTTCTTCTACTTCTTCAGTAGATTTTTTTTCAACAATAGGACCACTATCTAATCCTTTTGCTTTTTCATCACGTTCTACAAATTCTACTACAGCCATAGGGGCATTATCACCAAATCTATTTCCTAGTTTTATGATACGTGTATAGCCACCGTCTCTATTTTTATATCTATCTGCCAAAACATCAAAAACTTTTTTTGACATTTTGTTGTCTTGTAGAATTGAAACAGTTTTTCTTCTAGAAAGTAAGTTACCTTTTTTTCCTAAAGTAATAATCTTTTCTACAAATCTTTTTAATTCTTTTGCTTTTGGGAGCGTAGTTGTTATTTGCTCGTGCTTAATAAGAGAATTTGACATATTCATAAACATAGCTTTTCTATGTGAAGATGTTTTATTAAGTTTTTTATTTTTAATATTATGTTTCATTAAGTTTTATTTGTTAAATGGATCTTCATATTTCTTCGCCAACTCATCAATATTATCCGGTGGCCAATCAGGTACAGACATTCCTAAATTAAGTTCCATCTGTTGCAAAACTTCTTTTATTTCATTTAAAGATTTTCTACCAAAGTTTGGAGTTCTCAACATTTCTGATTCCGATTTTTGAACTAAGTCCCCAATATAAATTATATTATCATTTTTAAGGCAATTTGCAGATCTAACAGAGAGCTCAAGTTCTTCAACCTTCTTTAACAAGTTTGAGTTAAACGATAGTGTTTCAACGTTTGATTGATCAGGTAAAACCTCTGGTTCGTCAAAGTTAATAAATGGCTGAAGTTGATCTTGTAGTATACGAGCAGCTAAGGCAATAGCATCATCAGGTGTAATTGCGCCATTAGTTTCAACTTCAAAAATTAGTTTATCAAAATCTGTAACTTGTCCAACCCTACTATTTTCAACCTTATATGAAGCTTTTATTACTGGACTAAACATTGCATCTAACTTAATTTCACCAATTATTTTATTATCATCTTCAGCAACTTCAGCAGATACATAACCTTTACCAGTTTCGATATTTGCTTCAATCTCGATATCAGCATTTGAGTCCAAAGTCATAATAAGTTGGTTTGGATTCATAATCTCAGTTTCAGAGTCAGTTTCAAAATTACCAGCTCTTAATTCCCCTGAACCTGATGACTTCAAATACATTTTTTTCAAACCAGGTGAATGTACTTTTACTGCAATTGATTTTAAATTTAAAAGAATGTCAGTAAGATCTTCCTTAACGCCAGGGATTGTTGAAAATTCATGCACAACTCCTTTGATCTTTACAGACGTAATTGCAGCACCTTGTAAAGAGGATAGCAATATTCTTCTTATTGAATTACCTAAAGTTAATCCAAATCCACGTTCTAATGGCTCAGCAGTTAGCTTCCCTATTCTTCCTGAGCTTTCCTCAACATTTACTTCCATTTTAGTTGGTTTAATCAGTTCACTCCAGTTTTTTTGTAACACTCAATTGCTCCTTTTTTAAACTCTTCTTCTTTTTCTTGGCCTACATCCATTATGTGGTATTGGCGTAACATCTTTAATTGATGTGATTACATACCCAATTGATTGCAGTGATCTAAGAGCAGACTCCCTTCCTGATCCAGGACCAGACACTTCTACTTTTAGATTTTTTAACCCAAATTCTTTGGCCTTGTTACCAACATCTTCAGCTGCAATTTGTGCTGCATAAGGAGTTGATTTTCTTGAACCTTTAAAACCTTTATGACCTGATGAAGACCATGCTAAGGCGTTACCTTTTTCATCAGTGATTGTAATTATAGTATTATTAAATGAGGATACAATATGTGCTACACCTGAACTTAACTTTTTTTTAGTTTTTGATTTCTTTTTTTCAACCATATTTAACCCTTAGTAACTTTCTTTTTTCCAGCAATAGCTACCGCTTTTCCTTTTCTAGTCCTAGCATTCGTGTGTGTTCTTTGTCCCCTAACTGGTAATTTTTTTCGATGGCGAAGACCCCTATAACATCCAAGATCATTTAATCTTTTAATATCTAAAGATATTTTACGCCTTAAATCACCCTCAACTGAGTAATCTTTATCAATTAAATCTCTAATTTTATTTACTTCTTCTTCGTTAAGTTCACTTACACGTTTTGAAATATCTATGGATGCGTTATTACAAATATCTAATGCTATTTTATTTCCAATACCAAATATATAAGTAAGCGCTATATTTATCTTTTTGTTTGTGGGAATATTAACGCCTGAAATTCTAGCCATGTTGAAATCCAAAAAAAATGAATGAGGGTGAATACATGATATTTATGCAATTAGTCAAGAAAAGATGTATTGATATTTGGCTGTTTTTCATGATTTTTTTAGAATTTCTTTAATTTTTTGTGTAATTTCATGAATTTGTTGGGATCCATCTACTTCTTGAAATATTGTTGAATTTTTTTGTTTATATAAATTAGATACCTTTTCAGTAGAATTTAGATATTCATTATATCTAGTTTTTATAACATCAATATTGTCATCTTCTCTACTTTCTTCCGAAGATCTTTTTAATATTCTTTCCTGCAAAGTTTGAAAATTTATTTGAATGTTAAAAATATGATTTATTGAAATTGAATTCTTCATAAGAAAATTATCTAAAAATTTAGATTGAGCTATTGTTCTTGGATAACCATCCAAAATAAAACCATTAACTCTCTCATTTTTAAGTCTTAAAGATACTATTGAATTCAGAATTTCATCTGAAACTAAATTACCAGAAGACATAATTGATTTTAATTCCTTGGCTAATTCATCATTGTCTAAAAGTTTTTTTCTTAATATGTCTCCAGTTGATAAATGAGAAATATTTAAATACTCTGAAATAACTTTAGCCTGTGTTCCCTTTCCAGCTCCAGGTGGGCCAAAAAAAATTATGTTTTTCAACTTATCTTCTGCCTTTTAGCTTAGTTTTTTTAAGCAAGCCTTCATATTGATGTTGAAACAAATGTGATTGTACTTGGGTTATAAAGTCAATCATTACTACAACGACAATTAATAAAGCTGTGCCTCCAAGATAAAATGGTATTGATGTCCTTGATAGAAGAAATTCTGGAAGTAATGCAACAAATGTTAAATAAATCGTGCCAATAGTTGTTAATCTTATCAATACAAACTCAATATATTTAGCGGTATTTTCACCAGGTCTTATTCCAGGAATAAAACCTCCATATTTTCTTAAGTTTTCAGCTTGTTCATCTGGATTAAAAACAATCGAGGTATAGAAGAATCCAAAAAATATTATCATAGCCGCATATAAAGCAAGATAAAGAGGTTGCCCCCTACCTAAATAACTTGATATTAAAATAAATATATCACTTGTAGAGCCGGCACCAAATCCTGACATTGTGTTTGGAAGCAACAAAATAGAGGATGCAAAAATAACAGGTATAACACCAGCTGTATTAATTTTAAGTGGTAGATGTGAACTTTGACCTCCGTAAATTTTATTTCCAACTTGTCTTTTTGGATATTGAACTGGTAATCTTCTTTGTGCCTTTTCAATGTATACAATAAATATTATTAGAAGAAGTATAAGAATTAAAATACCCAAGATGAAAGCAATACTTAATTCTCCAGTTCTACCTAATTGAAGAGTGCTAACAAATGCACTTGGTAAATTTGCAATAATTCCTGCTGTTATAATTAAGGAGATACCATTTCCTACTCCTCGTGATGAAATTTGTTCACCAAGCCACATTAAAAAAATTGTACCTCCAACTAAAGTTATAACTGTAGTTAATCTGAAAAATAATCCAGGTTCAAAAACAATATTACCATAAGTTGTTTGCATGGATTCTAGTCCTATTGAGACTCCATATCCCTGAACAGCAGCTATTAAAACAGTAACATACCTTGTGACTTGAAGTAGTTGCCTTCTGCCTTTTGTTCCTTGTTCTTTTAAAGATTTTAAATAAGGAATTGCTGATTGCATTAAGGTCATAATTATAGAAGAAGAAATGTATGGCATAACACCCAATGCAAAAATACCCATTCTACCTAATGCCCCTCCAGAAAAAGTATCAAAAATTCCTAAAATGCCAGAAGATTGTTGCTCGAAAAACTGCTGGAGTGCAAGAGGATTAATCCCTGGAATTGGTAAAAAAGTACCTAAACGAAAAACGATTAGTGCCCCTAAAGTAAATAAAAGTCTTTGTCTTAATTCAGTAGCTTTACCTAAGGCACCAAAATTTAAATTGTTTGCTAATCTATCTGCTGCTGTAGCCATTATTTCTTAGTTAATATGATTTTACCACCTAATTTTTCTAAAATTTCAATAGCTTTTTTAGAAGCATAAGAAATTTCTAAATTAGTGGTGTTTTCTAGTTTTCCAACATTAAGAAGTTTGAGACTTCCTTTAGATCTCTTAAAAATTTTTTTATTAAATAATTCTTCTTCAGTAATTTTTTCTGGATTTAAATTATATTTTTTTATCATATTATTAATCGTACTAAAGTTAATATTTTGAATTTTGGTTCTAAATGGATTTTTGAATCCTCTTTTAGGTAAACGTCTGTAAAGAGGCATTTGCCCCCCTTCAAAACCATTTATTGAAACCCCAGATCTAGACTTTTGTCCTTTTACACCTCTACCTGAAGTTTTTCCTAAACCTGACCCAGACCCTCTTCCTCTTCTTTTACTTTTTTTGCTCGAAGTCAAAGTAGATTTTAATTGATTGATTTTCATTTTAATTACTTTTTATTATTTATTTCGTTTATTTTTTTTGATCTTTTTGCAGCAACAGATTTTGGCGACTCTGACATTTTAAAAGCGTTTAATGTGGCTTTTAACATATTATGTGGATTTGATGTCCCCGTAGATTTTGCTACTACATCTTTTATTCCAAGTGACTCAAAAAGAGCTCTCATAGGACCACCTGCTATTATTCCTGTACCTGGTGCGGCAGCCCTAAGAATTACTTTGCCGGCACCAAATCGACCAACAATATCGTGATGAATTGTTCTATTATCTTTCAAATGAACTCGTATCATTTTAGTTTTTGCATTTTCCGTTGCTTTTCTTACTGCCTCCGGCACCTCTTTTGCTTTACCGGTTCCAATTCCAACCCTACCTTTATTATCTCCTACTATCATTATTGCAGCAAACCCAAATCTTCTACCACCTTTTACGACTTTAGCCACCCTGTTAATTGTAACTAAATGTTCGCTTAAATCATTTTTTTCATTTTCAAACATAAAAACCCCTAAAAATTCAGACCTTCTGATCTTGCTGAGTCAGCAAGAATTTTTATTAAACCATGATACTTGTACTTACCTCTATCAAAGGCTACTTTATCGATACCTTTTGAAATTATTTTTTTTGCAATACTTTTACCTATAAGTTGAGCTAATTCCTTTCTGGGCAACTTCTTATCTTTAATTGATTTTTCAGTAGATGATGAACTTGCTAAAGTTGTTCCTTTTTTATCATCAATCAGTTGAGCATAAATGTGATTATTAGATCTAAAAACTGTTAACCTATTTCTATTTGATACATTTTTTGTTTTATATCGAACTCTTTGTTTTCTATCTTTCATACTTATTTCTTTTTTCCTTCTTTTCTAAAAATATATTCATCAACATACTTTATACCTTTACCTTTAAAAGGTTCGGGTTTTCTAAAGGAACGTATTTTGGCTGCAGCAGCGCCAAGCTTTTCTTTGTTAATGCTAGATAATTTTATTATATTTTGCTTAGGACATTCAATTTTAACATCCTCTGGAATATTGAAATTGATGTCATGACTGTAACCAAGTTCTAATTTAAGTTTAGAACCTGATACACTTGCTCTATAACCAGTGCCATTTAGTTCCAAGGTTTTACTAAATCCATTTGTTACTCCATAAATTGTGTTTGCAACATTTGCTCTTGTAGTGCCCCAATTTGGGTCACTATTTATATTGTTGATAGGTATGACTTTAACTACTTCTTGGTCAATATTAATATCGTATTTAGAATCTATGGATATTTTCATTTGACCCAATTTGCCCTTGGCATAAAAAATACCTTCTTTGAAACTACACTCAACATCTTTTGAGATTTTAATTGGATTTTTAGCAATTCTTGACACTAAAATACCTCACATAAAATTTCACCACCAACATTATTTCTCTTTGCTTGATGATCTGACATCACGCCCTTAGGTGTTGATAAAATTGATATACCTAAACCACCATATGGTTTTGTAAGTTCACTTATTTTTGAGTATTTTCTTATACCTGGTTTAGAAATTCTTTTTATTTTTTTAATAACAGGGTTACCATTATAGTATTTTAAATCAATTTTTATAGAATCTACACCTTTACGTTCCTCTATATTTTTAAAATCTCTTATGTAGCCTTCATCTTTAAGAACACTCAATACATTCATATTCAGTTTTGATTTAAGGCATAGAGTAGATACTTTATTAGCTTGGTGAGCATTTTTTATTCTTGCCAGCATGTCTGAAAGTGGGTCGTTAAAAGCCATACTATCCTCCTACCAACTTGACTTAACAACTCCTGGTAAATCACCAGTCATTGAAAGTTCTCTTAGTTTAATTCTTGATAGACCAAATTTTCTGTAATTACCTCTTGGCCTTCCTGTAATTTCGCATCTATTTCTATATCTTATCGCTGATCCATTTCTTGGTAAATCGTTTAGTTTATTTTGTAGTGAAATCCTCTCTTCTAAAGAGAGTTTTTTATCTTTGATTTTAGACTTTAGAAATTCTCTTTTAGATTTGTATTTTTTAATTAATTTTTGTCTAAATAAATTTTTTTGAACTGAACTTAATTTTGCCATTTTACCCCTTAATTAACCTTGTTATCTTTGAAAGGCATATTAAAACTTTTTAAAAGTTCAATAGCTTCAAAATTATTTTTAGCAGATGTACAAATAGTTATATCCATTCCCCTTATTTTTTCAACTTTGTCAAAATTAATTTCAGGGAAAATTACATGTTCTTTAACACCCATTGAAAAGTTTCCATTTCCATCTAAACTTTTTGAGTTTAATCCTGTAAAATCTCTTATTCTTGGGATTGCAATATTGACTAAACGATCAAGAAATTCATACATTATTTTATTTCTTAAAGTTACCTTCACACCTAAAGGCATGCCAGCTCTAATTTTAAAACCTGAAATTGCTTTTTTAGATTTAGTCTTTACTGCCTTTTGTCCAGATATAAGAGTTAGATCTTCGAGTGCTTTGTCAACTAGTTTTGAATCGTCCTTAGCATCTCCAACTCCCATATTCAAAATTATTTTCTTTAACTTAGGAACTTCAAAAATATTTTTTAACCCAAGTCTAGATTTTAAATCATTTTTAATTTTATTATTATATTCTTCTAATAAACGAGTCATTTAAATTTCCTTACCAGATACTTTATTTATTCTTGTTTTTTTATTGTTGTTTAATTTGTAACCAACTTTGATACCTTTTTTTAACTCTGGGTCATAAAATGATAGGTTTGAAGTATGAATAGGCATTTCTTTATCAATAATACCACCTGGCTGATTGTTATCTGGTTTTTGATTTTTTTTAACACGATTTATTTCAGAAACTATTGCTTTCATTTGTTTAGGAAGCATTTTAACTATTTTACCTGTCTTCCCTTTGTCTTTCCCAGTTCTAACGATTACCTCATCACCTTTTTTTAATTTTAATTTATTTTTCATCAAATTACCTCTGGAGCCAAACTTATAATTTTCATAAATTTTTTACTTCTAAGTTCTCTAGTTACAGGACCGAAGATTCTTGTTGCTATTGGTTCTTCTTGCTTATCTAATAGTACAGCAGCATTTTTATCAAACCTAATAGCAGTTCCATCTGGTCTTTTGAAGTCTTTTGATGTTCTAACAACTACAGCTTTATATACATCGCCTTTTTTCACCTTTGCTCTTGGTAATGCATCCTTAATGGAAACTACAATAATATCTCCAATTGAAGCAAATCTTCTCTTTGATCCACCTAAAACCTTTATACATTGAATTTTCCTAGCTCCAGAATTATCTGCAACAAACAAATTAGATTGCATTTGAATCATTGTTTACCTTCAGCATCAGATACCACTGTCCATTTTTTTAATTTAGATAATGGTTTAGATTCAATTATTGACACAGTGTCACCAATATTAAACTCATTATTTTCATCATGTGCGTGATATTTTTTAGATCTTCTAATGATTTTTTTATAAAGTTTGTGTTTAATTCTTCTTGTCACATTAACAACTATAGTTTTATTCGCATTAGATGATACAACTACGCCAGATAATATTCTTTTAGGCATTTTTGTCTCCATTTGTATTTGATAATTTCATTTTTAAACGAGCAATTTGTTTTTTAGTTTTTTTTATTTCAGATGTTTTTTCAAGTTGACCAGAAAATTTTTGGAAATTTAAGTTCAAAATATTTTTCTTTAAATTTTGAATTTCTTCAATAATTTTATTATTATCAATATCTATTTTTTTATTCATTATAGGTTTCTTTCTATAAATTTACATTTTATTGGCAGCTTTGCTGCAGCCAATGTCATGGCTTTTCTTGCATCTTTAATATCTACACCATCAACTTCAAACATTATTCTACCGGGCTTAACTCTACATGCCCAATATTCTACTGAACCTTTACCTTTACCCATTCTTACTTCGGCCGGTTTTTTTGATACAGGAACATCTGGAAATATTCTAATCCACATTCTTCCTGCTCTTTTTAGATATCTTGTAATTGCTTTTCTTGCAGCTTCTATTTGTCTTGAAGTTACTCTTTCTGGTTGCATTGCTTTCAACCCATAACTTCCATAGTTAAGCGAATAATTTCCCTTTGAAGAACCATGAATTCTGCCTTTAAATTGCTTTCTATATTTTGTTTTTTTTGGAGATAGCATATTCATTATCTAACACTTCCCTGATCAATTTGTTTTTTTTCACTAGCGTATGGATCCTTAAGAAGAATTTCTCCTTTATTAATCCATACTTTAATTCCACAGATTCCGTAGGTAGTTTCAGCTTCAGCAGTAGCATAATCGATGTCACCTCTTAAAGTATGTAAAGGCACACTACCTTCATGATATTTCTCAGTTCTAGCAATTTCTGCACCACCTAATCTACCGCTACAAACAACTTTAACTCCTTTTGCACCTAATCTCATTGCAGATTGAACAGCTTTTTTCATCGCTCTTCTAAAAGATATACGTTTTTCTAATTGAGAAGCTATATTTTCAGCAACTAATTTTGCTTCTACCTCAGGTTTCCTAACTTCTTTTATATCTAGAAAAACTTCTAAGTTAGACATTTTTGAAAGATCATTTTTTAGTGTTTCAATATCAGCACCTTTTTTTCCAATAATAATACCTGGTCTTGAACTATAAATTGAAAGTCTAAGTTTCTTTGCAGCTCTTTCAATATTAATTTTTGAGATACTTGCAGTTTTTAATTTTGTTTCAACATATTTTTTAATTTTTAAATCTTCGTGTAATAATTTTGTGTACTGATTTTTTGAAAACCATCTTGAAGACCATGTCTTATTAATACCAAGTCTGATTCCATATGGATTTACTTTTTGTCCCATTATACTTTTTCCTTTTTATTTTCTGATCTTTCTTCAACAACTATAGTAACTCTACTAAAAGGTTTTAAAATAGATGCCGCTCTTCCTTTAGCTCTAGGCCTCCATCTTTTCATTCTTAAACTTTTTCCAACAAATGCCTCTTTAATAAACAGTCTATCGATATCTAACTGCTTATTATTTTCAGCATTTGCAACGGCTGCATTTAGGACTTTTAAAACTGTTTTAGATATTCTTTTTGAAGAGAATTGTAATTGATTTACAGCCATACTAACTTTCATGTTAACTATGCTGTTAACAATTATGGACAACTTGATTGGGCTTATCCTTACCATATTGTCTTTTGCAATTGCTGTAAGATTTTGGTTCATTTTTTCTCCACTTTTTTATCGGCAGCTGTATGACCTTTAAAGTTTCTTGTTGGAGAAAATTCACCAAGCTTATGTCCTACCATTTGTTCATTTACGGTAACTGGAACAAATTTTTGACCATTGTAAACACCAAAAGTCAATCCTACAAATTCTGGAAGAATAGTAGAACGTCTAGACCAAGTTTTTAATACTTCTTTTCTACCTGATTGTGATAGTTTTTGTGCTTTTTTCATTAGAGTTATGTCAACAAACGGCCCTTTCCATACTGATCTAGTCATTATTTTTTCTTCCTTTTAATTATAAAAATATTAGTTTTTTTATTATTTCTTGTTTTTTTACCTTTCGTTGAGACACCCCATGGAGTAACAGGATTTCTTCCACCTGACGTTCTGCCTTCTCCTCCACCATGAGGATGGTCTACTGGATTCATAACTACTCCTCTAACTTTAGGTCTAAAACCTAAATATCTTTTTCTACCAGCTTTACCTAATTTAACATTTTTTTGGTCAGCATTAGATACCTCGCCAATGGTTGCTTTACATCTTTTATTTATATGTCTGATCTCTCCAGAAATAAGTTTTATTTGAACATAAGGTTGTTCTTTGGATACTATTTGTGCTGAAGATCCTGCAGATCTTATCAATTGAGCACCAGCTCCTGGTTTTAATTCTATATTATGAATATTGGTACCAACTGGTATATTTATTAAAGGCAAACAATTACCATTTTTAATATCAACATTTTCTCCAGATATAATTTTTTCTCCAACCTTAATATTTTTTGGTGCAATAATGTATTGGTGCTCACCATCCTCATACTTAATTAAAGAAATAAATGCTGATCTGTTTGGATCATACTCATTCCTTATAACTTCAGCTAAAATATCGGTTTTTGATCTTTTAAAATCTATTACTCTATATTTTCTTTTTACACCTCCACCCATTCTTCTAGATGTAATTCTTCCTTGGTTATTTCTACCACCTGTTGATTTATATTTTTTTGTAAGTTTTTTATGAGGTTTTTCGCTTGATAAATCTTTTTTTGAAACCAAGACTGTACCTCTTAAACCTGGAGTAATGGGTTTAAATTTATTAAGCATTATTTAATCTCCAATGAAGGGTCAATTGTATTTCCCTCAACAAGTGTTACGATTGCTCTTTTCATATCTTTTCTAAAACCATATTGACCTTTAAAAGTTTTACCTTTTCCTCTTAAAATTGAGGTATTAACTTTGTTAACCTTAACTTTAAAAATCATTTCAACTGCACTTTTAATTTCAAATGCATTACAATTTTTTGTTACAATGAAAGAATATTGATTAAATTGCTGCAAGTTTGTTGATTTTTCTGTAGTAATAGGTTTTTTAATAATTTCGTAAGCTTTAGAAAGCGAAATTTTAGATAGTCTTTTTTTCATTGTAACCTCTTTGTTATTTCGCTAACTGATTTTTGATCTATAAATATTTTATCATAAGTAATTATATCTTTAACGTTGATACCCTTTTGGTTTAGCGTTGAAATTTTTGGAATATTTGAGGATGCTAGTTTGAAATTATTATCTAGACCATTCTCGGAATAAATAAACAAAGCAGATTTATATTCAAATTGTTTTAAATCATTAAATAAAGATTTAGTTTTAAAACTTTGAATTTCAAAAGAGTCAATAATGTAGACCTTATCTTCTTTTATCTTGATTGATAAAGCTGATTTTAAAGCTAATTTTTTTTCTTTTTTATTTAAATTAAAAGAATGATCTCTGTTTACTGGTCCCATAGCTACTGCCCCACCTCTAAAATTAGGTGGTTTGTTACTTCCTTGTCTTGCATTACCAGTACCTTTTTGTGAAAATGGTTTCTTACTGCGACCACTTACTTCTGATCTAGTTTTAGTTTTATGGGACCCTTGTCTAGATTTAGCGTTTTGATATCTAATATATTGATGAATTAAATCAGGAAGTTTTTTAATTCCAAATACGTTTTCGTCTAAAGAAATATCACCAACAGTTTTGGATTTAAGATTTAATATTGATTTTTTCACTTATGATCTCTTAACTGAATCTTTTAAAAAAATAATTGAGTTTTTTTTACCTGGGATGGAACCTTTTACGATCAAAAGATTATTGGTATTATCTATTGCAACTATTTTTAAATTTTGCTTTGTTACTTTTTTATTTCCCATTCTTCCTGCCATTTTTTTTCCTTTAAAAACTCTGCCGGGATCTTGATTTTGACCTGTAGAGCCATGAGAACGATGTGAAATGGAAACTCCGTGAGAAGCTCTTAAACCGCCAAAGTTATGTCTTTTCATTACTCCAGCAAAACCTTTGCCAATAGAAACGCTACTGACGTCAACGAATTGATCAACTTTGAAATGATCTACATTTAGTTTGGTGCCAACTTCTAAAATATTTTCGTTGTCAACTTTAAATTCTTTTAATATTTTTTTTGGGTCTATTTTAATAGATGAAAAAATTTTTCTTTGAGGTTTACTAATTTTAGAAATGTCTTTATTTGTTTCAATAGATGCAAGCTGAACTGCATTGTATCCATCCTTTTCTTTAGTTTTAACATTAGCCACAATACACTCATCAACTTTTAACAATGTTACGTGTGAGTTAGTTCCATCATCATAATAGTATGAACTATTTCCAATTTTTGTAGCTATTAATCCTGATCTCAACATATTAAATTTTGATATCCACTTCAACACCCGCTGATAAATCAAGTTTCATAAGCGCATCAACAGTCTGAGGAGTAGGGTCTATAATATCTAAAAGACGATTATGTGTACGTATCTCAAGTTGATCTCTACTTTTTTTATCAATATGAGGAGATTTGTTTACGGTAAATCTTTCAAAGCGCGTTGGTAAAGGTATAGGTCCTTTTACTTTAGCTCCAGTTCTTTTAGCAGTATTGATTATATCCTGAGTACTTGTGTCTAAAAGTGAATTATCATACCCTCTAAGTCTAATTCTGATATTTTGATTATCCATTATGCAAGCTTAGCCTTTACTTCTTCAGCAACATTTGAAGGAACTTCTTCGTAATGATCAAATTGCATAGTATAATTTGCTCTTCCTTGAGATAAAGATCTTAGGTTATTAACATAACCAAACATATTTGCTAATGGGACCATAGCATCTACAACATTTGCATTTCCTCTTGTTGACATTTCTTGAACTTGTCCTCTTCTACTATTCAAATCACCAATAACATCTCCCATATATTCTTCAGGAGTTACTACTTCAACTTTCATCATAGGTTCAAGTAATACTGGTGAAGCTTTTGCAATCCCTTCTCTAAAAGCTGCTCTTGAAGCAATCTCAAAGGCTAATACGCTGGAGTCAACATCATGGTAAGCGCCATCGTATAATGTTGCTTTGAAATCAATACATGGAAAACCCGCTATCACACCCGTTTGCTGTTGTGCAATCAAACCTTTTTCAACACCAGGAATATGTTCAGTCGGTATATTTCCACCTTTTATTTGATTAACAAATTTATAGCCACTTCCTGGCTCTCCAGGTTCGAATTTTATTTTTACTCTTGCAAACTGGCCTGCACCACCTGATTGCTTCTTATGAGTATAATCAACATCATAAGAGTTTGATATTGTTTCTCTATATGCAACTTGAGGAGCTCCAACATTAGCTTCAACTTTAAATTCCCTTTTCATTCTATCTACTAGAATTTCTAAATGAAGTTCTCCCATACCTTTAATTATAGTTTGTCCACTCTCGTGATCAGTTGTTACTCTAAAGCTAGGATCTTCTTGAGCAAGCCTTCCGAGAGCCTGACCCATTTTTTCATGATCAACCTTTGTTTTAGGCTCAACAGCAACTTCAATTACTGGATCAGGAAAATCCATTTTTTCTAAAATTATTGGGTCATTAGATGAACATAAAGTTTCACCTGTTGTTACATCTTTTAATCCGACAAGTGCAACAATATCCCCGGCATTTGCTGTTTTTATTTCTTCCCTATTATTTGCATGCATAAGTAACATTCGACCAATATTTTCTTTTTTTCCTGAATTAGAATTTAAAACAGTGTCCTTAGTATTTATTGAACCTGAATATATTCTAGCAAATGTTAAACTTCCTACAAAAGGATCAGTCATAATTTTAAAGGCTAATGCACTAAATGGCTCACTATCTTCACATTTTCTTGTTAACTCTTTTGAGTCATCATTAATATCAACTCCTTTAACGCTAGCTACATCTGTTGGAGATGGCATATAATCAATTACAGCATCTAAAAGTGGTTGAACACCTTTGTTTTTAAACGCTGAACCAGTTAAAACTGGTACAAAGGATCCTTTAATTGTACCTTTTCTTATGCAGGATTTTAATTCTTCAACAGAAGGCTCAGTCCCATCTAGATATTTTTCCATAATAGCGTCATCTTCCTCAATAGCTTTTTCAATTAACTTTAATCTATATTCTGAGGATTGATCTTTTAAATCATCTGGAATATCAACAATATCAAATTTGGCTCCTAAACTTTCATCTTGCCATATAATCGCTTTGTTAGAGACTAAATCAACTACACCTCTCAAATTACTCTCTATTCCAATTGGTAATTGGGTTACAAGAGGGTAAGATCCCAAACGTTCTGAGATCATGTCTACACACATAAAGAAGTTTGCTCCTGTTCTGTCTAGTTTATTTACAAAACACATGCGTGGAACTTTATATTTATCAGCTTGTCTCCAAACAGTCTCTGATTGAGGTTCAACTCCAGCAACTCCATCAAAAACCGCAACCGCACCATCTAAAACTTTTAATGATCTCTCGACTTCGATTGTAAAATCTACATGACCAGGCGTATCAATTATATTGATTCTAAAATCATTCCAAAAACAAGTAGTGGCAGCCGAAGTAATTGTAATTCCTCTTTCTTGTTCTTGTTCCATCCAATCCATAGTAGCTGCACCATCGTGAACTTCACCTATTTTATGAGATTTTCCAGTATAGTATAAAATTCTTTCGGTAGTTGTTGTTTTACCAGCATCTATGTGAGCCATTATACCTATATTTCTGTATTTAGTAAGTGGATGTGATCTTGTCATTTATTTATTACCATCTAAAATGTGAGAAAGCTCTATTTGCATCAGCCATCTTATGAGTTTCTTCCCTTTTTTTTACTGCATTACCTTTGTTATTAAATGCATCAATTATTTCGTTTGCTACTCTTTCTTTCATGGTTTTTTCATTTCTTTTAGTTGCACTATCAACAATCCACTTCATTGCTAAAGTTTGAGCTCTTTTTGGCCTAACTTCCATAGGTACTTGATATGTTGCTCCTCCTACCCTTCTTGATCTAACTTCCAATGATGGCTTAACATTATTTAAAGCTTCATGAAAAAAATCAATTGGAGTTTTATCAGTTTTTTTTGATACTAGGTCAAAGGCTCCATAAACAATCCTCTCTGAAGTAGATTTTTTTCCATCAAGCATTATCCTGTTCATAAATTTTGCTAAAACTAGATCTTTGTATTTGTGGTCAGGTAGTATAGTTCTTTTTTCTGCTGCTCTTCTTCTAGACATAATTATTTTGGACGTTTAGCTCCGTAAAGAGATCTTCTTTGTTTTCTGGTTGAGACACCTTGCGTATCTAAAGTGCCTCTAAGAATATGATACCTTACTCCTGGAAGATCTTTAACACGGCCTCCTCTTATTAGTACTACAGAATGTTCTTGTAGATTATGACCTTCACCAGGAATATAAGCAGAAACTTCTTGACCATTTGTCAGTTTAACTCTTGCTACTTTTCTTAATGCCGAGTTTGGTTTTTTCGGTGTGGTTGTATATACTCTAGTACAAACTCCCCTTTTTTGAGGACTTTTTTCCAAAGCAGGAACTTTATTCCTTTTTTTGATGGCTGATCTGCCTTTTCTAACAAGTTGGTTTATTGTTGGCATTTTATCCTTTAGTTAAGTGTTTGGAAATTAATCCACGACCTTTAACAAATCGTAGGGGTCTTTATTAATTGATTGTAAAAAAGTCAAGCAGATAAGCTGAAAAAAATACTAATTTTCTATATTTTCTGACTGATTTTTCTCAATTATTTCCTTATCTCTCTCAAATGCAATATTTTCATAGTCTGTTGTCATTTTTCCAGTTCCTGCTGGAATCAACCTACCTACAATTACATTCTCCTTAAGACCACTTAGTGTATCAACTTTTCCAAGAGTAGCGGCATCTGTGAGAACCTTAGTAGTTTCTTGAAAAGAAGCTGCTGAAATGAAAGAACCGGTTTGCAGGCTTGCTTTGGTTATACCTAACAAAACAGGTTCGAATTTTACCTCTTTTTTTCCTTTATCTAATAAAAATTTATTTAGCTTAATTACATCTCTTTTTTGAATTTGTTCTCCTGAAATCAAATTAGATTCTCCAGGATCTTTAATGAGAACCTTTTGTAACATTTGTCTTGCAATAGTTTCTATATGCTTATCGTTAATGTAGACACCCTGAAGTTTATATACGGACTGGACTTCTCTTACAAGATATCTAGCTAACTCTTCCACACCTAATATTCTTAATATATCGTGAGGTACTGGAGTACCTTCAACAAGTATATCTCCTTTTTTAACAAAATCACCTTCTTGAACATTTAAATACTTTGATCTAGGTATTAGTAATTCAAAAGTTTCATTTTCATCTAAAGAAGTAATTATTACTCTTCTTTTATTTTTGTAATCTTTACCAAAAGAGATTTTTCCATCAATTTCACACATTATGGCAGGATCTTTTGGTTTTCTAGCTTCAAATAATTCAGCAACTCTTGGAAGACCACCAGTTATGTCTTTTGTTTTGGATGATTCTTTTGGAATTCTTGCAATTACTTGACCTGCTGTAACTTCTTGTCCATCTTCTACACTTAAAATTGAATCAATAGACATGGGATAATTTGAAAAATTTAAACTATCTTCGGTCTCTTCAATTTTATTTTCATTTATATTAATTGCTGGTTTAAAATTTTTACTTTTCTGGTTTTGACTCCAATCAATAACTATTTTACTTGAAATTCCTGTAGTGTCGTCGATAGATTCTCTAAAAGATACTCCTTGTTTTAAATCTATATATTTAACATAACCATTTCTTTCTGCTATTATAGGTAAAGTATATGGATCCCATTCTGCTAAGATTTGATTACTGTTAACTTTATCTCCATCATCAATTTTTAATTTAGAACCAAAAGGAATATTTGATGAATATTTTTCAATATTTTCATCGAACAGTTTTATTTTTCCATTTCTACTTAATACAATTTTATTTTTAAATTTATCCTCAATTATTTTAATATTTTCTAATTTAATTTTACCAGCCATAGGTGCAGTAGCATTAGATTGCTCTACAGAAGAACTTGCTGCCCCACCTATATGAAAGGTTCTCATTGTTAACTGAGTTCCAGGCTCACCTATTGATTGAGCTGCAATAATACCTACAGCCTCTCCAATATTAACTGGAGTTCCTCTAGCAAGATCTCTACCATAACAAACTGAACATATTCCATCCTCTGTTTCACATGTAAGAACTGATCTGATTTTCAAATTACGAATTCCTAAATTTGAAATCAAATCAAGATGCTTTTCAGAAATTATTTCTCCTGAATTTACTATAATTTGATTGTGTTCATCTAATATGTCTTCAACCGGAGTTCTACCCAATATCCTCTCTGTAAGAGGGGATGTTATGTTGCCTGATTCAACTATTTCTTCAACTATTACTCCATTTTTAGTATTACAATCAAGTTCACGTATTACTGCATCTTGTGCTACATCAACTAACCTTCTTGTTAAGTAACCACTGCTAGCTGTTTTAAGAGCAGTATCAGCTAGACCTTTTCTAGCACCGTGAGTTGATGTAAAATATTCTAAAACTGATAAACCTTCTTTAAAATTAGATTTTATTGGATTTTCTATAATTTCACCTGATGGTTTAGCCATTAAACCTCTCATGCCTGATAATTGTTTTAATTGAGCAGCAGATCCTCTTGCTCCGGAATGTGCCATCATGTAAACTGAATTAATAGGTTTATCGTCAGATGGATTAGAAATTACATCTAACATTTTATCAGCAACTTTATTTGTACATTCAGACCAAGCATCAACAACTTTGTTGTATTTTTCACCTTGGGTGATCAACCCGTCTTGATATTGATCCTCATATTCTTGAACCTTCATTTGAGTAGCATTAAGTAACTCATCTTTTTCAAAAGGTATGATTAAATCATCTTTTCCAAAAGATATTCCTGCAATAGCTGCGTATTTAAAACCAATTTGCATTATGTGATCAGCAAATAAAACTGTCTCTTTTTGACCGCAAAATCTATAGACTGAGTCAATAATATTACTAACTTCTTTTTTTGTTAAAACTTTGTTAATCATATCAAAATTAATATTTTTGTTGTCAGGTAATATATTCCCTAATATCATTCTTCCAGGAGTGGTTTGAACTATCGTTGAACTACCATCATTTTTTTTAATTCTTGCATTAATTTTAGAGTGAAGACTAATATCCGAATTTTCTAATGCTTTTTCAATTTCATTTAAATCCACAAAGTATCTATCTTGACCTTTCTGATTATTTCTTTCAATTGATAAGTAGTAAATACCTAAAACTATATCTTGAGAGGGAACGATAATAGGTTTTCCACTTGAAGGAGATAAAATATTATTGGTACTCATCATTAAAACCCTAGCTTCAAGTTGAGCCTCTAAGCTAAGAGGTACATGCACGGCCATTTGATCACCATCAAAATCTGCATTGAATGCAGTACAAACGAGTGGGTGCAATTGAATTGATTTACCTTCAATTAATATAGGTTCAAAGGCTTGTATACCTAATCTGTGAAGTGTTGGAGCTCTGTTTAGAAGCACTGGGTGCTCTCTAATAACTTCTTCTAAGATATCCCAAACCCTAGGATCTTCTTTTTCAACAAGTTTCTTTGCCGCTTTGATAGTATTTGCCCATCCATAAATGTCGAGCTTATGAAAAATAAAAGGTTTAAAAAGTTCAAGCGCCATCTTTTTTGGAATGCCGCATTGGTGAAGCTTCAGATTTGGTCCTACAACAATTACAGATCTACCAGAATAATCTACTCTTTTTCCTAGTAAGTTTTGTCTAAAGCGACCTTGCTTTCCCTTCAGCATATCTGAAAGAGATTTTAATGGTCTTTTATTGGTTGATGTGATGACCCTTCCTCTTCTTCCATTATCGAATAAAGCATCTACTGACTCTTGTAACATCCTTTTTTCATTTCTAATTATGATATCAGGTGCTCTTAGATCTATTAATCTTTTCAGTCTGTTGTTTCTGTTTATAACTCTTCTATACAAATCATTCAAATCACTTGTCGCAAATCTTCCTCCATCCAGTGGAACTAATGGTCTTAATTCAGGTGGAATTACTGGGAGCACTCTCAGGATCATCCATTCGGGTTTATTTTTAGATACTAAGAAGGATTCAATAAGTTTAAGTCTTTTAGTAATTTTTGTTTTTTTCAATTCAGATTTAGTTTCAGTCAGATCAATCTTTAGTTGGTTATAATCACTTTCTAGATCAATACTAAGTAACATTTGTTCGATTGCTTCAGCACCAATTGAAGCACTAAAAGAATCTTCTCCATATTCATCTTGATATTCTATGTATTGTTCTTCAGATATAATTTCGCCTTTTTTTAGATCAGTGAGTCCTGGCTCAACTACTATAAACTGTTCAAAATAAAGGACTTTTTCTAAATTTTTTATGGTCATATCTAGAAGTGTAGCAATCCTACTAGGTAATGATTTCATAAACCAAATGTGTGAAACAGGTGCAGCAAGTTCAATATGCCCCATTCTATCTCTTCTCACTTTGGATAATGTAACTTCAACTCCACATTTTTCACATATAATACCCCTGAATTTCATTCTTTTATATTTACCACAAAGGCATTCATAATCTTTGACTGGACCAAATATTCTTGAGCAAAATAAACCATCTTTTTCGGGTTTGAATGTCCTATAATTTATTGTCTCTGGTTTTTTTATTTCACCGAACGACCATGATCTTATATTGTCAGGGCTAGCAATTGAAATTTTAAGACTGTTGAAGTTTTGTACACCTAAACTTTGATTAAAAATATTTGTAAGTTCTTTATTCATTTGATCCTATTAAATTTGTTAAATTATTATCTTTTAGATTATCTTTAAAATCTAAATTTAAACCAAGAGATCTCAGCTCTTTCACCATTACGTTAAAGGATTCTGGTGTTCCTGATTCAAAATTGTTATCACCTTTCACTATAGACTCATATACTTTGGTTCTACCCGCAACGTCGTCAGATTTTATAGTTAGTATTTCTTGAAGAGTATATGCTGCTCCATACGCTTCCAGTGCCCATACCTCCATTTCACCAAATCTTTGTCCACCAAATTGAGCTTTTCCTCCTAGAGGCTGCTGCGTAACTAAACTATATGGTCCAATTGATCTAGCATGAATTTTTTCATCAACCAAGTGGTGAAGTTTTAACATGTACATATAGCCTACTGTTACTGGTCTTTCAAACTGCTGACCTGTAACTCCATCAAAAAGAATTTCTTGACCAGTGCTTGATACTCCAGACTGAGATAGTAGATTAGTTATATCTTTTTCCTTAGCGCCATCAAAAACTGGAGTTGCAAAAGGAACACCTTCTTTTAAATTATTTCCTAATTCTAAAATCTCGTCATCATTCATTGATTTAATTATTTTTTGATGATTTTCAAAATTGTATATTTCTAGAAGTTTATCTCTTAAATCATTTGTTTGACCTTGGGTTTGAATTTTTTTAATCATATCATTAACTTGTCTACCCAAGGAAGCTGAGGCCCAACCAAGATGAGTTTCTAAAATTTGGCCAATATTCATCCTGCTAGGAACTCCTAGTGGGTTTAATACTATATCAACTGGTGTTCCATCTTTAAGATAAGGCATATCTTCAACTGGACAGATTTTAGATATAACCCCTTTGTTACCATGTCTACCTGCCATTTTATCACCAGGTTGAAGTTTACGTTTGACTGAAATAAATACCTTGATAAGTTTTAGTACACCTGGAAGTAATTCATCTCCACTTTGAATTTTATCAATTTTATTTTCAAATTTCTGATTTATATTCCCAAGTTGATTTTCATAATTTTTTATTAATGATTCAATTTCTTTACTTTTCTTATCATCAGAAATATTAATTTTAAGTAGTTCACTCAATTTTAAATTTTCAATATCTTCATATTTTATTAATGAATTTTTTGTAATATTATCGTAACCAGATACAAATTTTTGATTACTTATTAATTCTCTAAGATGGTTACCAAAGCTCTTTTCTAGTATTTTTAACTCATCTTCTCTATCTCGAGCAATTACCTCAATTTGATTATTTTCAATACTAATTGCTCTTTCATCTTTTTCAATTCCTCTTCTAGAAAATACTCTTATTTCAACAATTGTTCCTTTAACACCAGGAGGTACTCTCAAACTAGTATCTTTAACATCAGCGGCTTTTTCACCAAAAATAGCTCTTAGTAATTTTTCTTCAGGTGTCATTGGAGATTCACCTTTTGGAGTGACCTTACCTACTAAGATGTCACCAGAAGTTACTTCAGCGCCCACATATACAATTCCTGTTTCATCTAGATTTACTAACATTTCTTCACTAGCGTTTGGAATATCTCTAGTTATTTCTTCAGGACCCAATTTTGTATCTCTTGACATTACTTCAAATTCTTCAACATGAATTGATGTGAATACATCATCTTGAACTACTTTTTCTGAAATTAAAATAGAGTCCTCAAAATTGTATCCATTCCAAGGCATAAATGCTGCCAGTACATTTCTACCTAACGCAAGTTCACCTAATTCTGTGGCTGGACCGTCCGCTATAACTTGATTTTTACTAACTTTGTCTCCTACATTTACGAGTGGTCTTTGTGTTATACACGTATTTTGATTTGATCTTTGAAATTTTGCAAGATTATAAATATCAATTTTATTTAAAGTCTTATCACTTTTGTCTGTAATTCTAATTACAATTCTGTTTGCGTCTAACTGATCAACAATACCCTCTCTTTTTGCTACGATTGTTGAGCCACTATCCTTGGCGACGGTATATTCCATTCCAGTACCTACTAAAGGAGCTTTTGGTTTAATTAATGGAACTGCTTGCCTCATCATATTTGATCCCATTAGAGCTCTGTTTGCGTCATCATTTTCTAAAAAAGGAATAAGAGAAGATGCTACAGAAACTAATTGTTGAGGTGAAACATCCATTAAATCAATTGCATCAACATCTACATTAATGAATTCTCCATTTTTTCTACAACTAACAATCTGTTTTGAAAACCTACCTTTAGAATCAACTTCTGCATTTGCTTGGGCTATTACAAAATCTTCTTCATCAATTGCACTTAAATAAATTACTTTATCACTAACTTTTCCAGAATTTACTATTCTGTAAGGAGTTTCAATAAATCCATACTTATTGATTCTTGAGTAAGAAGCTAAACTATTAATTAATCCAATGTTAGCACCCTCAGGCGTCTCAATAGGACAGATTCTTCCATAGTGAGTCTGGTGTACGTCCCTAACTTCAAAACCAGCTCTTTCTCTATTAAGTCCTCCAGGACCTAAAGCTGATACTCTTCTTTTATGAGTAATTTCACTTAGTGGATTTGTCTGATCCATGAACTGGCTCAATTGACTTAAACCAAAAAATTCTTTTATTGAAGCGACAACGGGTTTAGCATTCACAATATCTTGAGGCATAATATTATCAACTTCTAAAGAGCTTAAGCGTTCTTTTATGGCCCTATCCATTTTTAAAAGACCAATTCTATATTGGTTTTCTAAAAGCTCACCTACGGATCTGACTCTTCTATTTGCTAAATGGTCAATATCGTCAATTTCACCTTTACCATCAATAAGATTGTGCATATGTTTTACCACATCAATAATATCACTTTTATCGAGAACTCTTTGTTCTATTATTGTATCTTTTTTAAATTTTGCATTTATTTTCAATCTTCCTACTGACGAAAGGTCATATCTATCTGAATTAAAAAAAAGGTTGTTAAAAAGATTTTCTGCAGTTTCAATTGTCGGAGGCTCACCTGGCCTTAAAATTTTGAACACTTCAAAAAGAGCTTCTTCCCTTGACCTAGCTTTGTCGAGTTGAAGGGTATTACGTATATAAGAACCTATCTCTATATTATCAGTTTTTAATATATCAAGCTTGTTAACTTTATTTTCATTTATAAATTCAATAAATTCTTCATCGATTTCATGACCAGCCTCAAAAAATATTTTACCTGTTTTTTCATCTATAATATCAGATGATATAAAGAGACCTTGAAGTGATTCTTCGCTGACTGAAAGATTAGATATGTTTTTCTTTTTAAGATCATTGATTATTTTTTGGTTTACTTTTGTTCCTTTTGTTAAAAAAATCTTTCCATTTTTGGTATCAAGTAGATCAAAGTTAAGTATTTTTCCCTTGAAAAAACTTAGGTCTTGTTTGAATGACCAGCCAAATTCATTTTTTTTATATAAAATACTAGTATAGAACAATGATAGGATTTCTTCGCTAGTCATTCCAAGTATTCTTTTTGGATCGGGTTCAATTTTGCTATTTTCACAGTCTTTAATATAATTTTCGGAAAGATTACTTAGAAGGCACTTAAATAATGTAGTTACAGGAAATTTTCTTTTCCTATCTATTCTAGCGTGGATATTATTTTTTGCATCGTGTTCAAAATCTAACCATGATCCACGGTATGGGATAATCCTTGCATTAAAAAGATATTTTCCACTTGTATGTGTTTTACCAAAATCATGATCAAAAAAAACTCCCGGAGAACGATGCATCTGGCTAACAACAACTCTTTCGGTACCATTAACAACAAAAGTTGCATTTTTTGTCATTAAAGGTATGTCACCCATATAAACTTCTTGCTCTTTAATATCTCTTACTGATTTTGTTCCGGCAATTTCATCTATATCCCATATTATAAGTCGAAAATTTACAAGAAGAGGTGTCCCGTATGTCATACCCCTTTGTGAACATTCCTCTACATCATATTTAGGAACGCCTAAGTTGTAACTAACGTAATCTACAGTTGCTCTTTCAGTATAATCATGGATTGGAAATACGGATTTAAATATTGAATGAAGACCAATATCGTCTCTTTTTTCAGGATCAGTTTTAAGTTGGAGAAAATTATCAAATGATCTTTTCTGTACTTCAACTAGATTTGGTAGAGAAGTTACGAGTGGAATTTTACCGAAAGATTTTCGTATCTTTTTAACATTTATATGATCTAAACTCACTTTTTCTCCTTCATTTGGTCATTTTCATATTTGTTGGCCTTTTTAAAGGCCAACAATTTATTTAAGTGTAACTTTTGCACCAGCAGCTTCTAAAGATTTTTTCATTTCTTCAGCTTCCTCTTTTTTAACGCCTTGTTTAAGCGGTTTAGGTGCGCCTTCAACTAAATCTTTTGCTTCTTTTAAGCCAAGTCCAGTTATAGTCCTAACTTCTTTAATTACTGCTATTTTATTCGATCCAGACTCAGATAATTCAATATCAAATTCTGTTTTTTCTTCAGCAGCAGCTTCTCCACCGCCAGCAGATGGAGCAGCAGCAACTGCAACTGGTGCAGCGGCAGATACACCCCATTTTTCTTCAAGCAATTTACTTAGTTCAGCTGCTTCAAGAACAGTAAGAGAAGATAGATCTTCGACAATTTTATTTAAATCAGTCATTTATTTCTCCTTATTTACCTAGTTCGACTCTTGTTTATTGCTACTATTGGAACTAATTAATCTCGCAAGTTGTGCTCCAGGTTCAGCTGTAATCGAAGCTATCTTTTGAGCAGGTGCAGAAATTAATCCTATTATCTTTCCTCTTAACTCATCTAAAGAAGGTAATTTTGCAAGAAAATCGATTTTATCTTTATCTATTTTCTCACCATTATAACCCCCACCAATAATTTTAAACTTTTCAAATTTTTTCTCAAAACTAACTGCTACTTTTGCTGGTGCTACTGCATCATCAGAATAAGCAATTGCTGTTGGACCTTTAAAAAGCTCTGAAATATCTTTAAATTGAGTTTCAGATATAGCAAGTTTAGTGAGTCTGTTCTTTGTTACTTTAAATTTTGCACCATTTTCTCTCATTTCTTTTCTAAGTTGCTCTGTTTCATTAACTGTTAGCCCAGAATATTCGGCCACAATTACAGAAGTAGCATTCGAAAAGTCATTTTTGAGATTACTTACAAAATCTTTTTTTTCAGAACGTTTCACGTCAACCTCGGTTTTAATTGGATCTAAAAGATCCAATATTAGCTAAAATCAGTTTGCCCACCAAACCAATTTAAAGCCTGTCAAGAAGCAAATCAATGACTCGCTTCAGTCTATGCAGGAAATTAAGCTCAAAGCTCCTGCAGTCTTTGACAGGTGATGATTAAAAATCATCTTTTGGATTAATTAACGCAAGCTAGCCTGGTTAATATTTAATCCAATTCCCATAGTTGAAGCTATGGTAACCTTTTTTATAAAAGAACCTTTAACAGTTTCGGGTTTACTTTTACTAACTGAAGAATAAAATGTTTTAATATTTTCTAACAAATCTTCATCACTAAAATCTAGTTTGCCAACACCAGCATGAACGATACCAGATTTATCATTTTTGAATTTAACTTGACCTGATTTAGCGTCTTTAACAGATTGAGAAATTTCATTAGTTACAGTCCCAAGTTTGGGATTTGGCATTAAACCTTTTGGACCAAGTATTTTTGCTACTTTACCTAATTTAGGCATCATATCTGGAGTCGCGATTAAAACATCAAAATCTAATTTTGATTTAGATATAGTTTCAATCAAATCATCGCTTCCTACCAAGTCTGCACCAGTACTTTTTGCATCGTTTTGTTTATCTTCATTTGCAATTACTGCTACTTTAACAGTTTTTCCTGATCCTTTAGGAAGATTTACTACACCTTTAATATTTTGATCAGTTTTATTACTGTCAATTCCTAGATTAATTGAAATGTCAATTGTTTCATTAAATTTTACATAAGATTTTTCTTTTAAAATTTTGATTGCTTCTAGTGGCTCGTATATCTTTGTAGTATCAAAATTATTTAACATTTGTTTTCTATTTTTAGTTATTTTCATTAACTCACTACCTCCATACCCATTGAAACGGCAGATCCTTTAACCATATTCATTGCTCCATTTAGATCAATAGCATTTAAATCTTGCATTTTTTCTTTAGCAATTTTTTCAATATCCTGCATTGAGACTTTACCAACCAATGATCTTCCAGGAGTTGAGTTTCCTTTTTTTATTTTAGCTGCTTTTTTAAGATAATAACTTACAGGTGGTAATTTTGTTGTAAAATCAAAACTTCTATCTTTATATGCAGTTATTATAACTGGTATCGGTGCACCTTTTTCTAGATCTTTTGTTTTATCATTAAATGCTTTGCAAAAATCCATTATGTTCAGACCTCTTTGTCCTAGAGCTGGACCAACAGGAGGTGATGGGTTTGCTCCTCCAGCAGGGATTTGTAATTTAATTAAACCTAAAATTTCTTTAGCCATAGTTTATACCTTTTCTACCTGAGAATATTCTAAATCAACAGGGGTTGATCTTCCAAAAATTGAAACTGCTACTCTTAATCTAGCTTTATCTTCATCTATTTGTTCGACCTCACCATTAAATGATGCAAAAGGTCCATCAATTACTTTTACTTGTTCTCCAACATCGTACATTATTGCGGGTCTAGATTTTTCTACACCGTCAATAACTTGTTCAGATATTCTTTTTGCTTCAGCATTACTAATTGGAACTGGCTTACCTTTGTTGCCTAAAAAACCACTTAACTTTGGAGTTGTTTTAATAATATGCCAAGTATCATCATTTAAGCTCATTTTAATAAGTATATAACCTGGAAATATTTTTCTTTCTGTATTAACTCTTACACCCCTTTTTACTTCAACAATATTTTGAACCGGAACAGATATTTCTTCAATGTGTTCTTTAACACCAAGTTTTGTTGCCTGATCTAGAATACTATCAGCAACTTTTTTTTCATAACCTGAATAGGCATGAAGAACGTACCATCTTGCTTTGCTCATTAAAAACCTGAACCTATTTCAATTATTTTTCTTATTGAAAAAGACCATATTTGATCAGTTAAAAGAAAAAATAATGAAAATAATATTATTAATAATATTACTATTGCAGAAGAGATAAAAGTATCTCTTCTTTGAGGCCAGGTTACTTTTTGTAATTCTTGTCTAACTTGTCTTACAAAAAGGGCTGGCGATGTTTTCTTTTTTTCAATATTCATATTTTTTGTTTCTCTTGGCAGGAGTGGCAGGACTTGAACCCGCAGCCCCCGGTTTTGGAGACCGGTGCTCTACCAGTTGAGCTACACTCCTAATAAGTATCGGCTAACTAATAGAGCGATCTCTAAAACTATTCAATAATTTCAGCGACAACTCCAGCGCCAACTGTTCTTCCACCTTCTCTTATTGCAAATTTTAATCCTTTATCCATTGCAATTGGAGACAAAAGGGTAACTTCCATGGCAATATTATCACCAGGCATTACCATTTCAGTACCTTCTGGCAATTTAATAGTTCCAGTTACATCAGTTGTTCTAAAGTAGAATTGAGGTCTGTAGTTTGAAAAGAATGGAGTATGTCTTCCACCCTCTTCTTTTTTTAAAACATATGCTTCTGCTTTAAATTTTGTGTGAGGTTTAATCGAACCAGGTTTTGCTAAAACTTGACCTCGCTCAACTTCCTCTCTTTTTGTACCACGAAGAAGAACGCCTACGTTATCTCCTGCTTCACCAGAGTCTAGAAGTTTTCTGAACATTTCAACACCAGTACAAGTAGTTTTTTGGGGCTCTCTTATACCTAAGATTTCAATTTCCTCTCCAACTTTAACTTGTCCTTGTTCAATTCTACCAGTTACAACTGTACCTCTTCCAGAAATTGAAAAAACATCCTCAACAGGCATTAAGAAAGGTTGGTCTACTGGTCGGCTAGGTTGTGGTATATGTTCGTCAACCGCTTTCATTAATTCCATAATTGAATTTTTACCAATTTCATCATCTCTACCTTCTAGGGCTGCTAAAGCTGAACCCTTAATGATTGGGATAGTATCACCAGGGAATTCATAAGATGTTAGAAGTTCTCTAATTTCCATTTCAACAAGATCAATCAACTCTTTATCATCTACTTGATCAACTTTGTTCATGTATACAACAAGGGCAGGTACACCTACCTGTCTTGCTAAAAGTATGTGTTCTCTTGTTTGAGGCATTGGTCCATCAGCTGCATTAACAACTAAGATACCTCCATCCATTTGAGCAGCACCAGTGATCATGTTTTTTAC
This sequence comes from uncultured Alphaproteobacteria bacterium, assembly GCA_902597795.1. Lineage (GTDB taxonomy): Bacteria > Pseudomonadota > Alphaproteobacteria > HIMB59 > CACPNW01. The sequence goes on along the minus strand of CACJZA010000003.1, from coordinate 76,377 downwards.
ATAATCGGCGTGTCCAGGACAGTCAACGTGAGCATAGTGTCTTGATTCTGTTTCGTATTCAACGTGAGCAGTTGAAATAGTAATTCCACGCTCTCTTTCTTCAGGTGCTTTATCTATGTTTGCATAATCTGTAAATTCTGCTCCACCTGATTCTGCTAATATTTTTGTTATAGCAGCAGTCAATGTTGTTTTACCATGGTCAACGTGACCAACAGTTCCTATGTTACAATGCGGTTTGTTTCTCTCGAATTTTGCTTTAGCCATTTTTTTACCCCAATAATTTTTTGTTATGGAGCGGGTGAAGGGAATCGAACCCTCGTAGCCAGCTTGGAAGGCTGGAGCTTTACCACTAAGCTACACCCGCAACTAAACTGACTGCTTCACACACTCACTTTAATGCTTTCATCCCATTACCTCCATAATGGTGGAGGGGGTAGGATTCGAACCTACGTACGCTCACGCGGGCGGATTTACAGTCCGCTGCCTTTAACCACTCGACCACCCCTCCGTTTGAAGAAATTGGCCAATACTAATAAATTAGTATATATGTCAATCTAAAACAGCAGCTTCACCTTTGCAAAATACGTATACTCGTAAAAGCAACGGCCTTTTAGACAAAAAATGCTATTTTGTACATATCTAGATTGTATAAATTAGACAAATCTGTGATATTAAATGATGAATAAGTTTAGAAACAATAAATCTAATAAAAATCAAGGAATTCATACTATTTTTGGTCAACATTCTGTTAGATCAGCTCTCCAAAATGATAAAAGAGAGCATATTGAGCTAATAATTAGTAAAAATCAGATTAATTTTGCGAAAAAATATGAATCTACAATACAAAAAATTACCATTCTTGCTCAAAATGAATTTACAAGAAGATTTGGAAATGAGAACACAACACAGGGGGTAGTTCTAAAAACAAAAGATTTTGCTAGGCCAGTTTTAGAAGAATTTATAAAAGTTGAAAGTAAGAAAACCAAATCAGTAATATTAATTTTAGATCAAGTAACTGATCCTCAAAATATTGGTTCAATAATGAGATCATGTGCATTATTTGATTGTGCGGGAATTATAGTTGGTAAAGATAATTCACCGGAATTGACTTCATCACTTTATAAATCAGCTTCTGGTGCTGCAGAAATTGTAAATTATATTAGAGTGACAAATATAAGAAGAGCTATTTCTTATCTTAAAAAAAATAATTATTGGGTTTACGGTTTTGACAGTTCGAAAAATAAAAATTCAAAATTAAATTTTTCACAAAAATCAGTCTTAGTTTTTGGTTCTGAAGGAAAAGGTATTAGAGAATTAGTAAAAAAAGAATGCGATGAAATAATGCAGATAAACACGAAAAAAAATTTAAAATATGAAATTGATAGTTTAAATGTTTCTAATGCAACATCGATTGCTTTATATCAGTTTTACTCAACCTAAATTTTGTCAAGGTGGTGCCGCGTGTCGGAATCGAACTGACTACCTGATGATTACAAATCAACTGCTCTACCAAATGAGCTAACGCGGCATTAATTTTGCATTTATATTATATTATAAATTCGACAAGAATTTTATAAATTAAATTCCAGGAATATAAGGAACTCCATCACCTTTAACTCTTTCGTTTAATTCACTTAATGTTGAGCATGCTGTGATTGGACTAAATACAAGAAATAAAATTATTAAAGTTTTTTTAATCATAAAATATTTATAACTTCTCAATTTTTGCTGCACAATATTTAAATTCAGGAATTTTTCCATATGGATCTAAAGCTGGATTAGTTAAAAGATTAGCGGCAGACTCATTATAACAAAATGGCATAAATATAACTCCGTCAGGAATCGCCCTGTCTTGCCTCACTCTAATATCTATTGAGCCTCTTCTAGTTGTAACTTTTATTTTATCACCAGCTTTCATATTATTTTTAATTATATCTTTAGGCGATATTGAAACTGAAGGTTCTGGTTCAATGGCATCTAAATTTGATGCCTTTCTAGTCATAGCTCCAGTATGCCAATGCTCTAATTGCCTTCCAGTAGTTAGGATCATCGCAAATTCTTTATCAGGTACTTCATCTGGTGCGGTAACACTGGCTGGAACAAATTTACCTTTACCATTTTCATTTGGAAATTTATCACCAAAAACAATTTCATCTCCTGGTGTAGTTGGAGATTTACTTGGATAGGTTACAGAGTTTTCATTTTCTAATCTTTCCCAAGATATATTGTTTAATGAAGGCATTGTTAGTGACATTTCTTCATAAATTTCCTTGGGGTGTTTATATTTCCAATTTAAACCCATTCTTTTTCCAAGTTCGTTCGTTATCCACCAATCTTCTTTAGCTTCACCTGGAGAATCTAAAGCTTTTCTTCCCATCTGTACTTGTCTATTAGTATTAGTAACTGTTCCATTTTTTTCAGGCCATGCTGAAGCTGGGAAAATAACATCCGCATATGTTGCTGTTTCAGTTAAAAAAATATCTTGAACAACTAAATGGTCTAACATTTGTAGAGCTTCTCTTGCATGATTAAGATCAGGGTCAGACATTGCTGGATTTTCACCAAGTATATACATCCCTTTAATTGTATTATCGTGAATAGCATCCATAATTTCAACAACTGTTAGACCTTTTTTATCATCTAAAGGAGTGTTCCAAAGTTTTTCAAAAAAATCTCTATTATTATCTTTATCAACTAATTGGTAATCAGGATACATCATTGGTATAAGACCAGCATCAGATGCTCCTTGAACATTATTTTGTCCTCTTAAAGGATGTAAACCAGATCCTCTTTTTCCAACATTCCCTGTCATTAAAGCTAGAGAAATTAAGCATCTAGCATTATCGGTACCATGTGTGTGTTGAGAAATTCCCATCCCCCAAAAAATTATTCCTTTATTTGTATTGGCATATAAGCGTGCTACTTCTCTTATAAGTTCTGGATCAATGCCTGTTTCGTTTTCCATTATATGAGGTGAATAATTCATTAAATGTTTTCTTAATTTTTCAAATCCTTCAGTTTGTTTTTTTATATATTCGGAATTAAACAAATTTTCTTCGACAATAACATTCATTATTGAATTTAAGAGGGCTACGTCAGATCCTGGTTTAAATTGCAACATATGAGTTGCATATTTTTTTAAGGAATGCCCTCTAGGATCCATCACAATTAATTTAGAACCCTTTTTAGCAGCATTCTTAAAAAAAGTTGCTGCAACAGGATGGTTTTCAGTAGGATTTGCTCCAATGACTATTATCACATCAGAATTTTCAACTTCATAGAATGGAGCAGTAACAGCTCCTGAACCAATAGTTTCTAATAAAGCGGCTACGGAAGACGCATGACAAAGTCTTGTACAATGATCAACATTATTTGTATTAAAACCCGTTCTTATTAATTTTTGAAATAAATAAGCTTCTTCATTTGAACATTTAGCTGATCCAAAACCTGCAAGATTACTCATACCATTTCTTTGTTTATTAAGTTTTAAAAATCCTTGTGCTGCATAATCTAGAGCTTCATTCCAAGATGCTTCTCTAAAATATTCATGAATATTCGAAAAATTTATACTTGGGTGTAAGTCTTTTGGTTTATCTTTAATTCTAATCAATGGCTTTGTAAGTCTTTCTGGATTATTTACATAATCAAAACCAAACCTTCCTTTTACACATAATCTGTTCTTGTTTGCGGGACCATCAACACCGTTAACATATTTAATTTTGTTATCTTTTACATTGTATTCTATCTGACAACCCACACCACAATAAGGACAAACACTATCAATTTTTTTATCTACATTACTATGGCCAACACCATCTTGATCTACAATGGATGCTGGCATTAATGCTCCAGTAGGACAAGCCTGTACACATTCACCACATGCTACACATGTGCTATCACCCATTGGATCATCAAAATCGAATACAATTTTAGAATTTTCACCTCTATATGCCATTCCAATGACATCGTTGACCTGAACTTCTCTACATGCTCTTACACAAAGATTACATTGGATGCATGCATCTAGATTTACAGCCATACTAGGATGAGAAACATCTGCCTGACATGAAGTTTTTTTTGGGAATCTACTTTCTTTAACTTCAACTTTGTCTATCCATTTCCAAAAGTCAGAATTATTATCATGAGCAATTTCTTTTTTTGGTTGGTCTGCTAGCAGTAGTTCAAAAACTAACTCTCTAGATTTTTTAGCCTTTTCTGATGAAGTTCTAACTTTCATACTATCAGTTGGCTTTCTAATACAAGATGCCGCCAACACACGTTCTCCTTCAATTTCAACCATACATGCTCTACAATTTCCATCTGCTCTATAGCCAGGTTTATTCGAATAACATAAATGTGGGATTTCTGTTCCAAGTCTATTTGCAACTTGCCAAATAGTTTCATCAGCATTTGCTTCAACTAACTTTTCGTTTAAATAAAATTTTGTTTTCTGTTTAGTCATAAGTTATTTCATTGCTAAAATATTTTAAAACAGAATTTAATGGGTTTGTTGCAGCTTGTCCTAAACCACATATCGATGCTTGAGCCATAACTTCACTTAAATCTTTTAATTTTTCCTTGTTCCAATTTTTTTCTTGCATTAATTTAACAGTTTTTTCCGTACCGGAACGGCATGGAGTACATTGACCACAACTTTCCTCTTCGAAAAATTTTAGTAAATTAAGTGCAACATCTTTCATATTATCATGATCCGATAATACAACTACTGCCGCTGAGCCCAAAAAACATCCGGCATCCATTAATTCTTTCGATCCATAATCAAGCGGAATATCATTCATAGTAGCCGGAAGAATTCCGCCAGATGCACCTCCAGGAAGATATCCTTTAAAAGTATGTCCATCTGCCATTCCATCGCAATACTCATCAATTAATTGTTGAATTGTTATACCCGCCGGGGCAACTTTTACTCCCGGGTTCTTTACTCTTCCAGATACTGAAAAACTATGAAAACCCTTATTTCCATTGGTGCCCTTTTCAGCAAACCACTTTGCTCCTTTTTCAATTATATCTCTTACCCAAAAAAGAGTTTCTAAATTATTTGTTAAAGTAGGACATCCAAATAAACCAATTTCAGCCACATAAGGTGGTCTATGCCTTGGCAATCCTCTCTTGCCTTCAATACTTTCTATCATTGCTGACTCTTCTCCACAAATATAAGCTCCTGCCCCTCTTCTTACTATGAAAAAGTCTTTTGGAATTATTTCTTCATCTTCCATTTTATTTATTTCATCAAGTAAAATTTTTATAACTGTTGGATATTCATCTCTCATATAAATGTAAACTTTTTGAGCATTTATAAAATAGGATGCAATTAGAGCTCCTTCTAAAAATCTATGTGGATCACTTTCTAAATATGACCTATCCTTAAATGTTCCTGGTTCACCTTCATCACCGTTAACAGCAACATATTTTTTACCATTGTAATTTGAAACAATTTCCCATTTTTTTCCTGTTGGAAATCCAGCTCCACCCTTACCTTTCAATCCACTTTCATTTAATGAATCCAAAACTTGTTTTTTTGAGATAACACCATTTCTTATTTTGTTCGCAATTTCATAACCACCATTTTTTTTATAAGAAGATAAATTTATATAATCTGGAATGAAGGGGTTAAAATTTTTTTCATCGATTGTTTTTTTAACTTTATCAAAATTAGCCACATCAACATAATTTTTTCCTACGCAAACAGTAGGAGCAAGATTGCATCTTCCCATACATGGCCCAGGTACAACTTTTATATTTTTATTCTCTAATTTTTTTATATCTTGAAGTAATTTGTGTGCGCCAAATAATTCACACGTCAAACTTTCACAAACCCTTACAACATTCACTGGGTTATAATCTTTACTATCTTTGACAATATTAAAGTGAGCATAAAAAGTTGCAACTTCATAAATTTCAGAAAGTGGTAAGTTAATAATAGTTGATAAAGCTACAAGATGCTTATCGTATAAAACACCAAATTTATCCTGTAATATATGCAAATATTCTATTAATTCATCTCGCTTAAATATTAATCCTGAAAACAATTTAGAAACTTCATCTAAATATTTATCTTCGACTTGTCTTCCTTTAGGAGTCCAACGTCTTTTCTTCTTTTTTAAAGAAGTTTCTGTTTGAGAAACAAATTTATCCATTCCAATTAATATTATACTATATATTAAGTATCAGAAAACTATGAAAGATTCAGTTGAAAATGAAGAATTAGTTCTTGATACTAGTGGTACAGAATGTCCTATACCAGTGCTTAAGGCTAGAAAACTTGCTTCAGAATTAAACAAAGATACAATTATTAAAATTATTGCAACTGATCCTTTGGCTGAAGCAGACTTTGAACATTATTGTGATCAGTCTAACTATGAATATTTAAGTTGTGAAAAAATAAAAGATAAAATTGTAATTCGTTATAGATTTAAAATTAAAAATTAAAATAGACTTTCATAATTATAAAAATCAAATATATCTCCTTTATTTACTTGAGAAACATTTTCGTCAATTTCAATTATACCATCTGAATAGGCTATAGAACTAATCATACCAGAACCTTGTTTAGGAAATTTATTTGCAATATTTTTATTATTTATAGTTTGTTTATTTACGCGTAACCACTCCATTCTTTTTGTTTTTTTCTTTATAGAAAAATTTGCTGTAATTTTACTTGAAGATGGGAGCTTAAAATTTCCACCAGATAGTTTTTCTATTAATGGTTTTATTAACATTGCATATAGTAATTGAACAGAAACTGGATTACCTGGTAAGCAAATTATGTAGCACTTATTTATTTTTCCAACTGCAATTGGTCTTCCTGGTTTTATTGCTGCTCTCCAAAAATATACCTTACCCAATTCAGATAAAACTTTAATTAAATGATCTTCATCACCAACAGATGCACCACCAGCCGTTATTATTACATTAAATTTTTTTGAAGTATTGAAAATTTTATTTTTAATAGATTTAAAATTATCTTTGAGATTTCCGCAATATTTTTTTTCTATAAAATTTTTATCAAGTAAATTATTTAAACTATAATAATTTGAATTATTAATTTCAGAATTTTTTAAATTTTTAGTTGGTTTTCGTAATTCATTACCACTTGTAAAGAAACCAATTTTAATTTTTTTAAATACTTTTATTTTACTAATACCAGTAGCAGCAATTAAATTTATATTTTGTTGATTTAATTTAGACCCCTCTTCCAATATTATTTGGTTTTTCTTTATATCTTCACCCTTTAATCTATAATTATCTCCAAATCTTGGAATTTTAATTAAATGAATTTTATTTCCTTTCTTGTATGTATTTTCCTGCATAACTATAGTTGATGAATTCGTAGGCATTTTTGCACCAGTAAAAATTCTTACTGCTTCACCAGATTTTACTTTTATATTTTTGTTATCTCCAGCAGCTATTCGTCTGTTACAAAAAAAAATTTTTTTTGTTTTTAAATCTCTTTTTAAAATAGCATAACCGTCTACAGCAGAATTATTAAAAGGAGGTAAATTAATTTTACTTTTTATATTTTCGTAAAGAAATCTATCTTCTGAATTTTCTAAATTAACTTTTTCAGAATTATAAATCACAACCTTTTGTTTTTTAAATAAGTTAACAATTTGTTTTTTGGTTAGAGGTAATTTATTCATTAAAATTCTCTCAAAATAAAATCAATTAAATTGTCAATTTCGTCATTCTTAAAAATTTTCAAGTTAGTTTCAAGTTTATTATTTGTAATAATAGCTTTTATATTTTTAATTTTGCTGAATAAGTAATTATCATTATCATTTTTAATTATTTCAATTTTTGGGTGATTTTCATTTTTAAACCCTTCCACTATTACAATATCAACTTCTGAAAGTTGATTAATTAAATAATCTAATGTTTTTTCTTTTGAATTGTTTAGCTCTGATATTTTAACCCATCGCTTCGATGAACTAACTATTACTTGAGAAGATCCCGCTAATCTATGCTTAAAGCTATCTGTATTCTCATGATCTATATCAAATTCGTGATGTGCATGTTTAATTGAAGCAACGCGAAAATTTTTAGAGCTAAGTTTATTTATAATTTTAGTTGCAATAGTCGTTTTACCTGAGTCCTTCCAGCCAACAATTCCTACTATTTTCATTTAATAGATCTATTATTTAATAAATATACAAGAGAGTAAATAATTATTGTTATTGATATTAAAACTAAACCTAATGCCATAGCGTATTCTAAATTTCCCATTCTAGTTTCTAAAGATATAGCAGTGGTCATTACTCGAGTATAATGATCAATATTACCACCCACAATCATAACTGCACCAACTTCTGAAATTGCTCTTCCAAAAGCAGATAATAATGTTGTTATTAATAAAAAATAACTATGGTTAAATAAAAGTTTTACAGAACCCCAAAAAGGAATATTTAAGGATCTTATCTGATCTTTAAATTCAAACCAATTTTTAGAAAATATCTCATGTGATAATGAAGCAATTATTGGAAAAATTATTATAGTTTGAGCAATAATCATCGCAGAAGGTGTGTATAGAAGCTGTAAAATACCTAAAGGTCCACCTGATGCAAAAATAAAATAAACAATTAAACCAACTACAACTGGAGGAATTCCCATCAATGAGTTTATAATTATTAAAATAATTTTTTTGAAATAAAAATTATAAATTGCAAAATAATACCCTACTATAAATCCTAATAATGATGCAATAATTAGCGCAGTAAAACTTACAAATAATGACAAAAGTATAATGTCCCATAGTTCATTATCTAAAGTAATAATTAATAGTATGGAATTTGTGAAAATTTCTAATATGTTCATTTAAATTATTAGTTTAATTACAACATATGGCAAAAAAAGAGAAATATTTAGTCTCACCTGATATTAATAATAAGTCCTTAATTACAAAACTAAATGGTTTTGATGAGAAAGGAAATAAAATAATTTCTAAAGTTATTAATGAAAAAGCTCTTACAATTTTTCTTAATAATCAAGAGATAGTAACGCTAATGTCTATTAGTGATCATCCAAAATATCTTGCAGTTGGGTATTTATTAAATCAAAATATGCTTAAGAAAAATGACATAATTACAAAAGTTGAAATTGATAAAGATTTAGGCGTGGTTGTTGTAAGAACAAAACGTAAAACAAATTATGAAAATAAATTAAGAAAGAAAATAACAACTAGTGGTTGTGCAATAGGTACGGTATTTGGAGATATCTATGCAGAAATAAAAAAATCAAAATTAAAATCCAAAAAGAAAATTAAACATAAATGGATTTATGAAATTTCAAAAAAAATTACATTAACACCGAGCTTATATTTAGAAACAGGAGCAATACATGGCTGTGCCATTATTCATAATAATAAACCATTGATTTATATGGAAGACGTAGGGAGACATAATGCTGTAGATAAAATTGCTGGTTTTATGTTCTTAAAAAAAATTAGCTCTTCAAATAAAATTTTTTACACCACAGGAAGATTAACTAGTGAAATGGTTATTAAAACAATAAAAATGGGTATTCCAATATTAATTTCTAGATCAGGGTTTACTGCATGGGGTGTAGAGCTAGCGAGGGGCTCAAATTTAACACTTATTGGAAGGGCAAAAGGAAAAAAATATTTAGCACTTTCTGGGGAACATAGAATTGACCATAAATAAAAAAAAAATTTTGTTTGCCATACTAGCTGGAGGTCAATCAAAAAGATTTGGAGGTGGATTTAAAGCCTTTGCTAAAATAAATGGAATTACAATCTTAGACAAAATAATAAACAAGCTTAAAAAATATAGTAATGAAATAATAATAAATGCTAATGACTTAAAAAGTTTTAAGAAAATTAATTACCCAATAATTGAAGATAGATTTAAAGGTTTTATGGGACCTTTAGCAGGAATTCACACATCAATGTTGTGGGCTAAAGAAAATTACACAAACAAAGAGTGGGTTTTTACTGTTCCAAGTGATACTCCATTTTTACCCGATAATCTTTTCGATAAGTTTTTAGAGGCATATGATGAAAATGTAAAAATATTGATTGCAAGATCAAATAGTAGACATCATCCTGTTATAGCAATGTGGCATATATCGTTAATAACTAGTTTAGAAAATGAGTTAATATTAAAAAATAGTAAAATTATGTTTTGGGTTAAAAAGCACAAATATAAATTTGTTGAATTCGATAAAAGCCAAGAAAAAAATTTTTTCAATGTTAATACTCAAGAAGAATGGAATACTGCAAAAAATATCTAAGTTTAATATAAATATGTAAAAAATTTTTTTTTTGTATAAAGAATATTTTAAATGGTAAGCTCAATATATAAAATATTTCCAGGAATTATATTTTGTTTTGTAATTGCCTATTTAGGCATATACCTAAGTGATTTTATTGGAAAAGAAATTTTAAATTTAAATAAAAGTCCAATATCACCAATAATGCTATCAATAATATTTGGTCTTTTGATAGGAAATATATTTCATATTAATAATTTTTTATTAGAAGGAATTAAGTTTTCGTTAAAATTTATTCTAAGATTAGGAATAATATGTCTTGGTATTAGACTAGGGCTTTTAGATATTTTTAAAGTTGGAATAATTGGAATACCTCTAATTGTTGCTTGTATTATTATATCAATCTTAGTTGTAAATTATTTATGCAAGTTATTAAATGTTTCTTCAAAAATGGGATCATTAATTGCAGTTGGAACAAGTATTTGTGGAGCATCTGCAATTGTAGCAACTAGTCCTGCAATTAATGCTGATAAAGAGGAAGTTGCTTATGCCATAGCTAATATTACAATATTTGGAATAATTGCAATGTTCCTCTATCCATTTATGGCATATTATCTTTTCAGTGGAGATGAGTTAGCATCAGGATTATTTCTTGGAACTTCAATACATGAAACTGCTCAAGTTGCTGGGGCAGGATTGATATATGCGGAGCAATTCAATTCACCAAAAACTATGGATATAGCAACGATTACAAAATTAGTAAGGAATGTCAGTATGATAATCGTCATTCCTGCAATAAGCTATATGTATCTAAGAAATAATATTGGTGAAAATAATAGCAAACCATCAATAATATCTATGTTTCCAATTTTCATAATTGGTTTTATTCTTATGGGTCTTATAAGATCAATTGGAGATTATGGAATTCAAAATAGTAATTTAGCTTTTGAAATATTAACGAATAATAACTGGCAATTAATCATCAATATTATTAAATCTATCGCTGAGTATTCTTTAGCAATAGCAATGGCAGCTGTTGGCATAAGTACAAATTTAGTTTCTTTAAAAAGCTTAGGTATAAGACCATTTTATGTAGGTTTTTCTGCAGCTTGTTGTGTTGGAATTGTTAGTTATATCGGAATCATAGTACTAAATAATTTTATATAATTTTCTAAAATAAATATAATTTGTACTTATTAAGTAATAATTATATAAAATTTATAAAAAAACATGTCAATTTACCTTCCAATAGCTGAAATGAACGTCAATATTTTTCTCATTATCTTTATTGGTATGAGTATAGGAATACTTTCAGGAATTTTTGGTGTTGGTGGTGGATTTTTAATGACACCACTATTAATTTTTTTAGGCATACCTCCAGTTGTAGCTGTTGGTTCTGAAGCCCCACACGTTTTAGCAACTTCAGTTTCAGGTTTTATTGCTCACTGGAGAAAAAGAAATGTTGATATAAAGATGGGTATATTCCTTTTAATAGGAGGTTTAATTGGGTCCACAGTTGGTGTAAATATTTTCAGTTATCTAAAAAACTTTGGGCAAATAGATTTAGTTATTCAGTTATTATTTCTTTTCTTTTTAGGTTTTATAGGTTTTAGTATGGCTTTTGAAAGCGCTAGAACCACAATAAAACATTATAGAGCAAAAAACACTAAAAGAACAAAACTACATCAACATTCTTGGTTTCACGGACTTCCATTCAAAGTTCGCTTTCATAGATCAAAACTTTATATAAGTGCGATACCACCTGTACTAATAGGGTTCGCAGTTGGAGTAATGTCAGCAATGATGGGAGTTGGAGGAGGATTTATAATGATACCTGCAATGGTATACATACTTGGAATGCCGACAAGTATAGTAGTTGGTACATCTTTATTTCAAATCATTTTTGTTACTGCTAATGCAACATTCTTTCAATCCTACATAAATTATAATGTAGATATTGTGCTGTCTGCACTAATGATATTTGGAGGAGTAATTGGTGCACAAATTGGTGTAATTTTTGGATCTAAATTAAAAGCAGAATATTTGAGAGGTATTTTGGCTATATTAGTACTGGGTGTCTGTGGTAAAATTTTTACAGATCTAGTTTTAAGACCTAATGATTTATTTTCATTGGTAATGATATGATATCAATATTTAATTTTTCAATTAATTTTTTGATCGTACTTTGTCTCTTCATATATTTTATTTTTACAACTATTGATTTTAATCTGGAGAATATTGAATATTTTTTAATTCTAATAATTGTTATAAATTCATTTAACAAAATTTATATTTGGTCAAATTTCAGAGTATTTATTAAAAAAGATCTTAATAAAATATTTAGAGACATATTATTTAATGATTCATTTGCAAAACTAAGTATTATTATTTTATCCACCGTAATTCCAATTTATATGCTTATGCAAAAAGATATATTAGTGGTTGATATATTGATTGAGAAAGCATCTTTTTTATTAGTATCAATTTTTGCATTAATTGGATTTTATTTAGAATTTTATATTTTAGAAGTGACAAAAAAAGATGATTAAAAATTTATATATAAAATTTTCTTTTAATCTATTAATTTTATTTACTATAATTTTTTTTTGTAACTTTCTTAATGCTGAAGAAATTTACTTTGACTTATCTGAGGATAGTATTGAATTAAAAACAGATTTTAATGGAAAAGAAATTATTATTTTTGGATTACTAAAAGATGATCATGAGACACTTTTGACAATAAAAGGACCGCCATCAAAAATGAGAATACAAAAAAAAGAGAGGTATTTTGGAATATGGATAAATAATCAATACGTTACCTATAGTAACATTCCATCTTTATTCTTTTTATCCTCCTCAAAAGAAATTAACGAAATCTTGCCTGAATCGATATTAATTAATGAAGATCTAAGTTTTGAAAAAATTTTGAATAATAAGACTTTTAATCAAAATTTTATTTTCAAAAATGACCAAAAAAATTGGAATGAAAATTTTGTTAGAATAAAAAAAGAACAATCATTTTATAAAAGTTTTGAAATGAAAAAGGTCAAAGATAAATTGTTTCAAACTAGCGTTTTTTTTCCAACAAATACAATACCAGGGATTTATAATGTTGATATTTACTATATAAGAAATAATACAATTATGAGTACTGATCAGAAAAATATAGTTATAAAAAAAACTGGTATAGGAAGTCAAATATTTGACTTTGCTAATGAAAATGCAGCTACATACGGAGTTTTTGTAATTATCTTTTCAATATTTTCAGGTTTTATTGCTGCTGCTTTATTTAGGAGAAGTAAATGAGTGATGATAGATATATTCTAGTTGTCGCAGATAATTCAGAAGAAATGAATACAGCTCTTGAATATGCTTGTGCAAGATCAAAAAAAACGGGAAGAAAAATTATAATTGCAACATTCATAGAGCCTTTGGATGTTCTAACTACCAAGGGTGTTACAGACATTATGAAAGAGGAAGCTAGAGAAGAAGCAGAAACAATTCTTAAAAAAGCTGCCTCATTTGTCCAAGAAAGAACAGGCGACTATCCTGCTCTCTCTTTAAGAGAGGGGGATACTATATCTGAATTAAAACAATTATTAGATGAGGAAAAAAATATTAATGTTCTTGTTTTAGCTGCCAATACTGATCCAAATAGTAAAAACCCTGGTCCAATAATAACTTCTCTGGTGAGTAATGAAATAACAAACCTAAGAATACCAATAATGATTGTCCCTGGAAATTTATCATTTGAACATATTGCGCAAATAACTTAAAAAAAATGTCTAAAGAGATAGCTAAAATATTAGTAGATATAAAGTCCATTAATTTTTCATTTGATGAATATTTTACTCTTACATCAGGCTTGGCTAGTCCTGTTTATGTTGACTGTAGAAAAATTATTTCTTTTACAAAAGAAAGAAATTTTATAATTGATAAAGCCATAGATTATTTAACTAAAAATAATATTGAGACAGAAATTATTGCTGGTGGAGAGACCGCTGGAATTCCCTATGCTGCTTTTATTTCTCAAAAATTAGATAAAAAAATGATTTATATTAGAAAAAAAACAAAGGGTTTTGGAAAAAACAAACAAATTGAAGGTGAATTTGAAAAAAATCAAAAAGCTCTTTTAGTTGAAGATCTAGCTACCGATGGAGGTAGTAAAATAATTTTTATTAACGCAATGCGTGAAGCTGGATTAAAAGTTAAAGATATATTTGTAATATTTTATTATGATATTTTTAATTTCAATGAATCAGAATTATTTAAATTAAATGTAAATATGCACTCACTGTGTACATGGAAAGATGTAATAAATTATATTGAAAGTGAAAAAATATATTCTGAAGATAAGGTTTCAAACTTAAAAGAATTTTTAGAAGATCCAGAAAAATGGAGAAGCAAGTATGCGTGAAATAGTTGTTGTCAGTGGAGGTTTTGACCCAATTCACAGTGGTCATATAAAATTAATTAAAGAAGCTGCTAATCATGGTGAAGTTGTAGTTTTGCTAAATTCTGATTTATGGCTTCAAAAAAAGAAGGGTAAGGAATTTCTTCCTTTTATTGAAAGAACTATAATTATGAATGAGTTAAAAAATGTTATTGATGTTATAGAATTTGATGACGGAGATAAGACGTGCATCGATGGTCTTAAAAAAGTAAAAAATAAATATCCAAAATCAATTATTAAATTTGCAAATGGAGGTGATAGAAATAATAGTACAACACCAGAATCAATATTCTGTGAAAAAAACAATATACAGTTACTTTGGGGTATAGGTGGTGACAATAAATCAAATTCTAGTTCATGGATTTTACAAAAATGGAAGGAAGATAATTAAGGATATAATTTTCTTGTAACCCAACCATCATTTTCCATACGGAATTCAAGTCTGTCATGCAATCTAAATGGCATATCTTGCCAAAATTCAATTAACATAGGTGCTACTAAGTAACCATTCCAATGTGAAGGTCTTGGTACATCATTATCTGAAAATTTTTTTTCAAACTCTTCTACTCTTTTAGTTAATGTCGATCTATCATCTAATTCTTCTGACTGTAATGAAGCCCAAGCTCCTATTCTACTTCCTAGCGGCCTTGAATTATAATATTCATCAGCTTCAGCGTTTGAAATTTGTGAAACATTGCCCTCTATTCTTATTTGTCTTTGAAGTGTTTTCCAATGAAAATTTAAAGCTACACTATCGTTGTTTTTAATTGCTCTACCTTTTTTGCTATTTGAATTTGTGTAAAAAACAAACCCTTTATCATCATATGATTTAAGTAAAACAATTCGCGAGCTGGGTTTGCCATCAGAAGATATAGTAGCAAGGTTCATAGCATTTGGATCATTGATTTCATTTTTCTTTGCCTCTTCAAACCATTCTTGAAAAAGTTCAATTGGTTTTTTATCAGAATTTATTAATTTTTGATTTGATTGCATATTATAGATATGAATATTATTTTATAAGTATATATATCTATATTTATAAAAAAACACTGATTTACAATATGTTGATGCAAAATAAAAAAGGTCTGATTATGGGAGTGGCAAATGACAGATCTATTGCTTGGGGTATTGCGAAAAAATTAGCAGAACAGGGAGCAGAAATTGCACTTACTTATCAAGGAGAAGCTCTTAAAAAAAGAGTTCAACCACTTGCAGAAGAAATAGGGTCTAACACTATAATTCCTTGTGATGTTTCAGACTCACAAAGTATGAATAACGTTTTTGAAACACTTAAAAATAAATGGGGTGAATTAGATTTTCTTGTTCATGGAATTGGTTTTTCCAACAAAGATGAATTAAGAGGTAAATATTACAATACATCTTCTGATAATTTTAAACAAACTATGCATATATCATGTTATTCTTTTACAGAGGCTTGTAGGTTAGCAGAACCTTTAATGAATAATGGTGGATCAATTTTAACTTTAACATATTATGGATCAGAACAAGTTATGCCTCATTATAATGTTATGGGAGTTGCAAAAGCAGCTTTAGAGGCAAGTGTAAGATATTTAGCAGTTGATTTGGGAGAAAAAAATATAAGAGTTAATGCTATTAGTGCTGGGCCAATTAAAACTTTGGCAGCATCAGGAATAGGTGATTTTAGATTTATTCTAAAATGGAACGAGCTTAATGCTCCACTAAAAAGAAATGTAAATCAGCAAGATGTTGGAAATTCTGCTTTGTATCTCTTAAGTAATCTTGGGAGCGCTGTTACTGGTGAGATACAACATGTCGATTGTGGCTATCATACTGTAGGAATGGTTGCAGTTGATGAGAGTGAAAGTGTTTCAGAATTATTAGGTGAATTTACAAATTCTAAAAAATGACTTCTAATTCAATAGGAAAAATCTTTAACTTTACCACATGGGGAGAAAGCCATGGCAAAGCTATTGGTTGTGTTGTCGATGGAGTTCCATCAAACATAAATTTAACTGAAAAAGATATTCAACCCTATTTAGATAAAAGAAAACCTGGTCAGTCAAAATTTACAACTCAAAGAAAAGAAGAAGATAAAGTTGAAATACTATCTGGAACTTTTGAGGGAAAAACAACAGGTCATCCTATTTCTCTAATTATCTACAATCAAGATCAGAGATCAAAAGATTATGGTGATATCAAAAGTAAATTTAGACCAGGTCATGCAGATTATACATATTGGAAAAAATATGGCATAAGAGATTATAGGGGTGGAGGTAGATCTAGTGCTAGAGAAACTGCAATGAGAGTAGCAGCAGGGGCAATAGCAAGAAAAATCATAAAAAATAAAATTAAAAATCAAGTTGTAATAACAGGTGCATTAATTCAAATAGGTAATCATAAAATTAATTATGATAATTGGAATAATAATTTTATTCCAAAAAATAATTTTTGGAGTCCTGATAAAGAAATTATTAAAATATGGGAAAACGAAATACAAACTGCAAGAAAATCTGGTTCCTCTTTAGGAGCAATAATTGAAATTAGAGTGAAAGGTTTGCCAGCTGGATTAGGAGAGCCTATTTATGAAAAAATAGACTCTGATATTGCTAAGGCATTGATGTCTATTAATGCTGTTAAGGGAGTAGAAATGGGAAATGGATTTAGCAGTGTTTATGAAACTGGAATTTCTAATGTTGATGAAATGAGAATAAAAAATAAAAAACCTTTATTTCTTTCAAATAATAATGGTGGAGTTCTTGGGGGTATTACAACGGGCCAAGAATTAATTACTAGATTTGTAGTAAAACCTACAAGCTCAATATTATCGCCAAAAAAAACAATTAATACAAAATTAAAAGAAACAACAATATCTACTAAAGGTCGTCATGATCCATGTGTTGGTATAAGAGCTGTTCCTGTTGGTGAAGCAATGGTTGCCACAACTATAGCTGATCATTGTTTAAGATTTCTTTAAAATACTATAAATCAAAAATTCTTTATTTCCTTTTGGTCCTGTTATTGGACTTTCGACTAAACCTACAACTTCAGCCTTAATTGTTTTTTTAAACCAATTAGATATATCATTACATACTTGTTCATGAATCAATGGATCTTTCACAATACCTTTTTTCAAATTTATTTTATTAGTTTCAAATTGCGGCTTAATTAGTGAAATAATCTCAGCTTTACTTGATAAAAGCTTCAAGCTAGGTTCTATAACCTTTGTTAGACTAATGAAACTAACATCACAGACTACCAAATTAATTTTTTCATGAATTATTGAGTTATCTAAATATTTAGCGTTGAAATTTTCTATACTAATAATTTTTTTTTCTTTTTTTAATTTTTCATGAAGTTGATTTGTACCAACATCAATAGAATATATTTTTTTAGCATTTTTTTTTAAAAGAACTTCTGTGAAACCACCAGTTGATGAACCGATATCTAGACAAATTTTATTTTCAATATCAATCTTAAAATGTTCAATCGCTTTCAGTAATTTGAATGCACCTCTTGATACCCATGGAGGATGAAGTTGTTTAATTTTTATTTTTGAGTTTTCATTAAAACTGTTACCACTTTTGGTAATAATTTTATCGTTTACATAAACTTGGCCAGCCATAATCATAGATTGGGCTTTTGTCTTACTATCAGCTAAGTTTCTATCCATTAAAAGCTGATCAAGTCTTATTTTTAGATTTTTACTCAAATTTGAAAATTACTTGAAATCTTCTTTTGTGACTTTATTGTTTACTTGCTTAATTTTTTTAATTTGGATTTCAATACTTTTTAATTTTTCTTCGCATGCTTTTTTTAAATTCATTCCTTCTTCGTAAAGTTTTACAGATTCTTCTAAATCAACTTCACCATTTTCTAATTTCTCTACAATAGACTCAAGCTTTTTTAAATTATTTTCAAAATTATTATCTTTATTCATTAGATGTATCTATTTTTGTAATATTTGATGTTTCTATATCATATATTAAAGCATAAACTTTATCATTACTTTTTATTGTAAACAAAATCCTATTATTATCAATCATATCTATATCTGTAATTTTATGACCTTTTTCTAAATTTAAATTGTAATCAATTAAATTTGTTTCTAAATTACTTTGTTTTTTTGTTGTTTTTATATACAAACCATAAACAAGAGCTAAAAAACAAATAACAATTAATATACCTAAAAATATTACAATAAATTTAAGAATTTTTTGAGACATGAACGAATTCTATAATCTTAAATTAACTATAAATAAACAATTAAGTGCACAAAGATTAGATAAAGTGCTCGTTTCAAAATTGGAAGGATATTCAAGAACACAAATTAAAACTTTAATATTAAATGGTAATGTAAGTCTTGATAAAAAGGAAATAAAAGATCCATCTTACATAACTAAAGAAAATGAAAATTACTTTATAAATATTATCTTGAAACAAGAAACAAAACATTCAGCTGAAAATATTGACTTAAACATTATTTTTGAAGATGAAGATCTAATCGTTATAAATAAACCTCCAAATTTAGTAATGCATCCAGCTCCTGGAAATGAAAGCGGCACTCTTGTGAATGCTCTTATGCATTACACTAATAATCAACTAAGTAATTTAGATAATAATGCTAGACCAGGAATAGTCCATCGTTTAGATAAAGACACAAGTGGAATTCTTGTTGTTGCAAAAAATAATAATGTTCATATTAATTTAGCCAAACAGTTCAAAGAACATACGATATCTCGTAGATATAAAGCAGTAGTTTGGGGAATGCCTGATAATCAATCAATTGAAGGGTATATTGAGAGAAATAGAAAAAATAGAAAAAAAATGAGTTTAAATAATAAGGGTTTTGGAAAATATTCTAAAACCGATATTAAATTAGAAAAAACTTTTGGTATTGCTAGTATAGTTGACTGCCATTTACATACTGGAAGAACACATCAAATTAGACTTCATCTAACTTCTAAAAATTCTCCTATAATTGGTGATAAGATTTATGGGAAAAGTAAAATTAATCAATTTGGAAAAGATAAAAATACATTTAATAAATTCATGATTTTAAAAAATTTTGAAAGACAAGCATTACATGCCTATCATCTAGGTTTTGATCATCCAACATCAAAAAAAAGGATGAATTTTGATATTGAAATTCCTGAAGATTTTAAGAATTTAATAGAATTATTGCTTAAATATTAAATTATATTTTATTTGTGGTATAGGCGTATAATGAATTTACCGGTACTATCAAGTGAAGGAAATTTAGCAGTATACTTGCAAGAAATTAAAAAATTTCCGATGCTCACAGCTGAAGAGGAGTACATGTTAGCTAAACGTTATAAGGAACATGGAGATTCAGATGCTGCGCATAAACTAGTTACAAGTCACCTTCGATTAGTTGCCAAAATAGCAATGGGGTACAGAGGATATGGCTTACCAATTACAGACTTAATTTCAGAAGGTAATGTTGGTATCATGCAAGCAGTTAAAAGATTTGATCCTGAAAAAGGTTTTAGATTAGCAACATATGCAATGTGGTGGATAAGAGCTCAGATTCAAGAATATGTTTTACATAGTTGGTCTTTAGTAAAAATTGGAACTACCGCTGCACAGAAAAAACTTTTTTTTAATTTACGTAAAATTAAAAATCAACTTACCTCAATTGACTCAGGTAATTTATCACCAGAAAATGTTAGAGAAATTGCAACTAGACTCGATGTAAAAGAAGGTGAAGTAATAGATATGGAAAATAGACTTTTTACTTCTGATCAATCTTTAAATGTTAAACTAGGTGAAGAATATGATACCGAATGGCAGGATTTAATAGAAGATAAACAAGAAACTCATGACAGAATTATTGAAAATAAAGATGAGCTTAATTATCGAAGAAGTTTATTTTCAAAAGCTTTTGAAGTTTTAAACGAAAGAGAAAAAGAAATTATAAAACTTAGAAAACTAAGTGAAAATCCCTTAAAATTAGAAGACTTGAGTAAAAGGTATAAAATTAGTAGAGAAAGAGTAAGGCAAATTGAAGAGAAAGCATTAGAAAAACTTCAAAAAGAAATTTCAAATATTAGATAAAGTTCCATTTATATCAATGGTCTCTTTTCTGTCTGGCCCTGTTGAAACAACTGAAATGTTAGTTTCCATAAGATCCTCAAGTATTTTAATATATTTTTTAGCATTTTCTGGAAGATCATTAAATTTGTTAATTCCTGCAGTTGATTTTTCCCAACCATCAACTTTTTTATAAATTGGCTTTATTTTATCAAATAAAAATTCTTCACTTGGTAAATAATCATAATGTTTGTCATCAATTAAATATCCAGTACATACATTAATTTCTTTTAGCTCATCTAAAACATCGAGTTTAGTAAGTACAATATCCGTAATACCATTAAGTTTGATAGATTGTTTTAAAAGAACACTATCAAACCATCCACACCTTCTTTTTCTTTTTGTGACAGTGCCAAATTCTTGACCTTTTTCACCCAGATGTTCTCCAGTATCATCCATTAACTCTGTTGGAAATGGGCCTGATCCTACTCTTGTGGTATATGCTTTTGTAATTCCTAAAATTTTGTGGTTTTTTCTATCACTGAAACCTGTGCCGGAGAATATCTGCCCTGATATTGTATTTGATGATGTAACATAAGGATATGTTCCGAAATCAATGTCTAACATTGAACCTTGTGCCCCTTCAAAAACAATATTTTTATTTTTTTGACCTAATTCGTTTATTATTTTCCATAATGGAACACTAAAAGAGTTAAGATAATTAGACATGGATAAAAGTTCTTCATAATAATTATTTGTAATTTTATGAATATGTTTTGAAATTTTATCTTTATGAAAGTCATAAAGGTTATCAATTTTTTGTTTTAAAAATATTGGATCTTTTAAATCACAAATTCTTATTGCTCTTCTACCTACTTTATCTTCGTATGCTGGACCAATGCCTTTTTTAGTTGTGCCTAGTTCTTTTTTACCTCTAGAGGTTTCATTAATTTCATCAAGGAGTTTGTGAAGAGGTAAAATTAAACATATATTATCAGCAATATATAAATTGTCTTCGTTTACTTCTATTCCTTGTTCTTTAAGGTTATCAATTTCATTAATTAGTGCCCACGGATCTAAAACAACGCCATTACCAATAGCACATTTTTTATTATTAATTATTCCTGAAGGTAATAAATTAAGTTTATAAACATTATTATCTACTTTAATTGTATGACCTGCATTATTTCCACCTTGATATCTGACTATCAAGTCAGCTTTAGAAGAAATCCAATCAACAATTTTGCCTTTTCCTTCATCTCCCCATTGGGTCCCAACTATTGTATAAAACATTAGATTTGCTTAACTATATTTTTCATTAAATAATACTTGATTCCAAACTTTTTTGCCTCTTTTTTTATATCACTATTATCTTCAAAAGTTTTAAATAAACTATAACCTTTATTTATTAATTTTTGTTTAATTTTATCACTTGTATTGAATGCAATTAAAATTTTTTTATTTTGATTGATTAAAGATGAAGATCTTAAAATTGTATCCATGTAACACGTGTATCCTATAGCAGTCTCAGAATTACTTCCATATTTTAAATTATATCGACCTCCTCCTGCTATTTCACCTCTTACATCTTTAGCAAAAAATGTAAATTTTATCCCCTTGTAATAATTTTTATTTTTTTGTAAGTCTAAAAAATCTATATTTAAAGAGTCATTTTTTGAAGTTTTAATTAAATTAGCTATTTTTATTAATCTTTCAACTTCGTTTTCATAACCTATTATTTTATTTAATTTTGATATATATTTTTTTTTGTTTTGAATTGAGCCAGAACATAAATGTAAAGTTTTAAATGAATTATATAATTCATTTTTTTTCAATAACTTTAAACAATTATTAAAATCTTTTAATTTTATATATTTTTTTAGTTTATTTTTTAAATCTTTATTAGTTATTTTTTTAATCAAACTATCGAGAAAAAAGGGCGCTGTAATTTCAATAACAATATTTTTAACTCCAATTTTTTTTAAAGTTTCGTAAGCAAGATTTATAATTTCTACATCCGCTTTATAACTTTCAGATCCTATAATTTCAGCACCAACTTGTTGAAATTGTCTTTCAGGTCTTAAAATTGTTCCCATTTTTCTGACAACTTCACCATAATAACATAGTTTAAGTGGTCGTATCTTATTGGCTAGTCTCGATGAGGCAACTCTAATTATTTGTGGAGTTATATCATTTCGAATACTTAATTGATCATTTTTTTTATTAGTTTTTAAAGTGAAGGTATTACTATCTAAATTTTTACTAAACTCAACTAGCGGAGTCTTAATCAAAGTAAAACCATTATCTCTAAAATAATTTATAATGCTATTTTTATATTTATGCTCAATAGATGCATCGAAGTTTAGATTATCTTTAAAACCTGCAGGTACTAAAAATTTATTAACCAAGATAGGGCCTTACTAATCTTTTAATTTCTAAAGACTTCTGTTTAACCTCGGTAATTTCTTGTCCTTCAACTAGTATTCTTACTAATGGCTCAGTTCCAGATAACCTAACAAGAGATCTTATTTTTTTATTATTATATAGTTTATCTTTTTTTAACTTACCAAGAATTTTTAACAGTTTGGTATTCTTTGTTTTATAGCGTAAGTTAATTTTTTCCTGAGCAAAGTCATCATACAAATCAAAAAGTTTACTTGCCTTATTTTTATTTAATATCAAAATTTCAGTAACTTTTAGAGCTGCTAAAATTCCATCGCCGGTATCAGAGTATTCTGACAAGATTATATGCCCAGATTGTTCACCACCAATCATAGATTTGGATTTTTTCATTTGATATATAACGTTTATATCTCCAACAGTGGTGCGTTTTATCTTTAATTTCAATTTATTTGTTAGATATTTTTCTAATCCCATATTAGACATTACAGTTATAATAACATCGTGTTGATTGGATTTTTTCTTAGGTTTTACATAACTTTTACATAGCAATCCTATAATCTTATCACCATCAACTTCTTTTCCCTCTTCATCTACAACAATTAACCTATCTCCATCACCGTCAAATGCAAATCCAATATCTGCCTTTTCTTTTATGACATTTTCTGAAAGTGATTTAACGTCAACTGCACCACAATTTTTATTAATATTCAAACCATCGGGATTATTATTTATGGCTATTACATTGTGACCTAATTCCCAAAATAAATTTGGGGCTATATTGTATGTAGCTCCATTTGCACAATCTAAAACAATTTTTAATTTTTTCTTGGATGACGTTTTGTTTAAAGTACTCTTTAAAAATTCTGAGTACCTGCCTGAAGCATCTTCTAATCTTTTTGCATTTCCAGATACAAATGTGTTGTTTGTTACTTTAGAATATTTTTTATTATTTAAAACTATATTTTCAACCTTTTGCTCTATTGATGAACTTAATTTTGTTCCAGTACTATCAAAAAATTTTAGTCCATTATATTCATATGTATTATGAGAAGCTGTAATCATTACACCAATATCAGCTCTTAAAGTTTTAATCATCAATGGTACAGCAGGTGTTGGAAGTGGACCAACTAAAATTACATCCATGCCCATAGAAATAAATCCAGCTGTTACAAGAGGTTCGTATAAATAACCAGATAATCTTGTATCTTTACAGATGACAACTCTACTATTTTTTGAATTTTTCTTTTTGAGAAGAAATGCTACTGTCTTTGATATTTTTAGACAAGTTTCTGCAGAAAGAGGTTCCTCATTAACTAAGCACCGTATACCATCGGTACCAAATATTTTAGACATTTGTGTCTTTTATTCAAAAATATAAATAAAGTGAAGTAATTAAATTAGTTTGCCGGTGCCGTAGCTGATCCGCCTGTTTTTGGAACAGATGTGGCTGGTTTTTTTGGTGTGTTTATATCATTATCAAAGTCGTCTCGAGTTGGCTTTATACCTTTGATTAAATCTTTGATTTCATCACCTGATAATGTTTCATACTCTAAAAGCCCCTTAGCAACTATATGCAATTCTTCGATATTATCTTGAAGAATTTTTCTACAATTATTTTCAGCCTCTTCTGCAAGAGATCTAACTTCTTCATCAATTAATTTTGCAGTGGAGTCAGATAAATTTTTTGATTGTGCAACAGAATGCCCAAGGAAGACTTCCTCGCTATCACTGTTATATCTCAAACGGCCTAATTTTTCACTCATACCCCATTCAGTAATCATTTTTTTTGATAGATTTGTAACCATTTGTATATCGCTTGCCGCACCATTTGTAATTTTATCTTTACCAAAAATCATTTCTTCTGCAATTCTGCCTCCAGTAGCTATTAATAAATGCGCTTTCATTTGATCTTTTCGCATGGATAGCTGATCTTTTTCAGGAAGTCTCATAACCATGCCTAAGGCTCTACCTCTCGGTATTATAGTCGCTTTATGTATCGGATCAGAGGCTGGTGAGTGAAGAGTTGCTACTGCATGACCTGCTTCATGATAGGCTGTAAGTTTCTTTTCGTCTTCTGACATGACCATAGATCTTTTTTCAGCACCCATCATCACTTTATCTTTGGCACTTTCAAAATCCTCAATTGTAACCATTCTTTTGTTTTTTCTAGCCGCTAATAATGCTGCTTCATTGACTAAATTTGCTAAATCAGCTCCAGAAAATCCTGGAGTTCCCCTTGCAATAATTTTGGAGTCAAATTTTGGTGAAACTTTTATTTTTTTAATATGAACTTTAAGTATTTTGTCTCTTCCCATTACATCAGGGTTATTAACTGTTATTTGACGGTCAAATCTTCCTGGTCTAAGCAAAGCTGGGTCAAGAACATCAGGCCTATTTGTTGCAGCAATAATGATTACACCTGCATTAGCTTCAAACCCATCCATTTCCACAAGAAGTTGATTAAGAGTTTGTTCCCTTTCGTCATTCCCACCACCAAGACCAGCACCACGGTGCCTTCCAACAGCGTCAATTTCATCAATAAATACTATACAAGGTGCATTTTTTTTACCTTGGTCAAACATATCTCTAACTCTACTAGCTCCAACTCCTACAAACATTTCAACAAAATCTGATCCTGAAATTGAAAAGAAAGGAACATTTGCTTCACCAGCAATTGCTCTTGCAAGTAATGTTTTTCCAGTACCTGGAGGGCCTACTAGAAGTGCACCTCTTGGAATCTTACCCCCTAATCTAGAAAACTTCGAAGGATCTTTTAAAAATTCAACAACTTCCTCTAATTCTTGTTTAGCTTCATCGATTCCTGCTACGTCGTCAAATGTAACTTTGCCTACAGCCTCGTTTAATAATTTAGCTTTAGATTTACCAAAGCCCATTGCTTTTCCTCCGCCGCCTTGCATTTGGCGCATAAAGAAAATCCAAACTCCAATTAAAAGAAGCATAGGAAACCATGAAAGTAATACACTTAAAAGTGGGTGCATTGATCTTTCAGAAGGCTCAGCAGTAATTTTTACCCCACTTTCATTTAATTTATCAACCAAATTGGGGTAATTAGGAACATATGTGCTAAATGAACGACCATCATTTAGAAATCCTGTAACATTGCTTCCATTAATATTAACTTCAGAAACGTTACCACTTTCTGTTGCTGCAATGAAGTCGGAAAAGGATATTTTTGAAGTATTTCTATTATTAGAACTTCCTTGGAAAAGATTGAAAAGCACAATTAAGAGCAATCCAATTATAATCCATAATACAACATTTTTACTTATGTTTTTCATCTACTTATTACATAGGAATTTATTATAAAAACACAATAGTTTTGTAGAAAATTAAACAGATTTTCTTGAAAATATAAGAAAATCATGATTTTTTTTAACAATCATACCTTTGAGATTAAAAATATTAAAATTTAATTTCTTCAATTCACTTATTAAGATTCTAGTTTTTTTTGATCTAGGAGCGTTAGATTGATAAAATAAAAACTGATATATTTTTCTTATAATATTTTCAGAAGTAATTTCATTTAAATTTTTTATTTTATTAAGACTAATAACAATTTGTTTACTATCAACATGAACAATATTTTTAAGAAGTACTTCAAATATCATTTGAATGAAATATGGTGAATAAAAAAGTAAATTCTCAAAATCTTTATTTATTTCATTTATTATTTTTTGATCAGATTTTTTAAGAAAATTTCTTATTGAAGGACGAGTATAATCTAAATTAAAATTTGATGGATCGTTAATATATTCAATTTTATTTTTCTTATTGTAGTCTAATAATGTTTCTTTAGAAAAATTTAACAGTGGTCTTATTATACATATATTGTTGTAAAGTGAGAATTCAGAGATTGATTTTAAGCCATAAAAGTCACTGCCAGCGACTTTTCTATTCAAAAAAGTTTCTAAATTATCATCTTTGTGATGAGCGATAAATAAATGCAAAATATTATTTTTAATACAAAAATTTGTAAGTAAATTATAACGATTATTTCTAGCCTCATTCATGCTTTTCTTACTTACATTATCTTTGTTTACAGTCAGAATTTGAGAGTTAATGTTATTTTTATCCAAATAGGCAGAAATAAATTTTGCTTCTTCTTTAGAATTTTTTCTAATACGATGATCTACAATTACTGCTATCAAGTTCCCTTTTTTATATTTTATAAAAACATTCATAAGGAATAATAATGACATACTATCTGGACCGCCAGAAACTGCCACAGCAACAGAGGGTTTTTTTTCAAAAGTATATTTTTTTTCTATGCTTTTAATGAATTCTTTATGCGTAAGCTTCATTCATTATTTTCTAAACAATTATACTCAAGAATTTGTTTTTTAGTTTGAGGGATCATTTTATTTTTTGGAAAATCAATAATTAATTGTTCCATAGTTTTACAAGCCTCAGTAGTTTTTTCAATTTTGTATAATGACTGAGAAAGTTTGAAAAGCATTTCTGCAGCTTTAATACTATTTGGGTATTTTTGGTAACCTTCTGCAAATATAAATACTGCTTCTCTATAATTTTTTTCTAAAATATAAAGTTCACCAAGCCAATAATGTGCAGAACCTGATAATTGATTATCAGGATTATCTGAAATAAACTGTTCAAATAAAGTTTTTGCATCCTGCCATTTTTTATTTCTAATATTATCAAAAGCTACTTGGAATTGATCTTCCGGTGATAACACCTCCTCTTTTTCATTAGAATTTAATTCCTGATCGTTAGATACAACTGCTTCATTTGTATCATTTGTATTTTTTGAAATGTTTAATGTTCCAAGTGTGTTTTCAGTTTCAGTATCACTTAAAGTATTGCTTTTAACTTCAGAACTATCTTGTGAAACATCATTAGTATTTACTTCAATATTATCTAAAGGAACTGATTGTAAATTATTAATGACTAATTCTAAGTTTTCTAACTTATTAAAAATATCATCTAGTTGAAAATACAATTCCTCTAGGTTAGAGGTTAAATTTTTTATGTCATTTTCAATATCATATATTCGCAAATCGATAGCAGATAGATTCTTTACAAAATCATTATTTGTTCCACTTGATTGACTTGATGTATTTGAAAATACTTCTTTAGAAAGATCAGAAACTTCTCTTTGTAATCTTTCTAATTGCTGCGAAATAGTTAGCTCACTTTCATTAGATTGGACATAAGTCGATAAAAATAAAATTAAAATAGTGAGTATGTATTTAAACATGAAAGAATTTTAATTTCTAATTGAGATAAAAATATGGCGCTACATTTTTATAGCGCCAAAGTATTAAGGAAGGTATATTAATTAACTATAGTTACTGATCTTCTATTTTGAGCCCATGCTCCATCGTTTGACCCGACAACAGCTGGTCTTTCTTTACCATAACTAATAGTTGAAACTCTATCAGGATTTATTCCTAATCCAATTAGGTAATTTTTAACAGCTTGTGCTCTTTTTTCACCAAGAGCCAAGTTGTACTCCCTAGTTCCTCTTTCATCGCAATGTCCTTCAATTGTAACAGAAACATCGCTATTCTGCTTAAGCCATGCAACTTGATCTTGAAGTAACTCTAAAGCGTCTGAGTCTAAGTCTGAACTGTCATATCCAAAAAATACTCTGTCACCAACATTAACAATTAAATCTTCCTGTGATCCGGAAACTATTCCACTTCCTGCAGTTTCAGTTATAGTTCCTTCTGAAGAAACATCACTTCCAGAACTACTGGATCCTGATCCTGATGAGTCAGCTGAGTCTTTTGGCGTTGTTGCACAAGCGGCAACAAACAAAACCATAAATATAGAGATAAAAAACTTGTAAAACATAAATAATTGCTCCCTTAATACTTTGAGTAGATATACTAAATTATTCAATGTTTCTTAACATTTTTTTTAAAATTTCGTATATTTTTTTGTATTATATTTAATTAATGCATCAATGGAGACCAAGCTGGATCAGACCCACCTAAGGGAGTTATTACTTTTCTTTCATTAAAACCGGTTAAATCAATAGAATATAGACTGGATTCACCTCCCGAACCATCTTCAGCGGTTCTCTCTTCTTTAAAATACATCAAAAATCTACCATTTGGAGCCCATGTTGGTCCCTCAACATGAAATGATTTTGCAATCATTCTTTCATTAGAACCATTTACCTCCATAACGCCTATATAAAATTGCCCTCCCTCTTGTTTAGTGAATGCTATCATATCACCTCTTGGTGACCAAACTGGAGTATAGTAACTTCCTGCTTCCCTGCTAATTCTTTTAATATTTTTTCCATTATTATCACTTACATACAAATGTCTTCTTCCACTTCTATCTGAATTAAAAACTATTTGTTTTCCATCTGGTGAAAAACTTGCAGAAACATCTATAGAAGAATTATTAGTCACCCTTTTTGAAATTCTTGTTTTCAGATCAAGAATATAAATTTCGGAATTACCAATTTCTGGATCTGTGTAAGACATGACGATTTGATTACCGTCAGGTGAAAAACGTGGGGCAAATGTCATTCCAGGAAACTCACCAACTATTTCTTGCTTACCAGTTTCTATATCAAATATGTAAACTCTTGGATTGTTTCTATTTACATAAGACATGTATGTAATTTTTTGTGAATTAGGAGAGAACCTTGGAGTTAAAACTAGATAGGATCCGTCTGTTAAAAAACGATGGTTTGATTGATCTTGATCCATGATTGCTAATCTTTTTTGTTTATTTTCTTTTGGACCTGTCTCAGCAACATAAACTATCCTTGTATCAAAGTAACCACCTTCGCCAGTTATATTTTTAAAAATGGAATCTGAAATAATATGAGCAACTCTTCTCCAATTTTTTTCACTAGTTTCATATTTTTTTCCAACTATTTGTTTTTGTTGAAACACATCATACAATCTAAATTCGACAGATATTTTGCCATTATTAGATGAAATTTTTCCTGAAACTAAATGTTGTGCTTTTATTAACTTCCAATCTTCAAATCTAGGTTTATTAGATAGAGATTGGTTATCTTGAATAAATGATCTTTTGTCTATTGATAAAAAAAGTCCAGACCTCTCTAAATTATCTGAAATAACAGTTGAAATATTTTTACCTACTTTAGTTAATTGTGAATTTTTTGAGTATAGCTCTGTTACAGCTATTGGTGTTGGCTTCACGCTACCTTGTGTTAGAGTCACTTCTAAAGAATGGACTTTAATACTAGAAAATAAAAAAAGGGTTATTAAAAAAACTTTTTTCATCAATATCCTTTCATAATACTATAATCAAAAGTAATTGTAAGATTTTTCCATAGATTATATTTATCTTTTGGAAGTTTTAAAGGAGTGCATTGTGGGT
Source organism: uncultured Alphaproteobacteria bacterium (assembly GCA_902597795.1). Taxonomy (GTDB): domain Bacteria; phylum Pseudomonadota; class Alphaproteobacteria; order HIMB59; genus CACPNW01. The sequence continues at coordinate 45,893 of CACJZA010000003.1, read as the reverse complement.
TTAATAAGGTTCTCATCGCGCTATCAGTAATCGGTCCATAAAAAGGATTAGTTTTAGATATATTTGTGTCAACAATACGGACACTGCTTGATGAAACCTTCATATTTTGCATAACTTTTGCTGAAATCCTAACAACCATGCCAGGATCTATAACAGCTCCCGCAGGAGCATTCCAACAAGATGATAATTGCTGTCTTAATAAATCTATTTCAGAGATTGACAAAGCTGCATTTTCATTACTTTCATCGTTACTTTTATTTTCAACTTTATCTACTTGTTTATTAGTATCATTTTCTACCATATTTGTTTTCTCATTTCTTAAATCTTTTAACATAGAAGCTATGCTAAAATCTTTTTCAGGCTTTGGCTTAAGTTTAGTAATAGTTTTTTCTTTTTCTAACTTTGGTTTTTCCTTTATGTTTGTTTCTAGATCTAAATCAGAATTTGTATTTTCATTGTTAGTAATTTTTGGTTTTGGTTTGAGCTTAGGTTTTATTTTATCAGTTTTAATTGTTTCAACTTTTTGTTTAATTTCAACAATCTCTTTTTCCTTAATTTTTATCTTTTCTTTTTCTTTAATGTCTAAACTTGGTGTTTGTTTAGTCTCTAAAACTGGCTGATCTGTGTTAGTTTTTTCTTCAAATTTTGATTTACTAATTTCTATGTTTTTCTTAACCTCTAATTGATCTGACGAATTGAATTTTTTTTGCTCAGTGATCGTTTCCTTATTTTTATTATCTAGTTTTTTTGTTTCTGTTTTTTTTAAATTTGTGCTTTCAGTTACATTAAGGATTTCGATTGGTATTACGTTGGGAACATATATTTCTTTAGGAGAAAAAAAATTTGGTAAACCAACCATGAATAGAAGAATAAATAAGTGAATTATTATGGAAAAAAAAATTCCTGATTTTTGAGGATTTAGATTTTCAAAATAGCTTAATAATTTTAAGCTATTATAACTTATCCTATCCATTTATTGTTGAGTAATTAAAGCAACTTTTACGTAACCTGCTGAATTTATTGTTGCCATAATTTCCATAATTCTTCCATATGCTACTACGCGATCTCCTCTAACATAAATTCTTGCTTCTGTATTTTGCTCTGTAATTGCATTTAATCTAGGAATTAAGTTTTCAACTTCAACTTTTGATTCTCCTATATAAATATCACCTTCTAAATTAATAGTAATCTCAATTGGATCTTTAATATCAGTTAGTGCAGTTGCCTCAACCTTGGGCAAATCAACCTTTATTCCAACTGTTAAAAGAGGTGCAGTAACCATAAAAACAATAAGTAAAACAAGCATAACATCTACAAAAGGTGTAACATTAATTTCACTCATTTGAGTGTACCTTTGTTTCCTACGTTTGTTAGTATTATTTGGAGTAATCAATTTATTTTTTCTCTAACTGTCTAAAAAAAATTGTTGAGAACTCATCCATGAATGTTTCCAAAGATATAAAGTATTTTGATAAATCGTTAGAAATTTTGTTATACGCAACTACGGCTGGTATAGCTACAAAAAGACCTAGAGCTGTTGCAAATAGAGCCTCTGCGATACCTGGTGCAACTACTGCTAAATTTGTATTTTGAGCTATTGCAATAGATTTAAAGCTATTCATTATTCCCCAAACTGTTCCAAATAATCCTATAAAAGGTGCAGTTGATCCGGCAGTTGCAAGAAATGTTAAATTTCTCTCAACATTTTCACTTTCTTTATTAAAAACAACTGTCATTGATCTCATCATTCTATCCTTTAAAGAATTTATATCTGAAGTATCATTTTCATATTGAGATTTACTTTTTTTCCACTCTAATATTGCAGCACAAAATAACTTTGACTTTGGGTCTGTCTGATTGAAATTTAAAGTTTCATATAAATCTTCAAATGAATTTCCAGACCAAAAAATATCTTCAAATTCTTTTTCAAGTTTTTTTAATTGTCTGATTCTTAAAATTTTTGAAATAATTACATTCCAAGAATATAAAGAGGCTAAAATTAAAATTATAATTACTGATTTTACAACAAGGTCAGCTTGCATAAATAAAGCAAGCATTGAAAAATCTGGAGCTTCTGTCGATAAATTTGCACTATTTATATCTGCCATAGTAATTATTTTTTAATTTTTTCAAGATCGCTACTATGAACCATAACCCAAAACCCTGGTCTATTTTTTTCACATAAAGCTATTACTGGTGTCTTACCCTCCTCTTTGGCAAGCTTTGCAGTATCATCCCATAAACTAATTGCTGTATGCTTTGCTCTTAATTTACATTCTATAAATAAGTCTTCATGAATTACATCAGCTCTTGTTACTTTACCATTACCCCCGCTCAAAGGTGTCCTTTTCCCATTAAAATAATTTGCAACATCTCTTTCTCTTTTTTTCCAGGCTTTATCAGGCATCTATATTCCTTTCATTAGGCTGTCAGTGAAGATAAAACATTATCATCAATTTCAAAATTTGATGATACAACTTGTACGTCGTCGTTGTCTTCTAAAACTTCAAGTAATTTAAATAATTTGTCTGCTGTATCTTTTCCAATATTTATATTATTTTTACTTTTCCAAATTAAATTTGCAGAGTTAGTCTGACCATACTGTTTAATTAATTTATCATTAAGTTCATGCAAATGGTTTTGATCACAGTATATTGAATATTCTGTTTCATTAATTTCATAATCTTCACTATTATTTTCAATAAGAAATTCTAAGAGTTGATCTTCTTTTACTAAGTTTTTATCAAGAGTGATATTTCCAAATCTATCAAAACCAAAACTAACACTTCCTGTTTCACCCAAATTACCTCCATATTTACTAAAAGAGGACCTAATTTCAGCAGCTGTTCTATTTTTATTATTTGTAAGTGCCTCAACTATTATTGCAATACCTTCTGGGCCATATCCTTCATATCTTACTTCTTCATAATTACTATCGGGATCATTTCCTTGACCTTTTTTTATTGCTCTCTCAATATTATCTTTTGGCATATTGAGTGACTTGGCCGACGAAATTGCAGATCTTAATCTAATATTACTCTCAATATCTTCACCTCCTACTTTGACAGCAACAGAAATTTCTCTTCCAAGTCTTGAGAAAACTTTTGCTCTTTTTTTATCTTGAGCACCTTTACGATGCATAATATTTTTAAATTTCGAGTGCCCTGCCATTACGAGTAGATTTATAAATATTTAATCCGATGTTAGTAAAGATATAAAATATTAGATAAATGTGTCTAATATATGTAAATTATGTCTCTTGAATTGGGGTGATATTTTTAGCTAAACCAGTATTAGTATCAATCTCTATTAAAGCACCGCATACTGTTATGTTTTCAGTGGCAGGTGTAAATCTACCTTCTGCCCTGTACCCCTTAACAAATCCATGTATTGGATTATTTATATCAAAACCAATTATTGAATTATAATCACCTGACATCCCCACGTCTGTTTGATAGGCTGTACCTTTAGGTAAAATAACGCTGTCTGCCGTTGGCACATGAGTATGTGTGCCTAAAACTGCCGTAACTTGTCCATCAACATAATATCCAAATGCCTTTTTTTCAGAAGTTGCTTCACCATGCATATCAATAATTATCGCATCACATGTACTGCCTAACTTCTCTTTTTGAAGAAATTCAATTATGCCTTTAAAAGGATCATCTAATGATAAATTCATAAATAATCTGAGCATTACTTGTACTACAATAATTTTTTTTCCATTTAAAAGTTCAAGCTTATAATATCCTTTTCCAGGAACCCCCTCAGGATAATTCAAAGCTCTGATTATTTTTGGATTTTCTTCAATGTAAGATAACATATCTCTTTGATCCCATGCATGATTCCCAAGTGTAAGTAGATCAATTCCGCCAGAAAATAATTCTTCTGCATCCTTTTTTGAAATTCCATAACCAGAAGTAGCATTCTCACCATTAGCAATAATCATATCTGTATTGTATTTAGATTTGAGTGTTGGGATAATTTCTTTAATTTTTTTTCGTGACGCCTTACCGACAATATCACCTATAAAAAGAATTTTCATTGAAAACTATATAAATTTTTCTCAGTAATAACATAATCCACTTTAAAATCAAATTTGTCTATGGGTATGTAATCTAACTTTTGTTCTTCATATGCATAGGCTACAGAGATGAAACTATGATTGATTTTATTTAAATGAGCAAAAGTCCTGTCATAATAACCTCCACCATAACCTAATCTATTTCCCTTATTATCAAAAGCTAAACAAGGTACAAAAATTAATTCAGGATTTAAAATTTTATTTTTATTTTGAGGCTCTAATATATTCATATGTCCTTTTACAAAATTCTCTTCAATCTTAAATTGCTTAAAGATTAAATGACTATTTTTTTTTTCAATTACAGGGAGACATAAAATTTTATTTTTAATAAAGATAAGATTGTTAAGCTCTCTTGTATTTATCTCAGAATTTATAGAAATAAAACTAGAAACTATATTAATTTCTTGAAAGTTAATTTTTTCAAAAAGGTCATTAAACAAAGTTAAAGCAAAATGAGATGGTTTATTATTAAAAATCTTATCTCTTATAATTTTTTGTTTTTTTCTGATAATTGATTTTTCATCTTTAATATTATTCATAATAAGAATTCTTAATTATATTAATTAAACCTTCTACATTTTTATTTATTTCATCAAATTCTTGATCTAATTTCAATTTTTCTTCTTCTAAAATTTTTTTTTCATTTTGTAGTTTTAGTATTTTGTCTTTAAGTTCTAAATTGTTCTTTAGATATTCTTGTTTCTTGGTATCGTTTACTTCTGAACTTCTTTCTATATTTAATTTTTCTGAAAGCTCTGCTTGAAGCTCAATAGAGAGAAGTGATAACAATATAGTATCACTTATTTTTCCATTAGAATATTTTGGATTTTGTAATTTATCATCAATTTTTTCATTAATTAAATTTATTGAATCTATTATTTTTTTTTCATCTTTTTTTTCATATTCTAATGATATTTCTCTATTTAAAATTTTTGTCTTATAAAAAGGCATAATTATTTCTTAATTAGAAGTTCCAATTCATCAATATACTCGGACATTTGTTTTCGTAAATTTTTAATTTCATTTTCAAGATTTTTAATTTTTTCTTTTTTGGAAATATGATGATCCCTAAAATCTTCTAAAGCTGATCTTAGATTATTTAAGTTTTCGCTTAGAACTGTAATTTTTTTTTGTATTTCCATTATAATTTTATAGTTTGTAATTTTATAATTGTCACTGTAATGAAACCATATTAAATAATTTTATATCAACCATAAAGGTAAGTATTTGAATAATTTAAATAATATCAACAATCTAAGACAATTATCAAATTGTATTAGATTTTTATCAATGGATGCAGTGGAAAAAGCAAAATCTGGTCATCCTGGTATGCCTATGGGTATGGCAGACATCGCAACAATTCTTTATAAAAATCATTTAAAGTTTAACCCGAACGATCCGGAGTGGATTGATAGAGATAGATTAATTATTTCAAATGGTCATGGCTCAATGCTTTTATACTCTTGTTTGTATCTAACAGGATATAAAGACATAGACATAAATCAAATTAAAAATTTTAGACAATTACATAATAAAACTGCAGGTCACCCAGAATACGGAAGTGCAGAAGGAATAGAAACAACTACTGGACCTTTGTCTCAAGGTTTAGCAAATGCAGTTGGAATGGCGCTAGCGGAAAAAAAATTATCAAATAATTATGGAGAAGAATTATTCGATCATTACACTTATGTTTTTGCTGGAGATGGATGCTTAATGGAAGGTTTAAGTCATGAAGCGTGTAGTCTCGCAGGACATTTAAAATTAAATAAACTTATAATGTTTTTTGATAATAATTCTATTTCCATAGATGGATCAACAGATCTTTCAGTTTCAGACAATGTGAAAAAAAGATTTGAAGCTTATAATTGGAACATAATTGAAATAGATGGTCATAAATATGAGGAAATTGATGAAGCTATAATTCAAGCAAAAAAAAATGATGGTCCAACAATTATATCTTGTAAAACTAAAATTGGTTTTGGCTCTCCAAACAAAGAGGGTTCAGCTTCATCACATGGTTCACCTCTTGGTGAAGAGGAAATAAGTTTAACAAGAAAAAAATTAGAATGGAATTATTCGCCGTTTGAAATTCCAGATGATTTATTACGTGAGTGGAGAAGTTTCTATAAAAGAAATGAAGAATCAAGAAATTCGTGGTTATCAAAAAACAAAGAATTAATTGAAAGTAAAAATTTTAAAGATAGTTTTTATCAAAAAATTGATCATCAAATTCCAGAAAAATTAGTTGAATTAAAATCTGAACATTTTAATGACAAAACAAATTGTGCTTCAAGAAAATCGAGTGAGCTAACGCTAAATTTAATTTCAAACTATCAAAAAAATCTTATTGGTGGATCTGCTGATCTTACTGGATCAAATAACACTAAGGCAAAAGATATGAATGTAATTACATCTAATAATTTTAATGGAAATTATATTCATTACGGCATCAGAGAACATGGAATGGCTGGAGTAATGAATGGCATTGCTTTACATAAAGGTTTAATTCCATATGGAGGGACGTTTTTGGTATTTACCGATTATTGCAGACCTTCAATTAGGTTATCAGCTATTATGAATATACCAGTTATTTATGTAATGACGCATGACTCAATAGGATTAGGAGAAGATGGGCCAACCCATCAACCAGTTGAACATCTTGCGTCTTTAAGAGCTATACCAAATTTAACAGTCATTAGGCCTTGTGATATTATTGAAACTATAGAAGCATGGGAATGTGCAATAAACAATACTGGACCAACAATCTTAGTTTTAACAAGACAAAACCTACCAATGTTACAAAAAGATAATCGAAAAGAAAATCTTGTAAATAAAGGTGCATATAAAATAAGAGATTTTAAAGAATATGATGCAACAATTTTATCTTCTGGTTCTGAAGTTGAGATTGCTTGCTCTGCATCAAATAAACTTTTTGAAAACAATAATTTAAAGATAAGAGTTGTAAGCATGTCTTCATTTGAATTGTTTGAGAAAAATGATGATGGTTATAAAAATGAAATTTTAGGAAATAAACCGATTTTTGCTATTGAGGCTGGAGTAATAAATGGTTGGGAAAAATATATTAAAAATGAAAATTTTGTTGGCATGTCAACTTTTGGTGAAAGTGGTCCATACAAAGATTTATATAAGCACTTTAAGATAACAGATGATTACTTAATTGAAAAAATAATTAAAAGTTTATAAAAAGGAGAAATATGAAAGTTGCAATAAATGGATTTGGGAGAATTGGAAAACTTGTTTTTAGAGCTTTATTAGAAAAAAATCCTAAAGATATTAATATTGTAGCTATTAATGAACTAGGAAGTGTTGAGAGCAGTGCACACTTACTTAAATATGACAGTGTTCACGGTATTCTTAAAGATGAGATTAGCTCAATCAAAAATGGATTAAAAATTGGTAAACATAAAATTAATTTTTATTCCGAAAGAGATCCAAATAACCTTCCTTGGAAATCACTCAAGGTAGATGTTGTTCTTGAATGTAGTGGTGTTTTTACTTCAAAAGAAAAGGCGATTTCTCATTTAAATGCAGGAGCAAAAAAAGTTATTATTTCAGCACCAGCTTCAAATGTAGATGCCACAATTGTTCAAGGTGTAAATAACGATACCATTAAAAAAAATCATAACGTAATTTCAAACGGATCTTGTACTACTAACTGTCTTGCTCCTTTAGCTATGGTTCTTGATGAAAAATTAGGAATTGAAAGTGGTTTCATGACAACAATTCATAGTTACACGGGTGATCAAAGAACTGTTGATCAAACCCATTCTGACTTTAGAAGAGCAAGGGCTGCAGCTGAGTCAATGATTCCAACTTCTACAGGAGCAGCAAAGGCTTTGAGTCTAGTCTTACCAAAATTAAAAGGTAAACTAGATGGAACAGCTATTCGAGTACCTACTCCTAATGTCTCACTTATAGATCTTACATTTGTAAGTAAGAAAAAAACTAGCCCAGAAAAAATTAATTCTATAGTTCTTCAAGCTTCAAAAACTAAAAAATTAAATGGAATACTAACAACAAACTCATTACCTCTGGTTTCAATTGATTTTAATCATAATTCAAGCAGTTCTGTATTTGATATGAGTCAAACACAAGTTGTCAAAGATAAATTCTGCAGAGTTTTATCTTGGTATGATAATGAATGGGGATTCTCAAATAGAATGGTAGACACTATGGTTAATCTTAAAAAATTTATTTAGTGCCTAAAAAAATCTGTTTTGCAGTATCGACACTAATACAAATTGAAAATTTAATAGAATTTCGAAAATCAAAGTTCAAAACTTCGATCATATTTATAAAATATTTTTTAATTAAAGGTTTTGGGATAGAGTGGCTTAGAACGTTAATAAACCATATTAAAAATAAATATAAGACACACAATATTAAGTTTTTTATCGACTCAGGCTATGATCAAGGTCTTAGTATATTATTAACTCATGAAAATATTGATTATTTAAAATTAAAAAATAATAAAATCATCTTAAATAAAATTAATCAAATTGCTAAAAAAAATAAGGTTTTATTAAATCCAAATTTTGATGTAGTAGATCTTACAAAAATTAAAAATATACAAAAAAAACTTAAGATAAAACTATGAAAATAGATGGAAATGAAATTAAAGTCGGAAATATTTTAGAAATTAATAACAAACTTTGGAAAGTTTTGAAAACCCAGCATACTCAACCAGGAAAGGGTGGTGCCTACTTGCAAGCTGAACTTAAAGAAATAAGAGAAGGTACTAAAATGAATAGTAGGTTTAGATCATCAGAAACAGTAGAAAGAGCTATCCTTGATGAAAAAGAATTTCAATATCTTTATTATGATAATAATAATTTTATATTCATGGATAAACAAACTTATGAACAAATAGAACTTGGCTCAGACATATTAACTGATGATCAATCAAAATTTTTAGTTGAGAATAGTAATGTTATTATTAATTTCTATAATGAAAAACCGGTCGGAATTGACTTGCCTGATACTGTAGAATTAATTGTTATAGAAACTGAAGGTGTTGTAAAAGGTCAAACAGCTGCTTCATCATATAAACCAGCTACTTTAGAAAAGAATATTAAAACATCTGTACCGCAATTTATTGCAGTTAATGATAAAATAGTAATAAGTACAAGTGACGGTAGTTATATCGAAAAATCAAAAAATTAATGCAGCCTGCTGTAATTAATATCTTTGAAAAGGCAGTAAAAAAAGCTGGTAAAATTTTATTAAGAGATTTTGGAGAATTAGAAAATTTACAAATACAATCTAAATCAGTTGGAGATTTTGTAACAAATGCAGATATTAAAGTAGAAAAAACACTTTTAGAAACTCTAAAATATTATTATCCAGATTATACTTACATAACTGAAGAAACTGGTGAAATAAAGGGTGATGAAAACACCATTATTATTGATCCCATTGATGGAACATCTAATTTTATTCATGGAATACCTCATGTTGGAATAATCGTTGCCAAAATGACAAATGATGAAATCACAGACGGTGTGATTTATAATCCAATTTTAAACGAATTTTTTTGGAGTTCTAAAGGTAAAGGTTCGTGGTGTAATAATAGTAGACTTAGAGTGTCAAACAGGCAAATTTTTTCAGATTGCTTGATAGGCACTGGGCTTCCGTTTGGAGAAAGAATTTATAAAAACTATTTAAGTGAGATTGATGAAATCCTAAAATCATCTGCAGGAATAAGGAGACTCGGTTCTGCAGGCCTTGATCTTGCTTATGTTGCCTCTGGTAAATTAGATGGTTTTTGGGAAAAAGATCTAAATTTATGGGATGTTTCAACGGGCATTCTTTTAGTTAAAGAAGCTGGGGGGGAAATTTCTAAAATAGATGGAAATGCATGGGAAATAAATTCTCGTGATTTAATTGCTTCAAATAATAAAATTCATAATGAATTAGTTAAAAAACTTACTTTACTTTGAAATCTATATAAATATAAGACAGGCATGAAAAAAGATATACATCCTAAATATCATGAAATAAACGTTGTTATGACTGATGGATCTACTTTTAAAACTAGATCTACTTGGGGTAAAGAAGGTGATACTCTTAAATTAGAAATTGATTCTAAATCTCACCCAGCATGGACCGGTGGTAAGGCTGGTCTTAATGAATCTGAAGGACAGGTAGCTAGATTCCAAAAAAGATTTAAAGGTCTTAAAATTAATAAATAATTATTTAAAAAACTTTTCAGCATTAAGTTTTAAATTTTCCTTCTTTTTTATCTCATCTTGAACTCTTAGTATTTCAGTTTGAAGTTCAGAAATATAATTTTGTAAATCCTCAACACTGAAATCATCCAAATTTAATATTTTAACCGTCTTTTGTTTTTCATCAACTTCAAAAAAATCTGTCATAGTCATATTTTGTTATATATTATTTTTTGATTATATTATATGAGCCAATTATGAAATATCCTTTAATGCCTAAAGCAACAGCGATATGGTTAGTTGAAAATACAGCTTTAACGTTTGATCAAATAGCTGAATTCTGTGGATTACATGAATTAGAGGTTCAAGGAATAGCTGATGGAGAAGTTGCTGTAGGTATGAGAGGTTATGATCCGATTGATAATAATCAATTGACAAAAGAAGAAATTGAAAGATGTGAAAAAGATAATGCAGCTCGTTTGAATCTTATTAAGTCTGATGTAATTGAAGATTTACCACCAAGAAAAAAAGACTCTAAATATACACCTCTTTCTTTAAGACAAGAAAAGCCATACGCTATTTTGTGGCTTATAAAAAGATATCCGACTGAATTAAGTAGTTCTCAAATTGCAAAACTTACCAGCTCAACAAAAAATACAGTAGAGGCTATAAGAAATGGTACATACAGAGAAGCAGTTCTTGAGGCAAAGAGTCCAATGGATGTTGGTTTATGTACTTATAAGGATCTCGAAAGAACTTTAAATAGAACTAGAACAAAAAAAGTAGATCAAGAAAATTAATTATTTTTTATAACGTAATTTAGATAATAGAACATCAAGATCATCCAAAATAATACCATTGAAATAATAAAAATCTGAAAGTTATATATTTTTATAACTCCGATAGGCTCACCAAGATAATAGGTTAAAGGTCCTAAAAATCCACTTAAAATAATTCCTAAAATTTTATAACTTTTAAAAAAAGTAAGAATTTCATCAAAAAGAGTACTGAAACTAAACCATAAAACAATCATCCATAATGGCAGAGTGCCAAATTTAGCAATAGTTTCAAAATCGTAAATTTGGTAATAAACTAATAAAGTATCAAAAAAATATCCTGGAACTGAAATCAAAAGTGAAATCTTAATAAATTTTTGTTTATTATAATTAAAATAAAAATAAGTTAGTAAGAAAATAATTCCAACCCAGACGCCCAACATAGGATTAGAAAATTTTGTTTCACCAAATACACAAGCTAACCAAGTTAGTTGATAGCCAGTTAAGACTAAAAATACTTTTAGTTTTTGCATTTCTATTTTTGAATTAAGAAATGAGAAACATCGGTTGAACTATTTGAAAAACCTGTTTCACAATAAGATAGATAAAATTCCCACATTCTTTTAAATTTAATATCAAAACCAAACTGAGATAAATCATTCCAAGATTTTTGAAATTGTTTGTTCCACATTTTAAGTGTTTTTGCATAAGAACCACCGAAACTTAGATTTTCAATACATTTTAATCCAACGTGTTTTGCCGAATATTCAAATTGTTTTTTAGTTGGAAGCATTCCACCTGGAAAAATATATTGTTGAATAAAATCTGGTCTGTTTTGATAATCTTTAGCCTTATTTTCATCAATCGTTATGACTTGTAGTGCAGCCATACCGCCATCGTTGAGAGAATTACGAATTGTATCAAAGTAATTATACCAGTATTTCTTCCCAACTGCTTCAAACATTTCAATTGAAACAATATTTGAATATTTTTTTTTGATATCCCTATAATCTCTGAATATAACTGATACTTTTTCAGACAAACCTTCATTTTGAATTTTTTCAGAAGCATATTCGTATTGTTCCTTAGAAATAGTTATAGCATCAACTGAACAATTGTAATTTTTCGCTACAAATGATGAAAAACCTCCCCATCCACATCCAATTTCTAAAGTTTTAGAATTTGAGTCTAAAGATAAAGTTTCAGCAATCTTTCTATATTTGTTAAATTGTGCATCCAATAAATTGGTATTCTTATTATCAAAAAGAGCAGAAGAATAGGTCATGGTTTTATCTAACCACTTTTCGTAAAAATTATTTCCTAAATCATAATGATATTTAATGTTTTTTTTACTCTGTGATTTTGAATTGTTATTTAAAAAATGCTTTAATTTGGCAAAAGTAGCAAAAAAAAGATTAGTATTTATACTTTGTAAAAAATAACTCTCATTTTTGTGAGAAAGTAGCAATAAATTAGTTAAATCGGTGCTTGAAAAGTAACCATTCATATAGGCTTCTGCAAAACCTACAGAACCTTTTTTAAAAATTAAATTTAAAAAATTATAATTATGAATTTTTATATTTGCAGATATATCCTCCTCTTTTCCGACAAAAACTCTCTCCTCACCAGTTGGAAATTGAACTGTTAATTTTCCATATCGAATTTTAGATAAAAAGTTTACTAATAATTTTTTGACAGTTTTATCAAAATTTTTTTTAAAAAAATTCATTTAAAAATTACCTTCAAAACTCACTGTATCATTTGGCTTCTTTTTTCGTGCATAATATTTACCACCTTTGTAAATTATTTTTAAAGCCTCATAAAGGATTCCAGCCATTACCTTGAAGCCTAAAAGTGGATTATAATATAAAAATTTAAACATATTTTTTGAGTTAAAATCTATAAATTTGCCATGCTGAGTAGCTGTTAGAACTTTTTTATTATTTTTATCATAAAGATCAATGTTAATATTTATTTTATCCTTTTGCATTCGATTAAAAAATTTATAATTTGCCTCCATTTCTATAAATGGAGATACATAAAACTGCTTTGCACATTCATGAGATAATTTAAAATCTTCAAAATTTACATTTCCTTTAAAAATATAGGTATGTTGTTCATTAGTCGTATTTTTGACTTCATAGAAAATAGATATTAATTTTTTATCATCATAACAATATATAATTGATAAAGGATCAAATACATATCCCAAAATTCTTGGAAAACATAATATCATTATATTAAGATGTTTATATTTAATATTAAATTTAGAGAGGGAATCTTTAACGAATGTCTTTATTGACCTTTTGTCTCTATACCCATGATCTTTTTCATAAATAGAAAAAAGATTAAAAGAGTTTAATGAAAAAAGTTTATAGTTTTTACTTAATTGATCAAGATTATCCAAATTAATAAAAAGACTTGGTACCTCATATTTCAATGTGTGTTTAAATGGAATAAATCTTTTATGAATAATGTTAGATAATAGTATTTGAGAAATCATTTAAAATTAATTTGCAATCTATTATAAAAATTTTTCTCTCTCTTCCAAGGTAAATCACAATTTAACAATTTACAAATATAAGAAGATGATTGAATACCGTCTTCATGAAAGCCATATCCAAGGTAAGCTCCACAGAAAAATGTATTATTCTTTCCTTGAATTTCCATAACATTTTTTTGAGCTAAAATAGTATCGGTAGTATATATTGGATGATTAAATGTTGTTTCGTTAATAATGTTTTTAGGCTTTTTATATGGATTAACGGTTACAAAATAATTTTGTTTAGTTGGTAATTTTTGCAAGAAATTCATCCAATAAGTTAAAGTAAATTTAGAAGATGATGACTTGTTTAAAAAATTCCAACTTGACCAAGCAAATTTTGATTTAGGCATTAAAGTGTGATCGGAGTGAAGTATTGCTGAATTAGTTGAATATTTAAATTGTGAAAATATTTTTTCTTCTTCTTCTGTTGGTTTCTGCAAAATATCCAATACTTGATTTGCATGGGTTGCGAATATTACCTTATGAAATTCTAATAAATTATTTTTCTCATCTTCTATTTTAATTTTATTATTTTCTCTAATAATTTTTTTAATTTTGAAATTTGTTTTATACTCAAAAACATTTTTATTAATAATTTTTTTTATATATTCGTTACTACCGCCTTTTACATATTTCCATTGGGGTCTTTTTTTTAAATTAAATAAAGCATGATTTTTAAAAAAATTAATGAATGTTATGAGAGGAAAATTTTTTACATCGCTTATATTGCTTGACCATATAGATGATATCATAGGTAAAATATGATAATTTATTAGGTATGTTGAAAAATTATTAGTTTTTAAAAAATCATTTAAGGTTTTAGTTTGCTCTAAATCACTAACATTCAAGCTATTACATAATAAATAAAGTTTTCTTATTTCAAATAACATTTTATAAAAATTAAAAGAAAACACATTTCTAAAATTAGCAAAAAGAGAAAAGATATTTTTGCCACTATATTCAATTTGAGGATCTTGATTTGAGACGGAAAAAGACATATCTGAATTATTGCAGTTCACATCAAGTAATTTAAAAAAATTTGTTAAATCTGGATAGTTATTTTCATTGAATACAATAAATCCTGTATCGACTGGGATTGTCTTTGTTGATTCTTCAACATAGATAGTTCTTGTATGTCCGCCCAATCTATTATTTTTTTCAAATAAATAAACATCATATTTAGAAGACAAAAGGTAAGCTGCACTTATTCCTGAAATACCAGAGCCAATAATTGCTATTTTTTCTCTCACATCAACTAATAGTTTTAAACGCTGATAGTGCTCTATTTCTTGTTTCTTTTAAATCTACAATTGGTGCTGGATATGAAGTACCAATCTCAAAATTATATTTCTTTTGATCCTCCATAGACATCTCCCAAGGATTATGAATATATTTTTTTGGAATATTATTCAACTCAGGAACAAATTCTTTTACATAATCACCATCTGGATCAAATTTTTGACCCTGCAATATTGGATTAAAAATTCTAAAATATGGGCTTGCATCAGCACCACAACCAGATATCCATTGCCAACCTGCGGAATTAGACCCAACGTCAGCATCAACTAAAGTATCAAAAAACCACTCTTCTCCATTTTTCCAGTGTAACAATAAATTTTTTGTTAGAAACGAGCCTACAATCATTCTTACTCTATTATGCATCCAGCCTGTTTTATATAGTTGTCTCATTCCAGCATCAACAATTGGAATACCAGTTTTACCATTATACCATAATGATAAATTTTTAGCATTTTTAATCCATGGAAATTTATTAAATTTACTTTGTATAGGTTTATGAGTCATATCTGGATAATGAAATAAAAGATTATAAGAAAAATCTCTCCAGCCAAGTTCAGCAAGAAATTTTTTTTTATTTTCAGGATCAATTTTTTTTTCAATATTTACGGTATCATAAACTTCCAAAGCGGATATTTCTCCAAAATGAAGATAAGGTGATAATTTTGAAGTTAAATCTTTATCGGGTCTATCTCTTCCAACTGAATAGTTATTTGCTTTTTGCGAAATATATTTTTTTAATTGTAATTTTGCATTACTTTCACCAGGTATCCAATATTTTTCAATTTTTTTGGTCCATTTCTCTTTTTTGTTTGTTAGATTTAAATCTTGTATAGTTATTTCATTTTTAAATTTTGAATTGGCGTAGCTTATTTTTGTATTTTTAAATTTAAGATTTTTTAGTTTTAGTAGTTCATCACAATGTCGCCAGTAAGGGGTAAATACTTTAAAAAAGGTTCCACTTTTATTTTTAATATTCCAAGGTTCATTTAAAAGATATCCATTGTGCGAGTCGCATTCTATTTTAGATGAGGTAACTATAGATTTAATTTTAGTATCTCTTTTAATTGAATATGGATCATATAGTCTATTCCAGGATACATATTTAACATTTGAATTATTTAGTATTGAAGATATAATTTTCTCTGGATCACCAGCAAATATATTTAGTTTGCCATTATGTTTTTTTATTGAGTCATATAAACTAATTAAGGATTTTTCTAACCACCATTTGGATGTGGATCCAATTCTTTGATTAAAATCTAAAATATAAATTGGAATTATCTGATCAACTTTTTTTGAAAGTGACAATAAAGATGGATTTTCATGTAATCTCAAATCTTGTCTAAACCAATGAATTCCATAGGTGCCTTCCATGAGTTTAAATTATGTTAATTTAGAATAAATTAAAGAGGTAAATCTATTATTTACTATGAGGAGGCATTTTTTTCTCTACGAACCAAACGTGTTTTTTTAACACAGGATCATATTTTTTCATTCGAAGCTTTTCAGCAACTTTCAATCCTTTTGTCGGTTTTCTTACAATATACTTAGTTCCTGTTTTTGGATTTTCTTCAGGTACTAGTTGTTTAAGAGCGAATGAAGTTTTTTTTGCCATGAGGTGTCTATACAGAATAATTATATGAAATAAAGTATTATTTATTCATAATCAGAAATTGACTGCTTAATAAAACGGTTAAAATTTCCTCTTTTCTTATCAAGTTTAATTTGTTTATTTCTTTCAAGTAAGTTTTTTTTCTTTTCTTCAGATGTTTTATCAAAACAATTATGACAAGATACACCTGGTTCATAATATTTATTATAAGTATCTTTAATACTAATGGGTAACCGACAAGCATGACAAAGTTTGTAAGTTCCATCTTTTAATTCATTTTTTAAAGATACTCTTCCATCAAATACGAAACATTCACCATTCCACATTGAATCTTTTTTTGGAGTTTTTTCTAAATACTTTAGTATACCTCCGTCTAACTGAGCAACATTTTTAAAACCCTTCATCATCATATATGATGAAGCCTTTTCACACCTGATACCTCCAGTGCAAAACATTGCAATTTTTTTGTCTTTTGACTTATTTAGTTTTTTTTGAATAAAAGATTTAAAGTCAGTGAAACTTTTAGTTTTTGGATTAATTGCTCCTTCAAAAGATCCTATTTTAACCTCAAATTCATTTCTTACATCAATCACAATAGTGTCTTTGTCTTTAATTAATTGATTCCATTCATTGTAATTAACTTTTTTTCCAGATATTTTTGTAGGATCAGCAAATTTGGTTCTGAGTGTGACTATTTCATTTTTATTTCTA
This sequence comes from uncultured Alphaproteobacteria bacterium, assembly GCA_902597795.1. Taxonomy (GTDB): domain Bacteria; phylum Pseudomonadota; class Alphaproteobacteria; order HIMB59; genus CACPNW01. The sequence continues at coordinate 28,681 of CACJZA010000003.1, read as the reverse complement.
ATTTTTAGTTTTTGAAAAGGCATATATTTGTATTTTGATCGTTTAAGATTAAGTTTCTCAAAACTAAAATTTTCAAGATATATAATGAAAGAATTTATGTTTTTTTCTAAGCCAGCTATTGTTCCATTAATGCCTTCATCAGCAATCAATATTGTACCTTTTATTTTATTAAATTTACAAAAATCTTTAAGTTTAGTAATGATATCATTTTTATCTTTAATTATTTTGAATTGATAAAAAGTAATTATAGTAAAGTACTTGTTGTTCATTTATCTAATTAATATAAAAAACTTTAAAAATTTATGTCTAAAGAAACCATTAATATTGTTAAAAATTTTCTCAATAGTTATTCTATAGAAACAACTCCAAATGTTTACGAAAAATATGGAGGCTTTTCTGAATTTCTTAATAAAAATCATGATGTTTATATAACTTATTTACCAGATGAAAATTCAAAAAATGTTATTAGAACTGCAAAAAAATTAAAATTAGAAGGTTATGATGTTATACCTCATTTGCCTGCGAGAACTATTGTAAATAAAAATGTCTTAGAAAAATATATTGGTGAACTTGCAAATGAATCTGGGTGTTCAAAGATTTTAATTATTGGTGGTGGTGGAAATCAAGCTGGCGAAATATCTTCCTCAATTGATGTTTTAAAAACAGATTTTCTTTCAAAATATAATTATCAATTTGTTGGTGTGGCTGGACATCCCGAAGGGAGCCCGGATATTTCAAATGAAAATTTAGATTTAGCAATTAAACAGAAGAATGATTTTGCAAAAAATGTTGATTTTAAAATGTATTTGGCAACACAATTTTTTTTTGAAGCTAAATCTTTAATCGAATGGGAAAAACACTTAGTAAAAATTGGAAATAAATTACCAATCCACGCTGGGATACCAGGTCCAGCCTCTATTAAAACATTAGTAAATTATGCAAGGTCTTGTGGTATTGGAAATTCTTTAAGATTTATTACAAAACAGGCTTTTAACTTAACTAAACTTGCAACATTGAGCACTCCTGACAAATTAATTTATGATCTTGCTGAACATAGCGAAATAAACAAAGACTCTAAACTTGAAAAAATACATTTCTATGCGTTTGGTGGTATGAAAAAAACATCAGAGTGGTTAAATCAATTTAATAACTCAGATTTTTCTTATAATAATAAACAGAAATTCGAGTTAAATTAGCTTCTTCACAATTTTTTTATCTTTTAATGAAACAAAAGTTGTTTGATATTTAAGTTAATTTATAGATTAAGCATCTAATAATTAAGGAGCCTCATGTCAGATATTGAAATAGCAAGAAAAGCTAAAATGAAGCCTATTAGTGAAATTCTAAAAGGGCTTGATGTACCAGACACACCTGAAGCCTTCAGTCCTATGGGTCGTCATATAGCAAAAATAAACTTAGAGTACATAGAGTCACTAAATAAAAATAAAGATGGTAAACTTGTTCTAGTCTCAGCAATAACTCCAACACCAGCAGGAGAAGGTAAAACAACAACTTCTGTTGGATTAAGTGACGGTCTTAATAAACTAGGAAAGAAATCAATAGTTTGTTTAAGAGAGCCGAGTCTTGGACCATCATTCGGTATGAAAGGTGGTGCAGCTGGTGGAGGCTATGCTCAAGTAGTACCAATGGAGCAAATTAATTTACATTTTACTGGAGATTTTCATGCAATTACATCCGCTCATAATTTACTTTCTGCATTGATTGATAATCATATCTACTGGGGAAATAAATTAAATATTGATGTTAGAAGGGTTGTTTGGAAGCGAGTAATGGATATGAATGATAGATCACTTAGATCTATTGTTGTTGATTTAGGAGGAGTTGCAAATGGATATCCTAGACAAGATGGTTTTGATATTACTGTTGCATCGGAGATAATGGCAATTTTCTGCTTAGCAAAAGATTTAAAAGATCTTGAAGAGAGAATTGGAAATATAACTATTGCTTATACACGAGATAAAAAAGCTATTTATGCAAAAGATTTAAAGGCAGAGGGTCCAATGACAGTATTATTAAAAGATGCCATTAGGCCCAACATAACACAAACGTTAGAAAATAATCCTGCTATAATTCATGGTGGGCCATTTGCAAATATTGCTCATGGTTGCAATTCTGTAATTGCAACTAAAGCTAGTTTAAAATTAAGTGATTACGTTGTAACTGAAGCAGGCTTTGGAGCTGATCTAGGAGCAGAAAAATTCCTTGATATAAAATGTAGAAAATCAAATTTAAAACCTGATTGTGTGGTTTTGGTAGCTACAATTAGAGCACTAAAAATGCATGGCGATGTTTCAAAAGAAGATTTAAAAAATGAAAATGTAAATGCTCTTAAAAAAGGTTTAGTAAATCTGGAAAGACATATTAATAATGTTAGAAAATTTGGATTACCAGTAACTGTTGCTATTAATCATTTTGTCACTGATTCTAAAGCTGAAGTTGATGCCGTTCTAAGTTTTTGTACAACTCAAGGAGTCAAGGCTTCTATGTGTACTCACTGGTCTGATGGAGGTGATGGTGCAACTGAATTAGCTCAAAATGTAATAGATATTTGTGAAGATAATAAGAATACATTTAAATTTTTATATGAAGATGATTTAACTCTATTCAAAAAAATAGAAAAAATTGCACAAGAGATTTATCACGCAAGTGAAGTTGTGGCAGACACGAAAGTACGTCAACAATTGAAGGATTTTGAAACTAAAGGATTTGGCAAATTACCTGTTTGCATTGCAAAGACTCAATATAGTTTTTCAACTGACCCTAATTTAAAAGGTGCCCCTACTGGCCACGTTTTACCTATTAGAGAGGTAAGATTATCATCTGGAGCAGAATTTATAGTAGTTGTTTGCGGTGATATTATGACCATGCCAGGTCTACCAAGTGTTCCTGCGGCAAATTCGATAAAGCTAAATGACCATGGAGAAATTGAAGGTCTTTTTTAAAACTGCTATAAAGAGTTATAATGTTTAATAAAAATAAATACTCATTTCTATCTATTGCTAGAAATGCTTTAAATCATCACGAGAATTGGCAAAAGACGTGGAATAGTCCTGAGCCAAAAAAAAGTTATGATGCAATAATTGTCGGTGGTGGTGGACACGGTTTAACTACTGCTTACTATTTAGCAAAAAACCATGGAATTAATAATATTGCAGTAATTGAAAAAGGTTGGATAGGCGGTGGGAATACAGGGCGAAATACCACTATTATTAGATCAAATTATTTATGGGATCAAAGTGCAGCTTTATACGAGCATGCATTAAAACTTTGGGAAGGAATGTCACAAGAACTTAATTATAATGTAATGTTTTCTCAGAGAGGTGTAATCAACGTTGCGCATAATTTGCATGATGTAAGAGAGTTAAAAAGAAGATGGCACGCTAATAGACTTAACGACATTGATTGTGAGTGGCTAGATACAAAAAAAGTAAAAGAATTTTGTCCTATAATTAATACATCTCCAAATATTAGATATCCTGTTTTGGGGGCAACACTGCAAAGAAGAGCTGGAACAGCTAGACACGACGCAGTTGCTTGGGGTTACGCTAGGGGTGCTGATGAAATGGGTGTAGATATCATACAAAATTGTGAAGTAACTGGTATTAATATAAAAAATGGAAATGTTACCGGGATTGAAACAAACAAAGGAACCATTAATTCAAATAAAATAGGTGTTGCCGCTGCAGGTCATACAAGTGTTATTGCTAATATGGCAGGTATAAAGTTACCTCTTGAAAGCAAACCATTACAGGCTTTGGTATCAGAACCAGTGAAACCAATAATTGATACAGTAGTAATGTCGAATACAATTCATGCATATGTATCTCAATCTGACAAAGGGGAATTGGTTATTGGGGCAGGGACTGATTCATACACATCATACACCCAGAGAGGTGGCTTTAATATTGTTGAAGACACCTTAATGGCAATAATTGAAATGTTTCCAATATTTTCAAGAATGAAAATGCTTCGTCACTGGGGTGGAATCGTTGATATAAGTCCAGATGCTAGTCCTATTATAAGTAAAACTCATGTTAATGGACTATATTTTAATTGTGGTTGGGGCACAGGTGGTTTCAAAGCAACACCAGGTTCTGGTTGGGTATTTGCTCACACTATAGCTAATGATCAAGCACATGAATTAAATGCTCCTTTTACAATAAATAGATTTTCTAGCGGTGAATTAGTTGATGAACATGGTGCAGCTGCCGTAGCACATTAAATCATGTTTTTAATAAATTGCCCATACTGCGGAGAAAGAGATCAAGCTGAATTTTCTTGTGGAGGTGAGGCACATATTGCAAGACCAAAAAATCCTCCTGAACTCTCTGATGATCAATGGGCAGAATACTTATTCTTGCGAAAGAACAAAAAAGGTATTCATTATGAAAGATGGAACCATGAATATGGATGCAGACAATGGTTTAATTTAGCAAGAAATACTTCAACTGATGAAATTCTTGCAGTATATAAAATGGGAGAAGCTCCTCCCAAATTAAAAGCAAATATTCCAGCTACTCCTTCAGGTGAGCCAAGTATTGGATCAGGGAATTTATCAACATCGAAAAAAGATAGATTTTAAAAATAAAGATGCGATACAAAAATAATAAAAATCTTGGAAATAATAAGTCTGTTAAGTTCTATTTTGATAATAAAGAATATTTTGGTTTTGAAGGTGACACCCTAGCTTCAGCACTTCTTGCAAATGATATTCACTTAGTAGGAAGAAGCTTTAAATATCATCGACCGCGAGGTATTTATACCGCTGGCAGTGAAGAACCTAATGGAATAGTTCAGCTTGAGACTAAAGAATATACCGAACCAAATAGAAGAGCAACTGAAGTCCAGATATATGAGGGGTTAAAAGCTTTTAGTCAAAATAATTGGCCGTCAGTGAAATTTGATGCAGGCGCTATAAATGATTTACTATCCCCATTTTTTCCTGCAGGGTTCTATTACAAGACCTTTATGTGGCCGCCAAAGTTTTGGAAGGCATATGAGTTTTTTATAAGACACGCTGCAGGACTTGGTAAATCTCCAAAAAAAGATGATCCCCACAAATACGAACATTTTCATTATCATTGTGATGTTTTAGTTGTTGGAGCAGGAGTGAGTGGATTAATTTCAGCAGAAATTGCAACAAATAAAAATTATAAAGTATTACTTATTGAGCAAGAAGATGATCTAGGAGGTGAAATTTTATCTACAAGAAATCAAGATATTAAAATAGATAACTTACCAATTAATGAATGGAAAAATAAAATCGTTGATAAACTTTCTAAAAATTCAAATATAAAAATAGTAAAAAATACAACTTGTTTTGCTTATTTAAATTATAATTTATTATTAGCTGTTCAAGAAATTGATCCAGAAAAAGGATTATATAAAAAAAACGATATTAAAGAAAGAATTTGGAAAATTAGATCAAAGAAAGTTATTTTAGCGACAGGCACAATAGAAAGACCAATAATTTTTAACAATAATGATAGGCCTGGTATTATGCTTTCTAACAGTGCGAAAAAATACTTAAATAAGTATGGAGTTGCACCTGGAAAAAATTTAGTTTTTTTTACGAACAATGATAGTGCCTATGAAACTGCAATAGATTTTTTTGAACAAGGTATAAAAGTAGAGGCTATTGTCGATACAAGAGATGGTAGTGATGGATATTACCCTAAAAAAGCAAATAAATTAGGTATTACTATACTAAAAGGTTATGAAATTAGTGATACTGTTGGAAGATTAAAAATTAGAGAAGTTAAATTAAGAAAAATAAAAACTGAAAACAATAATGAAAAATCTTCTATTAATATTAAATGCGATCTTTTAGCAATTGCTGGCGGTTGGACCCCTACTGTTCATTTATTCACTCAATCAAAAGGAAAACTAAAATTTAGGGATGTAGATGGAAGTTTTATTCCTAGTGAAGTCTATCAAGATACATTGTGTGTTGGCAGTTGCAATGGTGACTATAATTTAAATGAAATATTAATAAAAACTAAAGAAGATACAAATAAATATTTAAATGATAATAAGCAAAATGAACTTGGTGGAGTAAATTACAAATCAGATAATGTTAAGCATGGCAAACACGAAAATGTTTGGATTACATCAAAGAACAATATCTCACGAACAAAAATGTTTGTAGATTTTCAAAACGATGTAACAGCAAAAGATATTAAACTAGCTTTAAAAGAGGGTTTTCAATCCATTGAACATGTCAAACGATATACAACTACAGGAATGGCAACTGATCAAGGCAAGACCAGTAATGTTAATGCACTTGGAATAATATCAGAATTAACAAATACTGAAATCTCTGAATTAGGTACAACAACATTTCGTTTACCCTATAAACCAGTAACATTTGGAGCAATTGCTGGGCGTCATGTTAAAGAATTTTTTGATTTAGAGAGAACAAGCCCAATGCATCAATGGCATATTGATAATAAAGCTTTATTTGAGGACGTAGGCCAATGGAAAAGAGCCTGGTATTATCCTCAAAAAAATGAAAGTTTTCAATCTGCTTTAAATAGAGAAGTAAAAGCAACTAGAGATAGTCTAGGAATATTGGATGCATCAACTCTTGGTAAAATAGATATTAAGGGCAGAGATGTAAGTGAATTTTTAAATAGAGTTTACACAAATTCATGGTCAAAATTAGAAATTGGAAAATGTCGATATGGTGTAATGTTAGGTGACGATGGAATGGTTATTGATGATGGTGTAACAACTAGATTAGATGAGTATCATTATCTCATGTCAACAACTACAGGAAATGCAGCATCAGTAATGTCAAAATTAGAAGATTGGTTGCAAACAGAATGGCCAGAGTTAGAAGTATATTTAACATCAGTAACAGAAAACTATGGAACGATAAGCTTAAATGGCCCAAATTCAAAAAAATTAATGCAAAAACTAGTTCCAGATTTTGATTTTTCAAAAGAAAATTTTCCTCATATGAGTTTTAAGAATATTAATATTGACGGAATAAAATGTAGAGTCATGCGTATAAGTTTTACTGGGGAAATGTGCTATGAAATAAATGTGCCATCTGGCTATGCTAAAAATCTTTGGGAACTTTGTATAGATAAAGGTAAAGAATTTAATATTACGCCATATGGTACTGAAGCGATGCATGTACTTCGTGCTGAAAAAGGCTTTATCATTGTTGGCCAAGAAACAGATGGATCAGTGACACCAATAGATCTGGATATGGAATGGATAGTTAGTAAGAAGAAATATGATTTTATTGGTAAAAGGGCATTATATAGAAGTGATACTATTAAAAAAGATAGGAAACAATTAGTTGGATTAAAAACTAAAGATCCAAATAAAGTTCTTGAAGAAGGATCTCAATTGGTTGAAGAAATAACTGCCTTACCGATGAAAATGGTTGGTCACGTGACCTCTAGTTACTATTCACCTAATTTAAAAAGTTCTTTTGCTTTAGCTTTAATTAAAGGTGGTCTTGAAAAAAAAGGAAGTGTTTTAATTGCTCCGATGGAAAATGAAAATATTGAGGTAGAAATAACTAGTCCAATATTTATTGATCCTGAGAATCAAAGGGTTAATCAATGAGTTTAACTTACAGTAATGTTTTGAATATAAATAAAAAAAATTACAATGGAGTAACAATAGAAGAAAGAGCTCTATCAGGTAAAATAAATATACGAGGTAAAAGTTCAGATAAAGAATTTATGAAAAATATAGGCTCAGTATTAAATTTAGTTTTACCAATTGAGCCAAATGTAAGAATTTTTAATAATAATATTAGTATTATGTGGCTTGGTCCTAATGAATGGTTAGTCGAAACACCAGAAAATGAGAAAGATGAAATTATTTCTCTATTAGAATCTAAACTCAATCCAGAAAAAACAGCAATAACTGATGTTTCATTTAATAAAACTGTTTTTCGGCTTGAAGGGGAAAAAGTATTTATTTTACTATCTAAATTTCTTGTAGCCAACTTAGAAAAAATTTTGGAAACTAATTTTTCTGTAGCTCAAACTATATTTATAAAAATTCCAATACTTTTTATTAGAAATAATGCTGATAAAGAAGAGACTTCACTAGATTTACATTTAAACAGATCACATGCAAAATATGTTTATGATTTATTAGTTGATGGTAGTAAAAATCTTAATATTTAATTTATTTTTTATTTTAATTTCTTTAAGCACAGTATCATCTGGCAAAACTATATTTGGAAAAGCAAAAGTAATTGATGGTGATACTATACATATTAACAATAATAAAATAAGACTGCATGCTATCGACGCTCCTGAAATAAATCAAACATGTAATAAAAATAGTAAAGTGTGGAATTGTGGTGTGGAATCAACAAAATTCTTAATAGAATTAATTGGTAATAATAAAATTGAATGCATAACACAAGGTAAGGATCGATATAATAGATTTATTGGAATCTGCTACAAAGATAATATAGATTTAAATAGTGAAATGGTTCTGAATGGATGGGCGATAGCTTATCGCTATTATTCAAAAGATTATGTTGAAGAAGAAGAAAAAGCAAAACTAGAAAAAAAAGGTATATGGATTGGGGATTTTGAAGAGCCATATTTATTTAGAAAAAAAAATAGATAATCAACTATGATGGTGTAAATCTTTTAAATATAATAAATTTTTTATTTCTTCATTTTTACTTTCAATTTCCTTATCTTTATTTTCAATTATTTTTTTTAATTCATCTAATTCATTTTTAGAATCAGAAGTATTTTCTTTAATTTGCTTAATTTGAGATTTAAGAATGGAATTTTCAATACTAATCTCCTCTAATTCTTCTGAAGATATAGAATTATTTAATTTATTTTCTAATTTAAGTATTTGATTTTTATATTCTGATATTTGATTATTTAGATCATCAATTTGACTATCTAAATTACTTAATTGTTCAATATTTATTGATTGATTTTCTAAAGAATTATTTTCTAAATCTAATATATTGTTAAGTGACTTTTCATATTCTGCCTTAACTGAATCAAAAGACGTTTTTAAATCTTTTATTTCTTCTCTTAAATTCTTGATTTGATCATCTCTAAATTTTAATCTTTGATTTTTTTGGAATACTTCGAGCTTAAGTTCTTCAATTTCAGTTCTTAAGCTTGATTCATCAACAACATTACTAGGAATGATTTGATCTAAAGGTTGTTTTTCATCCGTATTAAAATCTATAGAGGGCAAATAGAAAAAAATACCAAATATTGCTAAAATAAATATTATAAATAAATATCTGTTTCTTGTTCTTTTTCTTGCACGTGCCCCAATATAACCTACCATAAGAGCTCTATAAGGCGCTAGTTATAAAAAATAAATATTTAATTTTTGTTAAATTGTGGATCCAACGAGTACGTAGTTAATCTAAGATATTCTGTAATTTGTTTAATATCTCCTATATTTTTTAAAGTTTCATAGGGAATTAAAGATCCAAAATACATATAAATATTATCGCCAATTTTTCTTTTTAGTTCATACATACACAAAGAATATCTAAAGGTTTGTCCTATTTTATTAGCAATATGGTAAAGTTGACTATTTTGACCATCAAAAAAAATTGGTAACACAGGGCTTTTAGTTTTAAGAACTAATTTTGATACCCATTGTTTCCACTCACCATCATCAGCTTTTGTATTTTTTTTTAAGTTTTTTTTAGTTGCTATCGTTCCAGAAGGGAAAAGAACTATAACACCTTCATTATCCAAAACTTGTTTAGCTTCTTTACGCGTATTAATGTTAATTAATAGAGCTTCTCTATTTTCATTAAAATCAATTGGCAGTATTTTATCTTTTACTGCCTCTGCTTGTCTTAAGACTTTATGTGTAACCATTTTATAATCTTGTCTTACTTTTGAAATTGCTGAACATATAGATACGCCATCTGCAACTCCAAAAGCATGATTTGCTATAACAATTAATTTTCCTTTTTTTGGTATATAACTACCATCCTTAAAATTAGTTATTAAATTGAGATTTAATTTATCTACTGCATCATCCCAAAAAAGCTCAGGCGGTCTATCTTCAGATAAATATTCATCATATAATTTTTTTAATTTTAATTTTCCTGTTAATAATTCAGTAATCTTGATAAATATTTGACCAATAAAATTTACTTCCGCTGTAGCAAAAGTAAATACAATTTTATTTTTATTCATAATGAAAATTAGTCAATTTAATTAACATAAGTATTTTACAAATGTATTACATATTTGCATAATTTGGCCCACCACTACCTTCAGGTACAACCCAATTTATGTTTTGTGATGGCTCTTTAATATCACATGTTTTACAATGAATACAGTTTTGCGCATTAATTACAAATTTAGGATTTTGAATATCTGTCTTATCAATCTCATATACACTAGCAGGACAATATCTTTGAGATGGTTCATCATAGGCATTTAAAGTAAATTTTATTGGTAATTCCTTATCCTTTAATTGTAAATGCGCTGGCTGATCAGCTTCATGGTTAGTTCCAGTCAAATAAACAGAACTGGTTTTATCAAACGTAAATATTCCATCGTATTTTGGATAGTCTATTTTTTTTGAATCTTTTGCTAATTGTAAAGCTTCATGATCAGCATGTTTGTGTTGTAGTGTAAAAGGAAGCCTGCCTCTAAATATTATTTGATCGATTCCAGTAAATATTATTGCAGGTATTAGCCCCCAATTAAAACTAGGTTTCACATTCCTTGCTGCAAATAATTCTTTATAAAGCCATGAACGTTTAAATTTATTTTCATATGCTGAAAGAGGTGCAGATTTACTTAAATGATCATTAATTGTTTCAGCAGCTATAATTCCACTTTTCATAGCAGTATGTGATCCTTTGATCTTTGGCATATTTAAAGTACCTGCATCACATCCAACTAGTAATGCACCTGGCATATACATTTTAGGTAAACTTTGAATACCGCCTTCAATAAGTGCCCTTGCTCCATAAGCGATACGTTTTCCATTAGTGAGAATTTTCTTTATTGCTGGGTGAGTTTTAAATTTTTGAAATTCATCATAAGGAGATAAATAAGGATTTTTATAATCAAGACCGATTACATATCCTAAAAATATTTGTTTATTTTCAGCATGATAACAAAAACTCCCGCCATAAGTTGCATTATCTAATGGCCATCCAGCAGTATGCATGACAAGACCTTCTTGATGCTGACTTTCGTCTACTTCCCATATTTCTTTAAATCCAATTCCGTATTGTTGTGGTGACTTATCTTTTGATAAATTGTATTTTTTAATTAATTCTTTACCCAAATGACCTCTACAACCCTCAGCAAATACTGTTACTTTAGCTTTAATATTAATACCTGGTTCAAAACTATCTTTTTTGTTACCATCTTTATCAATACCCATATCACCAGTTTGAACACCAATTACATGATTATCATCTGAATATAATATTTTAGACGCTGCAAATCCTGGAAAAATTTCTACTCCTAAACTTTCGGCCTCATTTGCGAGCCATCTACATAAATTTGCAAGACTAATGATGTAATTCTTATGATTTTTTTGAACACTAGGAAGAAGCCATGTAGGCCAATTTAACGAACCTTTCGAAGATAAGAATAAAAACTTTTCTTTTGTTACTTTAGTTTTAATTGGCGAGTCTTTACTTCTCCACTCAGGTATTAATTCATCGAGTGCTCTTGTTTCAAAGACATTACCACTTAAAATATGGGCCCCTACTTCTGATCCCTTTTCTAATATACAAACATTAATTTCAGGGTTTAGCTGTTTTAGTTTGATTGCAGTTGATAGGCCTGATGGGCCAGCACCTACTACAACAACATCATAGTCCATTGACTCGCGTTCTACTTCCATTTTATTTATTGTAATAAATTAATTTATTGTTGAATAGTATTTAATTTATCTAGTTCAGAAGATAATTGAGGCAATGCTTCAAATAAATCAGCATTTAATCCATAATCAGCAACATTAAATATTGGTGCTTCTTCATCCTTATTGATTGCAACAATTACCTTACTTTCTTTCATACCCGCTAGGTGCTGTATTGCACCAGAAATACCAACAGCAATATACAAATCTGGAACAACTACTTTGCCAGTTTGCCCAACTTGATAATCATTAGAAACATAACCAGCATCTACAGCAGCACGAGAAGCACCAACTGCCGCATTAAGCTTATCTGCTATTTCATTTAAAAGTTTAAAATTTTCGGCACTTTGTAATCCCCTGCCACCAGATATCACAACCCGAGCAGAACTTAACTCTGGTCTTTCAGATTGAGACTCTTCTCTATCTATAAATTCAACACTGCCACTATCATTATCAAAAGAAATATTTTCAACCTCTTCTGTCCCACCGCTAGTTTCTACAGGATCAAAAGATGTTGGTCTTACTGTTACTACTTTAATTTTATCATTTGATTTAACTGTAGCAATAGCGTTCCCAGCATAAATTGGCCTCATAAAAGTATCGGAACTTAATATTTTTATAACATCACTAACTTGTGCAATATCTAATTTAACAGCAATTCTAGGAAAAATATTTTTTCCAAATGTTGTCGCAGGTGCCATGATGTGCGAATAATTATTAGCTAAAGATACAACGATGGGCTCAATATTTTCAGCAATTGGATTTTTAAGTTTTTCATTATTGGCTAAATATACTTTTGAAACTTTTTCACATTTAGAGATATTTTTAGCTAGTTCTTCACATTCATAGCCTGTTACCAAAACATGGATATCTTGGTCTATTTGTGAAGCTGCAGATATAGTATTTAAGGTTGATGATTTGATATCTATATTATTATGCTCTGCTAAAACTAATATTGTCATATAACTTTTGCCTCATGTTTAAGTTTTTGAACTAATTCAGCAACATCACTTACCATAATTCCTTTTTGTCTAACTGGTGGTTCTTCTACTTTTATTTGTTCAATTCTAGGTTCTATATTTATACCAAGTGAAGATGCTTCTTTTGTATCAATTGGTTTTTTCTTTGCTTTCATTATATTTGGTAAAGAAGCATATCTAGGTTCATTCAGTCTAAGATCACATGATGCTACAAATGGTATAGACACTTTTATTCTTTCTAAACCTTCATCTATTTCTCTAGTAACGATTGCGTTTTGCCCATCAATTTCAATTTTAGATGCAAATGTAGCCTGAGGCCAATTTAGTAAAGCAGATGTCATTTGACCAGTTTGATTAGAGTCATCATCAATTGCTTGTTTTCCCATTAAAATAATTGATGGTTTTTCTTCTTTAGCAACTTTAGAAATTATTTTAGAAATAGCTAGAGGCTCTAAATCATTATCCGTTTTAATATGTATACCCCTATCAGCTCCCATTGCTAATGCAGTCCGTATAGTTTCTTGAGCCTTATCATTACCTATGGAAAGTATTATAATCTCGTCTGCTTTACCAGCTTCTTTTATTCGTAGAGCTTCCTCTACCGCATTTTCATCTGGAGGATTCATGGACATTTTTACATTATCTTTTTCAACTCCAGAACCATCAGCTTTAACTCTGATTTGAACATTATAATCTATGACTCTTTTTACGGTAACAAGTAACTTCATACTATTGTTTTAGTTTTTCATTTTTAGGATCATAAGGACTATCCTCTATAACAGTTACATTGTATTTTTTATCTAATATATCCATTTCTAATTTTTGACCGACGTTTGCTAATTGAGGCTCTACCATACCAATAGCTAATGATTTTTTCACTCTAAAACCATAGTTACCTCCTGTCGCACGACCTATAACTTTACCATTACTATAGATTGGATTATTACCCAAAGCATCCGCATCTTCAACATTATGAACCTCTAAAGTTACCATTTTATTTTTAAAACCATTTTGTTGCCATTTAACAAGAGAATCTCTTCCGATAAAGTTCCCTTTGTTTAAATGTACAAATCTATCTAACCCAGACTCAAAAGCTGCGTATTCTATAGACATTTCTGTACCAACCAATTTATATGTTTTTTCAATTCGTAAGCTTTCCATCGCTCTAATACCAAATGGTTTAAGTCCATGATCTTTTCCTGCTTCTATCAATTTATCAAAAATATGGTTTTGATATTCAATTGGATGATGTAATTCCCATCCGAGCTCACCAACAAAATTCATACGCATAGCAATACTAGGGGCTAAACCTACATTGATTTTTTTTGACGATAGCCAAGGAAAATTTTCATTAGATAAATCAGTCTTGGTAATCTTAGAGAGAATATCTCTAGATTTCGGGCCTGCTAAAACAAGAACGCCTATACTATTAGTTAAATTTTCATAAATTACTGATCCATCTTTGGGGATCCATTTATGAATCCAATCATGATCTAATCGTTGAAACACTCCTGCTGAAACTAAATAAAAGGAATTTTCTTTTTCTTTTGCAATTGTGAATTCTGAGTGAACTCCTCCAGCAGTGTTTAATGCATGACAAAGATTAACTCTTCCAATTTTTTTAGGAATTTTGTTTGCTACTAGATAGTCTAGAAACTCTTCTGCACCAGGTCCTGAAATCCGACATTTAGCAAAGGCAGTCATATCTAGAAGGCCAGCATTATTCTGAACATTCAAGCACTCGTTGCCAACATGTTCAAACCATTTTGATCTTCTAAATGACCAATCATCTTTTTGTAATTCTTTCGAAGGTGCAAACCAGTTAGCGCGCTCCCAACCAAACTTTTGACCAAAAACTGCACCAAGATTTTTTAATCTATCATAACAAGGAGCTTGTCTTAATGGACGTCCCTCTTCTCTTTCTTCATCAGGATAGTGTACTGTAAAGACATTCGCGTAAGCTTCTTCATTCTTTTTAATCAAATATGCCTCTGTTGCATAATCACCAAATCTTCTAGGATCTACACCTAACATATCAATTGTAGGTTCACCGTCTACTATCCACTCGGCAATTTGCCATCCAGCTCCACCAGCTGCAGTAATTCCAAAACTATGACCTTCATTTAACCAGAAATTTTTAAGTCCCCATGCCGGTCCAACAATTGGACTTCCATCTGGTGTATAACAAATAGCACCATTGTAAACTTTCTTAACTCCAACTTCTCCAAAAATAGGAACACGGTGCATTGCTGATTCAATGTGAGGCTCTAAACGCTCCAGGTCTTCTTGAAATAATTCGAATTCAGATTCTTTATCAGGTCCATCAACATAACAAACGGGAGCTCCTTTTTCATAAGGCCCTAAAATCAATCCTCCTCTTTCTTCACGCATGTACCAAGAACTATCAGAATCTCTTAAGACCCCCATTTCAGGAAGTCCTTTTTCTTTTCTTTTTAATATTTCAGGATGATCGTCGGTTACAATATATTGATGTTCAACAGGTATAACTGGAATGTCAAGTCCGACCATCTTTCCAGTCTGTCTTGCAAAATTACCACTACATGACACTACATGCTCACATTCAATAGAACCTTTATCAGTTTCTACAATCCATAAATCATCTTTATTTTTTTTAATACCAGTTACTGAAGTATTTCTATAAATTTCTGCACCTTTATCTCTTGCTCCTTTTGCTAGAGCTTGAGTTAAGTCGGCTGGTTGAATGTATCCATCTTCAGGATGTTGAATTGCACCTATTAATCCATCTGTATTACAAAGGGGCCATATTTCTTTTACTTGTTCAGGAGTTAAAAATTTAACATTAACACCTATTGTTTTTGCAACTCCTGAATATTGATAATACTCATCCATTCTATCTTGAGTAGTTGCTAAACGAATATTAGAAACAACACTGAACCCAACTTTTTGTCCTGTTTCTTCTTCAAGAGTTTTGTAAAGTTTGACTGCGTATTTATGCAATTGACCTACTGAATAACTCATATTGAATAATGGAAGTAACCCTGCAGCATGCCATGTTGATCCTGAAGTTAATTCTTTTCTTTCAACCAGAACTACATCTGACCAACCCTTTTTTGCTAAATGATAGAGAGTACTAACACCAACAGCACCTCCTCCGATGACAACTACTTTTGACTTTGATTTCATTATTCCTATTTAATACTGTACTTCATTAATCATATTAAATAAGGTGGGTCAATCATGAGATACTTCAAAAAAATATTTTTGGTGGTTATAATAAGTGCGTTTATTTGTCTTCCCGTTAAAGCTGAAATGACTCTTAAAGAATTGTTTTTTGATGAGTCTAAGCCTTTTCATTTAAAAATATTGAATGTAATTCCTGAGGAAGGAATTGTTCAAATTGGTGATGAAAATGCAAAAAATACTATTATTGAATTTATGGATTATTTTTGCGGATATTGTAAAAAAGTTCATCCTGAATTACTTCAGATAGCAAGTGAAAGAAAAGATACGCGGATAGTATTCTTACAACATCCAATTTTAAGTGAGTCTTCTAAATTACTAGCAAATATGGTTATAGCTGCAAATATGCAGAATAAAGGTATTGATTTTCATAATGCATTGTTTGAAGTTGAAGGAAATTTAAATAATGCAAAACTAAAACAAATAATTGAAAATCTTGAGTTAAATGATGCTAAATTAAATATCGATATGACAAAAGAAAGTGTTAACAATATTGTAAAACTCAGTTCTTTTTTAGCTAATGGATCAGGTGCTCGTGGCACTCCTACTTTTTTTGTTAATGAAGAACTTGTTGTTGGTTATATCTCCATTGATAGAATAAAAGCTTTATTAAAATAAAGAAGCTCTATTAATTAAATAGAGCTTCCTAAAAAGTTTTATTTGTCTACTACTTCTCTTGTATTAGCGTTGTGTGATTCAGTAAATGGAATTGGAACAACCTCTGCATCTACTGGTACACCAGGTGAGTCTGCATATATATCAGGTAGATGAACCTTGAATTTACGACCATAGTTTCCAATAGGAAGACCATTTTTATTTAGAGTTCCATCAAATGGTACATAGCCCATAGCAATATTCCTTCCTTGCTCAGGATGATACCAAGGAGATGTTATGAAACCACAGGGTTCATTGCCATCTTCTGAAACAAGCCAAAAATCAGGAGCATATTCTTCGATAGGTTTTCCACCTAAGCTTAATCCAACTAATTGAAGCTTATAAGGTTTTTTTCCATCTTTTAAATCTGTCTTCATCTTTTCAAGAACAGTCTTGCCAACATAATCAGAAGTTTTATTCCACTCACCTTTACCAGATAAAGATACTTGATAACCTAGATTACATTGAAAAGGATTATGCTGATTATCCATATCTTGTCCCCAAGATAGAATGCCCGCTTGTATTCTACGGTGATGGGCTGGAGCTATAACCATAAGATTATGTTTTTTTCCTGCTTCTAAAACAGCATTCCACATATCATCAGCATATTTCGTTGAGTCATATAAATATATTTCAAATCCTGCTTCTCCAGAAAAACCAGTTTGCGAAATTATACAATCTCTTCCACCAACTTTCGCAGCCGCAAGTCCGTAGAATGGCATTTCATCAACTTTAACTTGATCACCTATTAAATCATTCATCAAAGCGTGAGCTTTAGGACCTTGAATTTGAACTGGGCTTACATCAATTTCATCAATATGGACATTAAATCTATTGTCATGATTTACACCTTGTAAATACAAACCAATATCTGAGTCAGATAAAGAAAACCAAAACTCATCGTTAGAAATTCTTAGAAGAATAGGATCGTTTAAAACGCCCCCATATTGATTACAAAGAATTACATATCTTCCTCTCATTGGAGATATTTTTGTTGCATCTCTTGTTATAACGTAATCAACAAAAGCCTCAGCATCAGGTCCTTTAACTTGAATTTGTCTTTCAACTGCAACATTCCACATAGTAACATGATTTTTAATTGCCTCATACTCAACCATTGCCCCACCATCTTCTGGTTTTACATAACCTCTTGGATGGTAAATCCTATTATAAACTGTTGCTCTCCAACATCCCGCCTCCATTGACAAATGCCAATAAGGTGATTTTCTCACTCTTGTTGAAATAAGCATCTGAACTGGTGTAGGACCACTTTGTCTTAAATTGTAGGGAACCTTTCTGTCCGATTGATCCACCGACGTAGAATGTTTAATCATTATAAACTCCTTAAATAAATATGCTATTTCTGTATTTAATCTTTAAATACTCTGCAATGATAAAATGTCTATGATACGAAAAAAATGGTGGACCTTAATTTGGTCAAAATTTAGTCTTAGTTTTGACAGCAAAAATTGATAATAGACTTTATGAAATTTAAATATTTAATATCATTCATCTCTATTCTAATTTTTCTAGTAGGTTGCTCTGCTAGTTATAAAGAACTATCTACTATTGAAATTAATAAGCCAAAAAACTTTCAAGAACACTTATTGTCTGAATACAAAAAGAGAGCTACTTTCGAAGCAGAAGATATGCATGATTGGAATTCAGCAAAATTATATTCTGAAAAAGCTCTAAAAAGTTTAGAAACTGACGAAATATATCCAGAAGAAATTTCATACTGGAAACTGCCTGAAGAAAATATTACTGAGATAAGAATTGCTTATGACAACCTTATGACAATTTATAAAGATGCAAAAAAAATTGATCCTTTTAATTTAGCTAAAGCTATCTCGTCATTAGATTGCTGGTCAGAGCAACAGGAAGAAAATTGGCAAACATGGGATATTAATAGTTGTAAGAATGATTTCTTAAATGCCATGCATAGTATTTATGAAAAAATATCTGCTGAGGAAGATGAGCAGGAAACTGTAAATAACAAAAATAATAATTCAGAAAATGAAACGAAAGATGAAGTAACAATTGTAACTAAAAATGAAAACAAAGAATTAATGCAGATAATATATTTTGATTTTGATCAATTTAATTTATCTGAAGTAAGTAAAGATAAAATAAAAAAATTTTTAAATAATTATGGAAACGTTATTAATGAGTATCTTGTCGTTGGACATACTGACACCAAAGGAACAAATAAATATAACTTATCATTATCAATTAAAAGAGCTGAGGTTGTAAAAGAAATTTTAATTAATAATGGAGTACAACAAAGTAGTATAAAAATATTGGGCAAAGGGGAAGAATCATTAGCTGTAGATACTCCAGATGATACAAAACAACCTGCAAATAGAAGAGTAGAAATAAAAAAAACAAATTAACTTTTGTTTATAATTATTTTGGTATATTGAGCTTTTTTCAATGTATTCTAAAACAACAAAAAAAATAAACATTACTGTAAAACCTTATTATCTTGAAGATCAATCTGAGCCAGAAGATCAGCATTATGTATGGGCATATAAAGTAACAATTGATAATCAAGGTAATGAAAAAGTTCAACTTGTAAACAGACACTGGAAAATCATTGATGCTAATGGCACATTACAAGAAGTGCGTGGAAAAGGTGTTGTAGGTGAACAGCCTGTACTAAATCCAGGTGAAAAATTTGAATATACCAGTGGAACACCCTTAACTACTTCATCCGGTTTTATGGAAGGAACTTACGAGATGCAAAGTGATAATGGTAACACTTTTGATGTTCAAATTCCTCAGTTTTCATTAGATACACCATTTGAAAATAACGAAATAAATTAACTTATATAAACAGATGAGAGACTTTAGGTCGATATTAAACATAATCGGTTTACTAATATGTATTGAAGCATTGGCAATGCTAATACCAATGTGCTTTGATCTTTATCATGGTAATTACGAATGGTTACAGTTTTTTTATTCTAGCCTAATAACTTTTTTTATAGGTATAATTTTATACTTTTCATTTAGAAAAAAAAATATTAAGTTTGGAATTAGACAAG
Organism: uncultured Alphaproteobacteria bacterium; assembly: GCA_902597795.1. Classification (GTDB taxonomy): domain Bacteria; phylum Pseudomonadota; class Alphaproteobacteria; order HIMB59; genus CACPNW01. Next base: position 8,895 of record CACJZA010000003.1, on the reverse strand, counting down.
CTTTTTTATTAACAATTTCATCTTGGTTAGTAATATCTCTTTTTGGAGCAATTCCATTTGTGTATTCATCATCTTCACTTTCATATACAGATGCTTTTTTTGAGTCTGTTAGTGGAATTACTACAACTGGCGCAACTGTTATTAACAATTTAGAAAACTTATCAGAAGGTATATTAATCTGGAGATCACTTCTTCAATGGTTTGGTGGGATAGGAATTATCGTTCTTGCAATGGCTATATTGCCAACTTTACAAATTGGTGGAATGCAGCTACTTCATATGGAACATGATGATCCTTATGAAAAAACAATTCCTAAAGTTAATCGATTTGTAATTGAATTATTTTTACTTTACGTATCTTTATCAATCATTTGTGCCTTTTTGTATTTTGTGAATGGAATGAACGGTTTTGATTCAATTATTCATGCAATGACTACGATTTCAACTGGTGGATTTTCAAATTATAATGAATCTTTTTTATATTTTAATTCTTTTCAAATTGAGATTATAAGCATAATTTTTATGTTGGTTGGCAGTTTGCCATTTGTCTTGTATTTGCAATTTTTACATAATCAAAAAAAATTGATTTTTAAAGATGATCAAATAAAATTATTCTTTATAATTTTATTTATAATTATTTTGTTAACGACAATTTGGCTTATTACTAATCAATCTATGGGTGCAATTTCTGCTTTTAGAATTGCTTTATTCAATATTACATCAATTTTAACTGGGACAGGTTATACAAGTAGTAACTTTTCCAATTGGGGCAGTTTTGGCATTGTAATAATGATAATTATTATGTTTGTAGGTGGGTGTGCAGGATCTACCACTGGCGGAATTAAAATATTTAGATTACAAATTTTGTTTAGAGGAGCAATTACACAAATTAGAAAGTTAACTCAACCACATGCAGTCTTGGTTATGAGATTTAATGGTAAAACGGTTAATGAAAATACTTATAATTCAATAATGGGTTTTTTCTTTATGTATATATTTTTATTTATTTTATCAGCAGTAAGTTTAAGCTTATTCAATTTAGATTTTTTAACTGCCTTTTCAGCAGCAGCTTCTGCAATATCAAATGTTGGTCCTGGTTTAGGTGAAATAATTGGTCCTAGCGGAAATTATTTTTTATTAGATAATGGAGCTAAATGGATATTATCAATTACTATGATTATTGGAAGATTGGAAATTTTTACAGTGTTAGTTTTATTATCTATAAATTTTTGGAGAAGTTAAAAACTTAAATAATCGCCCATATAAATTGACAACTGGTTTTTCGTTTCATTTATATAATCTCTCATTGCTGAGATTAATAAATCATTAATAATTATTTCAGTTTCATTTAAAGAAATATATTTTTGAGAAGTTGTAGATCTTGAAGCCTCTACTGTAGAATTAGCTATTAAAAAATTACTACTATCATAAAGCTCGTATTCAACTAAATAAAATACTTCGTAATTAAATATAGTTTTTTCCTCATATTTTTTAGCATCTACATTCATTATTTCAGTTTTTTTAATAGATGCATCTAAAATGTTTACAATTAACTTGTTTTCATTTCCAAGTTTAAGAATGTTCTGACTATTCCATTCAACCATTAAATTAATTGGAGATTTTTTTATTTGCTCTTCAATATTAGATTTAGAAAATACTGAATTGTATTTCTGGTTAACTTCAATTTTTTTTGCATTTATTGATATTTTTTCAAATCTAGTTGTATCAATATCAATTGGTTTTAATATTTCAACTGGTTGACAAGAAAGAATAATAAATAAAATTAAAATAAAACTATTTTTTAAGTACATAAATTAATATAGCTTGTTGAATATACATTCTATTTTTTGCTTGCTGTAATACAACAGAATTTTTACCATCAAGAACATCTGAAGTTACTTCCTTCCCTCTTTTTGCAGGTAAACAATGCATAAAAATTGCATTTTTTGAAGCATTACTCATAATTTTTTTATTCACAGTAAAATTTTTAAAATATTTTGTTTTATTATTTTTCTCACCCATTGAAACCCATACGTCAGTCATTATGCAATTTGATTTTTTTACACCTTGAAAAAGATCATCAAAATATTTTAAATTTTTATTCTTAGATTTTAGAAATTCATTTTTATAATTTTTAAAAATTTGATTTGGTACAACTACATTAAGTTTAAAATTATAAATATTTTGTAATTGAATCAGTGAACGTAAAACATTGTTGTAGTCACCTATCCAAACAATACTAAAATTTTTATAGTTATTAAAATTTTCTAGCAGAGTTAAAAAATCCCCAAGTATTTGACACGGATGACTAAATTCAGTTAGACCATTTATTATTGGAAGAATATTTTCTTTACTTAAATTTACTATTTGTTTGTGATTATTATTTCTTATCATTACACAATCAATATATTGACTTAAAACATTTAGAACATCTGCAGATTTTTCTCTTTTATTATCAAAACCAATATCTTTACTTTGCAACTCTAAAACATAACCGCCTAATTTTTGCATTCCTACATTGAAACTTAATCTCGTTCTTAGTGATTGTTTTTCAAAAATTAAACCGAGAGTTTTATCCTTGCAAGATGAAGCGTATTTTTTTGGGTTTTTTTTTATTTTTTTAGCGAGTGAAATTATTTCATCAATTTCTTTTTTTGTAAAACTATTAATATCAATAAAATGTTTCATCTTGATAATTCTTTTAAACTCTCTCTAATTATTGTAATTGATTTATCAATTTCTTTATAAGATACAATAAGTGGTGGGGCTAATCTTACTGTGTTATCTGCAGCTGGTACATTTAGTAATTTATTTTTTTTTAATTGTTCAGAAAAATCTATATTATTAATATTTGTTTTTATTCCCAATAAAAGTCCTGCACCTCTAACCTCTAAAATAATATTAGATGAACTCTCTAATTTTTTTAAATTTTTCCAAAAATATCTAGCAGTTTTATCAATCTTTGAGAGAAATTTTTTATTAGAGATAATTTTTAAAACTTCTAAACCTACACTCATAGCTAACGGATTACCACCATAAGTTGATCCGTGACTACCTTTAGTCATTGCAACACATGCTTTGTTTGTTGACATACAAGCTCCAAGTGGAAAACCCGATCCTATACCTTTTGCTACAGACATAATATCAGGTTTTATTTTTGCCCATTCATGTGAGAATAATTTGCCTGATCTTCCAAATCCACACTGAACTTCATCAAAAAAAAGTAAGATGTCATTTTTATTACAAATTTTTCTTAATAATTTTAAAAAACTTAAATTAGCAGGACGAATACCACCTTCCCCTTGAATTGGTTCAATGATAATACCAGCTGTTTTTTTATTTATTGCAGATATTAATTTTTTTTCATTATTAAATTCAATTTGTTTAAAACCTTTGAGCATAGGGCCAAAGCCATTAGAATATTTTTTATTTTTTTGTGCTGAAAGTGCACCGTAAGTTCTTCCATGAAATGCGCCTTCAAAAGTTATAATCTCTGTTTTTTTAGTCTTGTGATATGAATGATATCCTCTAATTATTTTAATTCCACATTCAATAGACTCAGTTCCAGAATTAGTAAAAAAAACTTTGTCTGCGAAAGAATTTTTACAAAGTAAATTTGCAAATTGTTCTTGTTTTTTAATTTTATATAAGTTTGAAACATGCCAGAGTTGTTTCGATTGCTTAATCAGTACCTCTACTAGCTTAGGATGACAATGACCGAGAGAGTTTACAGCTATTCCACTTGCAAAATCTAAATATTTTTTATTTTTATTAGTGTATAAATAACTCCCCTTACCTTTTACAAATTCAAGAGTTTTATTGCCATAAGTTGGCATAACGTTTGATAAAGGTTTGCTAACCATACTTAAAATTTAATTTTATATCCTTTGTGAAACATAAGATAACATATTAAAATTAATATAATATTAATAATTATTAAGAATATTGATCCACGAATTAATGAGCTATCAGAAATACCTGTAAAAGCATATCTGAAACCATCAATATTATAAAAAAATGGATTAAATGAAGAAACTGTCTGCCAAAAATCAGGAAGTCTTGAAATTGAATAGAATGTTCCTGATAAAAAAGTAAGCGGTAAAACAATAAAGTTAGTTATACCTTGTTGCTGATCCCATTTGTCTGCCCAAATACCTACAATTGTTCCCAAAGTTCCCATCATTGTGCATCCCATTAATGTAAAAAATAATAGTGCTGTAAAAGAATGAACCTGAAGTGGCACAAATATCATAACTCCCAGGGTTGTTACTAAACCACACACAACACCCCTGCAAACTGAGCCAATTATAAATCCGAATGCTAATTCAACGTTATTTAATGGGGCCATTAATATGTCTACAATATTTCCTTGAAATTTTGATTGACCAATACTTGATGCCGAATTAGCAAAAGAGTTTTGAAGCATCGTCATCATTATCAAACCAGGTGCAATAAAATAAGGAAGATCAATACCATTTATTGAATTTACAGATCTGCCTAGGGCTAGGCTAAAAACTGCTAAAAATAATAAAGAACTAATAGCTGGTCCTATCACAGTTTGTATGCCAACTTTCAAGAATCTAAAGACTTCTTTTTTTACTAATGTAAGAAAACAAAGATAATTATAGTAAATCATATTAGGAGTTTTCTTTTAATATATTTAAATTATTTGTATATTAATTTAGTGGACGAAAAAAAACTCTTAAAATATGCAGTTGATTACTTAAGTAAATACGATTCCTCCAAGAATAATTTAGTTAGTGTACTTAAAAGAAAAATTTTAAGATTAAATGTAACAAATTTTGAGAAAAAAAAACTCATAGATATTATCGAAAGTATAATTTTTAAATTAGAAAAAAATAAATTTATTGATGATGATAGATATAGCGCAACAAAAATTCTTTCTTTATCAAATTCTGGTAGATCTAAAAATTTTATTTTTAGTTACCTGATAAAAAAAGGAGTAAGTAAATCTCAAATACAAAATAATTTGAATTTAATGCAACAAGATAACGATAATTGGGAATTAGAGTCAGCAAAAATATTTGCTAAGAAAAAGAATTTGTTAGAAAAAAATGAAAGCTATGAAAAAAAATTAGCAAAAATGGCAAGAGCTGGTTTTAGTTATGATATATGTAAAAAAATATTAAGTTAATTTTCTTTAATATGAATCTTGCCTTCTAATAATCTTGCAATTTGTTTGGTTGTTTCAAATCTTTCAAATGAAATTCTGATGATTGCAGTTAAGGGTGCTGCAAGAAGAACTCCAATAAACCCCCAAATCATTCCCCAGAAAATTAAAGATAAAATAATCGTAATTGGATGTAATCCAAAACTCTCACCAAATATTTTAGGTTCTACAAAATTTCCTACTATTTGATGAATAATCGTAGGCAAAACTATAATTAATACAACTAGCGTTGGATCATTATATTGAAGGAAAGCAATTGGTAATGGAAGTAAAACAGCAATTACAGAACCAATAACTGGAATAAAATTTAAAATAAATGTTAAGCTGCCAAAGATGAAGGCTAATTCTAAACCCAAAAACCAATAAATTAATCCAGCAGCAATACCTGTAAAAGCCGATGTTAAAAATTTTGTAAAAATATATTTTTTTACTAATCTAATAATATCATTCCACTCATCCGAAGTATTTTTAGGAGGAGTGCCAAGTAATAAAAAAAGAGTGATTATTACAACTAGGAGAAACTTTGAAATAAAATTCGCACTATTACTTAATATAGCTGCAGCCCAATTAGTAATGGGTAACTCTGCAATTGTATTTCTAATTGTGTCTCTATCAATATCGATTTCAAATTCTTGAAGCTGTATTATGACTGCCTCAATTAAAATGATTACTTTTTGATTATAATCATCTGCAGACTCCAAGAAAGTTGCTACAGAACCAACAATAAAAGGAACTATAATTGAAAATAAAAGTACAATTAAACATATACTAATTAAAACTGCAATAAATCTGTGTACACGAAGATTTATAGTCTGAAAATCAATTATTGGATCAATTAATATCCTTAAAAGAAGTGCTAAAACAAATGGGACCATTATAGGTTGAGAAAAATTTAAAATAAATGCAACAGCAATACTAGCCAATATAAATAGAGAGCCAGAAATTACACGATTATTTTCATTCATTATTTCTTAGTAGATTGAGGGTTAAAAATTTCTGTTTTTTCATCTGATAATTTTTCAACATAAAGTGATTGACTCGGAAAAGCAAAACCAGCTTCATTATTTTCAACTATTTCTATTATTTTGACAGCAAGGTTTTCTTTTATTTTTAAAAATTCTGCCCATTCATTAGTAACAGTAAATGTTTGTACTAGCATATCGATAGAACTATCAGAAAAACTATCTATTCTAACGTAGAAACTTGCATTTTGATTTTTTGCAAAGTTGTCATCTTTTTCAATTAAATTATTTATCTCGTCTCTGATATTTTTTAATTGATCAATACTAGTTCTATATTCTAATCCAATTAGCCATCTTATACGTCGATGATGTCTTCTTGTGTAATTAGTTACAGACTGCTCTGCAAATTTATAATTTGGAACCATTACTGGAGTTGAATCAAATCTTCTAACAAGGGTTGATCTAAATCCAATTTGTTCAACAACTCCCTCTACTTCACCTGAAACTAATATAACATCACCAACAGTAAACCTCTTTTCCATTAGTATCATGATACCACTAATTAAATTTTTAAATAAATCTTGAGCACCCAGTGCAACGGCTACACCAAATAAACCTAATCCTGCAATTACTGGTCCCACTCTTATTCCCCACAATTCTAAAATTGCTACCGCTCCAAGAACAATAACAAGAATTTTTAAACCTTTAAGCGTCCAATCAACTAAAGGTTTTGAAATTTTTGACTCAAAGTTTTTTATTACAAATGAAAACGGTATAATCAATTGATGCAGTAGCCAGAATATAAAAATTGTAATTAATGATCTGTTTAGTAAATCTAAAAAATCTTGCTTGTTATCAGAAACATTTAAATATGAAGAAGCTATAAAAAAACCTAAAACGACAGGGAGAAATTTTAATGGCCCATCAAGTACTTCAATAACAGCGTCATCAATTTGATTGGAAGTTCTTGAAACAATTCTTGATAATCGATTAAGAATAAATCTAGCTATAAGCCTTCTGAGTAAATAAAAAAGAAGGAAAATTACAAGGCTTACTATTATATCTGTAGCATTTATGCCAAAAACACCGTTATTCCAAACATCAAAAAAAAGGTCTGTAAAGCTATTGAATGTTTCCATAAGCGATATATTTATTACTCACTAACATGAAATTAAAATTTTTACTTGTTTTTTTGATTATGCTTAACTTAAAGAATACATTATTAGCTAATGATACAGTGAATTTATACGATTTTTCATTTGAAGATATAGACGGTAATCAAGTAAATTTAGAGAAGTTTGATGGTAAGCCAATTTTAATAGTGAACACAGCTTCTAGGTGTGGTTTCACTCCACAGTATGCTGACCTCCAAAATTTATTTTTGAACTATAAAAATAGCGATTTAACAATAATAGCTACTACAAGCAATTCCTTCAATCAAGAGTACTTAGACTCCGAGGATATTAAACAAATATGTTTAGTTAATTATGGGGTAGGTTTTGTTACATCTTCACCAATGGATGTGAAAGGAAGTAATGCTCATCCAATTTATGCATGGATTGAGGAGGAGTATAACGAAAAACCAAAGTGGAATTTTTACAAATATTTATTTGATAGAAATGGACAGCTTATTAAATCTTGGTCTTCTATGACAAAGCCAGACAGTTCAAAAATTACTAATCACATAGATAATTTAATTTAAAAAAAAAGGGCAAATAAATTGCCCTTTTCTTTAAAAATTTATTTTATAATTACATCATGCCGCCCATGCCGCCCATGCCACCCATGCCGCCCATTCCGCCGCCCATGTCAGGCATTGCAGGTGCTGCAGATTTATCTTCAGGAGCATCAGCCACCATAGCTTCAGTTGTAATTAGTAAACCAGCTACAGATGCTGCATCTTGTAGTGCAGTTCTAACAACTTTAGTTGGATCAATTATACCAGCATTTACCATGTTAGTGTATTTGTCCATTTGAGCATCATAACCGATATTATGATCTTTACTCTCACGGATTTTACCAGCTACTACTGCTCCATCAACACCAGCATTTTCTGCAATTTGTCTCATTGGATTAAAGAGTGCTCTTCTTACAATATCAACACCTATCTTTTGATCATCATTAGCAGTTTTGACTGATTTCAATGAATTTGTAGCATATGCAAGAGCTGAACCACCACCAGGTACAATACCCTCTTCAACGGCTGCTCTTGTTGCATGCATTGCATCTTCGACTCTGTCTTTTTTCTCTTTTACCTCAACTTCAGTAGCTCCACCAACTCTGATAACAGCCACACCACCTGCTAATTTGGCAAGTCTTTCTTGAAGTTTTTCTCTATCATAGTCAGAAGTTGTTTCTTCAATTTGTGCTCTGATTTGGTTACATCTGCCTTCAATGTCTTTCTTTTTACCAGCACCTTGAACGATAGTAGTATTTTCTTTGTCTACAACTACACGTTTTGCAGTTCCTAGCATTTCTAGATTAACATTTTCTAATTTAATACCAAGATCCTCACTTATAACCTGGCCACCAGTTAAGATTGCAATGTCTTCCAACATAGCTTTTCTTCTATCTCCAAAACCTGGAGCTTTAACTGCTGCTATTTTTAGACCACCTCTAAGTTTATTTACAACTAAAGTCGCTAATGCTTCACCTTCAATATCTTCAGCAATAATCAGAAGTGGTTTTGTAGATTGAACTATAGATTCAAGTAAAGGTAGCATAGGTTGTAAACTTGATAGTT
>CACJZA010000002.1 GCA_902597795.1 uncultured Alphaproteobacteria bacterium | reverse complement strand
CTTGGTTTGCCTTTTTTACCATTTGTAATTGTGTTAGCTGCTTTTTTAGGACCAAGTTCATGGAATGTAGTTATAGCAATTGGTTTGTTATTATGGCCAAATGCAGGAAGAATAATCAGAAGCCAAGTTCTTACATTAAGAGAAAGAGGTTATATTGAATCTGCTAAAGTATCAGGATGCTCTAATTTTAGAATAATATTTTTACATATAGCTCCAAATATTTTACCTCTGTCTTTTTTATATGGATCAATTGCTATTGGTTGGGCAATTCTAACTGAGGCCAGTGTAAGTTTTTTAGGTTTTGGTCCATCAGATGTTATATCCTGGGGCTATATGCTTCAAGATGCTTATAGTTCACAAGCTCTTTCGTTAGGGGCTTATATCTGGTTTATTCCACCAGGTATTTGTATAGTTTTAATGGTTGTAGCAGGTTTTTTCATAAGTAGAGGTTATGAAGAAATTTTGTTTCCAAAAATAAAAAAATAAAAATGTTAGAAATAAAAAATCTTAGCATTCATTATGTTGGAAAAGAATTTGTAGCAAAAGCAGTTGAGAATGTATCTTTAAAACTTAACCAAGGAGAATTACTTGGTATAGTTGGTGAGTCAGGTTGTGGAAAAACAACATTAGCTAGAAGTATAATGGGAGTTAATCCTGACAGCGCGAAAATAGCTAGTGGTCAAATTTATTTTAATAATAATAAAATATTAGATGCAGATAATAAAATAAATGATTTAGATTTTAAGTGGAAGGATATTGCATTTATTCCTCAAAGTGCAATGAATTCTCTCGATCCTGTTTATAGAATTATAGATCAAATGAGAGAGATATTAGTAATCAGAGGTGGTTATACAAAAAATAAAGCAGACGAAAGATCAGAAGAGTTATTTAATTTAGTGGGAATAGATAAAAATAGATTACGAGATTTTCCTCATCAATTTAGTGGAGGTATGAAACAGAGAGTTGCTATAGCGATGGCATTAGCTTTGGATCCAAAAATTGTAATCGCTGATGAACCAGTTACTGCATTAGATGTAATTGTGCAAAGACAAATTTTAGATTTATTTAATGAATTAAAACATAAATTAAATTTATCTATAATATTAGTTACACACGATGTTTCGGTAGTTGCATATATTTGTCAGAAAGTTGCAGTAATGTATGCTGGTGAAATTGTTGAAATGGGTGGCGTTGAGTCGATTTTACAAGAACCTTATCATCCCTACACTATGGGTTTAAATAATGCTTTTCCTGATCTTCATTCTACAAATGATTTTCTAGTTCCAATTAATGGATCTCCTCCTAATTTAATAAATCCTCCAACAGGGTGCAGATTTAAGGCTAGATGTCCTTTTGAAATAAACAAATGTAACGATAAACCAGACAGATACGTTAATAGAGATAGAGAGGCAATTTGTTGGAGAACTAGTGATCAAAAAAAATTACTTGAAGAGTCAAAGAAATTAGAAACATGGGAGATAAAAGAATAATCTTATGAGTACTGTTTTAGAATTTAATAATGTTTCTAAATATTATGATGTATCAAGAAATATTTCAGAAATATTTTCTGGAAAAAAACCTAAAGTAAGAGCAGTAGATGATGTATCTTTCAAAATACAACAAGGCGAATCAGTAGGTATCGTTGGAGAGTCAGGTTGTGGAAAAACAACCTTGGCTAAACTTATATTGAATCTTGTAAATCCCACAAGTGGTGAAATTTTATTTGAAGGTAAAGATATTTCAAAAATTAAAGATAATGACGAATTGATAAAATATAAAAGAAACTTACAGTTTGTTTTTCAAAACCCTTACGACTCGCTAAACCCACGATTTACGATAAAAGATATTTTATTAGAGCCATTGAAAGCTTTAAATTTTGATCCAAACAAATTTGAAACAATGATTACTGATGTAATGAATCTGGTTAAGTTAAAAAATAAAGATGAATATTTATATAAATACCCTCATGAGTTATCTGGAGGACAACTTCAAAGAATAGTTCTTGCAAGAGCTCTAATTATTAATCCAAAATTTGTAGTAGCAGATGAACCTGTGTCCATGCTTGATGTTAGTGTAAGAGCGGGTATTTTGAATGCTTTCAACCAAGCTAAATCATCTATGAATTTTACGGCGATTTACATTTCTCATGATTTAGCTTTGGTTAAATATGTTTGTGAACGCACCATAGTTATGTATCTTGGAAGTATTGTTGAGGATGGACCCACACATGACGTTATTAATAATCCGCTACACCCCTACACTAAAGCATTAGTTAAGGCTGTTCCAGTTCCTCATGTTAATCAATCTCATGACCCTCTTCCAATTTTAGGTAATATTCCAGATGCTACTAGGGAGTATAAAGGTTGTAAATTTGCTGACAGATGTCCAAAACATAATAATGAATGTCAAGGTGGCGACATTAAAATGGGTCTAGTTGAAGCTAAGCCAGGGCATTGGGTTGATAGATGTAGTTATATTACATCTTAGAAATTAAGCTCTTTTCTTTTTTTCTTTCTGAGTTTTTGCAAGCTTTGGTGGAAATGGGTATGTTATCTTACTGTGACTGAGATCCATTGATAATAGACTTTCTGCAAATTTTAATGATGTTCTTCCAGCATTTAAAACAGGAATTCCTGTCTTCTTTTCAATTTTTTTATCTAACCCAGAAAAAGACATTGTCATACAACCTAGTAAAATTGCATCTGCGCGATCTTCATTAACAATTTTATCTGCTAATTTTGACATTTTTTTATATGTAACATCTAAATCTTTTAACAATTCTAAAACCGGAATATTAATAGCTCTTACAGACGCTAAATGATGATCAAGGCCGTATTCATGCACTTGTTTTTCTGCCATGTTTAACATTGAATCGAAAATAGTAATAACTGAAAATTTATGACCTAATTGACAAGCTGTATGCATACTTGTTTGAGCTGGTCCAATGATTGGAAAATCAAACATTTCTCTAAAAACATCTAGACCAGGATCACCAAAGCATCCTAATATGACTGCATCTATGTTTTCGTATTTTGTTATTTCAGAAAGCCTATCAACTGCTGGAATAATAGAGGCGATTTCTTCATATGAAGATTCAATTGAACTTCCACCATTTGGAACATCATAAACTTTTACTTTTGATGGATTGAATGACCAATCCTTTAAAAGTTTTTCACGTCTTTTTAATTCTTTAAGTCCATAAGGACCTCCTGTCATATTTCCAGGTACAAGATAAACAATAGACATGAGAAATATTATACATGAATATGTATTATTTAGAAGGGATTATTATTAATAAATTATTTTTTTTGCAGGAGTAGGGTAAGCTAATTTACTATGAGTTAATTTCATTTTTACCAATGACTCTGCCATTAAGATACTAGCTTTTACAGGATTAATTACAGGTACACCTAATTTTTTTTCAACAACTTCAGTAATATCATGAAAAGCCATACTCATGCATCCAAGTACAAGAATATCTGCGCCATCTTCATTAACAGCTTTTTTACCTGCTTTTATTAATTTATCTAAAGTTGATTTTTTATCTTTAGCTAAGCTTAGTACTTTTGTATTTATAGATCTGGTAGAACAATATTTTTTTTCTAAACCTAATCTCATAATTTTATTTTTAAAAGTTTCTTTATTTTCTGATAAAGGAGATAAAATACTGATTTGATTACCTAACTGTCCAGCTAGAAGTATTGAATTTTCTCCAGATCCAATCACAGGAATAGAAACCTTTTCTCTGCAAGCAGTCAAACCTGGATCTGAAAAGCAACTTATAATTGCTACATCAAATTTATTTTTTTCTGCATTGATGATTCCTTTGATTACATTAGGAATAGCAATAGCCTCATCATATTCTGTTTCTATCGAACCAGGCCCTTTATTAGGAACAGAAAGCTTTACAGAAGTATCTTTACTTAAATATTTTGATATGAAATTTTCTCTTTTTTTAATTTCAACATTGCCACCCTGTGTTTTCCCTTTTGCAGTTGCGAACTGGTAATGAATTTTAATTTTTTTTGAAGTAATCATTTAAACTGCTTTATATCCTTTAATTACAGCGGGTCTAATTGATATCTTATCATACCATCTTTTTATATTTGGATAATCTTCTAAATTAATTTCATGCCTTTCGCACCTATCAACCCATGGCCATATAGCTATGTCAGCTATAGAATAATCTTTAACTATATATTCTTTATCGATTAACTGTTTTTCTAATATTGAATAAACATGTTCTACATAACCTTTTGTTTTTTCTTCAGCAAATTTACTTTTTCCACGATGGTAAAATAAATATTGATGTGCCTGCCCTAACATTGGACCAACATATGCTACCTGCAAAATTAACCATTGCATTATTTCCCAGTAACTCTCGTTATCTAGAAATTTATTATATTTCTGAGCTAAATAAATTAATATTGCACCTGATTCGAAAATTCTTTGACCATTTTCTGTATCTACAATAACTGGAATTTTATTTGTAGGAGATAATTTTGAAAATTCTTTTTTAAACTGTTCTTTTTTCCCAAGATCTATAAGAATAGTTTCATACTCTGCATTCAATTCTTCAAGTAGAATACTAATTTTTCTCCCATTTGGAGTTGGGGAAGTATATAATTTTATCATCAATCTCGTTTTTTAGAAAAATAATATTATATTTAATTATATGCAAGTAGATATAGATAATATCATAAAATTAGCTTGGTCTGACAAAATTTCCTTTGAAGAAATTAATAGAATTCATGGCTTGACCGAATCTGAAGTTATTAAATTAATGAGAAGAAATTTAAAATCTAGGTCATTTAAACTTTGGAGAAAAAGAGTCTCAGGTAGAACACGAAAACATGAAAAGAAAAGACTATTATCTGAAAAACCTTTTAAATTTGAGAACTATGTTTAAAGTATTTTTCATCGTAACTTGCCTTTTGTTTTATTGTAAATTTTCCTTAGCTGATCAAAACGATCCAAGATTAAATAATTTATTTGAAAAATTGTATGAAACTGAAAATCAGGAAGAGATTAGAGGTTTAATATCAGATATTTGGAATATATGGTACGAAGTTGAAGATCCAAAAGTAATTGAATATTTTAATAAAGGTATCCAGGCTATGAACGTAAGGAATTATCCACTTGCAATAAGATCATTTGATAATTTAATTGAAGAGGATCCTAACTTTGCAGAAGGTTGGAATAAAAGAGCAACTGTACATTTTATGATGGGTAATTTTGATGAATCAATGAAAGATATTATTAAAACACTTGAATTAGAACCAAGACATTTTGGTGCATTAGATGGGATGGGTTTAATATTCATCCACAAAGGTCAATTTCAGCAGGCAATTGATGTTTATGATAAAATGCTTGAAATATTTCCTTTTAGTATAAAGACAATTGAAAAAAAACAAAGAATACAATCATATATTTCCCAGTCTACGTAATATTAAAAAATAAAAGTAAGAAAGATAGCGTAAAAAAACTAACAAATGTGCTTAATACTACATTTGAAGAAACAACGGCTTTTAGTGAATTATATCTATATGCAAAATAATATGATTGAGAACCACTTGGTAGAGCTGCGGCCATCGTAACAATAATTACCAAGAGTCTGTCTAATTCTAATATAAAATTTGCTAAAAAAAATGCAATTATAGGGTGAATAAAATTTTTTAAGATTGTTAATAGTATTGCACCATAAATATTTTCTCTGATTTTAAAATTTCCTAATGCAAGACCTAAGGAAATGAGAACCATTGGAAGGGCAAGATTTACAAAAATATCTAAAGGGTCCTTCATAATAGACGGAATATTAAAATTTGAGTAGTTAAGAATGATGCCAAATATCATTCCAAATAGTACAACATTTTTGACTACACCTAATAATATTTGATAAATAATTTCGACAATGCTCTTTTGTCTATTTCTGTAAACTTCAATTATAATAACAGTATAGCTAAAATGAACAATGCCATGAAAAAAAACTAATATCATATAAGGAATTGTATTTATTGGACCCAAGACTGCGTACATAAGGGGTATTCCCATTGCTACTGTATTACCAAAACAAGAAGCTAATCCAAAAAGTGCAGAGTCATCTGTTTTATAATGTAAAAATTTTTTACTAATTAAAAAGCCAATCATTGATATAAAAATTCCTGAAGCAAAAAATGAGATGATTATTCCAATAGAATTAATTTGAGGAAATGAGACTTGCCAAAAATAAATAATTAAAGCTAAAGGTAAAAGAATATTGAAACCAATAAAATCAAAATAATTAATATATTTTTTTGGAATTAACTGTGACTTATTTACAAAAAATCCAAAAAGGATATACCCAAACACACTGCTAACTATATTTAATAAGTCAATCATTGAGATCAAAAAAATTATTTAAAAATTGAATAACGCTTTCTTCTATTAAATTATTTTCATTTGAGTTTAAATTTTGAAAAAATTTTGAATTTTTATCAAAACTTATTTGAGGATTATTTAAATCTCCTTTTATCAAAGTAGTTAAATATATTTCATTATTTTGAGATAAATTTAAAATAATATCTATAAAATTGTTACTGAAATTATAATCTCCTTTTATAAGAATTTTGTTACTTTTATTACTAATTTCAATTTTGCCAGTTTTTAAAATATTTTTATTTTTATTTATTGTCCCTTTAAAATTAGACTTTTCATTACCAAAAGAATTTATTAATTCAGAAAATGCAAAACTTTGTTTTTGTTTATTTTCTAATTTTTCAAAGAATAATTTTAAAAACGAAATAAGAAATTTTTCTTCATTAGTTGTTTTTAAAGTTATTTTTCCATTTATATCATAGATTGAGTCAAATAAATTTTCTAAATTATCACTATATTTAAGATAATTTTCTATATAATTTACCTTTCCATTAATATTCACTTCACTAAAATTAATATTACTAATATTCAAATTATCAATTACAATATTTAAATTTCCTGAAATTTGAAAAACGGGCTGAGAAATATTAATATCAATATTATCAATGTTTAAATTATTTTTGTAATCTTTAATTTCTAAGTTTGTATTAAGCTTTACAATTGGAAAAATATTTATTTTAGTTTTATTTTTTTCATTAATTTTAATTGCAAATTTCTTCTCAATATCACTGATTATTTTCTCTTTTTCAAAATCATTAAGAAAAATATAAATAAAGATAGATAAAATTATTAATATAATTACTACTATGGAAAATAATAATCTAATTTTTTTCATTTATTAGATTGTAAAAAACTATATTTTTGTAAAATTATTTTCAGGATCATGTAATGGATTAAATTGAACAGACATAACATATTTATTTTTAGCAACTTCAACTTCAAAATTACTTCCGTTTAATTTTTTTAAATCTATTTCTGAATCTATATATCCAAAAACCATATTTTTATTATAACAAAATGAAAAATTGCTAGAAGTTGTTTCTCCCACAATTTTATTTTTATAATAAATGGGTTCATCATGTAGTAAGAGTGGATTTCCTGGTGTAGATCTTTCTAAAACAAAATTTGTTAGTTGTTTCTTCTTAATTCTATTTTTTGTTTTTAAAGCTTCTTTACCTATAAAATCTGTTTTTTTGTTTAATTTAACAGTAAATTCTAATCCAGCTTCAAAAGGGTTTTCAGCTGGTGAAATATCATGACCCCAATGTAAATATCCTTTTTCCATTCTCATAATATCTAATGCATGAGCACCAGCATGTGAAAGGTTATAGTTTTCTCCAACTTTAACTAACTCTAAATAAATTTTTCTAGATATATTAATAGGAATATAAATTTCCCAACCAAGTTCGCCAATATAAGATAATCTTTGGAAAATTAACTTATTATTTTTTAATGAGATTTCTTTAGCAGTTCCAAATTTAAAATTATCTTTTGAAAAATGTTCTCCAAATATTTCCGTTATAATTTCTCTACTTTTAGGACCAAAAATACCAAAACAAGCTAAACTTTCAGTGATATCAATTAAAGTTGTATTTTTACTTAGATTTTCTGCAATATGTTTTTTATCATGTTCTCTTACAGATGAACCCGTAACAATACGAAAAGTATCTTTATCAATACAAGTAACAGTTAAATCAGCAACAATGCCACCATTAGAATTAAGCATTTGTGTGTAGGTTATATCACCGGGATTATTTTTAATATTATTACAGCATATCCGTTGAAGATCATTGAAGGCAGTATCTCCCTTAATTTCAAATTTTGCAAAGGCACTTAAATCAAATAAACCAACATTTTTTCTTGTGTTTGTCGTTTCATATTTTGCTGCATCATACCAATTTTGATAACCATAACTGTAATCATATTCTGGTTTCTTTCCATTTAGAGCATACCACATTGGTCTTTCAAAGCCCGCCACTTGACCAAAACATGCGCCCTTTTTTTTCAAATCATCATGAAATGGAAGCAGTTTAATATTTCTTGAAGATTTATGTTGTTTGTAAGGCCAGTGCATTGCATATAAATCTCCTAGTGACTCCGTAACTCTTTCTGTTATAAATTTTATTTCAGAATGAAATTTTTCAAATCTTGATATATCCAAAGAGTAAAGGTCTTCATTAACCTCTCCGTTGATCATCCATTCTGCAGTAACTTTACCAGCACCACCAGCACTCTGAATACCTATACTATTAAAGCCGCAACACACGTAAAAGTTTTTTACCTCTGGAGTTTCACCCAGAAGATAATTTGTATCTGGAGTAAAAGCTTCAGGTCCATTGAAAAATTTTCTTATACCTACATTTTCAAGTGCTGGTATTCTTTTCATTGCATTTTTTAAATGTGGTTCAAAATGATCAAAATCTTCTGGTAGTTCTCCAAAAGAAAAATCGTTAGGGACTTTATACGTATCTGTAAATGCTGGTTTAGCTTTAGGTTCAAAAATTCCAACTAAAATTTTTCCTGCATCTTCTTTTAGATATAAGCAATTATTGTAATCTCTTAGAACTGGAAGCGATTTAGAAATTTCTCGTAATGGTTCACTTAGTATATAGAAGTGTTCATTTGGATATAGCGGTATACTAACATTAATTTCATTTGCTATCTGCCTTGACCACATTCCAGATGCTAAAACAATATACTCACATTTAATTTTTCCATTTTTTGTATCTACACTTTCTATTGATCCATTTTTAGTAAGAATCTTATTTACTGGGCAATGTTCAAAAATTTTTGCGCCATGCATTTTCGCAGATTTTGCAAGAACATTCGTTATACCAACAGGATCTGCCTGACCATCTTTTGGAATAAAAATTCCACCAACCACATCATCAGTATTTATAAGAGAATAAATATCCTTAATCTGATTTTTTTCTAGCTCATTAACTTCTATATTAAATCTTTGAGCAAAGGTAGCTTGTCTTTTTAGTTCTTCTAATCGATCATTAGTTGTTGCAATAGTTAAAGAGCCATTTTGTTTTAAGCCTGTTGCTAATCCTGTTTCTTTTTCTAGGTCTTTATATAAATTTAATGAATAATTTCTAAGTTTTGTAATGGTTGCTGATGCACCAATCTGACCAATTAGTCCAGCTGCATGCCAAGTAGTTCCAGATGTTAATTGATCTCTTTCTAGTAAGACCACATCTTTCCATCCAAATTTTGCTAAATGATAAGCTACAGAGCATCCAGCTATGCCACCACCTATTACAACTACCTTAGCTGATGTGGGAATTTTATTACTCATTTGTAATATTATAGATAAAGATTTTCAGTATGAGTTTCAAAATAATAATCTAGATCTTCGATATTTATTTCATCTATTGTTGATGGTTCCCAAAGAGGATTATGATCTTTTGAAATTAGTACAGAATTTACACCATTATCAAAGTCACTACGGTATACTACTTTTTGACTTAATTGAAATTCAGTTTCTAAACATTCTTTTAACGATTTACCTTTTGCATCATCTATAAGTTTAGTACTTATGGCAAGACTCATTGGACATTTAACAAAAAGAATATCTAAAATTTTTTTTGAAAACTCTGAGTTACTATTTTTTAAATTTGATATGATTGTTTTAATATTTCCATTGAATAATTCATTTATTAAATTCATATTTTTAATTAGATATGTATCATTCTCTACTTCAAAATTATCATGTAAAATTTCTCCACTTGTAATATAATTTTCTTTAACATCTTCTATTTTATTATTTTTAAAGTAGTGTGTTGCTAATCCAAAAAAAATTAATTCATTTAAGCCTAAAACCTCACCAGTTAAACCAATATACTTACCAATATTACCTGGAAGATTTGATAAAAAATAACTTCCACCAACATCTGGAAAAAAACCAATGGCAGATTCTGGCATTGCAAATTTTGAATTGTCTGTTGCCAATCTGTGATCTCCATAAATTGATAAACCAACCCCACCACCCATTACCACACCATTCCAAATTGAGAGAAACTCTTTACTAAATTGGCTTATTAAATAATTAAGTTTATACTCAATTTTAAAAAAATCATGTTTTAAAGAGTTTTCTTCTCCAGCAAGAACAAGAGATTTTACATCACCTCCTGCACAAAAATGTTTACCTTCTCCTATTAGTAATACTCTTAAGATATTATTCTTTTCTTCCCATTCTAATAATTTGTCATAGAATTTTTTTGCCATTTCTAAATTGAGAGCGTTTAAAGCTTTAGGACGATTTAGTTTAATGATTCCAGTTTGGTTAGTTTCTGAAAATACAATATCCATTAATTCTTTTTAAACTGCAAAACTTTATTAGAAAGACCTACTTCTTTTGCCTTTAATCTATTGATTTCATCTCGTAATCTTGCTGCATCTTCAAATTCAAGTTTTGAGGCAAATTCATTCATTTTTTTCTCTAAATTTTTAATATGTTTATCAAGATCCTTACCAACTAATTCTTTAGCATTGTCAATTTCAACAGTAACATGATCTTGTTCAGCTGTGTTCTCAATTATTTCTTGAATATTCTTTTTAATACTGATTGGTGTAATTTTATTTATTTTATTATATTCTAGTTGTTTTGTTCGTCTTCTATCCGTCTCTTCGATTGCTTCTTTCATACTAGTGGTAATGTTATCAGCATACATTAAGACTTTACTCTCAACATTTCTTGCAGCCCTACCAATAGTCTGAATTAAACTAGTTCTAGAACGAAGGTAACCTTCCTTATCAGCATCTAATATAGCCATTAAAGCACATTCAGGAATATCTAAACCTTCTCTAAGAAGATTTATTCCTACTAAAACATTAAAAACTCCTAGTCTTAGATCTCTAATAATTTCTATTCTTTCTAATGTATCGATATCAGAGTGAAGATACCTTACCTTTAATCCTTCTTCATTGATATATTCAGTAAGATCTTCGGCCATTTTTTTTGTAAGTGTTGTGATTAGAACACGATGACCTTTATCTATAGTCTTTTTACATTCATCAATTAAGTTATCAATTTGATGTTTAGTTGGCCTAATCTCTATAGGTGGATCAATTAAACCTGTTGGTCTAATTACTTGTTCAACAAAGGTGCCACCTGTTTTTTCAAGTTCATAATCTCCAGGTGTTGCACTTACAAATATAGTTTGTGGACGCATTGCATCCCACTCTTCTCTTTTTAAAGGTCTGTTATCAACACAACTTGGTAGTCTAAAACCATATTGAGCTAAAGTTGATTTTCTAGAAAAATCACCTTTGTACATTCCTGCTATTTGACCACATGTCTGATGGCTTTCATCTATAAACAATAAAGAGTCTTCTGGAATATATTCATAAAGAGTAGGAGGAGGCTCTCCCGGCTGTCTTCCTGACAAATATCTAGAATAATTTTCAATACCACTGCAACTTCCAGTAGTTTCCATCATTTCTAAGTCAAATGTAGTTCTCTCATCTAACCTTTGTCTTTCTAAGTATTTTTTTTCTTTTTCAAAAATCTCCAATTGTTTTTTTAGATCATTTTTAATCATTGTAATTGCTTTTTTTATAGTTGGCTTTGGGGTTACATAATGAGAGTTTGCAAAGATTCTTATTTGTTCAAGTTCTCCGAGCTTCTCTCCAGTAAGTGGATCTACCTGCGTTATACTCTCTATATCATCTCCAAACATAGATATTTTCCAAGATATATCTTCATAGTGTGAAGGAAAAATTTCCAAAATATCTCCCTTAGCCCTAAAGCTACCTCTTCTAAAGTCCATGTCACGACGTTTGTATAGAAGTTCTACTAACTTTCTGATTATAATTTCTCGGCCTATAGACTGATTTTTATCCAAAGTAAAAGACATTGAGGAATAAGCATCAACTGATCCAATACCATAAATACATGAAACTGATGCTACTATAATTGTATCTCTTCTTTCTACTAAAGATCTAGTAGCTGAGTGTCTTAGACGATCAATTTGTTCGTTTATTGAGGATTCTTTTTCAATATATGTATCAGTCCTTGGTACATATGCTTCTGGTGTGTAATAATCATAATAACTGACAAAATATTCGACAGCATTATTTGGAAATAAATTTTTCATTTCGCCATAAAGTTGTGCCGCTAATGTTTTGTTAGGTGCCATTATTAAAGTAGGTTTTTGAACTTTTTCAATTACTTTAGCCATTGTAAAAGTCTTACCTGATCCAGTAACACCTAAAAGAACTTGTTCTTGTTCTCCCTCATTTAGATTTTTAACAATACTATTAATTGCTTCTGGCTGGTCACCACTTGGATTAAAATCACTAACAATTTTAAAAGGTGTTGTTATTTCGGAAATGATATTATGTTTTTTTTCTGCTTTATTCATTAATATTAATATAATTATTTAAATAATTGTACTTTTCTAAAAAACTACCATCCGTTGTTATAGTTCCATTTAATATTCTCCCATCATCTTCGTTTAGTAAAAAAGGAAGAACTTCTTTGATAATACCTTCACTAAACTCAGCGCTTGAATCCCTTGGTAATTCAGATGGTAAATTATCAACTGCCATAACAGCAATTCCGTCATTATTTTCCTCTATTTCTTTTAAATTATTTCTATCAATCCAGTAATTTGGTTTTTCTATTGTTGAAGATCGTATTGTAGTTGGAACAGAGCCATTAATATCACAAGTAATATCACCAACAATATTTAGGCTTGGTAAATTTTTTAAATCTTCATTCTCAAATATTTTTGGAGAAGATGGTTCCCAATAATGCGCACTTATAAATATATTAGTTTCTTTTAAATATTGTAAAGCAGAGCTTGAATACTCCCTAGGATTTTTAACAAAATGGTCAAGGTTAAAATTAGTAGAAGAATTATTAATAACATAATCTTTAGTTTCTAAATTACAAAAAATAGGATCATCAAATTTTTTTTCCAAGAAATCTTTTTTTGATACTTCTTTTATGTTTGTTTGGTTTAAAAGTTCAATAACTCCTTTTGAAACTCTACCATCACCTGTGACTAAAACTTTAGCTTTAGGAAAATATAAATTTTTTAAATTTAAAACTAATCTTTCGTAGTCATTGATTTTGTAGGCGCTAGCAAGAGATTGTTTTCCAAGCACTTTAAGAAATAGGTTTAATGTATTATAACATCCAACAATTCCTGCAAATCTTCCAAAACCTAAACATCTATTTCCATTTTTTTTTCTAATATTTTCATAATCAATTAGTTTAATTTTTTTATTTAATATTGATAAGAGCAGTTCTTTTTTATCTTTTCCAATATTTTTTTGTTTTTTATCTATTTTAAAAGTGTGAGAAAAGAAAAGGTATGTTTTATTATTTATTAAAATATTTGGATCAATTTCTTTAACTCCGAATATGATCGAGCATTCATTTAAATTTTCATTAATTTTAGCACCACATAATTCATATTCTTCATCAGAAAAACATCTATTATTTGATGGCTGAATAATGAAATTAATATTTGGATTATTTTTTTTGAACTTTTTAATATCAGCTGGAACTATAGGAGTTCTATATTCATCATTTCTAGTTTCTCTAACAATACCAATATAAGTAAATTGATTATCCATTCTCTTTTTGGATATTAATTTTATAATCTTTTAAAATTTTAAAAAAATACATGATATCTTCTATTTTATGTGGTGCAGTTTTTACACCAGACTCAATTTTATTATCCATAATTAGATCAATTGCAGCTGATAAAGTAATCGATACAAGTTTACCCATTGCAGTATTTTCACCACTTCCTTTTTCATCTAGAAAATAAGAGCTATCGAAAATTTTATTATCATTTTCAAAAGCTTTAAGTTTTACAGAAAGTACAACGCGATCTTCTTCCCCAGGTAAATATTTATTATCTTTTAATAATTCTTCACTTTTTTCATTGATTTCAGTTTCTATATTATCTGATCTATTTTCAAGCATTGAAAAGATATCTTGCCATGCTTCTTTCCAACCATCAAGTCGCAAAGTTCCTCTTACAAACTCTATGACTTTCCATTTATCATCAAACAAGTATTCACTTACATATGGTGTTGAATCTCTGTTTGGGTAAGCTTCAAAATTTTCATCAGATATTGAATAAGAGCTAACAGAGTTGTAAGGAGTCACAGTATTTATTTTACCTTTTGTTATATATTTAGCATCATTGTTTAAGGCTTTAATTACTCCGGCAGGAGACCAACTAAACTTATATTTGAAATCATTTGGAATTGCAGGAAAACCTCCACAATATGATTCATATATTACTTCTGTTTTTTCAGTAGATATTTTTTTAAGATCTCTGACAAGTAAATGAGAAAAAAAATGATCAATACCTGGATCTAAACCAACCTCATTGATAAATACTAAATTTTCTTTTTTTACATCTGGGTTTAGATCATTTATTTCTGGATTAAGGTAACTAGTAGATGCAAAATGACATTTATGTTTTAAACAAAGTTTAGCTATTTCTAAATGTTTGTTTGCTGGCAGTTGAGAAATAACAATATCACCTGGATTTGTTTCGTTAAATAATAAATCAACATCAAACTGTTTTGCGTTCACATTGTTTTTATCTACATGGTCAATACTCTTTATAGCCTTATCTAATGTTCTATTCCAAACTGTAAAATTATCTAAATTTTTAGCTAATCTTCTAATTCCTGGTATAGAAGATAGTCCAGTTCCTATCCAATGTACATGTTTCATAGTCTTATTTACTTTTATATTAAATTGTTTACTACATTAATGAAACTTAAAATACGGTAATTATTTGACTTCAATAATATTTATTTTTTTATTAACAGGTCTAGTCTCTGGTTTTATTGCAGGATTATTAGGAGTTGGAGGTGGAATAATAATTGTACCTGTAACTTACTTTATTTTACTTAATCTTGATTACAGCTCTGAAATTGTCATGCATGTTGCAGTTGCATCTTCACTTGGTGTAATCTGTTTTACTTCAATATCATCTATAAGATCTCATATTAAGCTTAAGAATACAAATTTCATAATTGTAAAAAAATGGGCAATAGGAATAATAATAGGATCAATTGTAGGCTCATTTGCAGCAAGTTCTATTTCAGGACAGAATTTAGTTATTCTTTTCGTAATTCTGGCATTTTTGATTTCATTAAATATGCTGTTTCAACAAAACCCCATAATTGTAAGTAAAGATATACCATCATCTAATATAATTAACTTTGTAATAAGCTGTTCTATTGGCTTTTTATCTGCAATAATTGGTATAGGTGGTGGTAGTTTTAGTGTTCCAACTTTAACAATGTTTTCAAAAAAAATTCATGAAGCAGTTGGTACCTCTGCTGTTTTTGGTTTTTTAATTGCTTTTCCAGGAACATTAACATTCATATATACTGGGTTAAATATTAATGAACTTCCCATTTATTCTCTTGGTTACGTAAATATTATAATAGTTTTTTTTATATCAATAACTAGTATATTTACTGCTGGAATTGGTGCAAAAGTTTCATCAAATATAGATAAGTTAGTATTAAGAAAGATTTTTGCTATTTTTTTGTTGTTAACTTGTGCTAGTCTAATTATTGAACATTTTATAATTTAAATGAATTTTGTTGCAGATAGACTGAGTAAAATAAAACCTTCAATGACTGTCGGTATAAATGTCAAAGCTAAAGCTTTGAAGGATGAGGGTAAAGATGTAATTGTTCTTGCAGCAGGTGAGCCAGATTTTAACACACCAAAAAATATAAGAGATGCAGCTAGTAAAGCGATGGAAGAGGGTAAAACTAAATATGTACCAGGTAAAGGTACACCAGAATTACAAAAAGCAATTCAGAAAAAATTTAGAGAAGATAATAATATAGATTATCAATTAGATGAAATCATATGTGGTGTGGGAGGCAAACACATTATCTATAATGCTATGATGGCAACTATTAATCCAGGAGATGAAGTTATTATAACAGCTCCTTTTTGGGTTAGTTATCCAGATATTGTTTTATTAGCAGAAGGGAGCCCTGTGATAGTTGAGTGCCCTCAATCACAAAATTTTAAAATTACACCAGAACAATTAGAAATAAATATAAACTCTAAAACAAAATGGTTAATGTTGAATAGTCCTAGTAATCCAACTGGATCAGTTTATTCTAAAAAAGAGCTTGAAGACTTAGCACTTATCTTAAAAAAATATCCTAATGTTCTTATAATGTGTGATGATATCTACGAAAAAATTGTTTACGACGGAGTAGAATTTAATACTCTTGCTTCAATTGAACCTTCACTAAAAGACAGATGTTTGACACTAAATGGTGTTTCAAAATCATATTGCATGACAGGGTGGAGACTTGGATATTGTGGAGCTCCAAAAGAGATTATTGCTGCTATGAACAAAATACAATCTCAAAGCACAACATCAACTTCTTCAATTACAATGGCTGCTGCTGTTGAAGCAATAAGTGGTCCGCAGGATTTTATAAACGAGCATAATAAAAAATTTTTAAAACGAAGAGATCTAGTATTGAATAAATTAAATGATATTAATGGAATTACATGTCAAAAACCAGAGGGAGCTTTTTACGTTTATCCAAATTGCGAAGGTATAATTGGAAAAAAGACACCGAATGGAAAACAAATTTCCAATGATGAAGATTTCATGACCTATCTTTTAGAAGATCAAGGTGTAGCAGGAGTTCATGGTGCAGCATTTGGTTTATCTCCTTATTTTAGATTATCTTATGCAACTAGTGATGCAATTTTGGAAGATGCATGTAACAGAATTAAAGAAGCTTGTAATAAGCTTATTTAAGATCTTTATCAGCAATTATCTCAGCTAATCTAAGTAGATTAGTTGTGCCAGCGTTTCCAAATGGAACACCTGCTGAGATAACAACGTTATCTCCTGGCTTTACTAATTTTTTATTTTTTGCAATTCTGCATGCAATGTTTACCATCTCTTGAGCATTTTGAGCATCATCTTGTGCGTGACATGAATTTACTCCCCAATATAATTGCATTTTTCTAGTAGTACTAATATTTGGAGATAGACCAACAATTTGAACTGGTGCTCTTTCCCTAGCCATTCTAGTCGTTGTTCTTCCACTAACAGAAAATGTAATTATTGCTTTTGCATCTGCTTTTTTTGCAATTGAGTAGGCTGCTAAAGTTATTGCATCTGTATTATCAACATCATCAATATTTTCTTGAGTAATTTGTAAATCATAATTATTTTTGTCATTTTCAACATTTTCTATAATTTTATTCATAGTTCTTACTACTTCGACTGGATGTGCCCCAACAGCAGATTCTCCAGATAACATTACAGCATCTGCTCCATCATAAATTGCATTAGCAACATCAGATGCTTCTGCTCTTGTTGGAACTAAATTTTCAATCATACTTTCAAGCATTTGAGTTGCAACGACAACTGGTTTACCAAAGTGTCTACATCTTTTAATAATATTTTTTTGCACTATTGGAACTTGTTCTGTTGGCATTTCGACACCCAAATCACCTCTTGCTATCATAATACCATCTGCAGCATTTATAATATCATCAATATTTTTTACTGCTGAAGGTTTTTCGATTTTTGCCATTACGAGTGCTTTGTTATTAATTATTTTTTTTAGTTTGTGTATATCTTCTGCTTGCTGCACAAAAGAAAGTGCAACCCAATCAACCCCCATATCTAATGCCTTCATAAGATCTGATCTATCTTTTTTGGTAAGAGCTTCTATTGGAAGAATAACATCTGGTATATTTACACCTTTGTTATTTGAGATTTCAGCATCGTTTAAAACTTCTGTAATTAAACTATCTTTTTTTTGTTCGACAACTTGCAATCTAATCCTTCCATCATTTACTAATAAAATAGAATTAGGTGTTAAATAATCATAAATTTCTTCATGAGGAAAGTTAACCCTATTATTATCTCCAGGCACATTTGAAAGATCTAATACAAAATTTTGACCTTTGACTAAATTTTCTTTTGTATTCTTAAATGTACCCACTCTTAACTTGGGTCCTTGTAAGTCAGCTAATATGCATGATGCATGATTATGTATTTCTTCAAGAGATCTTATATTATCATAATTTTTTCTATGAGTTTCTAAATCACCATGTGAAAAATTTAATCTAAAAACATCACATCCAGCCACAAATAAATCTTGTATTATTTTTTTATCTGAAGATGCAGGTCCTAATGTAGCTAAAATTTTAGCTTTTCTGTTACGTTTCATTAATTATTATATATATATCACAAAAAAAGATTTATATAATTTATTTACGTAATATGACCAAAAACTTTGATAGAGATTTACTTGCTGATGTTGCTGAAAGATTGATTCATCATTTAAAAAACAGAACAGATGTGCAAAATATTGATTTAATGAATTTATCAGGTTTTTGCAGAAACTGTCTTTCAAAATGGTATGTTAGTGCTGCAGAGAAAAAAAATATTTCTATTTCATATGATGAAGCACGAGAAATGATCTATGGCATGCCTTACTCAGAGTGGAAAACAAAATTTCAAAAAGAAATCTCTCCTGAACAAAAAGAAAAGTTTGATAAAAGAAAAACTTAATATAGTTTTTCTAAATTCTCTCCATACATCTCTTTTACTTTAAATCTTCTTACTTTCATGGAAGGCGTCATCATATTGTTTTCAATTGTAAACTCGTGATCAATGAGAATAAATTTTCTTATTTGTTCAATACTAGAAAGGCTTTTATTGACTTTATCTACAACTTCTTTCATTTTTTTATTAAATGAAGAATCCTGAATTATTTTATTTAAATCACCCTCAAAATTATTTTCTTTTGCCCATTCTAAAGCTAAATCTTTATTGGGTACCAGGATTGCAACTAGGTAATTTTTGAAATCTCCATATAACATTGATTGCGCTATTTCAGGCTCAATATCGAGTTTTGCCTCTATTCTTGAAGGAGAAATATTATCTCCACCAGCGTTTACAATAATATCTTTTTTCCTATCCGTTATTTTTAAATAATCTTCTTCATCAAATTCACCAATATCACCTGTATGAACCCACCCATCAATTATAGTTTTATTAGTTGACTCAGGATCATTCCAATAACCATTCATAATTAGTTCGCCACGAGCTAAAATTTCTCCATCTTCAGAAATTTTCACTTCATTTCCTTGAAGAACTTTTCCAACAGTATCTAATTTAATTTTTTCAGGAGGGTTTGCAGAAATAACAGGAGCAGTTTCAGTTTGTCCGTAGCCTTGAAGTAATGGAAGGCCAAGGGCGCTTAGGTATAATCCAACTTCAAAATTTAGTGCTGCGCCTCCCGATATCAATGCTCTGAGACTTCCGCCAAATCTTTTCTTAACTTTTTTTCTTACTATCCTATCCATCAATCCATTCATAAATCTTTCAGAGAAATTCATTTGCTCACCAAAATATTTTTTCTTTCCTAGATTCAATGTAATTGCAAAGAAGCGTTGACTTAATTTACTTTGGTTTTTTAGACCTTGTGAAATACGTGTGTGTAAAGAGTCATAAAACCTTGGAACAGCTGTCATAAAATGTGGTGCTGCCTCAGCCATATTTACCAATAATTTATCTATACTTTCAGCGTAATAGATTTGTGCGCCTTGCCCCATTTCTAAAAATTGTAAAGTATGCTCATATGAATGAGATAAAGGTAACCATGATAAATATCTAATTTCTTTTGTTAAATCACTAGTAAGACTCTCAAGTAATTTATCACAGGAAGCACAGTTTCTTAGCATAGCTCCATGACTTAGCATCACTCCCTTAGGATTACCTCCAGTACCCGATGTATAAATAATACATGCTGTATCTTTTCTTTTAAAATTTTTTGTTAACTCTTCTATTTTATTAGAATTTTTACTTTTTTCTAAATTATCATTTATAATTTTATTGTAAGATAAAATATTTACGACTTCGGTATAAGTTTCATTATCATCATTAATTTTTATTACATTTTGACAATGTGAAATTTTTTCTATTGCAGGTAGAACTTTTTTCATTAACTCGTGTGACGATACGATGGCACATCTAGCACCAGAATGCTCAATAATATATTTATAGTCATTAGTTGTGCTTGTTGTATAAGCAGGTACTGAAATTGCTCCGATGGACATTATTGCTAAATCAGTGATTTGCCATTCAGGTCTATTTTCAGATAAAATTAATATTCTATCTCCTTCTAAAATACCCAGATCTTTTAAGTATGTTGCTAAACTTTCAACTTGTTCTTTTACTTGTGACCAACTTAAAGAAACATATTTATCATTCTCTTTCTTCCATAAATATGGTTGATCTTTTAAATTATTTGCTTGATGATAAAATATACCCGGTATGCTATTAAACTCGTCAAAATTAACAATCATGCTGTCTGTCCTCCCTACAAAGCTTTGATATTAGACCTATATCGAAATAGTAAAATATGAAACAAAAAAATTATCAAAATTCAACAAAAAATACCCTTGGTAAACTACCAATTTGGAATTTAAAGGATCTATATGAATCGCCAAAAGCGAAGAAGCTCAATAATGATTTAAATAAGCTTAGAATATTGACAAAGAAATTTGAGAAAAAATACGCATCCAAAATCACCAAGATTGGTTCCAATCAACTTTTAAAAGCCATCATAGAGTTAGAGGATATTGATACAAAAATAGATAAAATTATGTCTTATGCACATTTATTAGTTGCAGAGGATGGTAACAATGAAAAGAATAAAATTTTTTATCAACAAATGCAGGAGCAAATAACAAATATTGCCTCTTCAATTGTCTTCTTTAGTCTTGAGATAAATGAAATTTCTGAAAAAAATTTAAAAAAAATTTATGCTGATAAAAAACTAAAGATTTATAAAAACTGGATAAAAAATATTCGAAAATTCAAACCTTATCAATTGGATGTTAAAACAGAAAAATTACTTCAAGAAAAAAGTATTACTTCTAGATCAGCTTGGGTTAGATTATTTGATGATACAATTGCTTCACTTAAATTTCCTTTCAAAGGGAAAAATTTATCTAGTGCTGAAATTTTTAATTTTCTTTCTGATAAAAAAGAAGCAAATCGTAAAAAATCAGCTGAGGTAGTATCTGCTGTTTTAAAAGATAACATTACTTTATTTACATCTATTACTAATAATCTTGCAAAAGACAAATCAATCAATGATAAATGGAGAGGATTACCAAATCCAGTCAGTTCAAGAAATTTATCTAATGTTGTTGAAGATGAAGTTGTAGAAGCCTTAAGTGAAACAATAATAGAAAATTATCCAAAAATTGCTCATCGTTATTACAAAATAAAATCTAAGTGGCTAAAAAAGAAATCTTTAATGTATTGGGACAGAAATGCACCTCTTCCTTTCCAATCACAAAGTATTTATTCCTGGAAAGATGCAAAACAAATTGTAACTAATGCTTATTCAAATTTTGATAAGAGAGCAGGAAAAATTGTAAATAAATTTTTTGATAATTCATGGATACACGCTCCAGTAAAATCAGGAAAATCCCCTGGTGCGTTCGCTGCTTCTACTGTTCCATCAGTTCATCCATTCATACTTGTTAATTATCAAGGCAAAGCAAGAGACATAGCTACGCTTGCTCATGAACTTGGGCACGGAATCCATCAATATTTAGCTGGACAAAAACAAACTTATTTTAATTCTTCAACTCCGTTAACTCTTGCTGAAACAGCAAGTGTTTTTGGTGAAATGTTAACTTTTAAATCTCTTCTATCTATTACGACAAAAGAAAATGAACGTAAGGGGCTTTTAGCAAACAAAGTCGAAGATATGCTAAATACTGTTGTAAGGCAGATTGCATTTTTTGAATTTGAAAAACGTATTCACCATCAAAGAAAAATTAAAGAATTAAGTGTTGATGAGATTTGTGAAATTTGGATTGATGTTCAAAAGAAAAGTTTAGGACCATCAATAAAATTTAATGATGATTACAAATATTTCTGGAGCTACATACCCCATTTTATTCATTCACCATTTTATGTTTATGCATATGCTTTTGGTGATTGTCTTGTTAATTCTCTTTTTAATGTTTACGAAAGCAAACTCCCTAAATTTGAAGACAAATACATTACTTTGTTAGAGAGTGGTGGTAGCGATACATATGATAAACTATTGAAGCCTTTTGGATTAAATCCGAAGAAAAAAGATTTCTGGCAAAAGGGAGTTAATGTTATTGAGAATTTGATTGACCAACTAGAAGAATAAAATTGATGAAAGATAAAGAAGCAAAGTCTCTAACAAAACAACTTACCAGATATGCCAAAGTTGGCGGTGTTGTTGGAAAATTAGCCACTAAACTTGCAAGTCAAAGATATTTAGGTGTTAAGTTAGATAAAGAAAAACATGCATCAGAAATAAGAGCTGCTCTTGGAAGTATCAAAGGGCCATTAATGAAAGTGGCACAACTATCAGCAACTATACCCGACTTACTTCCTGATGAGTACGCACAAGAGCTTATGCATCTACAATCTAATGCTCCACCTATGGGATGGTTGTTTGTTAAAAGAAGAATGGCTGCAGAATTAAAACAGGACTGGCAAAATAATTTTATTGAGTTTGATAAAGAAGCTACAAGAGCAGCTTCTCTTGGACAAGTTCATAAAGCTAAAATAAAAAATAATGAAATAGTAGCCTGCAAACTCCAATACCCAGACATGGCTTCAGCAGTTAGTGCTGATCTTTCACAATTAAAAATGATTTTTTCAATTTATCAGTCTTATAATAAAGCGATCAAAACTGAAGAAGTATATAAAGAAATCACTGACAGACTTAAAGAAGAGCTAGATTACGAAAGAGAAAAAAAATTAATGGCTGTATTTAGAAATATATTTTCAAATATAA
Organism: uncultured Alphaproteobacteria bacterium; assembly: GCA_902597795.1. Taxonomy (GTDB): domain Bacteria; phylum Pseudomonadota; class Alphaproteobacteria; order HIMB59; genus CACPNW01. Next base: position 111,073 of record CACJZA010000002.1, on the reverse strand, counting down.
GTTTTGTTCATGTTCCAAAAACCTATGATAAATTATCAACAAAGAGATTGCTAACTATGAGTTGGCTAGATGGTGAGCCTATTTTGAATTTTAAAAAATCTCCTAAAGAAACAAGAAATACATTAGCGGCTAATATGTATAAAGCTTGGTATAAACCATTCTTTGAATACGGAGTGCTTCACGGAGACCCACATTTAGGAAATTATTCTGTACAAAAAAAAGACCTCAGTATTAATATTTATGACTTTGGTTGTATGAGAATTTTTAATGGTAATTTCATTCAAGGTGTAATTGACCTATATTTTGCTCTTCAAGAAAAAGACAATTCAAAGGCAATTCATGCTTATGAACAATGGGGATTTACAGATATAACCAAAGAGAAATTAAAAGTATTAAATAAATGGGCAGGTTTTTTATACTCACCTTTGATGGAAGATAAAGTCCAAAAAATACAAGAAAGTGATAGTGGTATATACGGAGCTCAAATTGCATCTGAAGTTCATCAAGAACTTAAAAAACTAGGCGGTGTCAAACCTCCAAAAGAATTCGTGTTCATGGATAGAGCAGCAGTAGGACTAGGTTCAGTCTTTATGCATTTAAAAGCTGAAGTTAATTGGTATAGAATATTCCATGAGCTCATTGAAGATTTTAATTCAAAAAAATTAATGCAAAACCAACAAAAAGCTTTAAATTTAGCAAACCTATCAATATAAGAACTCATGCTCTTATCTGCTATTAAAGAAAATGATAACAATGAGACAAGAGTCTCTATCTCCCCTGAATCAGTTAAGCTTTTTTCTAGACTGGGTTTTGAAGTTATAATTGAAAATGGAGCTGGAGAAACTTCAGGATATCAAAATTCAAATTATGAAGAAGCTGGAGCAAAAATTGTTACTAGATCAGAGTGTTTAAAAGCTGATGTTTGTCTATGCGTTAGAATGCCAAGTACTGATGATATAAATAACTTAAAAAATAATTCGTTACTAATTGGAATTTTGAATCCATATGAAAATAAATCAGAATTTTCTAATTTAAACAAAAACAAAATATCATCATGCTGTATGGAATTAATTCCTAGAATAAGTAGAGCGCAAAGTATGGATGTTTTGTCTTCACAAGCTAACTTAGCGGGATATAGAAGTGTAATTGATGCAGCAGAGCAATTTGGAAAAGCTTTTCCCATGATGATGACTGCAGCAGGACGAGTAAATCCAGCAAAAGTTATGATACTTGGTGTGGGTGTTGCAGGTTTACAAGCAATAGCAACAGCAAAAAGACTTGGCGCAGTAGTGTCTGCTACTGATGTAAGAGCAGCAACTAAGGAACAAGTTGAAAGTCTTGGTGGTAAATTCATAATGGTAGAAGATGAAGAAGCTCAAAATGCTGAAACCGCAGGTGGTTATGCAAAGGAAATGAGTGAAGATTATAAGAAAAAACAAGCTCAATTGATAGCTGAAACAGTTTCAAAACAAGATATAGTAATTTGCACTGCTCTTATTCCTGGAAGAAAAGCACCGGTGTTAATTACTGAAGAAATGGTTTCTTCGATGATACCAGGTTCAGTAGTAATTGATTTAGCTGTGGAAGCTGGTGGTAATTGCCCTTTAAGTAAAATGAATGAAATAGTAATACATAATGGAGTTAAAGTTGTTGGTTATGGCAATGTTCCTGGAAGAGTTGCAAAAGATGCATCAGCTTTGTATGCTAAAAATATTTTTAACTTTTTAAGTTTGTTAATTGATAAAGAAAATAAAAAGATAAATTTTGATTTTGACGATGAAATAATTAATTCTGTTTTGCTAACACATGACGGGGATGTAAGATTGGAGCAATTTAAGTAATATGGAAGCGCATTCTTCAGAAGTATTTGTTATTGGACTAACTGTATTTTTCTTAGCTTGTATTATTGGGTATTATGTAGTTTGGTCGGTCACTCCTGCCTTACATAGTCCTTTGATGGGTGTGACAAATGCAATATCAAGTGTAATTATAGTTGGAGCAATACTTGCAGCTGGCCCTCAAGGTTTTGATACTTCTAAAATATTTGGATTAATTGGCGTAGTATTAGCTTCAGTTAATATTTTTGGAGGCTTCCTCGTAACTTATCGAATGCTTTCGATGTTTAAGAAAAAAACAAAAAAAACAAAGGAAAAAGAATAATGTCTTCTAACATGGTTGCGATATTATATTTAATTTCTGCGTTATTATTTATCTTTGCTCTAAGAGGTTTATCACACCCTGAATCTTCAAGAATGGGTAACATTTTTGGTATTATTGGTATGATTATAGCGGTGTTTACAACACTGATGTTCAAATCAGTTCTTAGTTATTATGAAATTGGTGCCGCGATACTTATTGGCGGTGCTATAGGTTCATTTATTGCTCTCAGAATTGAGATGACCGCATTACCTCAATTGGTAGCAGCTTTTCACAGCTTAGTAGGTTTAGCTGCTGTATTTGTTGCTGCTGCTGCATTCTATGATCCCGTAGCTTTTAGTATTGGAAAAGTTGGTTCTATTAAAACTGCTAGTTTAATTGAAATGAGTATTGGAACATTTATTGGTGCTATCACTTTCTCTGGTTCAGTTTTAGCTTTTGGAAAATTACAAGGTACAATTTCAGGAAAGCCAATAGTATTTAAGTTCCAGCATCTTATAAACGCACTAATTTTCCTCCTAATTATTTTCTTGATTATATTATTTGTAATTAATCAATCTCCAACAATCTTTTGGACAATAGTTATTGTTTCAATATTACTAGGATTTCTTGTTGTAATTCCTATCGGTGGTGCTGACATGCCCGTTGTCGTTTCTATGTTAAACTCTTATTCAGGTTGGGCAGCTTGTGGCATAGGATTTACTCTAAGCAATAATCTCTTAATTATAACTGGTGCTCTTGTTGGAGCGTCTGGTGCAATATTAAGTTATATAATGAGTAAAGGGATGAACAGATCCATTATTAATGTTGTTTTAGGAGGTTTTGGTGGTGAGCAAGACACTAGTGCTAGTAAGGATAACTCAGATAAAATTGTTAAACAAGGTAACGCAGAGGATGCTGCATATATAATGAAAAACGCAGACTCTGTAATTATTGTACCAGGATATGGAATGGCTGTAGCACAAGCACAACATGCTTTAAGAGAAATGGGTGACATATTAAAAAAAGAAGGAATAGAGGTAAGATATGCAATACATCCAGTTGCTGGAAGAATGCCTGGTCATATGAATGTTTTACTAGCTGAAGCTAATGTTCCTTATGAAGAAGTTTTGGAGCTAGATGAAATTAATCATGATTTTCCTATGACAGAGGTATCTTTTGTTATTGGAGCAAATGATGTAACAAATCCAGCTGCAAAAACAGATGAGTCATCTCCTATTTTTGGAATGCCTATTTTAGATGTAGAAAAATCTCAGAGTGTTCTATTTGTAAAACGTTCAATGGCAACTGGTTATTCTGGTGTTGATAATGAGTTGTTTTATAGAGATAATACAACTATGCTATTTGGAGATGCTAAAAAAATGTGTGAGGATATCGTAAAAAGTCTTTCTGCTTAATCGTTATTTCTTTTTGCAGACTTCCTAGCTCTTCTAATATTTTCTTCTTTTTCTCGAGCACGTTTCAAACAAGGTTTTTCGTAATGTTTACGTAGTTTCATTTCTTTATACAAACCTTCACGCTGCATTTTCTTTTTAAGCGTTCTGATTGCTTGTTCTACGTTATTATCTTTTACATTTACAAAAAGTGTCATTTGGACGGGCTAGTAACACAAACTCATATTATTTGCAAACGGATATATTGAATTAATCTATTGGTATATTAGAAAAAATACTTATATTTATTATGTGTCTATTCTCAAAATATCAAAAATTGGTCATCCAATTTTGCTAAAAGAATGTTCTCAGATAAAAGAATTCTCTTCGGATTCTCTAAAAAAAATAGTTTATGATATGTCTGAAACAATGCTTGACTATAACGGTATAGGTTTAGCTGCACCCCAAGTACATATTTCAAAGAAAATAATAGTATTTCGTAATCCTGATAATGAAGAGAAAGATAAAATTGAGATAACACCATTAATAAATCCTATTTTTACACCCATGGGAAAAGAAACTGAGGATGATTGGGAAGGTTGTTTATCAATACCTGGTATGCAGGGTTTAGTTAGAAGATTTAAAAAAATCAAATATTCTGGATTTGATCTTGATGGTAAGGAAATTGAAAATGAAGTTGAGGGCTTACACGCAAGGGTAGTACAACATGAGGTAGATCACTTAAACGGCATTTTGTATACATCACGCTTAGCACATAAAAATGCTTTTGGTTTTGAAAAAGAAATAACTACATATTGGAAAAATGAACAAAATAGAAAATAAAAAAAAAGAAGATATTCTCAAAAAAGCAAAAAAAATCGTATCAATTGATGGTTGGTCATCGGAAATATTTTCAAAATTACAAAAACAAAATATAGAAAAAAATGATTTATTCTATTTTTTCCCTGATGGATATAAAGATTTATTAGAATATGCTTTACAAAATATTAATGAAAAACTTGAATATAAATTAAAAAAAATTAATTTAATTAATTTTCCAATTAACAAAAGAATAAAAAAAATATTATTATTACGATTTGATATATTAAATGAAGATAAAGAATTTTATAAAAAAACCTTTAACCATCTTTTACTACCCACAAATACCAAAATATCAAAAAAGAGTTTATATAATTCAGTAAGTACAATGTGGTATTTAGCTGGAGATAATTCAACAGATTTCAATTTTTATACAAAAAGACTGATTTTATCAGGAGTATATACTAATGCCTTGTTCGTTTATTTTTCAAAAGAAATGAAGCATGTTGAAGAAAATATTGATAAAAATCTTAAGAGAATATCAAAAATTCCAAGAATTAAGGAAAGAATATCTTTTATTAAGGATAATGCTCCTAAATTTTTAAAAAATTTTTTAGCTTAAGCTATATTATCTGGCTCTAATTTATTTTGAATTTCTAATATTTTATCTTTTAGGATTAATTTTCTTTTTTTTAACCTTTGAATTTGTAAAAAATCTACAGTATTTTTTTCTTGAAGCCGAATGAGTATTTCATCAAGATCTCTGTGTTCTTGTTCAAAATTTTTTAAAATTTCTATAAGTTTGTTTATGTCATCCATGAAAATAAATAAGTAAAAATATAATAATAGTATATAAACACCCTGTGGTAAAAAAAATAGCAATTTTAACAAGCGGTGGAGATTGCGCAGGTTTAAATGCAGTAATTAGAGCTGTCACCTTGAGAGCACATAATAAGTACAATTGGGAAGTGTATGGGATTAAAGATGGTACATTAGGCCTATTGAAAGAACCACTGGACGTTATCAAATTAAATCCTCAAAATTTTGAGGGCAGCTTAATGAGAATGGGCGGAACTTTTTTGGGATCAAATAACAAAGGCAACCCTTTTAAAAAAATTATAAGGAATGGAAAAAAAATAGACTCATCTGATTTAGTTATAGAAGGTTTTAAAAAATTAGAAATAGATGCACTAATAGGTATCGGTGGAGATGGAAGTTTAAAAATTCTCCAAAGTATTACAAAAAAAGGTAATATAAATTTTGTTGGTATTCCAAAGACTATAGACAATGATGTAAAGCATAATGAGCTTTCTATAGGATATGATACTGCGGTTGATGTTGCAACAAATGCATTAGATATGCTTCAACCAACAGCTGCTAGCCACAGAAGAGTAATGATTTTAGAAGTAATGGGTAGAGATGCAGGTCACATTGCTTTGAATGCAGGAATAGCTGGAGGAGCAGATGTTATTTTGATTCCGGAGATTCAATATTCTATAAAATCTATTGCTGACCATATTGAGAAACTTAGATCTAAAGGAAGAAATCATGCATTAATCGTTGTTGCAGAAGCTGTAAAAAAAGAAAACGGTAAAAAAGCTACAGTGAAATATGTTGATGGAGAGGTGCGTCTTGGAGGGATTGGAAATTATCTTGGTGATGCAATCTATAAAATAACAGACTCTGAAACAAGAGTTACAGTTCTAGGGCATGTTCAAAGAGGTGCTCAACCAACGCATAGAGATCGTTTAATTGCAAGTGCCTTTGGGGTTTACGCGGTTGATTTAATTGCAAAGAAAAGATTTAATAGAGTAGTTGTATGGAAAGACAGAGGAGTACAAGATTTGATGCTTAGTCAAGTTGCTGGATATTCAAAAACTGTTCAAAAAAATGATCCTTTGATTAAAGTAGCTGAAGGACTTGGAATTTATATTGGTAAAACAAACTAAAAATTCCCTAATTTTTTCCATATATAAAAATATATTTTGTAAGGTAATATCCTTGTAAATTTAAAAAAATATACAATCAAATAGGGAAAAATTATTTCAAATTCTTTACCTTTAGTTAATCTATCAAATATTTTTTTTCCTGCATATTCAGCACTTTTTAAAAAAGGCATTTTGAAGCTATTTTTTTTGGTTGCTTCGGTATCAATAAAACCTGGACATATGACTCTAACATTAATGTTTAACTTTTTGAAATCAAAATACAAGCTTTCACTCAAGCTTAATTGAGCTGCCTTAGAAATACCATACGCCCCAGCTGTTGGCCAACCTCTATATCCCAACGGTGAAGAAATAATAGCAATCGTATTATTTCTATTTTTCATAACATCTTTTAATTTGTTAACACAATACAAAGTGCCTTTGATATTTACATCTACTAGCAATTCGTAGTTTGAAATATCAAATATTTGATTTTTGTTTGGACTATAAGCTGATGCATTTAATAATGCTATATCAATTTTACCAATATTTTTTTCTATAGAATTAATTGTTTCTTCAACATTATTTTTTGAAGAAATATCACATACGATAGCATGAACTAAATTTTTATTATTATTTAGTTCTAATTTTTTTTTTGCTGATTCAAGTTTTATTTTGTTACTTGAAGAAATTACAACTTGCCAATTATTATTTATAAATTCTTTTGCTGTAGCAAAACCAATACCTGAAGATCCACCAGTAATCCATATAGTTTGCAACTATAGACTCCAATCATTACGAATTATTGTTATAATATTTTTTTTATCATTAGGATTTTTGAATTCCATTTTCATGAGCTCTTTTTCAAAATACCAAAGTGTATACTCAGGGAATGGACCTTTATCTTTTGGATTTTTTGATGCATTGAAAACATACTTATTAGCTAATATTTCAATTTCATTGATTTTTATTTTTTCATCTTGAAGTTGTTTTACTTCTATAGTTCTTATAATACCTTTTTGAGTGTCAAATACTTCTTTCTCATTTAACATTTCGATATTCCAATAATTTAATGGTACTATATTTTTATCTAATTTTAATTCTCCATCCATACCACTAGCAATAAAAAAATTGTCTTCATCCTTTCCAATTATTTTATACTCTCGATCATCTTCGAAGTCTGTAAATCCATCTATTGATATAAATTCACCATTTTTCCAAGTTTCTTTGGTTTCTTGAAAAAATTTGTATGCTGGAATAAATAAAACTTTAACATTTATCTTTAAGATTGAATGTATAACGACAGTATCTTCATTTTCTTCAAATTTCGATATTAAGCTTCCAATATTTTTCTTTTTTCTAATAATATCATAACTTACCTCATTATCCTCTGGTATTGGAAATGGTTGACTAAAAACACTTAAAGAAAAAACAGATAAACAAATTATAAAGATATATTTCACGATTTAATTCTTAATGATGATCTTCCTCCATCTATATGAAATATTTGTCCAGTTATCCAACTATTTTTATCACTTAATAGAAAACTTCCAATATCAGAGTAATCATCACCAGATCCAATTTTAGGTAGAGGGTGCATATTTTCAATTGCTTTCTTAATAGTTTCATTACTAATCAACTTTTGTGTCATTTTTGCGTCAGTTAAACTAGGCGCTATACAATTTACTTTTATTTTTGGAGCAAATTCAGCAGCTAAACTCAAAGTAAGTCCTTCAATGGCACCTTTTGCGGTAGAAATTATCGTGTGATTAGTAAAACCTTGTTTTACAGCAATAGTTGAATAAAGAAGAATACTGCCATTATTTTTAGCAAGAGTTTCTTGATTAAACTTAATCGCATTTATAGCACTAAGTGTATTTATTTTAAAAGAATCAATAAAATCTTCATCTTTAGTCATTTTAAGAGGTTTTAAATTTATAGAGCCAACACAAAAAGCAATACCACTTAATTGATCTTTGTATTCTTCTGAAATACTCTTAACTTTATTAAAATCTAAAACATCACACACTTTGTATTCACATCCAATTTCTTCAGATAATTGTTTTAATTCTGTTTCATTTCTAGAAATAATTATTGGATTATATTTATTGCTTTTCAGTTTTTTTGATAATGATTTTCCAATAGAACCCGTGCCCCCAAAGACAAATATATTTTTGTTAGACATTTTTAACCTTTCTAATTTTAATTTGATGATAACTAATTAATAAAGTTGATAATAACAAAATTGAATTAGTTTGATGTAAACTTGCGACAGGTAAGTAAACATTACTTAAAAGAGTTATAATACCTAATATTACTTGTAACGTTAGAAAGAATAAAACTAAATATACAAGAGTACTAGATATATTTTTATTATCAAATTTAATAAATTTAAAAAAAACAAAAAGGATATAAAAAAAAACAAATATTGATAACCAACGGTGGTTAAAATTTATTGCAACTGTATTTTCAAAAATATTATAAATACCTAAATCATCAATAACGTAATCATCAGGTATAATTTTTCCATTCATTAGTGGAAAAGTGTTAAAAGATTGTCCAGAGTTTGTTCCTGCCATAAATCCACCTGTTGCAATTGTGATAAATATTAAGATTACAGCAACTAAAATATAAAATTCAATTGTCTTTGGATTAGATAAAAAACTTATATTAGAAGAATACCTATAATCCATTGCTATCCATAATAGTATAGAGAAAATTATAAGAGCATTTAAAAGATGAAAAGTAAGTCTGTAAGGGCTTACGTAAGGATTTTCAGTCAAACCACTCTTTACCATCCACCATCCAATAACTGCTTGAAACAAACCAAACACAAAGACAATACCAAGCCTTATATACAGTGATGATTGAATTTGCTTTTTAAAACTAAAATAAATTAATGGTATTAAAAAGACAACTCCTATGGCTCTTGCAAATATTCTATGAAACCACTCCCACCAAAAAATATATTTAAACTCATTTAACGTCATATTTTTGTTAACTATTTTATATTCTGGTGTTTGTTTATACATTTCGAATACAACCAACCAACTTTCTAAACTCAGTGGAGGAATTACACCTAAAATTGGACGCCAGTCAGTCATAGAAAGTCCAGAGTCTGTTAATCTTGTGAGACCTCCTATTACTATAATTAATAAAACCATTGCGGTTATTGTTAATAGCCATATATAAATCGCAGGATTATAATATTTTGAGGTATTAGCGTAATTCATTTAGATTATATATAATCCCTAGAAATAATAAAAAAAGTTGTTATTTTTCACATATGACAGAAAAAACTGATGTAGTAATTATAGGAGCTGGTCCGGTAGGCTTATTTGCTGTATTTGAATTAGGCCTTTTAAATATAAAATGTCATTTAGTTGATAATTTAGATAAGGTTGGAGGTCAGTGCGCGGAATTGTATCCAGAAAAACCAATTTATGATATTCCCTCAAGACCAGTTGTAACAGGACAAGAATTAACTGACGAGTTAATTAAACAGATTAACCCTTTTAAACCTAAATTTCATCTCAACCAACAAGTCGAGAAAATTGCTAAAACAGAATATGGTTGGATTGTAGAAACTAATATTGGAACAAAAGTTGAAGCAAAATGTATAGTAGTGGCAGCAGGGGCAGGAAGTTTTGTGCCGCGAAAACCTCCAATTGAGAATATTGAGAATTTCGAAAACAAAAATGTTTTTTACGCAATTCGAGACAAATCAATATTTAAGAATAAAAAAATCTTAATTGCAGGAGGAGGAGACTCTGCTTTGGATTGGACAAATGAACTATCTAAGGATTCCAATGTAACTCTAATACATAGAAGAAAAGAGTTTAGAGCAGCACCTGACTCCGTTTCAAAAATGCAAGAATTAGAAACAAAAGGAAAAATTAAATTTTTAAAAGGTCAAATAAAAAAGATTTCTAAAATTCAAGATAGTAGAATAATGCTAGAATACGAAAATGATGATGAAAAATCAAATATTGAAGTAGATTATCTTTTACCATTTTTTGGTTTAAAAATGGAACTAGGTCCAATTGCGGAATGGGGTCTAAACTTACACGAGAACTTAATTAAAGTGGACACTGAAAAATTTCAAACTTCTACACCTTCAATTTTTGCGATAGGTGACATAAATTGGTACCCAGGAAAACTTAAGCTTATTCTATCAGGATTTCATGAATCTGCCTTAATGGCTCAAGAAGTATTTAAGTATTGCTTTCCTGATAAGAAAAATATTTTTAGATACACAACATCTTCCAAAGAACTTCAAAAAAAACTAGGCGTTTAATGCCGAAGTTAATAATCACAGATAGATCAGGTAAAAAGTCTGAAATTGAATATGATAGTAATTTTACATTAATGGAAACCCTTAGAGACAATGGCTACGATATTGAGGCTTCGTGCGGAGGATGCTGTGCTTGCGCTACATGTCATGTTTATATTGATGAAAAATGGATAAATAAGCTGAAAAATATGGAGGATGATGAAGAATCTATGCTCGATCAAGCTTTTGATGTTAAAAATAATTCAAGATTATCCTGTCAAATTGATCTTTCTGAAGAACTTGACGGCTTAAAGATAGAAATAGCACCAGAATAGTATTGACATAAGTTATTAATTTGTATACAAACAGTTTGTATAAAAACTATGGCAGACACTTCTCTTAATGAGAATAGATTAGCATTATTAATATGGCAAACATCAAACTTATGGCAATCTAAAGTAAGGAATAAATTAAAAGAGAGTGAAATCACATTAAATGAATATCTTATTCTCGAGACAATTTATTTATTACAGCAAGAAAACATAAATATTACTCAACAGGAGATATGCAAAAATGCATCTATTGATAGATCAGTTGTTAGTTTACGTGTTTCTAAACTAGAAGAAAAGAAGTTAATATCAAAACAACAACCACAAGATAAAAGATCTGATAGTTTAATTCTTACTTCAGCAGGGAATAATTTAATTAATAATATAATTGATAATATTATTGATTTAGAAAATGAATTATTTAATAAATTAGGATCTGAAATTTTTAATTTCACAAATTCATTAAAGTTGTTATTGGGTAAAAAAATAAGAATTAGAGCAAAATAAAATGATTGATCAAGAATTAGCACAATCCTTAAAAGCTTGGCCTTTTAAAGAGGCATTACAAATTATTAAAAAAAATGGTGGTTTAAAAAAATTTAAAATTCCAGCTAAGGGATATGTTTTACTAGAAACTGGTTATGGTCCCTCTGGTTTACCTCATATTGGAACTTTTGGTGAAGTTGTAAGAACATCAATGGTAAAAAATGCATTTAGCTCCATTATTGATTGCCCAACAAAACTGATTACATTTTCTGATGATATGGATGGATTAAGAAAAGTTCCTGAAAATGTTCCAAATAAAGAAATGTTAGAAAAATTTATAGGTAAGCCACTTACTTCTATTCCAGATCCATTTGGAAAATTTGAAAGTTTTGGACATCATAATAATGCAAAACTTAGAAGTTTTTTAGATGAATTTAATTTCGATTATGAGTTTGTTAGCTCAACAGAAAAATATCAAAACGGAGATTTTAATGAAACAATATTGAGTATATTTGAAAATTATTCAAAAATATTAGATATTATTTTACCTACCCTAAGAGCAGAGAGAAAAGAGACTTATAGTCCATTTCTCCCAATAAGTGAAAATTCAGGTCAAGTACTTCAGGTAAAAATCGAAGAATATAAAATGGATTCAAAAACAATTATTTTCAGAGATCCATCTTTGGACAAGTTAGTTGAAACAGAAGTAATTAATGGAAAATGTAAGTTACAGTGGAAAGTCGATTGGGCAATGAGATGGATGTCGTTTGATGTTGATTATGAAATGTGCGGGAAAGATCTAACAGAAAGTGTTGATTTAGGATCCAGGATTTGTAAAGCATTAAATAAAAAACCACCCACCAATCTAATTTATGAAATGTTTTTAGATGAAAAAGGTGAAAAAATTTCTAAGTCAGTTGGAAATGGTATTAGTGTAGATGAGTGGCTACGTTATGCTTCTCCTGAGAGTCTTGCACTCTACATGTTTCAAAAACCAAAATCAGCAAAGAAACTTCACTTTGATGTAATTCCCAAAACTGTTGATGACTACCTTTCTCATTATAATTCATACTCAGGTTTAGATAAAAATAAACAGTATGATAATCCTATTTGGCATATTCATTTAGGTAAACCTAAAAAATTCAAATCAGAAATAAATTTCAATACCCTAACAAATCTAGTAAATATTTCTAATTCTAAAGATAAAAAAGTAATATGGTCTTTTATTAATAAATATGATGATCAAATAAACGCTGATAACAATCCTGAATTTGATCGACTCATAGACTTTGCACTAAATTACTATGAAGATTTTATTTTTCCAAAAAAGAAATTTTTAGAAATTGATAGTAGTAATAAGGAAGTATTTATTGATATTATTAATGTTTTAGAAAATGAGGTTACTGAAAACAGTTCATCTGAAGATATTCAAACATTATTATACGAAGTAGGAAAAAAGCACGAATTTGAAAACCTAAAAGATTTTTTTAAACTGGTATATCAAGTTATGCTTGGTCAGGATCAGGGCCCGAGATTAGGATCATTTTTTAAATTATTTGGATTAAGAGAAACTATTGATTATCTAAAAAAATTAATAGATAATTAATTTATTGTACAATAGTTCTTTAAAAATATTAAGATTATTACCTCCCGAGTTATCTCATAGTATTACAATTAATTTATTAAAATATTTTAAAGTAAGACAGAAAAATATCGAGGACCCTATTCTTGCTCAACATTTAATCGGTTTAGATTTTCCAAATCCTATAGGACTTGCCGCAGGTTTTGATAAAAATGCCGAAGTGATGCATTCTATGTTTTCATTTGGTTTTGGTTTTCTTGAAGTTGGAACAATTACTCCACAACCTCAAAGTGGTAATTCTAAACCTAGAGTATTTAGATTAAGTGATGATAAAGCCATCATCAATAGTTTAGGTTTTAATAATAAAGGTATTAAAAAAATAAAAAAAAATTTAATTAAACACCAAAAATCATACTTAAATAATAAAATTGTAGGAGTTAATATTGGAAAAAATAAAAATTCAAGTGAAGCTATTGATGATTATCTAATCGGCTTAGAAGAGTTGGGTGATTTAGCAAACTATATAACTATAAACATATCCTCACCAAATACTGAAGGGTTGAGAGATCTACAATTGAGAGGAAAGATAGAAAAATTAATTAAAAAAATAATAGACAAAAGAGATGAATTAAAAAATATTAACACAAAGCCAATATTAATAAAAATTTCACCTGATCTAAATGAAGATCAACTGAGAGATATAGCTTTAATTTCCTTAGCTAACAATATAGATGGATTAATACTTACAAATAGTACTATAAAAAGAGAGAGCAATTTAATTTCTGTAAATAAAGGAAAAAAAGGCGGTTTAAGTGGTAAGCCTCTATATGATAATTCAAATAAAATTTTGAAAAAAATGTATGAATTAACAAATGGTCAAATACCATTAATAGGAGTAGGGGGTATTTCTAGTGGAAAGGACTGCTATGAAAAAATTAAATCCGGTGCTTCTTTAGTTCAGTTATATACAGCTTTAGTTTATTCTGGTCCAAATTTAATCAATAGAATGAAAAGTGACTTGATTGATCTTATTAAAACTGATGGGTATAAAAATGTATCTGAAGTTATTGGAAAATCAGTATAGTAGTGAAAGAAATTAAATCCATTGAAGAAATAATTTATGATTATGACAATTTTATAATTGATCAATGGGGAGTAATGCATGATGGAGCATTTGGATATAATCATGCTTTTAATACTATAAATATTCTTAATAATAATAATAAAAATTTGTTTATAATTTCAAATTCATCAAAAAGATCAAAATCATCTATAGATAGATTGCCAAAACTTGGTTTTAAAAAAAATTCTTTTATAAATACAGTGACAAGTGGAGAAATGATTTGGCAATTACTTAAAAAAAATTATTTTAATGATAAAAATAGAAAAAATTGTTTTCATATTTATGATGAAGAAAAAGAGGATGGTCTAAATTTTAGAGATGGTTTAAATTTTAATTTTGTAGAAAAAATAGAAGAAGCAGATTTAATATTAGCTTGTACTCCTTTTGTAAATTTACAGCCTATTGACTATATTCCATTATTAGAAGTAGCTTATAAAAAAGAAATAACTATGTATTGTGCAAACCCTGACTTTGAAACTGTTGATAGTAACTGTAATAATAATGTCTTTTGTATGGGTGCTATTGGTGAAATATACAAAAAAATGGGTGGAAATGTTATTATAAAAGGTAAGCCTGATGTAAGCATATACGCTGAAACCACTAATAAAATTAATTTAGAAAAAAAAAGAACATTAGCTATTGGAGACTCATTATTTCATGATATTCAAGGAGCTAATAATTTTGAAATAGATAGTGTTTTAGTTAAATCTGGTATCCATAAAGATTTAAATAAAATAAATAATTTAATTAAAAATCATCAAATATCGCCAACTTATATTATAGATAAATTTAGTATTTAGAATACTTGACAAAGTAATATTTATATTTACATGGATTTTCATTATGTCAGCGAGATGTGAATTAACGGGAAAATCGTTTCAAACTGGTAACAACGTCAGTCATGCTAAAAATAGAACAAAAAGACGTTTTAAACCAAATCTTCAGAATATAACTTTTGTTAGCGAAGCTTTAGGGCAAAAATTTCAGATGAAAGTTGCTGTTAGTACTATTCGAACAGTTGAAAAAAAAGGTGGTTTAGATGAATTTCTAATAAATACACCTAATTCTAAACTACCGTTAAAAGCAAAAAAACTTAAAAAAACTATTCTTAATAAATCAGCTTAAATATAAATATGGATGTTTTAACTGGTATTAAAACTCTAATATCTTCGATACCTCAAAATATAATCAATTTAATATCAAATCAAAACACTGAAGTAGTTTGGTTTATAATGCTACTATTGTGTTTTCTTTCAATTTTAGTCTTTTTAAGATTATTTGGATATGTTGGTTTGTACGTTTATTCTGCTATAGCAATAATTGCAGCTAATATACAAGTACTAAAACAAGCTAATTTTAATTTTTTTTCTTCAATAAATGAAAAAATTATTCCATTTTATGAACCAAATCCAATAGCATTGGGAACAATATTATTCGCCTCCACTTTTTTGTGTACAGATATACTGTCAGAATATTATGGTAAAGAAAAAGCTAGAAAAAATGTTCTTATTGGTTTCTGTAGTTTTTTCTTGATGACGATTTTGATGTTAGTAACAATCGGTATTCAGCCAGCTGAAGACGAATGGGTATCTATGGTACAAGAAAGTTTAGCAATTTTATTTACTCCAATGACAAGCATATTTGTAGCAAGTATGATAGCTTATTTGATAAGTCAATATTTTGATATTTGGTTCTTTAGTTATTTAAAAACTGTTAGCTCAAATAAATTACTTTGGTTGAGAAATAATGTTTCTACAGCTGTATCATCGTTAATTGATAATACAATTTTTAGCATTTTTGCTTGGATAATTTTAAATCCCAATCCTTTTCCACTTAGTGATGTTATTATGACATTTATTTTGGGTGTATACCTATTAAGAGTATTTATAGCTCTTCTTGATACCCCTTTTATTTATCTTGCAAGGTACTTTATTCCTGAAGAAAAAAATTCCTCTCCTGAAATGGGTTAATATTAGTTTTTAAATAACTAATGAAAGATTTTAACTGGTCAATTAAAAATAAATCTAATAATTCAAATGCAAGAACTGGAGTAATATCTACCCCTCATGGTAAAATTAAAACACCAGCGTTTATATTTTGTGCAACAAAAGCAGCTTTAAAATCTTTTACCACAAAGGACGCAAAAGAAAATAATACACAGATTATATTATCAAACACTTATCACTTAATGCTTCAACCAGGAAGTGACCTAATTGCTAAACATGGAGGTCTTCATAAATTTACTGGTTGGAGTGGGCCTATGTTAACGGATAGTGGTGGATTTCAAATTTTTTCTCTTGGACATGGTTCTGTTGCCGATGAAATAAAAGGGCGAAAAACAAATTCAAAAAATAAAAAAACTTTA
Source organism: uncultured Alphaproteobacteria bacterium (assembly GCA_902597795.1). Lineage (GTDB taxonomy): Bacteria > Pseudomonadota > Alphaproteobacteria > HIMB59 > CACPNW01. The sequence continues at coordinate 94,641 of CACJZA010000002.1, read as the reverse complement.
ATAAACCTTAATGAAGAGGGTGCATTATTCAAGTCGTATATAGATGGTTCAACTCATATGTTATCACCTGAAAAATCAATTGAAGTTCAAAGAAATCTTGGTGCAGATTTCATCTTAGTTTTTGATGAATGTACTCCCTATAATGTAGATAAAATATACACATCTGACTCTATGTTAAGAAGTCATAGATGGTCTTTGAGATCCATTAATGCATTTAACTCTAAACTTAATTATAATCCTAAAAATGGCTCAGCTGGTAGACAAGAAATGTATGGTATTATTCAAGGAGGGATTTACAGAGATTTAAGAGAAGAAAGCATTGAATTTAATACAAAAAAAATCAACACTTTTGGAATTGCTATTGGTGGAAGTCTAGGATCAAATAAAGATGAAATGAAAGATATAGTTCATTTTATTTCTTCTAAATTAGATAATAATCGTCCAGTACATTTACTAGGAATAGGCGATCCAAGGGATATATGGGATTTTGTTGCAGATGGAATCGATACATTTGATTGTGTAAGCCCAACTAGAATTGCTAGACACGGATCAGCTTTAGTTAAAGGTAAACAGGGAAAAATAAACTTAAAAAATGTTAAATATAAAAATAATTTAAACCCAATAGATAATGAATGTAATTGCTATACTTGTAAGAACTTTACACTAGCATATTTATATCATCTTTTTTCTGCGCAAGAATTACTAGGATTACAATTGCTTACTAATCACAATATATACTTTATGAATAATCTCATGAAAGAAGTTAGAAACTCAATTGATAACAATGATTTTGATAATGCAAAAAAGAAATGGTTAAATTCTTAATTATCTAAATGAAAAGTAGCAGATAATTGATTTAGTAATACTTCACCTAACTGATCGACATCCATAATTGTTACAGCCTTACTATAGTATCTTGAAACATCATGCCCAATCCCAATAGCAATTAATTCAATTTCATCTTTTTTTTCAATTTCACCAATTATATCTCTTAAATTTTTTTCTAGATAATTACCTGGATTTACAGAAAGTGTTGAGTCATCAACAGGCGCACCATCACTTATAACAATAAGAATTTTTCTTTTTTCCTTTCGAAAAGATAATCTATTATAAGCCCATGATAAAGCTTCTCCATCGACGTTTTCTTTCAAGATACCCTCTTTCAATAATAGGCCTAAATTTTTTTTTGATCTCCTCCAAGGCGAGTCAGCAGATTTATAAATGATATGTCTTAGATCATTTAACCTGCCTGGATTAGAAGGCTTTCCATTTTTGATCCACTTTTCTCTTGAGTTACCTCCCTTCCAAGCTTTGGTTGTAAACCCTAATATTTCAGATTTAATTAAGCATCTTTCCAATGTTTTTGCTAAAATATCTGAACAAAGGGCTGCAACCGTAATTGGTCTGCCTCTCATAGAACCAGAATTGTCAATTAGAAGACTCACAATAGTATCTTTAAATTCAACTTCTTTTTCTATTTTGTAGCTTAATTTATTATTTGGATTAGCAATAATTTTAGCTAATCTTGATGTATCAAGAAAACCCTCTTCCATATTAAAATCCCAATGACGATTTTGCTGAGCTAAAAGTTTTCTTTGCAGTCTATTCGCAATTTTAACAATTAGTGGTTGAAAAGAAAATACTTGTTGATCAAGATTTCTTCTAAGTTTCTCTAATTCTTTGATATCGCAAAGTTCTTCAGCGTTAATAATTTCATCAAAATTATAATCATAAACTTTATAATTCTCTAAATTCTCTAAAATTTTTCTATCTTGTAAATAATCTAGTTCAGTATCTCCGCTTTCTTCTCCCATATCATCATTTTCTTCTAATGAAACTGACTGCTCAATAGCTGTTTCACTTGTTTGCATTTCAATATTTGACTCAGTTTGTTCATCATTTTTTTGTTCATCATTATTTTCATTTTCATTATCTTGATCTTCATCGTTTTGATTAATATCTTCGTTCTGAGTATTGTTTACACTATTATTAAGTAATCCAAGTTCATCTAGTTTTTCAACTATTGTAGATGTATATTTTTCCTGATCATGTAGACATTTCTTTAGATCTATAAAAAAGTTTGAATAATCTTTTTTTAATTTTTCTTTTACAATATTTTTAAAACTACTATTAATTTCACCTAAATCTACGCCAACAATTTCTTCAAATGCTACGTTTTTAAATGCTTTAATTAATAAATTCTGATCTTTTTTAGTATTTTCAATTTTAAGATCTCTAATATACTTATTTTTTAAATTTTTTTGTATCCCCTTAAATTCACTACTACCTATAGCTTCTACTCGTGCTTGTTCCAAAACATTAATTATTTCGTTTGATAACTCGTCTTGATTTAAAAAGTTTTGGTGTATCTCTTTTGAATGTAATCTGAACTCTAATGCAAAAGAGTCCGCTTCTGCTCTTAAATATTCCAGATTATTTTTGAAATTTTCAATTTTTGGTTCAGTTAGATTTATAGTGTTACCAATAATTGAAGGATTTTCTTTAACAAAATTAATCTCTATATCTTCTTTTTTACCTATGGATTTTATTGTAGCACTTAATGACTTTTTAAAATCTTCAATAATTACGCTATTCTTTGACATTAGCTACCTTAGCATCAGTAATATCAATTCCAAATGACCTTTGAAAATATTCCTGTAAGATAGATCTCTCCATTTCATCGCATCTATTTAAAAAAGATAGTTTAAAAGAATATTCTATATCATTGAATAAAAGATAATTTTCTGCCCAAGTTAATACAGTTCTTGGACTCATAACAGTTGAAATATCACCATTAATGAATCCTGATCTCGAAAGATCTGCAGTAGCTACCATGCATTTAACGATGTCTTTGCCATCCTTATTATTAAGTTTTTTTACTTTACTTAAGATAATATTTATTTCTTGCTCATTACTAAGGTAATTTAAGGTTGATACAATATTCCATCTATCCATTTGGCCTTGGTTTATTTGTTGAGTTCCATGATACAAACCAGATGTATCACCAAGACCAACAGTGTTTGCTGTAGCAAACAACCTAAAAAATTTGTGAGGTTTAATTACTCTAGATTGATCCAGTAGAGTTAATTTACCTTCTGACTCCAAAATACGTTGAATTACAAACATTACATCAGGTCTTCCTGCATCATACTCATCAAACACTAAAGCTACAGGATTTTTGTATGACCAAGGAAGTATGCCATCCTGAAACTCTGTCACCTGTTTATTATCTTTGAGTACAATAGCATCTTTGCCAATCAAATCTATCCTACTGATGTGACTATCTAAATTAATTCTAATGCATGGCCAATTAAGTCTGGCTGCTACTTGTTCGATATGAGTAGATTTACCAGTGCCATGGTATCCTTGAATCAAAACTCTTCTATTAGAAGAAAAACCTGCCAGTATTGAAAGAGTTGTAGCTGGATCAAAAATATATGTTTGGTCTATTTCTGGTACGTGTTCAGTTTTTTCTTTAAACTTATAAACCTCAAACTCACAGGAAACTCCAAATATTTCTTTGGGATAAATTTTGATACTAGGAGATATTTCTATATTTTTTTTATTAGTCATTTTTAAATTTTTTTAAAAGTATTTTGTATGAGTTATTTATTTCCTTAAACTTCTCTTCTGCTTTTTTATCGTTACCATTTACATCAGGATGAAATATTTTCACTAGTTTTTTGTAAGTTTTTTTAATTTTATCCAATGTCAATGGTAAATCTATATTAAATAACGATAGCGCTTCACTTTCTTCTTTTGTAAGATTTTCATCAACTAGCTTATTTCTGAAATAATTATTCTCTCGTTCATTTGGATTTAAATCATTTATTTCTTCGCTGAAAAAATTATTAATTTGATCTATCACCTTGTGATAATTACCTTTGAAAGGCCAAGATGGTCTGTTCCAAATAACATCTTCTCTCATAGAATTCTCAATTTCATTAACTGATAATCCTTTATAAAAATCCCATGATTTATTGTATTCTTTGATATGCTCTAAACAAAAATAATAATACTGATTTAATAATACTCTTGATTTTGGAGCTTTAAACTTACCTTCATTATTACAATTATTATTGTCACATTTTCTAAAGAAAGTTTTTTCCCAAGATAGACTATTTTTATTAATATCTATTTTATGTTTACCCACACTTATTATATAGTTTAAAAATTATGAATCGTAAGCAAAGAATTTATAAATTATTGTCAAAAAAATTTGATAATTTTTTATTAGAAATTGTTGACAATTCAAATTTGCATAAAGGGCATAATAATTTTACCGGTAGTGGCGAAACTCATATCAAGATAATCTTGATGAAAAAAAACAATTCACCATTTAATAGACTAAATATTCACAGGATCATTAATAGTTTGCTTGAAGAGGAATTTAACAGTGGTTTACATTCTTTAGAAATTAAAATTAGTTAATTTTTGAAATTTCAACCTTAGATATTTGTTTTTTTGAGTGTGATAAAATTTTATAGTTAAAAAAATTGTCTTTAAAAGATTCACCATATGATGGTATTTTTTTTGACATATCTAAAATATATCCAGCTATTGTAGAGGACTCAATTTCCGGTGGATCTAAATCAAAACTCTTATATAAATCTCTAATATTTTTCTCACCATTAATTATAACCTTGCCATAGTTATTTAATTTAAAATCATTTTCTGGCACATCAATTTCATCTACAATCTCACCAACTATTTCTTCAATAATATCCTCTAAGGTTATTAATCCAAGTAATTCACCAAATTCATCAACAACAAATGCTAAGTGTTCTTTTCTTTTTTTAAATTCTACTAATTGCTCTAATAGATTTGTAGTTTCAGGAATAAACCAAGGATTAGAAATTTTATCAAAGATAATTTCTTTTGACTCATTATGATTTTTTAAATCTATATTCAAAGTTCTTACATTTAATAGACCTATAATATTTTCTGCATTATCCTTCCAAAAAGGAATACGAGTATATCTAGATTTATTAATTTTATCGATAATATCACTAGTCTTTAAAGATGAGTCTATTGAGTAAATATTTTTTCTATGTGTAAAAATTTCTTCAACAGTTATATCATTTAATTGTAATATACTTTGCAACATATCCTTTTCTTGTTCAAAATCAGGATTTGAAGTTTTATAAAGATCTATTACACCTTTTAATTCCTCTTCTGATTGAAGATCTTTGTTTTTTACATCATTATCTTTATTTTTAAAAATTAATCTTACAATTAAATTTATTATAAATACAAAGATAAATAAAATTTTGTTTAAATAGTAAATAATAGGAGAAATTAATAAAGCAGTTCTATTAGGTCTATTTATAGCATAAGTTTTTGGAAGAACTTCCGCAAATATAACAATTACAACTGTCATTATTAGTGTTGCATAAAAAATACCTTCTACACCAAAAAGATCATAGAAAAATGCTGTAGCTAATGAGGATGCTAGAATATTAACTAAGTTATTTGATAGTAATAAAGTAGATATTACATTATCTTTTTTGTCTAGAAGATCCAGTACATATCCTGCTCTTTTACTACCCTTTTTTTTCTTATAAATAATCCTTGCTTTTGATGTAGCTGTTATTGCAGTTTCTGATCCCGATAAAAAACCTGATAGAATTACAAGAATAATGAGTAAAAAAAGTAGTACTATACTTGTCATTTATATTTTTTTTAAAATTTTAAAAACTTTCTCCTTATTTAATTTTTTATAAAAAATTGAATTTCCAATTTTATCTATAAGTGAAAAATTTATATTATTTAGAAAATTTTTTTTATCCTTTATTATTTTTTTAATTAATACTTTACTTTTTAATATATTGTCAAATGTTTCTAATCTACATTTTTTGAAATGCTTAATTATTCTTTCTAATTCATAAGATGATAATAAACCAAGGTAATTTGATATTTTTGCTTCTGTAATTATTCCTATAGAAATAGCTTCTCCATGATTAAATTTTTTATAATTATAGTGACTTTCTATTGCATGACCAATTGTGTGCCCAAAATTTAACATTGCTCTAGAATCATTATTTGATAAAATTTCTTTTTCATCTTTTTCAACATATAAAAGTTTTATCATAATTGATTTGTATATTGCTTTTTCTAAAATAGATTTGTCTAAATCAAATAATTTATCAGTATTTTTTTCTAACCAACAAAAAAAGGAATAGTCTTTAATTAAAGCATGTTTAATAATTTCTGCATATCCAGATTTTATTTCTTTTTTTGATAAAGTATTTAATACAGAAATATCAATTAATACTTGTTTTGGCTGATAAAAAGTTCCAAGTAAATTTTTTCCATATAATGTATTAACACCATTCTTTCCTCCAATAGAGCTATCCACTTGAGAAAGAAGTGTTGTGGGTATAAGGAAAAAATCTAAACCTCTTAATACTGTACTCGCAACAAATCCTACTAAATCACCCAATGAACCTCCGCCTATAGCTATAATAGCAGACTTTCTATTTACATTATTTTTAATTAGTTTCTCGGAAAGAACTTTATATTTTTCTAAAGTTTTTATTTTCTCTCCACATCTGATGATAATAATTTTTATATTTTTTTGCTCATTTGATTTTAAATTTATATTAATTTTAGAATCTAAAAAACAAAATACCTTTTCGTTTTTTTTTGCAATTATTTTAATAAATTTAGAGATATAATCTTTTTTTATTAAAATTTCAGTTTTTAATTTTTTACTTCTTATTGATAATTTAGTTTGCATATGAGTTAAGTTTAGATTTAATTTTTTCTAATACTTGTAATTTATCATTATTATTACTTACAATAAAATCAGCATCTTCATAAAATTTTTTTCTATCATTATATAGATCTTCTAATAGTTCTTTTTTATTATCTTTTTTATTTAATAATGGTCTTTTCTTTGAAGATTTTAATCTATGCATAAGATTTATTAGCTTTACTTGTAGATAAATTGAATAGGAATTTTTTTTAATCACTTTTCTTATATTTTTGTTAATTATGCTTCCACCACCTAACGAAATTACACAATTATCTTGTCCAAGCAATTTGATACAAATTTTTTCTTCAATATCTCTAAAATATTTTTCACCATCTTCTTTGAAAATCTTATTTATACTCTTTTTTGTTTTTAGTTCTATTTCTTTATCAGTGTCATAAAATTTTATATTTAAATATTTGCTCAAATCTTTTCCAATTATTGATTTTCCCGAGCCCATAAACCCTATAATACAAATATTTTTCTTTTTAAGCTCATTTAGATTAAACATATAAAATTACTTCTTATTCTTGACAAATTTTTATTGGAATTAGAAAAAACTTAAAAAAATGGAAAAAACGTATAATAATCATTTTAAATAGAATTTATGAAAAGTACATACATTATATATTTTTTTATAATACTAACAATAATAGTTTTTATCACACTTTACATGATTGAAATTCCTGCACCATCTACAAAAATAACTGAAAAATATAATTTAAATCTAAAATGAGACTTATTGTTGTTACCCTTTTAATTATTTTTTCAAATTTTGCTTTTGCAAATGAAGATAATAACAGTGAAGTTGAAGTAATAAATTTATATGAAAGTAAGAGTCTAGACCAAATGGTTTTAGATAATCTTAATGAAGAAATAGAATTTGAGGAAGAAGCACAAGCTTCAAATGAAACTAATGAAACTAAAGACACTGCAATAAATGAAGTTGAAGTGAAGCAAATAGATATAATAAAAAATAATTTTATTAATGCTGTTGAAATAAAAGATCTTAGAAATTATTTTTTAAATATTGAAAATATAAAATCAGTTACTTTACAAAAACAAATAATAGAAGTTTTAGAAAATTATGAATTTGATTTTAAAAATGATAAAGATAAAGATGTTTTCTTCTTAATTATTAATTATTTACAATCCATTGGACAAATAAATAAATCGTATGAATTAATTGAGAGATATCAATTTGATAAAGATAAAAATCTAAATTTTTACACAAAAGTTAAATTTAATTATCTTTTATCAACTTTTCAATTAAATGAAGCTTGTAATTTTAAAGATGAATTAAATTCAAATACAAAAATAGATTTTTTCTACCTAGAGAAACTTGATATATTCTGTTTAATTCTAAATAATAATATTTCAGAAGCTAATTTATTAAACTCAATTTTGTTAGAATCAGAAAAAAAATTAGATAATTATTATCAACTATTATTTTCATTAATAACTAATCCATCAGATCAAATATATAATGATCAAAACATAAAAAATATTGAAATTAATAAAGAATTAATTTTTTTATACAGTGCAATGACTAGAATCGCAGAACTTCCTTTTTCTCAAGATTTTTATAAACTTGACAAAAAAAATTTATCTATACCAATTATTTTAAATCAAGCCTCACCTATTGATTTAAGAATTATGGCAGCAAATGATACTTTTTTAGAAAAGCTGATAACTATAGACAGTTTAGCTGCTTTATATATGTCAGCTGATTTTAATTCAGATCAACTAAATAACCCAAAAGAGACTATAGAATCATTGTCAACTAATAAAGAATTAAGTATGGCTTTTCTATTCCAATTAGTGAACATACAAATATTTCCCAATGATAGATTGAAAACTTTAATTCAATTTTGGAACTTTGCAAAAAAAAATAATTTAGAAGAAATTGCTTACAAATTATCCAACAATATGTTGAGTTCCATTGAAGCTAATTCAGAAAATATAATATACGGCCCGGAGATAGCTACAGCATATATTTTCAATAATAATTATGAACTCGCAGTTAATTGGATTGAATTGTATGAAAAAGCAAAAGAAGTAGACTCAAAAAGTATTTACACTAGAGTTTTATTGGATCTCTATTCTTCTAATAACATAACTTCATTTATAAATTCCATTAATCTAACTTTAGATGAATATACTTATAAACAAGATAATCAAAATGCTGAGTTATTATTTGTTTTAAAATCTGTTATGAATTTAGATATTAACTCTGATATAAGTATAAATTTAGATAAAATTTTTGATGATAGGTCAATGCCATCAATATTTCTACTCAAAGAAATAAATGAAAGTATTAACAACAACGACTTTGAAAAATTCCTTTTCTACTCATTAATTTCTTTAAATAATAGAGAATGGAATAATCTACATCCAGAACATCTTAAGCTTATATTAAATGGTTACCTTCAATATAAAGATGGAATACTTTTTAGAAATATAATTTTAGAAATATTTAAAAATTATAAATTCATAATATGATCAAATATTTTGAATTTGAAAATGAAATAGAAAAAATTGAAAACATTTTAGGTCAATTGAATAACAATAAAGAATTAAATTTAGAAAAGATAAAAAAACTTAGTAAAAAACGAGATGAATTATATAAAAAAATTTATTCAAATTTAGATCCCTGGCAAAAAGTTCAAGTTTCTCGACATGGTGAAAGACCTCATACTCTGGATTATGTAAAAAATATATTCAGTGATACTATTCTTTTGCATGGAGATAAAAAATATGCTGATGATAATGCAATAGTTGGAGGATTAGCAAAAATAGATGGCAATTCTGTTTTTTTTGTAGGGACAGAAAAAGGTAATACTATGGAAACAAGAATTAAGCATAATTTTGGTATGGCCAAACCTGAAGGATATAGAAAAGTTCAAAGATTAATAAAATTAGCTGAAAAATTTAAATTACCTTTGATTTCATTTGTTGATACAGCAGGTGCATTCCCCGGAAAAGATGCTGAGGAAAGAGGGCAATCAGAGTCTATAGCATCATCAATAATGCATTTTTTAAAATCAAAGATTCCAACAATATCAATAATTATAGGTGAGGGTGGATCAGGTGGTGCAATTGGAATTGCTACTTCAGATAGAGTTTTAATGTTAGAACATTCAATTTATTCAGTTATTTCTCCTGAAGGGTGCGCTTCTATTTTATGGAGAAATACTGAATTTTCACAAGAAGCAGCCAAAACTTTAAAACTAACATCAGCTGATTGTAAAAATTTTAAAATTATAGATGAGATAATTCCAGAGCCATATGGAGGAGCGCATAGACATCCTTTAAAACAAGCTGAATTATTAAAGGCAAAAATTATTAGTCTAATTAAAGATCTCAAACAAGTTTCAATAAAAGAATTGGTTCAAATTAGAAAGAAGAAATATTTAAATATCACTTCTGATATTTAATTACCATGGCATTGCTTATATTTTTTTCCTGAACCGCATGGACAAGGCTCGTTTCTTCCTATTTTTTTTGTAATTACTCTTCGTGGCTCTGTAGTCTGCTCTTTCGCAGTTTTATTATTATTACTGACAAGCTTAATATTAAATAAAGTTCTTAAAACTCTTTCGTTTTGGTTTGAAAGCATTTCATCAAAATAATCAAATGATTCTTTTTTATACTCATAAAATGGATCTTTTCCACCCATAGCTCTTAAGTTAACACTACCACGTAAAGAATCCATTGCGGCTAAGTGATCTTTCCAATCTTTGTCTATTTGAAATAACATTACTCTTTTTTCTGCAAATTTGAATAATTCAGATGAGTATTGATATTGTTTTTCTTTATATTTTTGATTAACTTCATCAAGTAATCTTTTTTTAATCTCTTCATCATCTACACCTTCTTCATCAAACCATTTTGTTATTGGTAAATCTATGGAAAAAGTATCTTTGACTTTTTCCTTCAACAAATTTCCATCCCATTCATGAGAGTATTTTTTTGGTGGAATAGTTAATTCAATTAAATAATTTATATAATCAAAAATCATATCTTCAATGATTTTAGTTTGATCATTGGTGTTTAGAATTTCTTTTCTATTTTGATAAATAATTTTTCTTTGATCATTTAATATATCGTCAAATTTTAAAATTTGTTTTCTCATATCAAAATTATGACTCTCAACTTTTTGTTGAGCTCTTTCTAAAGATTTAGTAATCATAGAATGAGTAATCACTTCACCATCTTTAAGACCTAATTTCGATAAAACATTTTCAAGAGTTTTCGATCCAAATATTCTCATAAGATCATCTTCTAATGATAAAAAAAATATGCTCTCACCAATATCTCCTTGTCTACCTGATCTACCTCTTAATTGATTATCTATTCTTCTACTTTCATGTCTTTCTGTACCAATTACAAGTAATCCACCTGAGTCAATTGCTTTATTTTTTAAATTATCATCTCCATTTCCCAATTTAATATCAGTTCCTCTCCCAGCCATATTTGTTGAAATGGTAATATTTCCCGGCATACCCGCTTCTTCTATAATTTTAGCCTCACTCATATGATTTTTAGCATTTAAAATGTTGTGTTTTAAATTTTCTTTTTTTAACAAACTTGAAATTTTTATAGAATTTTCTACAGATGTTGTTCCAATAAGGATTGGTTGATTGATATTATTTCGCGACTTAACAAGATCTAATACAGCATCATATTTTTCTCTTTTTGTCATATAAATTTGATCATTTTTATCTACACGGTTTACTTTTATATTTGGCGGAATTTCAATAACCTCTAAATTATATATACTTTCAAATTCTTTTGCTTCTGTTGCTGCAGTACCTGTCATTCCACTTAGACGATAATAAGTTCTAAAAAAGTTTTGATATGTTACAGAGGCAATAGTTTGATTTTCTTTTTGAATTATTAAGTTTTCTTTTGCTTCTATAGCTTGATGTAATCCATCACCATATCTTCTACCGTCCATGGCTCTTCCAGTTAATTCATCAATAATAACTACATTTCTATCTTTAATAATGTAATCTTTATCTTTTATAAATAAATGGCGTGCTCTTAGAGCCTGAATAATATTATGGTTCAAAACCATATTATCTAAATCTTGAAGCGTACCGTCTTTAATCATTCCATTTTCTTTCAATAATTTTTCACAAAATTCCATTCCCTCTGTAGTAAGTAAAATACTTTTACTTTCTTCATTTATTTCATAATCATTTTCTCTAAGAATTTTTACAATTTTATCAATTTTAGGAAATAAATCAGTATTGGAATTTGATTCTGCAGATATTACAAGGGGTGTTCTGGCTTCATCGATTAAAATGCTATCTACTTCATCAACTATGGCAAATGCATTTTTTTTAAAACATAAGTTATTGTAATCGTTTTTGAGATTATCTCTTAAATAATCAAATCCTATTTCATTATTTGTTGCGTAAACAATATCTGCATCATACTGGTTAGGTCTATCTTCATGTGATGTTTCAGCAGTTACACACCCTACACTAAGACCAAGAAAATTATATATATTCCCCATCCATTCGGCATCTCTTTTTGCAAGATAATCATTAACTGTAATAATGTGTACGGATAAGTTTTCTATAGAATTTGCGTAAGCAGCTAGAGTAGCGACTAAGGTTTTTCCTTCTCCAGTTTTCATTTCAGTTATCTTTTTTTCATATAAAACCATTCCACCTATTATCTGAACATCATAGTGTCTCATATTTAATGTTCTTTTTGATGTTTCTCTTACTACCGCAAATATTTCTGGTAATAATTTATTTATTGATCCTGTTTCTTTAAATTCATTTCTAAAATAATCAGTTTTATTTTTTAATTCCTTATCTGAAAGTTTAGAAATTTCTTCTTCTAGTTTATTAACTTTTTCTACAAAACTTGCATATTTTTTAAGTGAATTAGATTTTATAGAACCAAATAATTTATTAATTATATTAATCATGTTATGATAGATGGAAGTTAATATATGAAAAATATTTCTTCTACAAAGGAATTTAGGCTAAAATATGCTAATAAAATGATTTCAATATTTAAACCAAAAAAAATCAAAGATTTTAATCCTAGTGGCCTCAATATCTATACTTTTAATGCTGGATTCAAAAAAAAAGATAAAGATCTTTTATTAATAATTTTTGATAAAATTGTTAATGTATGTTGTGTTTATTCAAAAACATCAACACCTTCAGCTCCAATAATTTGGGATAAAAAAAATAACAAGGGTAAAGCTAAAGCCTTAGTTGTGAATGCTGGTAATGCAAATGCACATACTGGTAAAGAGGGTCTCAAAATTATTGATAAGTATGTAAAAGCATTAACAAAAAAAATTAAATGTAAATCTAATGAAGTATTAGTATCATCTACTGGTGTAATTGGTGAGAAATTTAATCCTAATCTAATTATAGATAAATTTAGAAAAATAAATTCTAAAAATAAAGATAGTTTACTAGAAAGCGCTAAGGCAATAATGACAACAGATACTTTCCCAAAAGTATCAATTAAAAATATTAACTTAGACAATCAATCATTTAAGATTTACGGAATAGCAAAAGGATCAGGAATGATACAACCAAATATGGGAACTATGTTGGTATATATTTTTATAGAATGCGAAATTTCAAAACAGTTAATAAACAGACTCCTTAAAAATAATTTAGATAACACATTTAATTCAATAACTGTAGATAGTGATACATCAACAAGTGATACTTTAATGATGTTTTCTGTTGGTAATAAAAATATAAATTTAAATAAAAAAAATTTTAAAATATTAAATAATAAAATATATGAATTAATGCATGATTTATCTCTTCAGGTAATTAAAGATGGTGAGGGTGTTTCTAAGCTAATAAGAGTTAATGTTTTGAATGCAAGATCAAAAAATCAAGCAAATAAAATTGCATTTAGTATTGCGAATTCTCCTTTAGTTAAAACAGCTGTAGCCGGTGAAGATGCAAATTGGGGTAGGGTAATAATGGCAATTGGCAAAACTGAAGAAAATATAAATCAAAATAAAATTATAGTTTTGTTTGGAAACAACGTTGTATGCGAAAATGGTTCTATTAGTAAAAAAATAAATATTAGAAAACTTAATAATTATATGAAAAATAAAACTATAGAAATCAATGTAAAATTAAACTTGGGTAAGTATTTTCACACGGTTCATGGCAATGATCTTACCTTTGAATATTTAAAGATCAATGCTGATTACAGATCTTAATTTTATTTTTTCCAAGCACAAATTGTATTAAAATTTATATCAAGATTAAAATTATCTTTATAATACTTTTTTTTGAATTGTTTCTCCAAAAGAACAAAGTATTTTTTATTCTCAAAATTATTTTTTTTATCTTTACCTGCATAGGGCAAATTCAAAAATCTTACGTCATCAAGTAGTTTTTTAAAAACTGAATATTCAATAGTAAAGTTATTATTATTTATTAAAGGTGCATCAAAGTTAAGCACTTTAAGCAGTTTAAAAATATCATTTGTATCTAAAATTGGATTAACTCTTTGATACATCCCTCCGTATAAAATATTATCTGTTTCATACATTGAATTTATAAGCTGATACATATTTTCAGCACTTGGAATTGTTGCTATAAAAAATCCATTGGAATTTAAACTTTGAAAGATATTTTCTATCAATTTCTCAAAATTGGATGTTAATTGACAAAAAAAATTACTATAAATTAAATCAAATTTTTTATCTTTAATTTGTATATCGTCCAAATCAATTTCTATTAATTGTCGATCTGTCTTTTTAGTAAAAAATGACAAATCGATATCAGCACTTGTTATAGAACAAGAAGGAAACCTTTCTTTCAGATAATTAATAATCAAATTGTCATTAATCCCAAGTTCTAAAATATTATTAAAAGGAACCTTTAAAATATCTAGGGAATCAATTATATTTTTACTTATTTCATTATATATAAAGTTTTCTCCATATTTTCTATCTTTAGTTCTTAATAGTTTAAGGTATTTTTTGTTTATCATTTTTTTATAAAGTATAAAAAGTAATTATGGATATTATTCTTAAAGAGATAGTTGCAATTATAAAAGAAGAAACTGAAAATATTAATAAAAAAATCTATGGAACTACTTTTTTAGAAATATTAAAAGAAAAAATTTTAAACAGACAAGATCAAATTTCTTTAAAAAATCTAGTAATACAAAATTCCGATATTAATTTAGAAGAAAAAATAAATGTTCTTGAAAAAAATCTTTTTTTTAAATTATCCCTTTACCAAACCCCCAAATCATTATTGAAATTTGAACTGAAAAAAAATTTTCTACTTATTATTCTTAAAGAGCTTGTAAAAATTGATATTTTAAATCAAAATACTCAAAAATATATCAATATTAGCTTAAAACCTTTTATGGGTCTAACATTGTCAAAGGGAACGGTATGTAATTTTAATTTTCCAAAAAATTCACTAATTATTCAATTAGAAACTGATGATGTGGATTTTGATATTGAAAAAAAACCAGATGAAACAATATAAGATATATGATCGTATTTAATCTTAATTGTTCTGATTGTGCCTCTTCTTTTGAAGGATGGTTCGAAAATACGAAAGACTACAATAAGCAAATTAAAAAAGGTTTACTCACTTGTCCTTCCTGTAATAGTACACAAATAAAAAAAGGTTTAATGGCTCCAAATGTCTCAAAAAAATCAAATTCAAAAATATCTAAAAGGGGTAAATCAATTGCTTCAAATGTTAAGAAGCTAAAAAAGATTATAGAAAAAGAATTTGATTATGTTGGTGATAAATTCACCGAGGAAGCAAAGAAAATTAAATATGGTGAAGCTAAGGAACGTGCAATATATGGCGAAGCTTCTATAGAGCAAACTAAAGAATTAATAGATGAAGATATCGATGTACTACCATTGCCTTTTTCAACAAAAAAAACTAATTAATTAAACTAGCAGTACAAAAATAATTTATCATATAATTTTTTGATAATTTCCATTCCCCGCTTAATGGATCAAAAATAAGACCTTTAATATTTTTAAAATGAAAATTTTCTCGCGTTAAAGTTTTTTTTAATTCTTCAGGTTTAATTAATTTATAATAATCATGAGTGCCTTTAGGTATCCATCTCAGAATATTTTCAGCAATACTAATTGCAAATAATTTAGAAAGTGAGTTTCTATTAATTGTGGAAATTATAATTATACCATTTTTATTTAAATTTTTTTTAATCTTTTTAATAGTTTTTTTCCAATTATCTAAATGTTCTAAAACTTCAAACATTAGTATTAAATCAAATTTTCCATCTAATTTTGATTTTTCAACATCTTTATGAATATAATTAATTTTAAGTTTATTTTTTTTGGAATGTATTTTAGCAGCACTGATATTGTTTGGAGCAAAATCTATTCCTGTAACTTTTGCACCTAATCTCGCCAGTGGCTCACAAATTATTCCTCCACCACAACCTACGTCGAGTATTTTTAAATTTTTAATGTCCCTATTTCTAATTTGATCTAGTATATAAGTCATTCTATGACTCTTGATTTGATGAAGAACCTTAAATTTTCCGTTTTCATTCCACCATTCTTCTGAAAGTTGATTAAACAAGGTAAATTCTTCATTTTTTGATTTTATATTCATCATAAAACTTGTTTGTTAGAAACAATAATTATAATAGCTGAAATAATTTAAAAAATATTTAAGTCAATGAAACTTATAGTAATGAAATTTGGTGGTACCTCAGTTGGTAGTATAGATAAAATCAATAATGTTGCAAACATTGTTGAAAAGCAACTAAATGACAAAAAACTAATTGTTGTTTTATCCGCAATGTCAGGCGTTACAAATAAAATGCAAGAATATATAGATGAAATTGATTCAAATGAGATTATTGAAAATGATTTAATTTTAACATCTGGTGAAGCTGTTTCAGTTGGACTTCTTTCGGCTATTTTAAAAAAAAGAAATATTAAATCTATTCCATTACTTGGATGGCAAATTCCAATTATAACAGACAGTAACCATCAAAAAGCTAAAATCTTAAACATAGATAAAGTTAGAATTGATAAATATTTAAATGATTATGATGTTTTAGTAGTTGCTGGATTCCAAGGTATCGATATAGATGGAAAGATTACATCATTAGGAAGGGGTGGTTCTGATACAACCGCTGTTGCTGTTGCCGCTGCTGTTGATGCTGATAGATGTGATATTTACACAGATGTTGATGGTGTTTATTCAACTGATCCAAATCTGGAACCCAAAGCTAAAAAAATTAATCAATTAGCATTCGAAGAAATGTTAGAAATGTCGTCTACTGGAGCAAAAGTACTTCATACTCGCTCAGTTGAATTAGCGATGAAAAATAATCTTACATTACAAGTGCTTTCTTCAATAACAAAACAAAGTGGTACTCTTGTTGTAGATGAAAATAAATTAATTGAAAAAGAAATTGTAAGCGGAGTGAGCTTCAGTAATAATGAATCAAAACTAACTTTATCTGGTATTGCTGATAAACCTGGTATATCCGCAACAATTTTTGGATTGTTAGCTAATAATAATATTAACGTAGATATGATTGTTCAAAATACATCACAAGATGGTGTAACTGCAAATATCACCTTTACTGTTCCAAATAGTGAAATTCATAATGCAAAAAAAATATTAGAACAAAATCAAAATTTAATAAATTTTAAATCTATTGAAACCGATAGTAATATTTCCAAAATTTCAGTAATTGGTATGGGGATGATGTCTCAATCTGGAGTAGCAAAGAAAATGTTTACAACTTTAGCTGATAATTCCATTAATATATTAGCTATCTCTACATCAGAAATAAAGATAAGTGTCTTAATTAATAAAAAATTTACAAAAATAGCTGTAAAATCTCTACATGAGGCATATAATCTAGGAAATTAAATGAATACAGTAGGTAAAATTTTATTAATTACAAGAAACTCCAAAAATCTCTCTATTAGTGATATTTCAACAGAGTTAAAAATTTCTAAAAATATCATTATTGATCTTGAAAATGATAATATAAAAAATGATCCAGATATTATTTTTAATATTGGACATCTAAGATCTTATTTAAACTTTCTTGAGTTAGATACTGACACAATTATCAAACAATTTAAAGATCAAGTATCATTTAATATTAAGGAAGAGAAAAAGAATATTACCCCAATAGTAGAAAACAATTTTTTTAAAATAGAAAAATTTTTTGCTGCTTCTATAATATTAGTTGTATTTACTTCATTTTACTTTTTATTCGTTGATCAAGATAATAATGAAATTAACTTTGCTTTAATTCCAGATATACCTGAAAGTTTAGAACCTATAGTTGAAAAAGCTAATACTTTTGATAATTTATCTCAAAATAGTGATATTAAAAATAGTGATTTGATAAATAATGCTAGCGCTATAGCATCAATAGAATTTGATGAAAGTTTGACTACAGTTGCTACATTAAAAATATTAAATCCAACTTGGCTTCAATTAAGAGATGAAGAGAATAATATTGTTTTAAGTAAGTTAATGGATAAAGATGAAGAATTTTCATATGAATTAAAATTGAATTACAATATTACTGCAGGAAATGCAGGGAATATTTTAGTTCTTATAGATGATGAAGTAAGAGGAAAGATAGGTAAATACGGTGATATTTTAGATTCTTTTGTTTTATATAAAGATTTTACAAACTAAATAGATGCTTAGACCGTATCAACAAATTAATAGAAGAAAGTCGCGCGTTATTAAAGTTGGAAATGTTAGCATTGGAGGCAATTATCAAATTGCAGTTCAAACAATGACAAATACTCTGACTTCTAATGCCAAAGATACTATTGCTCAAATAGAAAGATCAGCAAAACTTGGAGTTGATTTAGTTCGCGTTTCTGTTCCAGATAAAGAATCTTCACATTCTTTAAAAGAAATTGTGAAACATAGTCCTGTACCTATAATTGCTGATATACATTTTCATTACAAAAGAGGTATTGAAGCAGCAAACAATGGTGCTTCTTGTATTAGAATTAATCCTGGTAACATTGGGAGTATTGAAAGAATAAAAGAAGTTATTAAAGCTGCAAAAGATAATAATTGCTCAATTAGAGTTGGTGTTAATGCAGGAAGTTTAGAAAAACAAATTTTAGAAAAATTTTCTGAACCTAATCCAGAAGCCTTAGTTGAAAGTGCTAAATTAAATATAAAGATACTTGAAGATAATGATTTTACCAATTTCAAAATCAGTGTGAAATCTTCAGATATATTTATGTCCATAAAGGCATATGAACAATTAGCTGAATTATGTGATTATCCATTGCATTTAGGTATTACAGAAGCAGGAGGAAAAAGAACAGGCTCAATTAAATCTTCAATTGGAGTTGGAAATTTACTTTTGAGAGGAATAGGAGATACAATTAGAATATCATTATCAGATGAGCCTGAGGAAGAGGTAAGAGTTGGTTTTGAAATTTTAAAAAGCTTAGGATTAAGGAATAGAGGTGTAAAAATTATATCATGCCCTTCATGTGCTAGACAACAATTTGAAGTAATAAAAACTGTTAAAAATTTAGAAAAAAAATTAGATGATATTTCCACGCCTATAACAGTGTCAATAATTGGATGTGTTGTGAATGGACCAGGTGAAGCAACTATGACAAATATTGGAATAACTGGCGGTGGAAATGATACACATATGATTTATCTTGATGGTAAAAAAAATAATGTTGTAAAAAATGTTGATTTAGAAAATTATCTCGAAGATCTAATTAGAAAAAAAACTAAAGAAATAGAACTTAGTAATTAATATGAAATTAAGATCAGTAAGAGGCACACATGATATATTTGGAGAAGAAATAGATAAATTTAACTTTATTTCTAATATTGTTTCTAAAAACGCTAATTTAAAAGAATATAAAGAAATCCAAACACCAATTTTTGAATTTAGTGATTTATTTGCAAAACCTCTTGGCGAACATTCAGATGTTGTTTTGAAAGAAATGTATTCATTTGAAGATAGGAATAATGAATTTTTAACACTTCGCCCTGAGTACACAACGCCCATGATTAGAGCGGCTATTACTAATAATCTCTTAAGCGATCTTCCTTTAAAAATTTTTGGAATTGGACCAATGTTTAGAAGAGAAAGGCCACAAAAGGGTAGATATAGACAATTTAATCAAATTAATTTTGAAATACTTGGAACTAGAGATTTTCTTGCAGATGTTGAGTTAATTTCTCTGTCAAATAATATTTTAAACGAACTGCTACCTAAATCTAAAATAAAACTTCATATTAATTCATTAGGAGATAAAAAAACTTTAATTGATTTTAAAAAAAGTCTTACAAAATACTTTAAAATCAATAAAAAAAAACTGTCAGAAGAAAGCATTAAAAAAATTGAAACTAACCCATTAAGAATATTAGATTCAAAAAACGAGGAAGATGTTGAAATTTCAATATCTTCACCAAAAATAAATGAATACTTAACCGATGAGGCTAAAAAGCACTACGAAGATATTAAAAGATCATTAAATATACTTGAAATTGATTTTGAAGAAAACACCAATCTCGTTAGAGGTCTTGATTATTATTGTAATACAGTATTCGAATACAAATCAGATAATTTAGGAAGTCAAGATACATTACTAGGTGGTGGAAGATATGATGGTTTAATAAAAGTATTAGGTGGTCCTGATATACCGGGTATTGGGTGGGCTGCAGGTATTGAAAGAATTGCATTATTAATGGAGTCCGAAAAAAAAATAAGCTCAACTATTCATATTGCAGTAACAAATGAAAAATTTACTGATTATTTTCTTTATCTACAAAAATATTTATCTGAAAATAGAATTTCATATTACTGGAATTATAAATACAATTTAAAAAAATCATTTACAAAAGCAAATACATCTTCAGCATCATATATAATTATTATTGGAGAAAATGAGTTTAATGGCGATTTTTTTACTATTAAAAATTTAACAACTGGTGAACAAAAAGAATTAAAGCTAAATCAAATATTAAATCATTTGAATGATAAATCTAGATAAACAATTTTCAATAATTTTAGAAAAATTTAAATTAATAGAAAATTCATTAAACAATATGAATGATATTGACTCAAATGAATTAATTAAATTAAACAGGGATTATTCAGAGCTCCGCCCAATTGTAGAAAAAATCCAAGAATACAACAATTTACAAAAAGATATATTAAATCTTGATGAGTTAGTAAAAGATAATGATTTAGAGATTAGTAAAATAGCGGAAACGGAACTCATTGAAAAAAAAATTCAAATTAAAGATCTTGAACAAGAATTATTAAAGTTACTAATTCCAAAAGATGAAAATGACTCTAAAAATTCAATTTTAGAAATTAGAGCTGGTACTGGAGGTGATGAAGCATCACTTTTTGCTTCTGATTTATTAAATATGTATCAGAGATATGCCGATTTAAATTCATGGAAATTTGATATTCTATCTATATCAGAAACAGGTTTAAAAGGAGTAAAGGAGGCTATTTGTAATATTTCAGGATTAAATGTATTTTCAAAACTTAAATTTGAGTCTGGTGTTCATAGAGTGCAAAGAGTTCCAACAACTGAAAGTAGTGGAAGAGTACATACCTCAGCTGCTACTGTAGCAGTTCTACCTGAAGCTGAAGAGGTTGATATTGAAGTTCTTGATAAAGATCTAAGAATTGATGTTTTTAGATCAAGTGGACCAGGAGGACAATCTGTAAATACAACTGATAGTGCCGTAAGAATCACACACATTCCAACAGGTATAGTAGTTTCTCAACAAGATGAAAAATCTCAACATAAAAATAAAGCAAAAGCTTTAAAGATTTTACGATCCAGATTACTAGACAATCAAATACAAGAAAAAAACAAAGAAAGATCTGAGCAAAGAAAAAATCAAGTAGGTTCTGGAGATAGATCTGAAAGAATAAGAACCTATAATTTTCCTCAAGGAAGAGTTTCTGATCATAGAATAAATCTTACATTATATAATCTTTCAGAAATACTTGAGGGTAAAATAGATGAGTTGATAAATCCTTTAATTGCTGAAGAAGAGAGTACAAAGCTAGCAAACATGAAAAATGAATAATTTAATTAAAGAGAGTTTAATTAAATTAAAACAAAAAAATATAACTAGTCCAGAACTAGATCTAAGAATTTTACTTAAACATGCTTCAAAAAAAAATGAAGAAATTATTTTAAGTAATCTTAAAGTAGACAATATTGATATTGTTAAATTTAAATCTTATTTACAAAAAAGAATTAATAGACAACCAATAGCTAAAATTATAAAAAATAAGCCTTTTTGGAAAAATGATTTTTATGTAAATAATTTTGTTTTAGACCCACGTCCTGAAACAGAATTAATAATTGAGGAAGCATTAAATATTTATAGAAATAAAAACCTTAAATTAAAAATATTAGATATTGGTACTGGATCAGGATGCATCGCAGTATCACTAGCAAAGGAATTTAAAAATGCATCTATTACAGCTATAGATATATCTAAAGAAGCATTAGAAGTTGCTGAAAAAAACTTAAAAATACATAGTTGTTATAATCAAATCCAACTTAAGATGATAGATTATAAAAATATAAATTCTAAGTTTGATTTAATCGTATCTAATCCACCATACCTTACAAACGAACAGTTTAATAATGCTGATCCAGAAGTTAAAAATTTTGAACCTAAAATAGCTTTAGTTGGAGGAGATGATGGGTTGAAATTTTACAGAGAATATTCAAAAAATATTAAAAATTTAATGAATAAAAGTGCTTATTTTATATGTGAAATTGGCATTAATCAGAGACAAGATTGTGAAGAAATTTTTGAAAATTCTGGATTAAATTTGAATAAAATAGTTAATGATCTTCAAGGAATTGAGAGAATTCTAAGTTTTTCCAAGATATAAGTTGAAATAAATCAAATGAACTGTATAGATTATAAAGTATTAATAATTTATTATAATTTTTAATTTCCAAACAAAATGTATAAAAAGAACGGTAGAACCGCTTATAAGAGTAATAGAAGAACCAGTTTTAAGAAACCTGGTGGATATAAAAATTTCAATAATAGAAATAGAGGAAATGTATCCCAGCAATATAACAAGTACTTAAAACTAGCTAAAGAAGCATCAAGATCAGGTGATAGAATTCAATCTGAATACTATTATCAATTTACTGATCATTACTACAGAATAATGGTTGAGCTAGGTATTAATATTGAAGAAAACTCAAATTTTGATGACCAAAAACAAAGTACTTCAAATGAACAAACCTCAGATACTGGTAATGAAACTATCGAAGTAAATGATAATGATAAAGTAGAAGATGATTCAATCGAATCTATTCCATTTATAGCTGAACCATCTAAAGAAAAAAGAACAAGATCAACAAAGTAGTTATTCGTATAACATGCTCAAATGATCAGCATATATTATTTTATATTCTTCTTTAAATTTTTCTAATTCTTTACCCTTAAGTATTTTTCCCGAAGGAAGTTTTAGTTTTAACGGGTTTATATGTTTATTTTGATAAATAATTTCATAATGAAGATGAGGTCCTGTAGAATTTCCTGTACTACCTACATAGCCTATAACTTCACCTTGGTTTACTCTTACCCCTTTAGAAATACCTTTCTTATAATTTGACAGATGTGCATACGCCGTTTTATATCCATTATTATGCCTTATACGAATATATTTCCCATATCCTCCATTTCTTCCAACATATTCAACAATTCCATTCCCTCCAGCATAAATTGGTGTTCCTGCAGGTGCAGCAAAATCAACACCTTTATGCATTTTATTGAAACCTGAAATAGGATGTTTTCGCATACCAAAATTTGATGAAATTCTTGCGCCATCTAATGGTGTCTTTAAAATTGATTTTTTAACATTTTTTCCCTCTCTGTTAAAATAATCAACATAACCATCATCTGTAATAAACTTAAAATATTCTAACTGTTTTCCATCAATTATTATCGAAGCATATTTAATATCGTTATATTCTAGTGTACCTGTTTCAACTATTTCATCAAATTCATAGGATATTGAAACAACTGTATCGACTCTAATATCTCTTTGAAAATCAAGATCAAAACTAAAAAGGCGTATAATTTTAACTAAAATATCTGAGGATACGTCATTTTTAATACCGTCTGAAAATAATGATTCCGAAATTGAATACTCTTTAGATTCAATAAATGAATTCTTCGTTAATTCTATTATATTTAGATTTATTTCTTTATCTAAATTAACAGAGATAATAGTCTCATTGTTTTTAAAAAATTCAATTTTTTTTATTTCAGCAAAATTATTTTCAAAGACACTTATAATTTCTCCAGTTTTAATTTTCTTTAAATCATAAGATTCTTCAATCTTACTAATGATTTCATAAATTTTTTTCTGCTTAAAGTTTAGATTTTCCAAAATAGAGACAAAAGTATCACCTTGTAAAATTTCAATTTTTTTCTCAACAAATTGCTCTTTATCAATATTTTTTATATTAGGTGTTGCTACTTCTTCTGCTTTTTTTTCTTTAATAATTTCTTTTTTATCTTCTACTATTTCTTTTTTTATAATTTCTTCCTCGAAAATATATTTCTCTGATATATTTAAGTATTCAGAAATAAATAAATAATATCCTGATGATATTAAAGAAATTAAAATTAGATATCTTAAAACTCTAAACACCTAGAAATATTTTGAATTAAAATATACAAGTGGTTTCAATTTATCATTAGATTGTAATTCTAATATCTTACATATGAATATTATGTGATCACCTCTTTTGATTTTATTCATTAGCTCACATTCAAGATTTGCTATGCAATTAGGTATAACTACTGTTTTATTTTTTCCTTCAATAAATTTTATATCATCTAAATTTGGGGCAGTTGAAGCAAAATTATCTGATAGTTTTTTTTGTTTACTAGATAAAATATTTATTGACAAAAATTTAGTTTTTGAAAACTGATTTATCGAAGATGAGTAATTACCTAAAGAAAACAAAACCATAGGAGGGTTAAGAGATAAAGAGTTAAATGAATTTACAGTTTTTCCATATATTTTATTATTATTTTTGACACATACAACAGTAATTCCTGTAGTGAACTTACTAAGTGTTTTTTTAAAATTCCTTATATTTACTTTTTTCATAATCTTTTTTGCATGTAAATTGAGTCAATCCACTTATTTTTTTTAAATCCAGCCTTCTTAATAGTTCCAATATATTGAAATCCATTTTTCTTATGTATTTTAACTGAGGCTAAATTATCTTTTCCACCAATTACTGCTATTAAATTTTTAATCTTTTTTATTTTTTTAGAAATTTTTACAAGTTCTCTTAGTATTTTGTTACCATAACCCATATTGATGAATTTTGGATCTACATAAATTGAATGTTCATATGAAAATCTATACCCGCTTTTTTCTCTAAATTTATTTATAAAAGCTAATCCTATAACTTTTTCATTTTTAACTGCTAAAATAAATGGAAGTTTATTTTTTTTAATTTTTGTCAATAATAAATTAAATGAAGATTTGGATAATTTTTTTTCTTCAAAATTAGATAATGAATTTTCAATAAAATAATTATAAATTTTTAGAGCTTTGGAAATATCTTTTTCTGTAAAATTATTTGTTTTTACTTTCATTTGTATTTAAATCACTCCTTGATAAAATATAAAATTCTTAGCTTTGATTATTATTTAATAAAAAATTGATCAATATATTTATAATTTATTTACGTAATTATTGACTAAAAAAGGTTAAAATAAGTAAAATTAAAAAAATATTACATAAATACCTAATATTGTTTTAGCTCTAAAATTTACTATATTATATCTTAACACTACAAAATATTTGGGTGTGTAGCTCAGCGGTAGAGCACTGCCTCGACACGGCAGGGGTCACAGGTTCAATCCCTGTCACACCCACCAGTTAAATATTTTATTTATCAAATAAACTATATTTTATTATACAAAAAATAGCGCTAACTCCATCTTTCCAATTAATTTTTTTTCCTTCATTGTATTCTCTATTATTATAACTGATTGGTATTTCAAAAAATTTACACTTCTTTTTTGATAATTTAATTGTAATCTCTGGTTCTATACCAAACCTATTTTCTTTTAAAACAATATCTTTAATTAAATCTGTTTTAAAAGCTTTAAAGCATGTTTCCATATCAGTTAAGTTTAGTTTTGTAAAAAGATTACAAAACTTTGTAAGAAATATATTTCCAATCTTTTGCATAAAAAACATCTTAGCTACTGAATTTTTATCTCTAAATCTTGAACCATAAACTACATCAGCTTTATTATTTAAAATTGGTTCAATTAATTTTATGTGTTCATTTGGATTATATTCTAGATCAGAATCTTGTATTAAAACAATTTGACCCTCAACTATACTTAACCCAGATCTAATACACGCTCCCTTACCTAAATTAATATCATGATATTTAGTTTTTATATTTAAATATTTTTTTTTTATTTTTTCTATTAAAATTCTAGATTTGTCAGATGAGTAATCATCGATAATTATTATTTCCTTATTATTATATGAATTATTTATAACTTTTTTGATTATTAACTCTATAGTGTTTTCTTCATTAAAACATGGGATAATAATTGATAATTTCACAAATTATTAAAATATTTAATTGTTTTGGATAATCCTTCCTCTAAAGAAGTTTTTGGTTTCCAATTTAAAATTTTTTTAGCTTTTGATAAATTAGGTTTTCTTCTCACTGGGTCATCAGAAGGTCTTTTCATAAATTTGATCTTACTCTTTGATTGAGTTAGTTTTAAAATTATTTTTGTAAGTTTTAAGATAGATATTTCATTATTACTTCCAATATTAATTGGCCCTAAAATGTTTTTATCAGTTTCCATAAATTTTATTATAGCTTCCACAGTATCATCTACAAAGCAAAAACATCTTGTTTGTTTTCCACTTCCATAAATGTGAATATTTTTATTATTTAGACAGCTATTAATAATGTTACTCACTACTCTTCCATCATTTGTATCCATATTTGGTCCAAAGGTATTAAAAATTCTAGCAACTTTAATTTGTAACTTATATGTTCTATGAAAATCAAAAAAAAGAGTTTCTGCTGATCTTTTGCCTTCATCATAACATGATCTTTTTCCAATAGGATTTACATTACCCCAATAGTTTTCTTTTTGTGGATGATTAATAGGATCTCCATAGATCTCACTTGTTGAAGCTTGAAATATTTTTGCATTATTTTTTTTTGCAAGTTCCAAGAGATTATACGAGCCCATAACATTAGTTTTAAGTGTATTTATGGGGTTAATTTGATATTGTTTGGGGGAAGCCGGACAAGCCAAATTATAAATTTCATCACAACTTATGTTAATATTAGATGTTATATCTTTTTTAATAAATTTAAAGTTTTTGTTTGTCTTAAATTCATTTATATTTTTAACAGATCCAGTAGAAAGATTATCTACGCATATAATTAAGCATTTTTTTTTAAGTAGTTTTTTGCATAAATGGTGCCCTATAAAACCTGCTCCACCAGCTATTAATATTTTTTTCATTTCTATTTTAAGTTATTTAATTGTAATTTAAATTCATAACATATTATGGATTTAAAATATAATTATCAAATGTTATTTAATTAAACTATATTAGAAATAAAATTATGGATAATCTTGTATTATACTTTGTTATATATACTATTCTAACAAGCTTTTTCTTTGTTAGTATTATCGGATATGGAAAACTTTTTTCATTTTTTATTAAAACAGATTACAATGTATTTGAAACTTATAAAAACTTAAATTTCATAACTGGATTAATCATAGTAGGATTTATATCATTAATATTAAATTTCTTCACTGGTTTGGATGATATGATTTCATCAATCATAATACTAATTGGATTATTTTTTTATTGTATTAATTTTTTTTATTTAAAGAAAAAATCCAAAGAAATAAAGCACATTTTGATTGTATCACTAATCGCGGTTTTTGTGTCCTTTTATACTATTCCTAATGATGATTTTAATTATCACTTTCAAACAATTATTAATTTTAAAAAAAATTTAGTTTTTGATATTTTGCATGAAAGAAGAATTAGTTATAACTCCCATTGGTTATTAATAAATTCAACTTATTTTTTAACTTTTTTTCCAGCTTCTATTTTTATTATATCTTCAATTTTATACTCAGGCACATTATATGATTTAAATAAACGTTATAAAAAAAATTTTAACGACACTAACTCGTTAATACTTATTTATACTGCATTAGTATTGATTTTTTTAGTCGGTGTTCTCAATGAAATTAAAGAATATGGAACCGATTTTACAGGTCAACTAATATTATTTTATATAATTTTTTTATTTTTGGATTTTACTTTATTTAAAAAATTTGAGGATAAGAAAAATATATTTTTAATAATTCTTCTATTATCTTTTTTTTCAATATCTATAAAAATTTCAAATGCTTTAATACTAATTGTTGTATTTTTAATTTTTCTAAATATTAAAAAATTAAATATAAATAAGGTTTTATTTTACACACTTTCAACTTTACCAATATTTTTTTGGATGACACATAATTATATAATTAGTGATTGTATTATTTGGCCAATTTATCAACTTTGTTTTTCTAACACTCAACAAGCAATTAATGAAATGATGTTTATAGAAAAGTTTGCAAAAGGAGATATTACAGGTAAGCACAATATAGATGGATTATTATGGATTACAAAATGGTTTGAAACACACTCTATAAAAATACTAGAAGTTTATGGAATATATTTTGTTATAATTTTACTTCCATTTTTAATTTTTTATTTTAAAAATTTTAAAAATAAAACAATAATTTTACATAAATTAGTTAAAAAAATAAATATCCGTTCAACATATTTTATTTTTTTTATAATCATTGTCCTTATGAACATCATTTGGTTTTTTAAATCTCCTGCTTATAGATTCGGAGTTTTTTATAACTTAAACTTACTTTTAATTATAGTTTCTCCTCTCTGGTTTGTTATATTTGATCTAAACAGAAATTTTTGCAAAAAAAGTATTAAATATCTTTTATTTTTCGCTTTAATCTTCTTTTTTATTAATAACTTCAATAAATATAATAAATATGTTGATAGGTATGGTTATGATTGGCCTAATATAATTGGTGATAAATTAATTGAGCCTGTAAATAATTAAAAAAAAATAATTAATAATGATCTTGATATTTAATAATATGATATATCTATATTCATATGATTAAATGCTTAATAGTAGCTACATTAATTGCCTCACTAATTTTTCTTGTAATAGATGTTATTTGGTTGAGTTTTGCTACAAAGTCTTTTTATAGACCGCTAATTGGTAATTTATTAAACGATAAGCCTGTTATGTGGGCTGCTGCTCTTTTTTACATACTATATGTCTTTGGTATAGCTTTGGTTGTAATTCAACCTTGTGTTGATTCTGGTAATTTAATGAAAACATTGTACACCGGCTTCATATTTGGTTTGGTTGCATATGGCACATATAATTTAACTAACATGGCAGTACTCAAAGGATGGTCACCAACTGTTACTTTTGTAGATATGTTTTGGGGTGGTTCATTGACAGCTATATCAGCTACATCTGGATTATACTTAGCAAAAAAAATTGTACATTTTTAATTTAGTCTACTCATTCCAAATTCTAACATTTTTATTAGTATAGGGTTTTGATCTATTTTATTTTTATATTTTTTTATAAAAGTATTAACTTTATTATTACATAAATCAGTAACTTGTTTTTCACCAATTAATTTTAGTAAGGTACTTTTACCCTGATCAACATCTTTACCTGGTGTTTTTCCAATTTGCTTAAAAGTTCCAATTTCATCGATTAAGTCATCTATAATTTGAAATATCAAACCAAATAACATTCCATAATCTTTTGCAAATTGAATATCTATTTTACTTTTATCTTTTAAGATAAAAGGTGCAGAAAAAGAAAATTCAAATAACTTGCCAGTTTTCCTAGAATACATATCTAAAATTTTATTTTTAGTTAGTTTTTTATTTTCATATTCTAAATCTAAAGCTTGACCAAGAGCTAATCCTTTATGTCCAATACACAAAGAAAGATAATTTATTAAATTTAATCTAGAAATAACATTTTTATTTTTAAAATTTCCTGAAATCAATTCAAATGCTAAATCATGTAGAGCATCTCCTGCTAAAATTGCAGTAGCCTCATTAAATTTTTTATGAGTACTTAATTTACCTCTTCTGTAATCATCATCATCCATTGATGGTAAATCATCGTGAATTAAGGAGTACGAATGTATACATTCAATACATGAGGCTATGATAAAGGCATCATTTGATGAAATTTTTGCTATTTTTGCTGACTCAATTACTAAAAATGGCCTTATTCTTTTTCCTCCATTCATAGAGCCATAAAAGATTGCATTTGATAAACTTGATTTGTCTAGCTTATTTTTTAAAAGTTTTTTAAATTTAATATCAAACTTTCTTTTATTAGCATTTATTAACGTATTTAAGTTCATAGATAACAATTTATATTTGTTTTAATTTCTAAATTATTTAATACAAATATGCGAATGTATTTATGAGAATCGAAGAAGAAATTAAACTTGACTACTCAGACGTCCTTTTTAGACCAAAGAGAAGTACTTTAAAAAGTAGGAAAGATGTTGATTTGAATAGAAAATATACTTTTAAACACTCAAGATCATCATGGAAAGGAATTCCAATAATAGCATCTAATATGGATGGTGTTGGTGAAATAGATGTTGCAAAAAAACTAAGTTCTCACAAACTAATGACTGCTTTAACAAAACAGCATAACATTAATCAAATAGGAACTATTTATAAAAAAAATATTTTCCTTGATTCAATTGCTCTTAGTTGCGGTACAAGTAAAGACAGTTACAATAGGTTAAATTCAATTCTAAAAAAATATCCAAAATTTAATTTTATCTGTATTGATGTTGCAAATGGTTATTCAGAAAATTTTAGTAATTTTGTTTCAGAAGTAAGAAAAAAGTATCCAAAAAAAACTATTATTGCAGGTAATGTTGTTACTGCAGATATGACTCAGGAATTAGTATTAAGTGGGGCGGATATTGTTAAAGTTGGTATAGGTCCTGGAAGTGTATGTACCACTAGAATCCAAACAGGAGTTGGGTATCCACAACT
This sequence comes from uncultured Alphaproteobacteria bacterium, assembly GCA_902597795.1. Lineage (GTDB taxonomy): Bacteria > Pseudomonadota > Alphaproteobacteria > HIMB59 > CACPNW01. The sequence continues at coordinate 63,674 of CACJZA010000002.1, read as the reverse complement.
TAGCGCTGTAATGGAATGTGCTGACGCAGCACATGGATTAGGAGCGCACATTATTGCTGATGGAGGATGTACTTGTCCTGGTGATGTTGCAAAAGGATTTGGTGCTGGTGCAGACTTTGTTATGCTTGGCGGAATGTTAGCAGGCCATAAGGAAGGTGGTGGTGATATAATTGAAGAAAATGGAAGTAAATTTATCGAGTTTTATGGATCAAGTTCTGAAGAAGCAAATGAGAAACATTATGGTGGTCTTGCAAACTATAGATCATCTGAAGGTAAAAAAGTTAAAATATTAATGAAGAAATCTTTAGACGGAACAATTAGAGATATTTTAGGAGGAGTTAGAAGTAGTTGCACTTATGTTGGAGCTTCATCATTAAAGCAACTTAGCAAGTGCACAACATTTGTGAGGGTAAACAATCAGTATAATGACACTTTTGGGAAAGTATAGATTAGTACCCTATTGCCATACCATCCTTTCGTGGATCTGATCCCCCAATAAGTATTCCATTTTTTCTATCTATTTTTATACATTGACCACCACCAATAGCATTTTCATTTATTCTAATTTTGTGACCAATATTCTTTAATTTTTTTACAATTTTATCATCTAATGAATTTTCAACATTTAAGATGCCGTTAAGAGCAAATGCTCGAGGTAAATCTAAACCTTCTTGTACAGACATGTCGTAGTCGATTATATTTTGAATCAAATGAGATTGACCAATTGGTTGATATTGACCTCCCATTACCCCATAAGAATAGAGTGTCTCATCATTCTTATTAGTTATTAGACCAGGGATTATTGTATGTAGTGGTCTTTTTTGACTATCAATCGAGTTTGGGTGATCATCTTCTAATCTGAAATTTACACCTCTATTTTGAAAAAGAATTCCTGTTTTTTTACTTGTAATTCCACTTCCAAAACCATGACATATTGAATTAATAAAAGATACTGAATTCAAATCTCTATCAACAACACTTAAATAAATTGTTTCAGGGTGAGAAGTTACATAGCCTTTTTTTGAAGAGTAAATTTTATTTTTATTAATTCTAGAACATAAAGAGCCAATATATTTATTACTCAAATAATCTTTAATATTTATATTATTAAAATTAGGATCACCAAATATTGTTTCCTTAACTTCAAAACATATTTTAGAAATTTCAGCTTGAAAATGATATCTTTCAAAACTTGAAGGATTGTATTTTTTGATATTTAATTTCTCAGTCATTGCCATCATCATCAAGACAACTAATCCAGGACTGTTTAGTGGGCATTGATGTATTTTTAAATTTCTATATGAATTTGTTATTGTTTTTGAAAATAATGTTTTTTGATTATAGAAATCTTCTTCTGTATGCAGTCCTCCAAGTTCGTTCAGTGTCTTAACCATATCTTTGGTAATTTCACTTTCATAAAAACCTTTAATTTTATTTTTTGAGATGACTCTTAAAGTATTTGCTAAAGGAATATTCTTAAAAACTTCACCAAAACTATAACTAAAATTTTTATTTAAAAATACTCTTTTAGAATTAGGATTTTTTTTAAGTTTTTTTTCATTTTCCTTCCAAGCTATGGCTTCAACTTCATGAATAGGAAATCCATTTCTAGCAAAATTTTCTGCTCCAGATAAAACTTCTTTAAAATCAATTCTTCCAAATTTTTCATGCATAGAACACCATGCATGAACTGCTCCAGGAATAGTAACTGAATGTGGACTAGTTAAACCAATAATTTTTATTTTATTATCTTTATAAAACTGTAAATTTGCTTTTTTTGGAGCAATTCCAGAACCATTTACAGCAATTGGTTTTTTTCCTTTCATCGAAATAATTGCAAAGCAATCTCCACCAATTCCTGTTGCGCTAGGACATACTACAGCTTGAACAGCTGAAGCCGCTATAGCAGCATCAACTGCATTTCCGCCTTTTTGAAGTACATTAATTGCTACCATAGAGCTTAATGGATTTGATGTTGCCACCATGCCATTTTGACCTAAAACATTAGATCTTCCAGGGTAAGATAACTTTCTCATATTAATTCAGACAATATATGTTTGACAAAACAAATCACAGAATTTAAAGCGCTTTTTATGAAAGTTAAGTGCTCATTAAAAACTGCCAAAATTAGGGATAAGGATTGTAAAGTTGTTCGTAGAAAAGGTAGAATTTATGTAATAAACAAAAAAAATCCCAGAATGAAAGCAAGACAGGGTTAATTAACTTTCCGCTATATATTTTTCAGCTTCTAAAGCAGCCATACAACCCATACCAGCAGCTGTAACAGCCTGTCTGTAAATTTTATCTTTTACATCTCCAGCTGCAAAAACTCCTTTAATACTTGTCTCGGTACTGTCAGGTTTAGTAATTATATAATTTTCCTCATCCATTTTTAACTTATCAATAAAAAGTGAAGTAGCAGGATCATGTCCTATTGCTATAAATGCACCATTTACATCTATAGTTGTTTTGCTGCCATCTAATGCGTTCTCTAAAATAATTTTTTTTAATGTATTTGGATTTTCTTCTCCAACGAACTCAGAAACCTTACTATTCCAAATTACTTCAATTTTTTTATTCTTAAATAGTCTTTCTTGTAAAATTTTTTCAGCTCGTAAACTATCTCTTCTATGGATTAACAAAACCTTTGATGCAAATTTAGTCAAAAACATTGCTTCTTCTACAGCACTATTACCTCCACCAATCACTGCTACCTGTTGATCTTTAAAGAAAAATCCATCACAAGTTGCACAAGCAGAAATACCAAATCCTTTAAATTTTTTTTCACTTTCCAAATTTAGCCATCTAGCTTGAGCACCTGTTGCAATAATAATCGATTTGGATACAAATTCTTTGCCTGACTCAGTTTTGGAAGTAAATGGATTTTTTTCAAAATCGACTGAAGTTACAATATCATTATGAAAGATAGTTCCTACTTTTAATGCTTGTTCTTTCATTTGTTCCATAAGCCAAGGACCTTGAATTACATTTTCAAATCCTGGATAGTTTTCTACATCCGTAGTGATAGTTAGCTGACCTCCTGGTTCTAAACCTGAAACTAAATGCGGTTTTAAATTAGCTCTTGCTGCATAAATTGCAGCAGTATAGCCTGCTGGTCCAGACCCAATAATTAAGACATCATTTTCTATTTTTTCAGTCATATAGTTAAATTAATAATTTAGTTACTTTTTTCAACTGGCCAATCTGTATTAAAAGTAACATAGTTTATTTGAATACATCTTCTTTCTTTTTGAATTTCTTTTAATTCAAGTCCATGCCAAGTATCATCCCCTGAAGAAAAAAAATAACCACTATTATGAACATATTTAATTGTTTTTACTAATTTAAAATTTTTATCATATAAGTCGGTACCCAAATTTGATGCTTCATTATATGGGTTTGCCCAAACCATCATCGTCATTAATTTTTCTGAAATATCCTTATGTGGTTTTAGCCAAAATCCTTTTTTATCTCCAATTACTTCTAATCTGACATATGAATTTGATAAATCTTTGTTAATTATTTTTGATATTTTATTAACCATTTCTATACTTTGTAAAGACTGAATTAATTTTGTTAAAAATGGGAAATTTTGACAATTATTTTTTGTTATAAAAAGTCTTAATTTACCATCAACTCCCTGTCCTGTATGATCGGCAGCTCTTGTCCCATCGTACATTCTATCTCCTGATGGTATATTACTATAGGAAATCTCATCTAATGCACCTTCTTCTAAGCAATTACTAAACACCCAGTGATTAAAGGGAAAATCTGCATGAGCTAAATTCTCAAGATTCATTATTCCTTTCTATAATTCTTTTTTTTATAATTCCAGCGATTCTTTTGCTTTCTTCTAGTTTCGTATATGTCCAATTTTCTAATTTGTCCAAAGTATTAAAATCTCTTGTTATATTCATTTTTTTAAATTCTTCATGGAATCTTATAAATCTTTTACTTTTTCTCTTCATCGGTAATTGATAAATATAAATTGGCTTACCTGATATACTTGCTTCAGAAATCATAGAGGTGGAGTCAGAAGTAATAATAAAATAACTGGAATTATAAATAGCAAATTCGTATGGATTCTTTCCTTCTCCAAACCATAATGTGGACATAGTGCTCAATTCTTTTTTCAAAATATACTTAATTTCTTTATTAGTTCTTCTCGAGGTAAGAACTAAAATTTCATTATTATGAGACTTTAATTTTTTTATTCTTTTACAAAGATCTAAAGTATTTTCTTTTGAGAAACTATAGTGATTATTTTCACCTCCAATAATACATGTGATCAAATTTTTTGTATTAATTTCATAATGCTTTTTTAAATTATTAAATTGTTTAAAATGATGTATTGCACCCGAAGAATTAATTATATTTTCACCATACAAAACATCATGATTTGGAGCTATAACATAAGAAAAGTTTTTTGAAGAAATTTTTGGGTTTTGAATATGAATATTAATTATATTTGGATATTTTTTTTTAAGATAGATTGATAGGTAAACACTTTTTCTTCCACAACTGATAACTAAATCAGGTATCTCATCTATTGGTAACTTATTTTTAAATATCCAACTAAAAATAGGAAGTATCCCAGGCTGTAATTTATTCCAAGGAAAAATTATTTCAGTTTTAATTTCCTTTATATTTACACTCAATTCATTTGCCAGACCTTTAGTCTGACTTATCATTCCTTGTGAACCATCAGTTAATGACCAAATTTTAGGATTGTCTATATTCAAATGTATTTTACTGATAAAATTGTATAACTTTTTAAACCTTTTGGACTGTTGATTTCAACATTGTCTTCTTCTGTTTTACCAATCAAGCCTCTTGCTAAAGGACTAGTAATTGAAAGCTTTTTATTTTCAATATCTGATTCATATTCCCCAACAATTTGATATTGTTGTTTCTCTCCACTTTCATCATCTTCTATTTCAACTGTTGCACCAAACTTAATATCGTCACCTTCAATAGATTGAACATCTATTACCTCTGCTTTACTAATGGCACTCTCTAAATCTATAATTCTTCCTTCAATTAAACTTTGTTGTTCTTTGGCATATTGATATTCTGCATTTTCAGATAAATCACCATGACTTCTAGCTTCGGCAATTGCTTCAATTATTTTAGGTCTATCCTCAGAAGTTAATTTGTTTAATTCTTCTTGTAATTTTGTATAACCCTCAGAAGTCATAGGAATTTTATTCATAAACTCATGATGATTTATTTATTTTTTATAGTCAATAAAATTAATTTATTGTTTGAAGACTTTTTATTGTGAATTCTTGAGTTATCATATGCTCAATCGCATCTACAGCAACTTTTGCTCCGGCTATTGTCGTATAATATGGAATATTATACATTAATGATGTCCTTCTAATACTATAGCTATCTCTAATAGATGATTGAGTTTTTGTTGTATTAATTACTAGTTGAATTTTATTATTAATTAATGAGTCAACTACATGAGGATTACCTTCTTTTACTTTATTTACTATTTTTGTCTTAATGTTATTATTATTTAAGTATTTGGCAGTTCCTTTGGTTGCAAGTAGATTAAAATCTAATTCTTTTAACTTTTGTGCTATCTCAATAATGAACTTTTTATTATCATTATCTATTGAGATAAATACTGTCCCTTTAGATGGAAGAATATTACCACAGGCTATTTGACTCTTTATATAAGAAGATAAAAAGGTTTCATCTATTCCCATAACTTCTCCGGTAGATTTCATCTCAGGACCTAATATTAAATCAACTCCATCAAATTTATTGAAAGGAAAGACGGATTCTTTAACATTAAAATTTTTTAATTCATTAATTTTATAATCATTCAAAATAGTATTAAGATTTTCACCGACCATTACTTTTGCTGCAATTTTTGCGATTGGAATACCTTTTGATTTGGCCACAAATGGTACAGTTCTGCTCGCCCTTGGGTTTACTTCTAAAACATATATTTTTTTATCTTTAATTGCTAATTGAGTATTCATTAATCCAACAACATTAATTTCATTTGCAATTTTTGATACCCATTCAATAATTTTATTCTGAGTTTCTGTACTAACAGAATAGGGAGGTAAGGAACAGGCACTATCTCCAGAGTGAATTCCTGCTTCTTCGATGTGTTCCATAATCCCAGCTACATATATTTCAGCATTTTTATCTCTAATTATATCTACATCTATTTCTTTGGCATTCTCAAGATACTCATCGATTAAAATCACATTGTTTGAAGAAACTTCAAGCGCTTCATTAGAAAATGATTCTAAACTTTCTTTATCATATGCGATTTGCATAGCTCTTCCTCCAAGTACATATGAGGGTCTAACTAAAACAGGATATCCAATTTCATCAGCTTTTTCTAAAGTTTGAGCTACCGTATTTGCAAAAGCATTTTTTGGTTGAGCAATTTTTAGTTTAATTAATATTTCACTGAATCGATCTCTATCTTCAGCTAAATCTATTGCCTCAGTTGAAGTTCCTATAATTTTAATTCCAGCATCTTCTATTTCTTTTGCAATTTTTAAAGGAGTTTGACCTCCAAATTGAACTAACACACCAAGAACATTTCCCTTACTTTTTTCTTTATTGTAAATTTCAATAACACTTTCAGCTGAAAGTGGTTCAAAATAAAGTCTATCAGCAGTATCATAGTCTGTTGAAACTGTTTCTGGGTTACAATTTATCATTATTGTTTCAATGCCCTTTTCTTTTAAGGCATAAACAGCATGTACACAGCAATAATCAAATTCAATCCCTTGACCAATTCTATTAGGACCACCACCAAGAATTATTACTTTATCTTTTGATGAAGGATTTGCTTCACAGAATTTAGTATTTTCAAAATCCCAATCATAAGTAGAATAAAGATATGGAGTTTTAGAACTAAATTCACCTGCACAGGTATCAACAAGTCTGAAGACAGGATTAATATTGTTATTATTTCGAAATTTTCTTAATTCTTTTTCTTCAAGATTTAATATTAAGGAGATTTTACTATCCGAGAAGCCTATTTTCTTTGCATATAATATAATATCTTTTTTTAGACCTTTTTCTTTTAAGATTTTTTCAAAATCAATTATTGTTTTAATTTGGTATAAAAACCATTTATCATATTTTGTAATTTGATTTATTTCATCAACTGTTAATCCATTCCTAAGCGCTTCTCCAACAACTAACAAGCGTTGTGAAGATTGTATTTTAAGTTCATTCAAAATTGCATTTTTATCATTTGAGCTAAGTTTTGGTTTATCAAAACCAGTTAGACCGTACTCAAGAGAATTAAACCCCTTTTGGATTGATTCATTAAAAGATCTACCTATACTCATTGCTTCTCCAACTGATTTCATTGATGTCGTTAAGTCAGAATTAGCACCAACAAATTTTTCAAAAGTAAATCTTGGAATTTTAGTTACAACATAATCAATAGTTGGTTCAAAACTTGCGGGTGTTGTTGTGGTAATATCATTTTCAAGTTCATCCAAAGTGTAACCCACAGCTAATTTTGCAGCAATTTTTGCTATTGGAAAACCTGTAGCTTTTGATGCTAATGCAGAAGATCTACTAACTCTTGGATTCATTTCAATTACATTAATTTCTCCATCTTCAGGATTTATTGCGAATTGAACATTTGAGCCACCAGTATCTACACCTATTTTTCTGAGAACCTTTATGCTTGCATTCCTTAAAATTTGATATTCTTTATCAGTTAATGTTAAGGATGGAGCTACAGTAATACTATCTCCAGTATGAACACCCATTGGATCAACATTTTCAATTGAGCAAACAATAATACAATTATCTTTGTTATCTCTAACAACTTCCATCTCAAATTCTTTCCAACCTGAAACAGATTTTTCAATAAGTATTTGATTTGTTGGGCTAGCATTCAAACCTCTATTACATAAGTCAATAAATTCATCATCATCATAAGCAACACCTCCTCCGGTACCTCCAAGTGTAAAACTTGGTCTTATAACAAGAGGTAAACTTAATTCATTTTTTACTTTTTTAGATTCTTCAATAGTGTTAACCACGTAACTTTTAGGACAACTTAGACCAATTTCTTTCATAGCATCTTTAAATTTTTGTCTATCCTCAGCTAATTCTATTGCTGTTGGATTTGCCCCAATCATTTTTACTCCATGTTTTTCAAGTATACGATCATTAAAAAGTTCCATTGAAACATTTAAAGCAGTTTGTCCTCCCATAGTTGGGAGCAGAGCATCTGGTTTTTCGATTTCGATTATTTTTTCAACAAATTTTTTAGTTATAGGCTCAATATAAGTTTGATCAGCTAATTCTGGATCAGTCATTATTGTTGCTGGATTTGAATTAATTAATACAATTTTGTAACCTTCATCTTTAAGAGATTTACATGCCTGAGCACCCGAGTAATCAAATTCACAAGCCTGGCCTATAACTATAGGACCTGCACCTACTATTAATATTTTATTTATATCAGTTCTTTTTGGCATTTTTCTCAATAAGTTTATAAAATTCTTCAAACAAATAATGACTATCGTGTGGACCAGGGGATGCCTCTGGATGATATTGAACACTAAATAAAGGCAAATGCTTATGTCTTAAACCTTCGTTAGTCCCATCAAATAGTGAAACATGAGTTTCAATTATATCTTTGCTAAAACTATCTTTATCAACTTCAAAACCATGATTTTGTGAAGTAATTTCAACAATTCCTGTTGTAAGATTTTTGACAGGATGGTTTGAACCTCTGTGACCTTGAAACATTTTTTTAGTCTTTGCATTTAATGCCAATCCTAAAATTTGATGTCCTAAACATATTCCAAATATTGGAATATTATCATCAATTAATTTTTTAATCACATCAACTATTTTACTGCCTGTGGCATAAGGATCACCAGGACCGTTTGATAAAAAAATTCCTGAGGGATTAGTTTCTATTATTTCTTCGTAGCTAGAAAATAAGTTCAATACAGTCGGGTTTAGATTAAATTCATTCAGATTTCTTAAAATATTATTTTTGATACCAAAGTCTAAACAAGTGACATTATATTTTAATTTACTTTTAATTGATTTATCACTGTTCCATATTCCTTTTTTCCAATTATAGTTTTGTTCTGTCGATACTATCCCAGCCAAATCTAAATTTTGAAGACCTTTCCACATATTTATTTGAGTGTTAAGTCTTTCAATTTTATTTTCGCCTTCTCCAAAGTGAATAATTGCTGCCTTCTTAGCTCCTTCAACAGATAATTTTTTAGTTAAGTATCTAGTGTCAATTCCAAAAATACATGGAATTTTGTTTTTTAAAAAATATGAATTTAAGTCATTTTCTGCTCTCCAATTTGAATATTTTGATAATGGCTGGTTTATTACACAACCATCAGCGTAGATTTTTTTTGACTCTTGATCTTCTTGATTTGTGCCTACAATTCCAACATGTGGAAAAGTAAATGTAATGATTTGTTTTGTATATGAGGGATCAGATAATGCTTCTTGATAGCCTGTTTGAGAAGTATTAAAACAAAGCTCACCTACAGCCGCCTTTTTCTCTCCTAATCCATAACCCCATAAGATTTCACCATTTTCTAATACAAGAGCCGCAGTTTTGTTGTGTATATGTGGTACTTTTTTTAAAACTTCCATTATATTTTGATGAAGCAAAATGATAGTTAGTAGGCATTTATAACAATGTAGTCAAGGATTAGTTGAAATTAAAAAGAAGAATTATATTATCAAATTAAATTTGTTAGAAAGAGAAAAAAATATGAGTTTAAAAGATGAAATTGAAAGTAATTATAACAATTCTATCAAAGAAAAAGACAGTAATTCAATAAATACTTTAAGATTAATAAAGAGTGCGATTAAAGATAAGGAAATTTCTCTTAGAGGTAAGCAAAATGCTTTGACCGATTCTGATGTTTTAAGTTTACTCCAAAGTTTAGTAAAACAAAGAAAAGACTCAATAGAAGCTTTTGAAAAAGCGAATCGCAATGACCTTATTCAAAATGAACTAAATGAAATAAAAGTAATAGAAAAATTCTTACCCAAGCAAATGAATGAAGATGAAACAAATTTGATTATAATGGATATAATTTCAGAGAATAACTTTACATCTCTTAAAGACATGGGTGCACTCATGAAAATAATTAAGGAAAAATATACTGGTAAAATAGATATGGGATTAGTTGGAAAAATAGCTAAATCTTCGCTAGGAAATTAATGTCATTTTCAAAAAATGATCTTGAATTAATAAAATCAAAAATTATTCTTTCACAAGAAATTGAAAAAAAAACAAAAGTTATAAAAAAGGGAAAAGACAGTTGGTGTTGTTGTCCTTTTCATGACGAAAAAACTCCATCTTGCAAAATTAATGATGATTTAGGCTCCTATTATTGTTTTGGATGTGGAGCTAAGGGTGATATTTTTACCATATATACAGAGCTTTATAATTTTTCATTCCCTGAGGCTGTAAAAGAATTAGCACAAAGAGTTGGTATTAGAATCACAGACAACTTTGATACTAATTTAAATAAAAAAAATGATAAAATTTATAAGATTTTAGAAATTTCAACTAAATGGTTTCAAGATAATCTTTATAAAAATAAAATTTGTAAAGAATATTTAAATAAAAGAAATTTATCAGATGAAACAATTAAATTTTTTAAATTAGGATTTTCATATAATTCAAATCAAAATCTTTACGAATTTCTGAAAGAACAAAATTTTAGTGATGAAGAGATAATAGAAAGTAATGTTGTAAAATTAGATAAAAATAATAAGTTTAGAGATTTTTTTTATAATAGGTTGATGTTTCCAATTGCAAATGAATATGGAAAGATTGTTGGATTTGGAGGGAGAGTTTTAGATAATTCAAACCCAAAATATATTAACTCACCTGAAAGTAATTTTTTTAAAAAAAGAAATATTTTGTATAATCTTTTTAATGCCAAACAAACTATAAGATCAAAAAAAAATATGTTGATTTGTGAAGGTTATATGGATGTAATAAGTCTATATGACAAAAATATTAAAACTGCTGTAGCACCACTTGGAACATCTTTAACAGATAGTCATCTTTCACTATCATGGAAATATGTCAATAAACCAACAATTATGTTTGATGGAGATAATTCTGGATTAAAAGCATCATTTAAAAGTGCGATAATGTCTTTACCTTTCTTAACTCCATCTAAATTATTACAATTTGTCGTTCTACCCAATGATTATGATCCTGATACATACATTAATAAATTTTCTTTAAATAAATTTGTAACGTATTTAAAAAATCCACTTTCAATTGTGGATTTTATATTTCAAGAGTCATCAAAATCAATAGATTTAGAAAAACCTGACAACAAAGTTATTTTTGATAGTTATATAGACGAAATTATCACCAATATTAAAGATAGCAAAATTAAATATTTTTACAAAAATGAATTTAAAACTTTATTTTTTAAAAAAATAAAATCATTATCCAATAAGAAAGAAACTTTAAAAATTATCCCTAAAAAAACCTCATTAAAAGATAAGCAAGTGTATTCTTTTCTAAGATCTTACCTCAATCATGTTACATTAAGAAAAGAGATATATTTAATCTTAGTAAATTCAGAATTATTGAGTAAGAATCAGATTGATTTCTTGAATTTCTTTCATAAGTCAGAATTATTTGGGGTAGAGATAGATAATATTGATTTGAGAAAATTACCTTATTCTTTTTCTGAAATTTATCAAAAAACCAAGGATAATAGTATATTTCAACTTTTCCCCTATGTTAGCAAAGATTATGATGAGCGAGAAGCTATCAAAGAAATTAGAGAATCCATAAATAATTTGAATACAAGACTTTCAAATTTGAAAAAAATAAATAAAAGCCTAAATAATATAGGTGAAAACAATTCTACTCTAACATGGGATGAATTAAAAAATATCACTTATGATCTTCACGAAAATGAAGAAATAATTAAGTAAGATTATGGTAAAAAAGAAAAAAAAAGTAGCTAAGAAAAAAACAACTTTATCTAAAAAAAAATCTACTAATAAAAAATCTATTAGCAAAAAAAAATCTGCTAACAAAAAAAAATCAATAAGTAAAAAAACAATAAAAAAAAATTCTAAAAACATTAAATCTAAACCATTAAAAAAAACAAAAAAAACTGTCACAAATAAGTTATCTAAAAAAAATATATTTAAAACCAGCAAAGATGAAAAACCAAAAAAAATACCTAAAGCTATTTCTGGTTTCGAAGAAAAAATTAAAGAAATCTTTTCCAAATTAATTAATAAACATAAAGTTGATGGAATTTATACCCAAAAAATTATTGAAAAAGCAATTCCTAAAAAATTTAGACTGGAAGAAAATATAAAAAAATTTAATGAATTCATTTCTTCAAATAATATAAAAATATATTCGGAGGAAGAGGCACAAGAATTAATCTCATTAGCAAAAGAACAAACTGCAAAAACTGATGAAGGTGCAGATGATCAAGAGAAAAAACAAACAGGAAAGACTGATGATCCAGTAAGGCTATATCTACGGGATATGGGTGCTGTAGAACTTTTAAGTAGAGAAGGAGAAATTGCTATTGCTAAAAGGATTGAAGCTGGAAGAGAAAAAATGATTGGTGCAATTTGTGAAAGCCCAATGACAATAAGATCAATAATTAATTGGAAAGATTCAATAAAAGATGGCACTATGTTACTAAGAGACATTGTAGATTTGGAAGCTACATATGATATGTCAGATATTTCTGAATCTAAACTTGAAGATACATTTAAGCTAATTGAAAGTGGAAATAATAATAAAGATGATGATAAGAATTCAAAAAAAGAAAATGAGTCAAATGAAGAAGTAAAAAATGAAGACGAGCAACAACAGGATGATGAAGATGATGATAGTTTAAATGTTTCTCTTGCTGCAATGGAAGAAAAATTAAAACCAAAGGTATTAAGTGATTTTAATGACATAACAAAATTGTTTAAGAAACTTCAAAAACATAGTCACGAATTAATTAATGCAGACAAAAAAAACGAAAAAATATTTAACGCATTAGAAAAAAAATATCTGAAAGTTCAAAAAGAAATGGTTGCTGCTATGAAGGCCGTTCACTTTAATTCAACGACTATTGAAGCCCTCATGGAAGCTTTATATGAGCTAAATAAAAAACTTCTTTTAAGAGAAGGAAAGATGTTACGTATGGCAACTAGTTCAGGGGTTAAAAGAGAAGATTTTGTTTCTCAGTACCTAAATTTTAATTTTGAAAAAAATTGGATACAAAGCCTTCTTGCAACAAAAGATAAAAATTGGGAGAAATTTATCAATAGAAATCATATCGAAATAAATAAAAATATAGCTGAAATAAAAGAAATACAAGATGCGTCTGAATTACCATTATCAGAATTTAGAAGAATTGTAGGTACAGTACAGCAAGGTGAGAGATCTGCTAACAGGGCAAAAAAAGAAATGATAGAATCTAACCTGAGACTTGTTATTTCTATTGCAAAAAAATATACCAACAGAGGCTTACAATTTTTAGATCTGATACAAGAAGGTAACATTGGTCTTATGAAAGCAGTAGATAAATTTGAATATCGTAGAGGGTATAAATTTTCAACTTACGCTACATGGTGGATCAGACAAGCAATTACAAGATCAATTGCAGATCAAGCAAGAACAATCAGAATTCCTGTGCATATGATAGAAACAATCAATAAAATAGTAAGAACTACAAGACAAATAATGTCTGAAATTGGAAGAGAGCCTACACCTAACGAATTAGCTGATAGACTTCATATGCCTCTTGATAAAGTAAAGAAAGTTCTTAAAATTGCTAAAGAACCTATCAGTTTAGAAACACCTGTTGGGGATGAAGAAGATAGTTCTTTAGGAGATTTTATTGAAGATAAAAATGCTTTAATTCCAATAGATGCAGCTGTTAAAAGTTCACTCCGCGATACAACTACTAGAATACTTTCTTCTCTTACACCGAGAGAGGAGAGGGTTTTGAGAATGCGATTTGGTATAGGTATGAATAGCGATCATACCTTGGAGGAAGTCGGTCAACAATTTAGTGTCACAAGAGAACGAATAAGACAAATCGAGGCTAAAGCTTTAAGAAAATTAAAGCATCCAACTAGAGCTAGGAAGTTAAAAACATTTCTTGACGAATAATGAAGCTAACGCTTCTTGGAACTGGGTGCCCTTCAATTGATTATAAAAGGTGTGGTTCATCAAATTTGATAACTACAAAAAAAACTAATATATTGGTTGATTGTGGATCTGGTGTAACTCAAAGATTAAATGAATCTGGCAATACTTCAGCAGATATTGATGCATTATTTCTTACTCATTTACATAGTGATCATGTTATAGATTTGTATCAACTTATTATATCATCTTGGCATTCTGATAGAGATTCAATATGGAGAATATATGGACCAAAAGGAACAAAAAAATTTGTTGATCAAATTTTTGTGGCTTGGAAAAGTGAACGTGAATTGAGAATATCCTATGAAAAAAGAAAATCAAAAAAAGCTCTTAAATATAAAGTTTATGAATTTCATAAAACTGGATCAATAGCTATAAATGATATTAAAATTAAATATTTTGAAGTAGATCATAAGCCAGTAAAATTTGCTTATGGTTTTTCATTTTTTTACAAAAATAAGAAATTAACGATTAGCGGAGATACAAGACCATGCGAGAGTTTAATGCAGAATGCACGTAACTCAGATGTCTTACTTCATGAAGTTTTTATAGAATATGAAATGAATAAAACATCAAAATTGAGAACTAAAAATACATTACATAATGTTAAAGAATATCACACACCAAGTAATCTCGTTGGTAAAGTAGCAAAATTAACAAACTGTAAAAAACTTGTTTTAACACATTTTGTTCCAACGAGGTTTAATGCTTTAAGATTAAAGAAAATTGTAAAACAAGATTTTGGTAAAGAGCCAATAATTGGAGAAGATTTATTAACAATTAATATCTAACTGATCTTATTTAAAAATTTTTCAAATTCTTCATCTTTAATTTCAACAATATTTGATTGAGTTGGAAATTTGTTAGTATTTACTTCTTTAACAAATCTTTTAAGTCCTTCTATTGTATCATCTAAAAGTTTTTCATAAGATTTATTTGTATCCTTAAATACTTTAGCATGTCGGGGAACTCTATCCGTATTTGTTCCTATAACGTCTTGAATAAATAAAAATTCTACATCACATTTAGGACCGCTTCCCATGGATAATGTGAGTAAATTTACTTTTTTTGTAATAATTTCTGCAACTCTATCTGGCACACATTCCACCTCAAGACCAATTGCTCCTGCTTGATCATACATTAATGCATCTTCATAAACTTTGAATGCAGATGTAGCATCTTTTCCAACTGCTTTGAGGCCACCGGTCCATGTACTTTTATATGGAATTAAACCAATGTGACTTACTGCTGGCAAACCTTCATTTCGAAGAGCTTCTATATATTTTGGACTATTACCACAATAAACAGCATCTGCGCCATTATCCCTTGCTATAAGTGCAGCATCAATTACTTTTTCTGGTGATGACATTTGTCCGAGACCATAAATCATAAATGTATTTGGAGCTGCTTCTCTGATATCTTTAACATGTGCATCTCTAAACCATTTGTTTGTTGGAATGCCTGTTCTTAGTGTATCTTTTTTAAAAGAAACAATTTGAATATCAATACCTGCTTGTTCAGCTGCATATGCTTCTAATGCATTAGTCACATATAATTCAGTTAATTTAACTTTTCCTTTTTTTTCAAATAAATCTTTAACTGTAAGCTTAGACATTAATTATACTTAGGTAGGTAATTTTTATGTGCTTCAATTAAATTATCAACCATTGAATAAATCTCATCGATAGATAGATTTGCTCCAGTTAATGGATCTAGCATTGCAGCATGATAAATATGCTCTTTCTTATTTGTTAATGCGGCTTGAGCAGTTAATATTTGCACATTGATATTTGTTCTCATTAGAGCTGCTAAGTGTTCTGGAAGTCGACCTGTGCTTTGAGGCTGGTTACCATTTGAATTAATTAAACATGGAACTTCAACGCAACAGTTTGAAGGCAAATTATCAATATATCCATCATTCATCACATTACCATTAATTGTAACTTCATTATTATTTGCGACCGCATCCATAATATATGAGGCATACTCGTTGCTTCTTTTTAAAGGTTGATTATGTATCGGTGTCATATCTTTTTCTAAGTTATTCCATAACTCAACATTATTTTCGCACCTATCAATATACTCTTCTATTGGAATTTTATATTTATCAATTAAATCCTGCCTATTATTTTTTATAAACCATGGAACATATTCTGCAAAATGTTCACTAGATTCTGTAACAAAAAAACCAAATCGTCTTAAAATTTCATACCTAACTTTCTCGTGGAGAATTTTATCTGACTCATTATCTTTTTTTAAACTTCTCGATGATATTTTTTTATCAGTAACAATATCCTCGGCTATTTTTTTTAATCTAGGATACAGATCTTCTCCACCGTTATTATTTTTTTTTGTAAATTTTTTATAAAAAGCCATGTGATTAATTCCAGCACATAAATAATCAATATCTTCAATTTTTTCATTCAAATCTTTTGCAAGCATTTCTGCTGTTCCTTGAACTGAATGACACAATCCAACAGATTTAATTCCTTTGCAGGCATTATTTATTGCTATCATATTTGAGCACATTGGATTTACATATTGCAACCATAAAGCGTTAGGACATAAATCCATAATATCTTTACCAATATCTACTAAAACAGGTATTGTTCTTAAGCCTCTCATTATTCCTCCAATACCAAGAGTATCAGCAATTGTTTGCTTCAATCCAAATTGTTTAGGTATATCAAAATCTATAACGGTAGAAGGTTTGTATCCACCGACTTGAATAGTTGATTGTATAAAATCAGAACCAACTAATGCTTCTCTTCTATCTGTATATGATTTTATATTAGGTGAAGCATTTAATTTTTTTGCAATTACATCCAATAATTCATGAGAAATTTTTAATCTTTTCTTATCAATATCGACAAGTGCAATATCCATTTTCTTAAACTCATCAATAAACATCAAATCAGTGAAAATATTTTTTGTAAATACAGCACTGCCTGCTCCAATAATTGTAAGTTTTGTCAATTTTGTACTCCCAATCAGAACGAAGTCTTAATGATAAAGACGCCTATCTGTTATTTTTTCTAGTATTAATGATCTACAAAAATAAAATATTGTCAATTAATATACTCAGTGTAATAAGGTTTTTTTAAAGGGCTCTTAGCTCAGTTGGTTAGAGCGCCCCGCTCATAACGGGGTGGTCCGGGGTTCAAGTCCCTGAGGGCCCACCATATATATATAAATCCTCTAAAATAACTATTTTATTTACATATCTATATGTTAGAAAAAATTATAATTTTCATGGGAGGAAAAATGAAAAAATTAATAATAATTTTAACTTTATTTATCTCATCTGTTGCATCAGCTGGTACTCTTATTGTCAATAGTAACCAGTCAGGTGCGGAAGCTGCTGCAGCACTAAAAGAATACATTGCTGATTTTGAAGCTGCTCATCCTGATGTAAAAGTTGTTTTAAACGAATTTGAAAGTGAATCGTATAAAGTTGCAATCAGAAACTTTTTAACTTCTGAAACACCAGATGTCGCTCTTTGGTTTGCAGGTAACAGAATGAAGTTTTTTGTCGATCAAGATTTATTCAGAGATGTTAGTGATGTTTGGGAAGAATATGGTCTTTATGACTCAATGGCTTCATCTAGACTATCAGTGACGGTTGATGATAAGCAATATGGTGTTCCTTGGGGTTATTACCAATGGGGAATGTATTACAGAACTGATATTTTTGATAAAGTTGGATTAAGTGTACCAACTAACTTTGAAGAATTAGTTGCTGCTTGTTCTACGCTAAGAGAAAATAACATTACACCTGTTGCTATTGGTACAAGATACTTATGGACTGCTGCTGGTTGGTTTGATTATTTAAATATGAGAATCAATGGCTATGAATTTCATATGGATTTAGCCGCTGGTAAAGTAAGTTATGAAGATTCAAGACTAGATATGGTTTTTGATAAATGGGCAGAACTTATAAATGCAGATTGTTATCTAGAAGACCATGCTTCATTTGGATGGGAAGATGGATTAACACCAATGATTAATGGTGAAGCTGCAATGTATTTGCTTGGTAATTTCATTACTGGTAACTTAAATACAGCTGGAGTTTTAGATCATATTGATTACTTTCAGTTTCCTAAAATAGTTGATGGTGTTCCTTTATCAGAGGATGCTCCAACAGATACAATTCATATCCCTGCTGGTGCTAAAAACATAGAGGATGCAAAAAAGTTTTTAGGATTTTTATCTAATCCAGAAGCAGCAACTAAATGGGCTAATGCTAGAAGCTTTTTAAGTCCAAATTCTAATGCTGAACCTCCAAGTGATAGATTCCAACTAAAAGGTGTTAATGTATTAAATAACGCTTATGGAATTGCACAGTTCTTTGATAGGGATGCTAATCCTGACATGGCAAAAACTGCAATGGAAGGTTTCCAGGAGTTTATGGTTAAACCTGACAGAGAGGCAAAGATTAGAGCACGAGTTGAAAAAGAAAGAGAACGTATACACGGACCTCTTTAAATAAAAATTATCAAGAGGCGTTAATTACGCCTCTTGATTTTAATTAAAAAAAATTTATGAAAACTAATGACTTTTTGGGAACGTAATCAATTAAAATTAGCACCTTTTCTTTTTCTTTCACCTGCTGTTGGTTTGTTTCTTTTATTTGTAATATATCCTATTGCTGACTCTATTTGGGTAAGTTTTCATGAATGGTCTGGTGTAAATAGATACGCTGTAGATGATGAAGGAAATTTGAAAAACTTTAAATGGGTAGGTCTAGATAATTATATTTATTTATTCACTAATGATGATGAGTTTTATGTATCTGTTTTTAATAATATAAAATGGTTTTTCTTTAGCTTAATAGCAATACCATTTGGAATTCTATTAGCTTTATTTTTAAACCAACAAATACTTGGTATAAGATGGGTTAAGTCGTTCTTTTATTTTCCTTTTGTAATTAATGCTGTTGTTATAGGTATAGTTTTTACTTGGTTCTATAATCCTAAGTATGGTTCTTTAACCTACTTATTAGGTTTTTTTGGTATGGAACCTTTTCCAATTTTATCAGATGAAAATTATGCTACATACGGAATTATAGTAGCTTCATTATTTCCTGGAATTGCTTACACAATGATTATTTATATTACTGGTCTGACTGCAGTAAGTAAGGACATGATTGAAGCTGGTCGAATTGATGGTGCTTCAGGTTTCACAATGTTTTGGAATATAATACTACCACAATTAAGGCCGGCAACCTTAATTGCAGTAGTTGTAACAATTGTAGGAGCATTGAGAAGTTTTGATTTAATTGCAGTCATGACTGGTGGTGGCCCTTGGGGAAGTACAAATGTTCTAGCATATAAAATGTATGAGGATTCACTTTTTAATTTTAGAATGGGTTATGGAGCATCCACAGCAGTAATACTATTCATTTTGATGGATATTTATATTGCTTGGTTTTTGTATAGATTATTTAAGCGCGAAAGTACTGAAAAATAATGTTTCCAACACCTATTCAGAAATATTCAATCCCTGTAAACATTTTATACAGAGTGGCATTAATAGTAACATTATTTATATGGCTAATGCCCTTGATAGCAGTAATGCTAACATCAATAAGAACATATGACGATATTCTAGCGGGTAATTATTGGGGTTGGCCAAAAGACATTGCAGCAATTGAAAATTATGCAGCAATTTTTGAAGACGGGAGGATGGCGAGATATTTTTTAAACAGTATGATTATTACCTTACCTACAGTTTTTGGAACTTTGCTTTTGAGTTCCATGGCTGGGTTCTCTTTAGCAATGCACAGATTTAAGTTAAATATTTTACTTTTCTGTATGTTTATTGCGGGTAACTTTGTCCCTTTTCAGATCTTAATGATACCAGTCAGAGGGTTGACCGTAGATCTTGGCATTTATAATACCTATTATGGATTAATTATATTTCATATTGCATTTCAAACTGGTTTTTGTACATTTTTTTTGAGAAATTTTATAAAAGAATTACCATTTGAGTTAATTGAAGCTGCAAGAGCAGATGGAGCCACTGAATGGATGATTTATAGAAAAATTATTTTACCACTTATTGTACCAGCTCTTGCTGCACTTGGAGTGCTTGAATTTACTTTTATTTGGAACGATTATTTTTGGGCTTTGATTTTATCTCAAGGAGATGGTGTTAAACCAGTCACTGTAGGATTAGATAATATGAGAGGTCAATGGGTTGCAAACTATAATTTAATTTCTGCAGGTTCAGTCATTGCTGCATTGCCACCAGTCATAATGTTTTTTTTAATGCAAAGACATTTTATAAACGGACTTACTTTTGGTGCAGTAAAGGGATAAGGTTTTTTTAAAATTAATTGAATACTTTCAATTTTTTTCACTGTTTCATTGAATTAATTTTTATAATGTTTAATTAGAAGTATAAATGTCATTAATTTCATTACGACAACTATTGGATCATGCAGCAGAAAATAATTATGGCGTTCCAGCATTTAATGTAAATAATCTTGAGGCAATAAGAGCTATTATGGAAGGGGCTAAAGAATTAAATAGTCCTGTAATTCTTCAGGCATCTGGAGCAGCTCGCAAATATGCAGGTCCTATATTTGTAAAAAAATTAGTAGAGGCTGCAATGAGTGAGTTTCGAGATATTCCTACTGTTTTACATCAAGATCATGGAGGTTCTCCAAAAGATTGTGCAACTTGTATAGATTTAGGGTTTACTTCAGTCATGATGGATGGATCACTTAAAGAAGATCAAAAAACACCTTCTGATTTTGATTACAATGTAAGAGTTACAAAAGAAACAACTAATATGGCTCACGCTCTTGGTGTTTCTGTAGAAGGAGAAATTGGTTGTTTAGGTTCATTAGAAACTGGAACTGGAGAAAAAGAAGATGGTGTTGGTGCTGAAGGTAAACTTGATCATGATCAATTATTAACAGATCCAAATGAAGCATCTGACTTCGTTAAAGAAACAAACGTAGATGCATTAGCAATTGCAATAGGAACAAGTCACGGAGCATATAAATTTTCAAGACCTCCTACTGGTGATATACTAGCTATAGATAGAATTAAGGAAATTCATTCTAAACTTCCAAATACACATTTGGTAATGCATGGCTCATCTTCTGTCCCTCAAGACTTAATTAAAACAATTAATCAATATGGTGGAAAAATAAAAGAGACTTACGGTGTGCCAATTTCAGAAATTCAAGAAGGCATTAAGAATGGAGTAAGAAAAGTTAATGTAGATACAGATCTTCGATTAGCCGCAACTGCAGCAGTTAGAAAATATTTTAATGAAAATCCATCAGAGTTTGATCCTCGTAAATATTTATTACTTTCTAAGGATGCTATGAAAGAGGTTGTTAAAAGTAGATTGCAAGAATTTGGAACTGCAGGTAATGCTTCTTCAATAGAGACTATATCTCTAGGAAATATGGCTACTAAATATAAATCTGGAGAATTTAAAACTATCGTTAATTAGTTAAATTTTTATTGAATTTATTGGATTTTTTCATAAAATTAAATCATGAATAAAGTTACAAAACTTCAAGAGTATCTGTTTGATCTAAATGGATACTTAATAATCAAAAATGCGTTAAATAAAAAAGAAATTCAAAGTATCAATAAAATATTAGATAAATTAAAAAAATTAAAAAATAATGAATGGTATGGTTATGCTCATGGGCATAACTATGGAACAAAAGATGGCCTTAATGTTCAACAAATTTATGAGGCTGGGAAACCTTTTCAGAACTTGATTGATCATCCTTCATGGATAAATCATATGATGCATTTTGTTGGAGGAAAAGGAACATTTGATCAACATCATGGACCAGTTTTTATAGATGAGAATTTTGCTAACTTTAGAGGTCCTGGTGAGGCAATAGGAATACATTCAGGACACCACGAGGGACTTCAAAGAAATCACTATAGATATCAAGATGGGAAATTTCATTGTTCTCAAGTGAATATACTGCTTGCATTAAATGATATAGGACCTGGAGATGGTGGAACAGTAATTATTCCATCCTCACACAAATCAAACATAGAACATCCTGAATTTCAAAAAAATAAAATGAAGCAAGGTAAACTTACATCTGCAGAGATGATGACAGCTTCAAAAGAAATTTACTTAAATGCAGGAGATGGATTGTTATTTGTTGATTCTTTATGCCATGGATCTGCAAAAAGAACTAATAATGGTGAGAGAAGAATAGTTGTATTTCGTTATGGACCTTCATGGGGTTTTTTTAGACATCCTTATAGACCATCAAAAAAACTTTTGTCTAAACTTACAAAAACTCAGAGAAAAATAGTTATGCCTCACGAACAAGTACTAACACCGAGCACTTTATAAAATGGAAAAAATTAAATGGGGAATTATTGGCCCTGGAAATATAGCAAATAATTTTGCAGATGGCTTAAAAAGTTCTTACTCTGGTCAACTTGTAGCAATAGCAAGTAATAATGAAGATCGTCGAAAAAACTTTGGTGATAAATATAATATACATTCTGATTTTAGATTTGATTCTTATGAAGATATAATAAATTCTGAGCATATTGATGCTATATATATTTCTACACCACATAATTTACATGCTGAATGGACAATTAAAGCTGCAGGTAAAGGAAAGCACGTTCTCTGTGAAAAACCTGGAGCTGTAAATTTAAACGAAGGAAAAAAAATTATTGAGTCTATAAAGGAAGCTGGAGTTTTTTATATGGAAGGCTTTATGTATCGTTGTCATCCACAAATTCCAAAACTTTTAGAGTTAATAAAAAATAAAACTATTGGTGAAATTGAATCAATTAAATCTTCTTTTGGTTATGATACTGGTAAAACAATTCCAGAGTCACGTATATTTAACAAGGAATTAACTGGTGGAGCTATACTAGATGTTGGTTTATACCCAATTTCTTTTGCTAGATTAATTGCAGGAGTTGCAACTGGTGAAAAATTTCTAGAACCAAACTTTATAAATGCTAAAGGTAGAATAGGAGAAACTGGTGTTGATGAAGTCGCACACGCAAAACTAGAATTCAAAAATGGAATTAAAGCTGAAGTATCTACTGCCATTAGAGAAAGTATGAAAAATAATGCCAGTATTTTAGGTTCTAACGGTATAATTGAATTACCTGATCCGTGGATGCCTGGAAGAAATGGTGGTCCTTATAAAGCAAAAATAATAATAAAAAAAAATGGTGAGGAAGAAATTATTGAGCTTAAAGGCCCGGAACATCTTTTTTTCTTTGAAGGAGAATTGGCAAGTCAGTGTATCGTGAAGGAAAAAATACAACCCCCTCATCCTGCAATGACTTGGGAAGATACTTTAGGGAATCTAAAAGCTCTTGATACATGGAGAGATATGATTAATTATAAACTACCACAGGATGACATATGAAATATGGAGAAATAGAAGGTGTAAATAAAAAAATATCAAAACTTGTTATGGGTGTTGATAATCAAAATGATTTAAATGAAGCATCAAAATTATGGGATCATTGGATTGACGTTGGAGGAAATATTTTTGATACAGCATATACATACGGGGGAGGAAATCATGAGAAGGTTTTTGGTGAATGGTTAAAACAGAATAATATTAGAGAACAAATTGTTATCTTAGGAAAAGGAGCACATACTCCTAATTGTAATCCTGAAGCTATTACATCCCAATTAGATGAATCATTAGATAGGATGAACACTGATTATGTTGATATATACATTATGCATAGAGATAATGATGAATATAATGTTGATGAATTTGTTGATGTTTTAAATATAGAAAAGGATAAAGGAAGAATAAAAGTATTTGGAGGATCTAATTGGACTTTAGATCGTTTTAAAAAAGCAAATGAATGGGCAAAAAACAATAATAAAAATGAAATGTCTATATTAAATAATAACCTAGCATTGGCAAAAATGATAAAACCACTTTGGAGCGGCTGTTTATCTTCAAATGATCATGATATATTACGTTATTTAGAAAAAACAAAAAAATCACATATGTCTTGGTCCAGCCAAGCAAGAGGATATTTCTTAGACGATGATATTACAAACAAAATTGAAGAAAAAATTACTAAAGATGAAACCTGGAGACAACCAGGAGAACACTCAAGTGGTCCTATTAGTTGTTACGACAGCAAAGATAATAGAGAAAGAAAAAAAAGGGCTTTAGAATTAGCAGAAAAAAAAGGATGCTCAGCCCATAATATTGCTGCTAGTTGGACCATTAATCAATCTTTTCCCTCATTTGCATTAATTGGACCAAGAACAATTGAAGAGCTTGATACAACATTACCTTGCTTAAATATAGAGTTAACAAAAGAGGAAATTAATTGGTTAAATTTATCTTAATTTAATCTTTTTGATTTTGTGACTTGTCCCTTCATTTAATATTGGCTCAATCAAAGTAGAAACTTTTTTTTTTGACATATTTTCTTCTAAGTTCTGTAAAATTTTTACAGATTGTTTCCCCATTTCCATTAATGGGTGTGAAATATATGTAAGATTTTGAGAACTTAAATAACTATCCTGGTCATTAAATCCTACCACAGAAATATCTTTACCAATTTCTAATTTCATATCCTGACATCTTAATAAACAACCAGTAAAAAAACGAAGATGTGAACAAATTATGGCTGTGGGAGGTTTTTTTAAACTTAATAAATACTTTGTAATCGCTGATCCTGACTCAACAGTTTCAATTAAACTATCCTGATAATACTCTTTTGAAAATTGAAGTTGTAAATTTTTTATTGAACTTTCATAAGCAACTTTTCGTTGTGCTCCATAATTAAAACTTCGATGAACATTGATAAAAGCAATTTTTTTATGGCCATTATTTGAAAGTTTATCCATTAACATTTCAATACTTTTATTATTATCCAGATCAATCCAAGCATGCTCTTTTTGATTATTTGTTCTTCCCCAAGTCACAAATTTTATTCCTTTTTGATTTAAGAAATCAACTCTCTCATCTTTTTTTTTAATTTTATAAAAAATAAATTTATCTGCTTGACCTGTGCTAATGAGTTTTTTGAAATAATTCATTTCTTCATCCTCATTTAAGCAAAATTTTGTTATTAATTCAGTATTTGTATTTTTTATCCCAAGAGTAATTCCTGCAAGAAACTGCAAAACAACGTGATCAGGTGCGTCTGGATCTATGGATGATATAAAAGCAATTGTATCTTTTTTTTTGGAAGCTAATCTTTTTGCATTTAAATCGGGAAAGTAGTTATATTTCTTAGCTGTTTTAAAAATTTTATCTTTTGTTTTCTGTGATATATTGTCGTAGCCATTCAATGCTCTTGATACTGAACTTACTGATAAACCTAATTTTTGAGATAAACTAACAATATTTATTTTCTTGTTTTTCTTCATAATACTAAAATCTATTAATTAAATTAAATAATACTATTTGGCTTGACAAGTAAAACGTTTTACTAAATTGTCAATTTATTTAAAAAGGGAGGAAAATAATGAAAAAATTTTTTTCAATATTATTAACTATTTTTGTACCCCTATCTTTTACTAATGCTTCTAAGGCTGCTGGTCATATGGAAGCTGAGGTTATCCATTGGTGGACTTCTGGTGGAGAACAAGCTGCAATTTCAGAATTTGCTAAAGCTTGGGAAGAAATGGGTAATACTTGGATTGACACTGCAATTACTGGTGGTGATAATGCAAGAGGAACTACTGTAAACAGAATTATTGGTGGAAACCCACCAACTGCAGCACAGTTCAATGTATCAAAACAATTTGTAGACTTAGTTGAGCAAGGTTTACTTCAATCACTTGAAGAAGTTGCTTCTGCTGAGGGTTGGAGGGATTTTATTTACCCACCTGAATTAATTGAAACTTGTGAATTTGAAGGTGAATTTTATTGCGTACCTGTAAATATTCACAGCTGGCAATGGATGTGGATTAACAACGATGTATATAAACAAGTTGGTCTTCCTGTTCCTCAAACATTTGAAGAATTTTTAGCTGGTGCTCCAAAAATACAAGAAGCAGGAATTATTCCTCTAGCTCTTGGTGGACAAACATGGCAAGAGTCTGGAATGTTTGGAGTTGTATCATCTTCAATTCTAGGCTTCCCTCACATGCAAAAAATATTTAGAGATAAAGATGTTGATACTCTAAGAGATGGAAGATTTGCAGATGTCTTAAATACTTATAGAGAACTTAATGCATTTACTGATGAGGGTTCTCCAGGAAGATTGTGGAATGATACTACTGCAATGGTCATCGAAGGTAAAGCTGCAATGCAAGTTATGGGTGACTGGGCAAGAGGTGAATTTGCTGTTGCTGGAAAAGAGGCAATGGTTGATTATTCTTGTATAATTCCAGGAAAAGAAAAATATGTAGCCCTTGGTGGTGACGTGTTTGTTTTCCCTAAAAATGATGATCCAAAAGTAAAAGATGTTCAACTTGCAATGGCTAGTATGATGGTAAATCCAACTGTGCAAGCTAAGTTTAACAATGCTAAGGGATCTCTTCCAATGAGACTTGACGTTGATACTTCAGCTGCTGACGCTTGTATGCAAATGGGTTTAGATTTAATTCAAAATCCAGATGCGATTATGAGAGAAAGTGATGATTGGAATACTCCTGCATTTACTGCTGCATGGGATGATATTATTTCTGAATTTAGAAATGATCCTAATTATACTGTTGCTCAAGTAATGGATGACTTAGAAGGCGTTTTAACAAGCGGGCTTTAAATATATACGAAATGGCAGGATTAATTTATCCTGCCATTTAACATTTTATGTCTTTTTATAGAAATATAGCTGCAAAAATAGCACTGTTACCGATGATAGTTATATCTTTAACTGTCTTTGTCGGATGCATTATCTATTCTTTTGTTTATTCTCTAACAAATTCGAAATTAGTTCCAGTAATGAACTATGTTGGTTTTGATCAATACGAAAGATTATTTAAACAACGAAAATGGGATGTAGCTGTAGAAAATATTTTTATTTATGGTTTTGTATTTACAATTGGGTGTCTGATTATTGGTTTTTTATTAGCGGTTTTGATTGATCAAAAAATAAGAGGTGAGAGTTTATTCAGAACAATTTTTTTGTACCCTTATGCCATGTCTTTCGTTGTTACTGGTTTAGTCTGGAAATGGGTTTTAAACCCAACATTTGGTCTCGAGAATTCAATGCATATGTGGGGTATGACATGGTTTGAACTAGACTGGTTGGTAAATAGAGATCTTGCAATCTATGCTGTGTGTATAGCTGCTGTTTGGCAAGGTGCTGGTTTTGTAATGGTGTTAATGTTGGCAGGACTTAGAGGAATTGATGAAGATATTTGGAAATCACTTAGTATTGAAGGCGTAGCTAAATGGAAATCTTATATTTTTGTTATTTTGCCGATGTTAAGACCAATGGTAGTAACTGCAATTGTCTTGATTGCAGCAGGTGTCGTAAAAGTCTATGATTTAATATTAGCTCTTACATCTGGTGGACCAGGATATGCCACTACAACTCCAGCAATGTATGTAATGGAGAATTTTTTTAGTAGAGCAAATTTAGGACAAGCTTTTGCTGCTTCTATAATAATGTTTATTTCAGTTATATGTATTCTTGCTCCTTGGGCTTTTTATGAATTTTATCTAAGAAACAAATACGCAAATAACTAATGTCTACTATTCCTAAAGGACCTCGACCAAAACACCTTACAGTTGGAAGAATAGGTTTATACTGTTTTATAATTATGTGCGCATTATTTTTTTTAATGCCCTTATATGTAATGATCATTACTTCTCTTAAAGATATGGATGAAATAAGAGCTGCAAATATTTTAAACCTCCCAAAAGAACTTAGTTTTTATGCTTGGCCTAAAGCTTGGTCTCAAGCATGTACAGGATTTGTATGTGAGGGATTAAAGCCTGGTTTTGTTAATTCCGTGAAGATAACTGTACCTAGTGTAATTGTATCCGTAGCTTTAAGTGCACTAAATGGATATGCATTAGCTTTTTGGCGTTTTAGAGGAGCATACTTCTTTTTTGGTCTATGTATGTTTGGGGCATTCATTCCTTATCAAGTAATGGTGTACCCACTTTTAAAAATAGAAGATTTCTTAGGTATTTATTCTTCTTTACCAGGCATTATACTTGTTCATACAATTTTTGGTATGCCAATACTAACACTTATCTTCAGAAATTTTTATGCGAGTCTTCCTATAGATCTTTTTAAAGCTGCCAGAATAGATGGTGGTAATTTTATAAAAATATTTTTTTATGTAATAATTCCAATGTCTACTCCTATAACTATTGTAGCTGTCATTCTTCAAGTTACAGGAATTTGGAATGATTTTCTTCTAGGATTAGTTTTTGCAGGAAGAGACAATCAACCAATGACAGTTCAATTAAATAATATTGTGCAAGTAGATTATGGTGTTGCTGAGTACAACGTAGATATGTCAGCGACAATTTTAACTTCTCTAGTTCCTCTTTTTGTATATTTTATTTCTGGAAGATGGTTTGTGCGTGGAATAGCAGCTGGGGCAATAAAGGGGTGAGTATGAAAAATAGTGTTGAAGTAAAAAATATATCCTTCAGTTATGGAAAAACTGAAATATTAAATGATTTAAGTCTCGATATTAAAGAAGGAGAATTCATGGTTTTACTTGGCCCTTCAGGTTGTGGAAAAACTACTTTATTAAACTGTATAGCGGGCCTTTTGGATTTAACTGATGGACAGATTTGGATTGAAGATGATAACGTTACATGGAAAGAACCAAAAGATAGACACATAGGAATGGTATTCCAATCTTATGCATTGTACCCAAGTATGACTGTTGAGAAAAATTTATCATTTGGTTTAAGAATGATGGGTACGGCAAAAGATTTAATAAATGAAAAAATTAAAAAAGCTGCAAATCTCCTTCAAATAAATGAATTACTAAAAAGAAAACCTTCCCAACTCTCTGGAGGCCAAAGGCAGCGTGTTGCTATTGGTAGAGCTTTGGTTAGAGATGCGAAAGTTTTTTTATTTGACGAACCTTTGAGTAACCTTGATGCAAAATTAAGAGCTGAACTACGCTATGAAATTAAAAAACTTCATAGAGATTTATCAAATACTATGATTTACGTTACTCATGATCAAATAGAAGCGATGACTCTTGCTGACCGAATATCTGTAATGAAAGATGGATTAATACAGCAATTAGATACACCTAAACAAATTTATAACAAACCAGCTAATTTATTTGTGGCTGGGTTTATTGGATCTCCTAGTATGAATTTTTTAAAAGCTAAATTTGATAAATCAAATCAAAATATAATTGTTGGCAAAAAACAAATTGATATTTCTAAATATGAAAATATAAGTAATTTCATCAATGATCAAGAGGTTCTATTTGGAATAAGACCTGAAAATATAAACATAGAAAAAAATGCAAATTCATTTCAATGTAAAGTTGAATTAGTGGAGCCTATGGGAGCAGATACCCTTGTTTGGACTAGTGTTGAGGGTAATCCAATATCTATTAGATTGGAAGGAAGCTCAAATTATAATTTAAATGATGAAATAAATATCTCTTTTGATATAAAAAAATCTTCAATATTTGATAGTAAATCTGAGGAGAGAATTTAATGAATAGAAACGAAGTAACAATGCAGTTGTACACCACAAGAAAATTTCAACCTTACGAGCCAATATTTAAATTCCTATCTGAATCTGGAATTAAAAATATTGAATTATTTGATTTAGATAAAATCGATTTAGATAATTTTAAATCAATGATGGAAGAAAATAGTATTTCTATAAAATCTTCTCATATAAGTTATCAAGCAATTACAAATACAGAAGATACAATAAAGAGGATGAAATATCTAAATATTAAGCATGCTATAGTACCTTCTGTGCCTGAAAAATTTAGTAAAGACTTTGCTTCAAATTTTGATCTTGACGAAGATACGTGGAATAGCTTTGGTAAAGATCTCTCATCATATGTACAAACGTATGAAGATAATGGTCTAACTCTTGGTTATCATAATCATTCATTTGAATTCAAACCTCTTACTAGTGGTAAGTTTCCTATAGAATGTGTAATGGATCACAATGAAAATCTAAAAATGGAACTCGATCTTGGATGGGCTGTTGCTGGAAAAGCAGATCCACTTGAATGGATAGGAAAATATAAAAATAAAATTATTGGATGTCACTTGAAAGATTTTTTTGATGAAACAAAGAATCTTTTAGATCATAGTGAACAATCTGCTATAGGAGAAGGTTTCATAGGTTGGCCTAATCTTCTTGCAGAAGTTAAAAAAACATCATGTGAAGTTTTTGTTTTAGAGCACGATGATCCAAAAGATTATAAAGAATACACAACCAAATCTTTAGAATATTTAGAAAAAATTTAATGCATATTGGAATTGTTGGCTGTGGAAATATTTCTGAGACTTATTTTGAGTGTCAAAAAATTTTTAATAATTTTAAAATAGTTGCGTGCGCAGATATAAATAAAGAGGCTGCATCTAATGCTGCATATAAATATAATGTTAAAGCTCTATCAGTTGAGGAAATTTTAGAAAATAATGAAATTGATTTAATTATTAATTTAACAATTCCAGCTGCACATAAAGAAATTATTATAAAATCACTAGAAAAAGGAAAACACTGTTTTAGTGAAAAGCCCCTAGCAATGAATTTTCAAGAAGGTTTAGAAATAGAAAAATTAGCAAACGCAAAAGGTTTGTATGTTGGTTGTGCTCCAGATACATTTTTAGGAGCAGCAGGACAAAAAGCTAGAAAATTAATTGAAGACAATAAAATAGGTAAAATTGTTCTTGGTACATTTAATTTGATGTCTCATGGAATGGAGCATTGGCATCCTAATCCAGAATTTTTCTTTAAACCTGGGGCTGGACCAGTTTTTGATGTTGGTGTTTATTATATAACTCAATTAGTTAACTTAATTGGACCAGTTAAACAAATAAATGCAATCAGTGGAACAGCAACAAATGAGAGAATAATAACTAGTCAACCAAGATATGGAGATAAAATTAAAGTCGAAACACCAACTACCCTTATGGGTTCTTTAGAGTTTCAAAACAGCGCAAAAGTTCAGTTTTTTTGTACTTGGGATGTCTGGAAAAATAATCATTCAACCATTGAACTTTATGGACTAGATGGCTCAATGATTGTTCCCGATCCAAATTTTTTTAGTGGTGATTTATTAATTTCTCAAAAAGATAGTGAATGGGAAACTATTAATAACGATAAGATGTTATTAGGTATTCCAAATAAAAGTGATGGAGAAGGTAACAAAAAAGCAAATTATAGAGGAATAGGTCTCTCAGAAATGATTGATTCTATATCCAATAATCGAAAAGCAAGATGCTCCCTTGAATTATCTCTTCATGTCCTTGAGATTATGGATGGAATCATAAAATCGGCTGAGGAAAACAAATCTTATCAATTAACTACTAATCCTAATCAACCTAAATTATTAGCAGAAGAAGAAATAAAAAATTTAAAAATTTAATTATTTAGAATTTTATAGGATGTTATTGAGTTATTTTTTCAAAACTTAATTGGTTTTGATCAAATAAAACTTCATTAAATTTTGAAAGATCGTTATCAACTTTTTTTAACATTGAATTAAACTCTGATCTTTTTGTTACGACTAAAGAGATATCTGCAACAATTAAATCTATAACAAAAAATCTATCTTTTGATTCTTTCACTCGCCAGGTTACAACAACTGATCCAGTATCTGAAAAAATTTCCATATCTATCAAGGTAACTTGATTTTTAATGTCATAATTTGATTTTGTTAATTCATAAGTTTGATCCGAATATCCTTGCATCATTGACGCTATATTAAGAGCTAAATGTCTTTTAAAATTATCAATATATATTTTTTTTGTACTCTTATCTGATTTTTTCCAAGCTTCTCCTGCAACAAATTTAGCAATACCAGTCCCCGCAAAATTATTATTTATTGTTTTTTCGATTAGAAGAAATCTATTTTCATTTGAGAGATTTTGATTTTTATACGCTTCAAGAATAATGTCTATTTCTCTTTTAAGCCAATCTGAAGTTTCATCAGAATATAAATTTTTTGAAAAAAATATTATAAAAAAAAATATAATTAATTTAAACTTCATTATTCAAATTCAATACTAATTAGAGGTAGAGGTGTTAATTCTGAGTCATCCACATTATTAATTGCTGCTTTTCGGTTTTGATAGTAAGAACTTCTGACTGCAGCATAATAATCTACTGAATTATCTCTTAATGCATTAACTTCATCAATTATTTGTGATCTTGTATCAACTGCATTAACTGCTGTTCTCATAGGCACTAACCAAGCTTCACCTTCACTTACTGCATATGCATTTATCGGATCTGTTAACATTGTTAATACCATACCTGATGTATCTCTCAGATTCGAAGGTCCAAACAATGGAAGCACTATATAAAAACCATCTCCAACTCCCCAAGTTGCAAGAGTTTGCCCATAATCTTCTTCTTTTTCTTCAAGCCCAATCCTTTCAGCTACATCAAATAATCCAAATACACCTACTGTACTATTGACAATAAATCTTCCTGAAGATTGAACGGCGTTTTCACCCTGTCCTTGTAATAATTGATTAACAACAACTAAAGGTGCCCTTAAATTGCTCAAAAAATTATTTATTCCACTTTGTAGTGGAGAGGGTAATTTTTTGTAGCCTTTTGCAATTGGTTCTAAAACAATTCTATCAGCTACGTTATTAAAACTAAATATAGCTCTATTTACCGGTTCAAAAGGATCATATATTTCATCCTCTAATGTGGTTGTATCAAAATCCTCAGAGTCTGTATTTACCTGGTCTGCACTATTAGCAATTACCTTAAAAGAAAGTAAGCTGAAAAATATAAAAAATAAAATTATAATTTTTTTACTCATAGACTAATCACTAATAACTAAACTATTATTTAATATAGTTTATAATTTACATTATATATATCTCTATTATAGCAAAAAAATGACAGAAAATTTGCAAAATTATCTTGATTTATTAAATAAAGAGCAAAGAAATGCCGTTCAGAAAACTGATGGTTCATTACTTGTTTTAGCTGGTGCTGGTAGTGGAAAAACTAGGGTATTAACCTTCAGAATCTTGAATATTTTGATTAAAAAATTTGCAACTCCAAGACAAATTTTAGCAGTAACTTTTACAAATAAGGCTGCTAGTGAAATGAAGTCACGAATCGGAGATGCATTAAATTTTCCAATAGATAATATGTGGGTAGGAACTTTTCACTCTTTGTCACTAAGAATACTTAGACAACATTACGAGGAAGTAGGATTGAGAAAAAATTTTTTAATTATTGATGTAGATGATCAATTAAAATTAATAAAAAATATTTGTGAGGCAGAAAAAATAGATACAAAAGAAACTTCACCTAAGTATTATTTATCAGCAATAGATAATTTAAAAAATAAAGGAGTAAGTTCTAACGAATTGAATGAAAATAAATATCGGAAAAATGATAAAGAAATTCGAAAAATCTACAGTATTTATCAATCTGAACTTCTTAGATTAAATAGTGTTGATTTTGGTGATTTAATTTTATTTTGTATAAAAATTTTTCAAAAAAATAATAATATATTATCAAAATATCAAAAAATTTTTAAATATATTCATGTAGATGAATATCAAGATATTAACCCAATACAACAAAAATGGATTCATTTTTTATATAAAGGAAATAAAAATATATGTTGTGTTGGTGATGATGATCAATCAATATATTCTTGGAGAGGAGCAGATGTTACTAATTTATTAAATTTTGAAAAAAATTTTGATAATGTGACTATTGTAAGACTAGAACAAAATTATCGATCGACAAGAAATATATTAAGTTGTGCATCAACTCTTATTGCTAAAAATAAAGGAAGATATGGAAAAGAATTATGGAGCAATAATCAGATTGGTGAAAAAATTACGATTAATGGATTTTGGGAAACAAAAGAGGAATCGGTTTTTGTAACAGATAAAATAGAAAATATAATTAAAGATAAAATAAATTTAAGCGAGATCTCAATATTATTTCGAGTTGCTGCACATACTAGATCTTTTGAAGAAAGATTAATCAATCTGGGACTTCCTTATAAAATAATTGGAGGATTACGATTTTATGAAAGAAAAGAAATCAAAGATATTATTGCATATTTAAGACTAACAAATAACCTATCTGATGACTTGGCTTTTGAAAGAATAATTAATGTACCTAAAAGAGGAATAGGAAAATCTACAGTTAGTAAAATTATTAGCTATGCAAGAATGAATAAAATTTCTTTATTTGAATCTGCACAACAACTGACATTTAAGAGCAGTTCTAAAGCTAGGGGAGAATTATATAATTTTACTGACAAAATTTTAAAATGGCAAAAAGTTAAGAAGAAATTTGACCATATTGAATTAGCGAAAGTAATAATAGAAGACTCTGGTTATTTAGATTACTTAAAAAAAGAAGAAGAAAAATCAAATAAACCTGATAGCCTATCAAGAATAGACAATTTAAATGAATTTATAGAAAGTTTAAAAGATTTTGAAAATATTGAAGGTTTTTTAGAACATGTATCTTTGGTTATGGAAAATATAACAAATACATCAGAAGAAACACTAACTCTTATGACAATGCACGCTGCTAAAGGATTAGAGTTTGATTATGTATTTCTGGCTGGTTGGGAGGAGGGAGTTTTTCCAAGTCAAAGATCAATAGAGGAGTCTGGTAATCAGGGTTTAGAAGAAGAAAGAAGGTTAGCCTATGTCGCATTAACGAGAGCAAGAAAAAAAATCTATATTACCTATGTTAATCAAAATAGATATTCTTATGCATCTCATGACTATAATTTACCTTCAAGATTTATAAGCGAGCTTCCAGAAGACAAAGTAGAGATAAATGACTCCAAATATATTCAAGATAATAACTTTTTAGATAATTTTTTAGAAACTGACTCATTTAGTGAAGAAATAATTACACCTGGTAGAAGGAGATTATTAGAAAACTCAAAAAAAAATAATATAGATTGGGACTTTAATCAAGATTTAGAGCATGAAGTTAATATATCTAAAGGAAAAAGAGTTTATCATCAAAAATTTGGTAATGGTAAAATTATAAAACTAGATGGTGATAAAGCTTTAATTGATTTTGAAAATTTTTCTTCAAAAAAAGTATATTTAAAGTTCTTGAAAATTATAAATTAATTTTTTTTAGGAATTCTTTTTCACTTAAAATTTTAACTCCTAATTGTAACGCTTTATCTATTTTTGAACCTGCCTTTTCTCCAGCTATTAGAAAATCTGTTTTTTTACTAATACTGGACAATATTTTTGCACCCTTACTTTTTGCTAAGTACTTAGCTTCATCTCTTGATAGTTTAGATAAAGTGCCAGTAAAAACTAAATGTTTATTTAAAAAGAAATTATTCAAAATTTCATTCTCTATAAATGTAATTGATAAATGATTTTTTAAATTTTTAATTGTCTCTTTATTTATATTTATAGAAAAAAAATCTATAATAGAATAAATTGCTTTTGGCCCTAAACCATCTATATTTTCTAACAAGCTTATATTATTTGAAGATGAGATAAATACATCAAGCTCTTTAAACTCCTTTGCTAAGATTTCAGAATTAACTTCTCCTATAAATCTAATCCCAAGTGAATAGATAAATTTATCCAATGATATTTTTTTAGAATTATTAATAGAATTAATTAAATTAGAAAAAGATAATTCACCCCAGCCATCTAACTTAGTTATTTCTGATTTGAATTTTTCTAGGCTAAAAATATCTTCTACTTTATTTATATATTTTAAATTAAACAATTGTTTGACTTGTTTCTCTCCAAATCCATCAATATTCAAACTTTTCTTACTGACAAAATGAATTATTCTCCCTATTTTTTGTGAACTACAACCGTATGTATTCGCACATCTCAGTATTGCCTCATCTTTTTCTTTTAAAACATTACTATTACAAATAGGGCAATTCTTAGGAGGTTTTATATTAGTATTTAATTTACTATTTTTCTTAACTAATCTAGTAACATATGGAATGACATCTCCGGCTCTTTCAATTTCAACAAGATCTAAAACATTTATATTTTTTTTATTTATTTCATCAAAATTATGTAATGAAGCATTAGATATCATGACACCACCTAAATTAACAGGTTGTAATCTAGCGACTGGAGTGATTGCGCCAGTTCTCCCAACTTGGTAATCAATTGATTGAATAACAGTATTAGCTTTTTCAGCGGAAAACTTAATGGCAACTGCCCATCTTGGATTTTTTCCTACATAACCCAATCTTTCTTGAAGTTTAAAATTATTTATTTTTACTACTAATCCATCAATATCATAATCAATATTTGATCGATCTTGTTTTATATGGTTATAAAATTTAATAATTTCTTCAACTGATTGACATTTTTTGTTTAGATTATTAGGTATAATGTTCCAATCCTTTAGTTGTTCATAATAATTTTCAATTTTATCAAAATTAATAGAACATTTACCAATACCATGAGGAATGAATTTTAAAGGTCTGTTATGACTTACAGAAATATCAAGTTGTCTAAGGCTACCAGCTGCTGCATTCCTTGGATTAGCAAATTTAGATTTATCTTTTAATTTA
Source organism: uncultured Alphaproteobacteria bacterium (assembly GCA_902597795.1). Classification (GTDB taxonomy): domain Bacteria; phylum Pseudomonadota; class Alphaproteobacteria; order HIMB59; genus CACPNW01. The sequence goes on along the minus strand of CACJZA010000002.1, from coordinate 26,827 downwards.
GAATTAAGTTTTTCAAAATCACTTTTATTTAAAAAAACTTCTCCTCTAATTTCAATAAAATCTGGAATTTTTTTTTTTAATTTGGATGGAATATTTTTTATGTTTAAAATATTTTCAGTTACATCTTCTCCAATAAATCCATTACCTCTTGTGCCAGCTGAAACTAAATTTCCTTTTTTGTAAACAAGATTTAAAGATAATCCATCAATCTTTGGTTCACAGAAATATTGAATATCATCATCATTATCGAAATTTAAAAATTTTACTGAGCGTTTTATAAATTCTTTTATATCATTATTATCAAAAGCATTTGCAAGTGAATACATTTGTGAGTCATGTTTTATTTTTTTGAAATTGTCTTTTATTTTACCACCATATTTTTTATTAGGGCTATCTTTTAATATTAAACTTGGATATTTTTTTTCTAAAATATCATTTTCTTTAACTAAATTATCAAATTCTTGATCGGATATTTTTGGTTTATCTAATGTATGATAATTATAATTGTGTTTTTTGATTAAATCTGCAAGTTCTCTTAATCTGTTTAATACTTTCTTTTGTTTATCCATCAAAAAAACTTCTAATTTTTCTTAAGAATGTCTCTTCACCTTCAATTTGACTAACTAAATTATAACTATATTTATACCATTTTGAGTCTGGATAATTATATCCTAATAACGCTGCTGTCTTATAACTTTCCTCATACATTCCCATTTCATAATATGCCTCAACCATTCTATGTAAAGCCTCTGGTGTAAATTTAGTTATTGAAAATTCATCTACAACTATTTTAAATCTATTCAATGCTGCAAAATTTTTTTTATCATTTAAATAAAATCTTCCTATTTCCATGTGTTTAGCTGCAATATTTGATTTTACCAAAATGATTTTTTGTCGACTATCTTTTGCATATTTACTATCTGGATATCTTTTTATTACTTGGTAGAAAGAATTTAAAGCCAAATTATTGTAATACCCATCTAATGATGCATCCTTAAGTTGTTCATAATTGCACATTGCTATCATGTAATAGACATAATCTAAATCTTTATGAGAAGGATATTTACTAATTATTTTTTTATAATTTAAAATTGCATTATCGTAATTCATTTGAACATATTCAATAAAGGCAATCATTATTTCTGATTGAATTGCTTCATTTGATAATGGGAATAATTTTATTATTTCCAAAAATTGATTTCTTGCATCTTCAAAGTTTTGTTGATCAAAATTTATTTTAGCTAATTTATAGAGTGTTTCTGGGTTATTTAATTTATCGTTATCAAAACTTGAATTAACATTATTATTAGAGCAGCTAATGCATAGTAATAATAATATTAGACAGATAAATTTTTTTATCATAATTTCTTTATATATTTTAATTTAAAAATTTGAATGAAATATATAAATAAATATAAATCCCTAAATTATAATTCAAGAAAAAATTCAAAAATTAAACTAATTATAATTCATTATACAGCACTTCAAAATACTGAGGATGCAATATTCTATTTATGTAATAAGAATAAGAAAGTTAGCTCACATTATCTAGTTTCTCAAAATGGAAAAATATATAATTTAGTGAAAGATAAATTTCGAGCTTGGCATGCAGGTCAGTCGTTCTGGCAGAACATTACTGATGTTAATTCAATTTCAATAGGAATAGAGCTTGATTATAGCCCATATGGTAAGAACAATAAATTTTCACCAAAAATGATAAATGCATTAAAATTATTAGTAAATAAAATACAAAAAAAATATAAAATTAGTAAAAAAAATATTCTAGCACATTCAGATGTTTCTCCTTTTAGAAAAATAGATCCTGGTAAAAACTTTCCGTGGAAATCTTTTTCATCAAATAGTGTTTTAAACTTTGATAAGGTAAAAGATAATGATGCAAAAATAATTGAGGAATGGTTTAACAAAAATAATATAAGATCGAAAAAAAAGATTATAATTTTTGGTCTTACTTTAATAGGATATGATACTCGTAAAGTTAATAGAAATTCTAAGCTTTATAAAAAACTAATTAATGCATATGGAAAAAGATACTTAAATAAAAAGTACAAAATTAAATTAATTTATCATGTTTTACTTAAACATTTATTTAAATTTATGTTGACGAAAGATTAAATAAACTTAATAGGAGCTTAGATGGTGCGATGATCGCTTGAGTAATCAAGAGGAAAGTCCGGGCTCCACTGGAAAAAAAACCAGGTAACACCTGGCAAGTGAAAGCTTAGGGAAAGTGCAACAGAAAATATACCACCTGAAAAGGTAAGGGTGAAATGGTAAGGTAAGAGCTTACCGCTTTTTTGGTAACAAATAAGGCTTGGCAAACCCTTTTTGGAGCAAGGTCAAATAGGAACAGCAATCAGTTCCAGCTGTGCTGTTCGGGTAGACCGCTTGAAACAAATGGTAACATTTGTTCTAGATTAATGATCATCAATTTTTTATTAAATTACAGAACCCGGCTTATGCACCATCTTTATTTAGTTGAGAACATACAAAGAACATTTAAGATAATATCATATACCCATTGACGCCCATATATTCCCATGATAACCCACAATATATGGATCTATTTGTATCTAAATATTTTAACAAAATAGATAAAAAGGGCAGGGTTTCTCTTCCATCTAGCTTTAGAAACGTACTTCCAAAAGCTAGTAGAAATGAAATAATTTTATACAAATCTATAAAATCACCTTCTATTGAAGGATGTGGAGTTGGACGATTAAAAGAAATTGCAAAAAGAATTAATTACTTAGATTTTTTTTCAGAAGATTATGATGATTTCTCAACGTCAATATTTTCTGAAATAGTAACTACTAACGTTGATAAAGAAGGAAGGTTTTTGATACCTGAAGAACTAAAATTATATGCAGGTATTAAAACAGAGGCAGCTTTTTTTGGGCAAGGGTATTTTTTTCAAATTTGGGAGCCTAATCAAGGTTTGAAAAATACCGAAGTCTCAAGAAAACGTCTTTTAGAAGAAAAAAAATCATTACGAACAATATTAACACAACAACAATAATATGGAAAATTTACACAAACCAGTAATGATTAATGAAATATTATCCTTTATTCCATCTGCAAAATCAATAAATGTTATAGATGCAACTTTTGGTGGCGGAGGTTATTCAAAAACTATTCTAGAAAAAATTAATGTAAATCAATTATTAGCTATAGATAGAGATTCAATCTCAAAAATATTTTCAAAAGAAATAGAAACTAGATTTTCAAATTTTACTCTTATTAATGACAAATTTAGTAGAATTGAAGAAATTGTAAAAAACTCAAAATTTAAAGATAAAAAATTTGATATTATTATTTTTGATTTAGGCACAAGTTCTAATCAAATAGATGACGCAAAAAGAGGTTTTTCATTTACTAAATCTGGACCACTTGATATGCAAATGGGTCTTTCTGATAAAAATGCTTATGAAATTATTAATAAATATGAAGAAAAAAATTTAGCTGATATTATTTATCAATATGGAGAAGAACACTATTCAAGAGTTATAGCAAGAGAAATAGTAAAAAATAGAAAAATAAAATTTATAAATACCACACTAGAATTATCAAATATCATTAGAAAATGTTTACCAAAAAAGAATCATGTTAAAAATAAAATTCATCCTGCAACAAAAACGTTTCAAGCAATTAGAATTTATGTGAATGATGAGTTAAGTGAATTAAAGATAAGTTTAGACAAAACTTTAAAAATTTTAAATAAAGATGGTTTAATCTTAGTAGTTTCTTTCCAAAGTCTAGAAGACAGAATTGTGAAAGATTTTTTTAACCACAATAGTGGTAAACGATGGCGTTCCTCCCGCCACTACCCGGAGTTACCTGATAAACTGGCAACTCAACTTAAAATAATCACCAAAAAACCAATATTGCCATCAGCTTCTGAGATTTTTGAAAATCCCAGATCTAGATCAGCAAAACTTCGGGTAGCTCAGAAAGTTTAGAAATGAAGTATACTAAATCAATTATTTTTTTTTTAATTCTTAATTTAATTCTCGTTTTTTCAATGATATTTATTGCTAAAAATACTAGAGAAATTGAAAAAAATAATCATAATCTTAAAATAAAAATATCTAAGATCTCAGAAAATTTAAAAATTAATAAGGTTGAATTATCTGCTCATCAAAATAGTTCTTATTTAAAAATGCTGTATGAATTGTATTTTTATGTGCCTCAAAATAAAATTCCTTTTATAGTAAAAATAGATAAATTTTCTAATCAAGAGAAGAACGTAAAGCTTGTTAGTTCAAAAAATTAATTAATGTTTAGCAAACTTCAATTATTTGATAGCGATTCATTAAAGTTACTTCATAGAAGAGTTTTTTTTTCAATTACGATTTTTATCTTTGTCTATTTTATTTCTATTTATAGAATTTCATCAATAATGCTGTTTCCCGAGTTTATTGACAAAACTTCTGATTATGTAAAAAAGGATATTAGGGGTAGTATCTATGATAGGAATGGAAATATAATTGCAACCTCAATTGAAAGCATCTCTTTATCAATAAATCCAAATAAGATAAAAAATAAGCAAGACCTTGCGAATAAATTGGGATTAATTCTTAATTTAGATATAAAAAAAATAGAAGAAAAACTATCATCAACAAGTAAATTTGTTTGGATAAAGAGAAATATATCTCCAATTGAATATCAAGAAATAATTAATTTAGGTGAAATCAACATCAAAGCTCACAAGGAATTTAAAAGATTATATCCCTATAAAAATACTTTATCGCATATTATTGGATATGTAGATATTGATCAGAACGGACAAAGTGGAATTGAAAGGTATTTTGATAATGATCTCTCAAAATCAAAGGATATAATAATTAGTATTGACACTAATTTACAGCAACTGGTTAGAAAAAATCTCTTAAAAACAATAAATAATTACAAAGCTGAATCAGGCTTGGCTATAGTTATGGATATTACAAGTGGACAAATTTTATCATCGGTAAGTCTCCCTGATTACAACCCTGAGGACAAATCATCATTCAATGATAATAACTTAATGAATAGAGTTTTTCAGTCTAATTATGAAATGGGATCAACGTTCAAACCTATAACTGCAACGATAGGATTTGATTTAGATATTATAAATACTCAGATGACCTTTGATGTTACAAAAAAATACTTAAATATTAGTGATCACGATAAATACAAAGATAACGGTATTTATGATGTTGAAAAAATAATTGTTCAATCATCAAATATTGGTATAGCTCAAATCGCAACATTAATTGGTAAAAAAAACCAAAAAGAATTTTTTAAAAAATTAGGTTTCAATAAAAAAATAAATATAGAGAATAAAGAAAGCTCAGCTCCTTTAGGAAATAAAAATAATTGGGGTAAATTAGAAACAGCAACTATAGGATTTGGTCATGGTTTTGCAATTACACCTCTTCACTTAGTTAAAGCTTATGCCACATTGGCAAATAATGGAAATGAGGTCTTTCCTACACTTCAATTAAATAAACAATATGAACAAAAACAAATTCTTAATAATAAAGAATCATCAAAATTCTTTGTTGATCTATTAAATTCTGTAGTTCTCAAAAGTGAATACACTGGTCCGAGAGTAAAAGTAGATGGTTATTTTGTAGGAGGTAAAACGGGAACATCAGAATTACTAAATCCAAATGGTGGATATTACAATGATAGAAACTTAACATCTTTTATTGGAATATTTCCAACAAATAATCCAAAATATGTAGTTTACACTGCTATTGAGTATCCAAAAAAGGAAATAGGTACTAAACAAAGAATGACTGGAGCAAGAGTAAATGCACCTTTGGTAAAAGATATTATTATAAATATTATAAAACTCCTTAATATTTCAAAAGATAAAAACGATGAACTTCTAAAAGTAGACACAAATTTTTTATATAGAAAATTAAATGCTACTGTCTAATTTATCAAAAGTTATAAGTGTAAATAAAACGTACAACTTTAATAAAAATAAATATTTCTTTGCAATTACTTCCAATTCAAAATTTACTAATAATAAAACGTTGTTTGTTTATGACAAGAATACAAAGGTAAAAAAGATTTATTTAGATGAAGTGCTTAAGAATAAAACTCCTGCTATAATTTCAAATAAATATATTAAAAACTTAAAAATTCCTCAATTTGTTGTATCTAATATTAATTTTGAGATACATTATTTATTAACTAAGCTTCATAGTAATCTTCCCTTTAAAACACTAGCAGTTACAGGTACCAATGGAAAGACATCAGTTGTTTGGTATATTTCAAAAATTCTTAATTCACTAAAATATAATAATACAATGGTTGGTACTTTAGGACATTTTGTAAACGGAAAAAAAATAAATGATATAAATTTAACAACACCTGCCTATGAAGAATTATTTAGATATGGATCTTCGAATAAAAAAGAAAAAAATATTTTCATTTTTGAAGCTTCAAGTCACGCTCTAGAACAAAACAGGTTAAGAAATTATCCAATAAATATTGCAGCTATTACAAACATTTCAAAAGATCATCTTGATTACCATAAAACATTCTCAAATTATAAAAAATCTAAAATTAAACTTTTCTCTAATCATTTAGTAAATTCTGGATTAGCTATAATTAATTCAAGATTAAACATCTTATCTGAATTAAAAAAAGCATTGATAAAAAAAAACGTAAAATTTAAATATTTCGGAAATAAAAATATCAAATTAATAAAAATCAATGATTTTGTATATTTGAATATTAACAATACAAAATATAAACTAGAAAATCTAAAACTTAAAACAAATATAGAATTAGAAAATTTAGAATGCGCGATTACTTGTTGCTTAGCACTTAATATTAGTCAAAGTAAAATTATAAGAGTATTATCAAAAGTTACAAATCCATTAGGTCGTTTGCAAACAATTGAGTATAAGAAAAAAAAATCAAAAATTATTATTGATTATGCACATACACCAGATGCTTTGAAAAAAATTCTACTAGCTTATAAAATCAAAAAAATGAAACCATCAATTTTATTTGGTTGTGGTGGTGATAGAGATAAAAGTAAGCGAAAATCTATGGCATTAATTGCAAATAAATATGCTGATAAAATTTATATAACGGATGACAATCCTAGAAATGAAAATCCATCTAAAATAAGGAAAAATATTCTAAAGTATTGTTCTAGAGCTATGGAAGTATCTGATAGAAGAAAAGCAATTAAATTAGCTATTAAAGAATTAAAAATGAATGAAATTTTAATAGTAGCAGGTAAAGGGCACGAAAAATTTCAAGTTTTAAAAAATAAAACAATTAAGTTTGATGATTTTACAGTTGTTAAACAATTATTAAATTAATGATCGAATTAAATGAATTAGAGAAATATATAATATCTAAAAAAGATAAAATTCAAATATCAAGTAAAGATATTAAAAGTGGCGATATATTTCTTGCCTTAAAAGGTAAAAGGTTTCATGGAAACAAGTTTTTAAATGAAGCAATAGATAAAGGTGCGAAATTTTGTGTAACTGATAATAAAAATTTCAAAAAAAATAAAAAAATTTTATATGTAAATAATATTTATAACTATCTTTCAAAAATAGCAAAAATGAAACGAGATTTATACAAAGGTAAAGTAATAGGCATTACTGGTAGTGCTGGTAAAACTACTTTAAAGGAAACTTTAGCATTTTTTTTAAAAAAAGATTATACCATTTCTTACTCAAAGAAAAGTTATAATAATCACTTAGGTGTATTAATTTCTTTACTAAATTTAAATTTAAAATCAAATTATGCAATTTTTGAAATTGGAACAAATAATTTTGGTGAGATAAAATTTCTTAGTAATTTAGTCAAACCATCAGAGGTATTTATTACAAATATACAATCTACTCACCTTGAAAATTTCCAAACTAAAAATAATATTGCCAGAGAAAAAGCTGATATATTTATTTCTAAATATAATAATAATAGGAAAAATCTATATCTTAATGTTTCTTCTAAATCTGAAAATATTTTAATCGCAAAAGCAAAAAAAGAAAAAAATCTTAAAATAATTCGTATTGATAATTCTTCAAAAAAATATTTTATTAAAAAAATATCTCCCTATAAAAAATTGCATAAAGTAACTTTATCAATTAATAAAAAAAAGGTTAACATTGTTACTGATGCAATAGTAATGCATAGATTAAATAACTTATTATTTTGTCTTGCATTTTATAATGAAAATTCTCTGAACATTAAATCAGTTCTAAATCGTTTCAAGTTTTTAAAACCAGTGGAAGGTAGGGGATTAGTTCATAAAATTTCTTTAAATAAAAAAAAATTAAATATTATTGATGAATCTTATAATGCTAATCCTGATACAATGTTGCAAAGCATAAAAAACTTAGAAAATATCAAAGTAAAAAATAATAAAAAAATAATAATTCTAGGCACAATGAATGAATTAGGAAATAATTCTTATAAAATTCATTATAAATTACTACAACAATTAGATACCAGTATTTTTAAATTTGTAATTTTATGTGGCGAATTCTTTGAATTATCTGTAAAAAATTTGAATCCAAATAATGAATTTATCCATTTTAAAAATACAAATAAAATTATGCAATTTTTAAAAGAGAAAGTGCATAATAATGACATTATTTTAATTAAATGTTCTAACTCGACAAAAATAAATAAGTTTGCAAAAATATTATTAAAACAGGTATCGATTTGATTAAATATTTGGCCTTTGAATACCAATCTTTATTTAGTTTTCTAAATATTTTTAGCTATATAACATTTAGAACTGGCGCCTCTATTCTTACTGGATTATTTTTTTCTCTGATATTTGGAAATTATATTATTAACAAATTATCAAATGTTCAGCCAACTGGCCAGCCAATAAGAGATGATGGTCCAGAGTCACATATAATTGCTAAAAAAGGTACTCCTACAATGGGTGGCCTGTTGATTATTTTAAGTGTTTTTGTTTCAACAATTATTTGGGCTGATTTACAAAATATTTTTATATGGATTTTACTTTCAACTATTTTAATTTTTGGATCTATTGGTTTTGCAGATGACTACAGTAAAATCAAATCAAATACCAGTAAGGGTATTTCATCAAAAATAAGAATTATATTTCAAATCATTTTTTCTTTTTTCATTACATATTCAATTCTAATCAATTTAGATCCAAGTATAAGCAAATCTATGACATTTCCTTTCTTTAAAAATTTAATTATAGATTTTGGAATATTTTATTTTCTAATTTCCATATTTATAATTATTGGATCGGCTAATGCAGTAAACCTAACTGATGGACTTGATGGTTTAGCAATTGTCCCTGTAATGATAGTTGCTATGTCTTTTGCTTTCATAGCTTATGTTTCAGGTAATATAGTTTTTTCTAATTATTTACTTATCCAATATATTCCTGGAACCGGTGAATTAGCAGTTTTTTGTGGTTCTTTAATTGGAGCCGCTTTAGGTTTTCTTTGGTTTAACGCACCACCTGCTAAAGTTTTTATGGGTGATACAGGATCCTTAGCATTAGGCGGCTCTTTAGGCTCAGTAGCAATAATATGCAAACATGAAATTCTTCTTGCAATAATAGGAGGTTTATTTGTTCTAGAAACTTTGTCTGTAGTAATCCAAGTATTCATTTTTAAAATAACAGGAAAAAGGGTTTTTTTAATGGCTCCACTACATCATCATTTTGAAAAAAAGGGATGGCCTGAGTCAACAATAGTTATTCGCTTTTGGATAATTACTATTGTATTAGCTTTGATAGGTCTTGCAACTTTAAGAATAAGATAATGTATTTAATTTATGGAATTCAAAAATCAGGACTTTCTATAATAAATTATTTTGAAAATAAAAAAATAAAATTTAAGATGTGGGATGACAATCCAATAGTAAGAAAGGCTATAAAAAAAAATTACAATAAAGATTATTTTTTTAATATAAAAAAAGATAATTTGAATGATTTTAAAAAAATTTTTGTTAGCCCAGGAATATCTTTAAGACAAAAAAAATTTAAAAGAAAAAATATATCTAAAAAAGTAAATAGAGATTTAAATTTATATATTTCGAATTTAACAAATCAAAAGATTGTAGCTATTACTGGCACAAATGGGAAATCAACAACAACCAAATTAATAGGAGACATTTTAAAAAAAAATAAAATTAAAACATTTGTTGGGGGGAATATTGGAGAATCATTATGCAATGCTTTTCTTCCTAAAAAAAAATATAAAGTTCATGTTATTGAATTAAGTTCTTTTCAATTAGAAACAGTTAAGTCACTTGATAGTAGAATATCAGTAATAACAAATTTATCTGTTGATCATTTAGATAGGTACAAAGGTATTAGTGATTATGTTAGTCAGAAGAAAAATATTATTACTCAAAATGGAATTAATTTGTTATCAATTGATGATATTTATTCAAGAAAGATATTTAATCAAAAAAAAATTAAAAATAAAATTAGTTTTTCTTTAGTCGATAAATCAGCTGATTGTTTCGCTAACAATGATTATATTCTAGATAATTACTTCAAAAAAAACAAAAAATTATTTATAAAAAAAATCTCAAAAGATTTAGAGGGTAATTTTAATATTCAAAATATTTTAATAGCATACATATGTAGCAAGATATTTAAAATTCCAGAATCTAATTTTCTTAAGGTTATTAAAACATTTAAGGGTCTGCCATTTAGATCATCTACAATTTTTACAAATAATAAATTAAAAATAGTAAATAATAGTAAATCTACTAATTTAAATTCAACAATAAATTCAGTTGTAAATTATAATAATATTTACCTAATCCTAGGAGGAATAGCTAAAGAAAAAAATTTTGAAATTCTTCTAAAATATAAAAATAAAATTAGCTGTGTATATACTTACGGAAAATCAGGAAAATTCATTGAAAAAAAATTAAAAAAAGAATTGGTTGTAAAAAAATTGGCAAATTTAAAATCAGTCATCAAAGAGGCCTTCAAGGATATTAAAAAAAATTCAAATCAATCAACTATACTATTCGCTCCTGCATGTGCCTCTTATGATCAATACAAAAATTTTGAAGAAAGAGGCCTACATTTTAATAAATTAATTAAAAATTATATAAATTAACCATGGAATATTTAAAGAATTGGTGGAGTTCAATTGATAGAATTAATATTATATTAATATTATCATTGGGTTTTACGGGATTAATACTTTCATTTTCCATAGATGAAAATTTATCCATAAATAGACACTCTATTTTTTTTCTTTTTTCAGTTTTCTTACTTATTGCGTTATCAGACTTAGATAGTAAAAATATAAGAAGAATTTCATTATTTTTATTTATTATTTTATTAATAATAATACTGCTAATACTTTTTTTAGATTACGAAGTTAATGGCGCTAAGAGATGGTTTCAAATATTTAACTTTACACTTCAACCTTCAGAGATAATTAAACCTATTTTTGTTATATTGACTGCATGGTGTATAAGTAAATCTATAGAAGATAAAAAATTTTATTTACCTTTACTGTTTGTTTTTTTCTTCTTGCTTTTATCTTTAATACTTATGCAGCCTGATTTGGGAATGACAGTTTTACTGTCAGCAACTTTTTTTTGCCAGTTATTCGTTGCTGGTTTATCAATTTTTTTAGTTATAGTTGCATTTTTATTTATATTAGGAATTTCAATTTTTTCTTATTTTATTTTTGATCATGTTCAAACAAGAATTAATTCATTTCTTGGTGGATTAGGTGGGACTGATACATACCAAATAGATTTAAGTATTCAAGCTTTCAAAAATGGTGGGCTACTTGGAAAGGGTCCAGGGCAAGGTATTTTAAAAGAAAAAATTCCTGATGCTAACACTGATTTTATTTTTGCTGTTGCTGGAGAAGAATTAGGATTTATTTTTTGTTTAATAATTATTTTTATAATTCTATCTATTATAATAAGAAGCTTATTAAAAGTTCTACAACTTGAAGATCCATATAAAATTATAGCAATTAGTGGTTTAATTTGTTCATTTGGATTACAATGCTTAATTAATATCTTTAGCTCACTGAGCCTTATACCAACAAAGGGTATGACACTGCCATTTGTAAGTTATGGAGGTTCTTCCATGATATCAATAGCAATTTTATTTGGTTTTTTATTATCTCTTACAAACAAAAAAAATGAAGAATTATGAAAGAAAATTTTTTACTAATTACAGGAGGAACAGGTGGACATGTTATACCAGCAAAAAATTTTGCTAATTATTTATCTAATAAAAATATAAATTGCACAATTATAACTGACAAAAGAGGCTATAAATACTTTGATAATTATAATGGAAAAATTTATATAATTAGCTCGTCAAATTTGAATGGAAACCTAATATTTAAAATCTTTGGCATATTTCAAATTTTATTAGGATTAATTCAATCATTCATTATTATATTTTTATTAAAACCATCCCATTCTATTTCTTTTGGAAGTTATGCTTCGTTTTCTCCAATGTTAACATGTATGTTATTTAAACCAATTTATAAAGTTAAACTTTATATACATGAACAAAATTCAATAGTAGGAAGAACGAATAAATTTTTTTTGAATTTTTCAAATAAATTATTTTTAAATTTTGATATTAAATCTAAAATCAATTCAAAGTTTAAAGATAAAATATTTGTAGTTGGTTCTCCAGAAAATAATTTTCAAAAAAATAATAACATAAGCAATAAAAATTCTAAGAGTAACTTTACAATTTTTATTTCTGGCGGCAGTCAAGGATCAGAATTTGTATCAAATTTTGCAACAAATCTAATTAAAATTATAGATGACGAAAAAATTATAAAAGCTAAATTTATATTTCAGTGTTCTAAACATTTGATAAAAAAATATGAAGAAGAATTACAAAATATTAAATCACCAATAATTTTGAAAGATTTTTTTATAAATGTAGATGAAATACTAGCTAATTCTAATTTAGCAATATGCAGAGCTGGAGCAGGTACAATTGTTGATTTAATTAACTTTAAACTTCCCTCGATATTAATTCCTTTACCTTCTTCAAAAGATAATCATCAATTTTTTAATGCTGAAATATTAACTAAACATGACTTAGCCATAATTTTTGATCAAAATAATGATGATTTAGACAAAGCAAAAAGACATATTTATGAAACATATAGTAATGAAAGTAAATTAGAATCAATGAATAAAAAATTTGATATGATTAAAGTTAAAAACTCTAATACTTTAATTTATAAATTAATACTAAATGCAAATTAACAGTAAAATTCATTTTATAGGTATTTCAGGAATAGGAATGTCTGGTATTGCAGAATTGATGCTAGATAAAGGATATTCTATCCAGGGTAGTGATATATCAGTAAATGACAATACTAAAAGATTAAAGAAAAAAGGTATAAAATTTTTTTTAGGACATAATAAAAAAAATATTAAAAATGCTCATGCTATTGTTTATTCATCAGCTATTAAAAAAAATAATCCTGAAATAAGAGAGGCATATATTAAAAAAATACCAGTTCTTTCTCGAGCTGATATGCTTTCTGAATTAATGAAAAATAAAAAATCTATTGCCATAGCTGGATCTCACGGAAAAACTACTACTACTAGTTTGGTAGGAAATATTTTCAATGAAGCAGGTTTAGATCCTACTATTGTAAATGGCGGTATTATAAATTCTTTTTCTAATAATAATCGTTATGGAAAAGGTGAATGGATGATTGTTGAAGCAGACGAGAGTGATGGTACCTTTTTAAAGCTTCCACATCAGATATCAATTATTACTAATTTAGATATTGAACACATGGATTTTTATAAATCAAAAAAAAATTTAATTAATGCATTTGAAAAATTTATAAATCTGCTTCCATTTTATGGAACCACAATAATGTGTTATGATGATAAGAATCTTAAATTACTAATTAACAAAATAAAAACTAGAAATATTTTAACTTATTCAATAAAAAATAAAAAAGCAGATGTATTAATTTTTGATATTATACAAAACAAACTAAAAACTTCTTTTAAATTAAAAATTAACAATAAAATTATACATTCTTCTAATTATAAATTTACTATCAATGCAATTGGCAATCATAATATTTTAAATGCAACTGCAAGTATTATTGCAGCCAAACTAAATGGAATTAAAAATAAAGATATTAATAATGCTTTGATTAATTATGTAGGTGTAAAAAGAAGGTTCTCATTTATTGGAAAAAAAAATAATTCCTTTGTGTATGATGATTATGCACATCATCCAACAGAAATCGCAGCTACATTAAGTGCAGCTAAAAGTCTAAAAAATAAAGTAATAGTTGTTTTTCAGCCACACAGATACACTAGAACTAAAATACTAATTAGAGAATTTATAAAAGTTTTATCTAAAGTTGATTATTTATTTTTATTAGAAACTTATTCAGCTGGAGAAAAGATTATCAAGGGCGCAACTTCAAAAGACATATATTCTAAAATATTAAAAAAAAATAAAAATGCTATATATTTAAAAAATATAGGTGATTTAAATAAATTAATGCAACCTTATACATTGCATCAAAATACAATTATTTTTATGGGTGCAGGTTCAATATCAAGTATTGCAAAAAAATATTTGAATAACTAATGTCAAAAAAAATTATAGAATTAGCCGATAAACTTAAAAGTAAAATTTACTCAGATTATAATGCTGGTAAACATACTTGGTTTAGAACAGGAGGTAATGCAAAAATATTTGCAATAGTCGAAGATAATTTAGAGTTAGAAATTATATTAAATGAAATAAATAATGAAAATTTTTATATAATAGGTTCAGGCTCAAATCTATTAATTAGAGATAATGGTTATAATGGAACTCTTATTAAATTAGGCAAAGGTTTTAATACTATTAAAATCAATGATAACAAACTTGAAGTTGGCGCTAGTATTTTAGATATTAATTTATCAAATTATGCATTGAGACAAAATATAGAGGGTTTTGAATTTTATAGTGGTATTCCAGGATCAATAGGTGGAGCAGTTAAAATGAATGCTGGATGTTATGGTTCGGAAACTGTAGATGTTATAAATAGCATTGAGATTTGTGATAATTATGGTCAAAGAAAAATAATTACAAAAGATAAACTAAATCTAAAATATAGATCTTCAGAAATAAATAATACAGATATAGTTACAAAAGCTATATTTAATTTTAATTATGGAGATCAAAATTTAATAAAAGATAAGATTAATAAAATAAAGAATAAACGTTTAGAATCTCAGCCAATAAAAAATAAAACCTCTGGTAGTACTTTTAAAAATCCTGAAAATCTTCATGCGGCAAAACTAATTGAAGAAGCAGGATGTAAAGGTACCAATTTTGGAGATGCATATGTGAGTGATAAACATGCAAATTTTTTAATTAATATGGGAAGTGCTTCAGCAACAGATATAGAAAACCTAGGTAAAAGTATTGTTGAGAAAGTATATGCCAAATTCAATGTAAAATTAGAATGGGAGGTAAAAATAATAGGTGAGTAATAAAAAAATTTTAATTTTAGAAGGTGGTAATAATGAAGAGCATGATGTATCTTTAGTAACCTCTAGAGAAATTCAAAAAATTCTTAATCAAAATAAATTGAAGTTTAAAATATTAAGAGTTAATCCAAAAAACTTTCATAAAAAAATAATTAATTATAAAAATTTTGTTTGTATTAATGCTTTACACGGGCCCTTTGGTGAAGATGGACAAACTCAAAAAATTTTAAAAAAAAATAAGATTCCCTTTTCTCATTCAAATATAAAATCATCTAATTTATGTTTTAATAAATCTGCCTCCAAGAGAGAAATTATTAAAAATAAATTAATGTCTCCTAAATTTTATCTTTTAAATATAAATGATTTAAATGAGAAGAAATTAATTACTATCAAAAGTAAGTTAAAAAAATTTGTTATTAAGCCCAATAGAAGTGGTTCAAGTTTTGGTATAAAAATAATCAAAAATCAAAAAGAATTTGATAATTTAATTTCTAATATAGAAGAATTTAAAAAGGAACTTAATAATCACAAAGAAATTTTAATAGAAGAGTATATATCTGGAAAGGAGCTTACAGTTTCAACTATTAAATTAGATAAAAAAATTCATGCACTAGCTGTTACAGAGATAAAATCAAAAAATAATTTCTTTGATTATAAAGCAAAATATTCAAAAGGTTACGCTAAACATATTTTGCCAGCTAAGTTAAATAAAATAAATTATGCTAAATGTCTTAAATTTGCTACTAAAGCTCATAAACTCTTAGGTTGTAATTCACTTGCAAGGACTGATTTTATTTTTGATACAAAAAAAAATAAAATTTTCTTTTTAGAAACAAATACTCAACCTGGACTTACCCCTATATCTCTATTACCTGAACAAGCTAATTATAAAGGTTTACCTTTTTCAGAAATCATTTTTATTTTGATCAAAAATTTAAATTATTAGTATGAATAATATTAATAGAAGAAGATATGTCTTAAGTATTAAATCATTAACTTTAATTTGTATTTTTTTATTTTTAATTATTTTTTCTATTTTACTATATTTTAATAAAAATAATTTAATTCAGATTTCTAAAAATACAATTCAGAGTTTTTCAGAAAACTTCCAATACCAATTTTCAAAATTTGATATTTCAGGTTTGGAGAAAATTGAATTAAAATTTGTAGAGGATAAACTGCAAAATTATTTAGGATCTTCGATTTTTTTATTACCATTGGATCAAATTAATGACTCAATAAAAGAAAATAATTGGGTCAAAGAAATATATTTACACACAAATTACAAAGATACTCTATTTATTACTATTGAAGAATATAAACCAATAGGAATTTATTTTTTTAACGAGAAATACTTTGTTTTTGATGAAAATGGAAAAATTATAGATCAAATTTTCATTACAGATTTCACCTATCAGTCATTATTAATTTTTATGGGTCATTCTTCAAACTTAAAAGCTAATTCACTAATTAATATTTTAAAAAATAATGATTTTGAAAAAAAATTTAAAATACAGAGTTTGGAATTTATTAATAAAAGAAGATGGAATATAAATTTATACAGCGATGTGAAATTAATGCTTTCAGAAGAAGATCCAAATAAATCTATTCAGAATTTTATTACGATACAAAATAAACTTAGCGAAACGGATATTAATAATATACAAACATATGATTTAAGAAATTTAAAAAAAACAATTTTAATAAATTTAAATGATTAAAGCTGGTTTAGATATTGGTAATTCAAAAATATCATGTGTCATTGCTGATTATAAGAATGCTGAAAATATTAATTTATTATCAATTGCTAGTGTTCCTAATAATAATATTAAAAAAAATATTATTCTAAATTTTGAAAATTTACATGATCAAATTAAATCTTTAGTAATAGAGGCTGAAAAACAATCTCAAACTAAATTAAATTCAATTAATCTCAATTTATCTCTGTTGAATTCTAATTCTCATTACTACAACTCAGAAATTGAATTAAAAAATGAGAGAATATCAGAGTTACATCTGAAAAAAATAATTAACCAATCAGAATATTTTAATAATCAAAGTGAAAAATTTGAAATATTTAATAACATTACTTCGTATGATATTGATAATAATTTATATTTCAATGCTCCGATCGGAAATTACTCAGATAATATTAAAATAAATTTTTATAAAATATACATTCAAAAAAAATATTCAGATAATATTTCCAGTGTTATCAAAAAATTGAAACTTAATATTGATAATTATATTCCTTCTCCATTATCCTCATCTTTATCATCACTTACAAAAGATGAAAAAGAACTTGGGACTATTTGTATAGATTTAGGTCATTCAACATCTTCTATATCAGTTTTTGAGAATAATAAATTTGTGTATGGAGATGCAATTGGTGTTGGCAGTAATAATATTACATTAGATATTGCTAGAGGTTTATCAACAACAATTTCAAGTGCTGAAAGATTAAAAACTTTGTATGGCTCCTTAGTTTCATCACCAAGCGATGATCATGAAATAATAGAAATCCCAATTATTTCAGGTGATAAAAATACATTTAAACAAATAACAAGATCAAACTTAAACGCTATCATTAGACCGCGTATTGAAGAAACTTTAGAATTGATATGGCAAAAAATTAGAGACAACAATTTAAGAAATAAAAAATTAAATAATGTAGTCTTAACTGGTGGTGGGGCAATGATGGATAATATTTCAAAATATGTAGAAACAATTTTTGCAAGTGGCGTAAGAGTATCAAGTCCCTTAGAACAATTAAATCTAGACAATAATTTCAAAAAACCGAATTTTTGCGATATTATTGGAACTATATTGTACGACCAAGATTTATTTAGAATTGATTTTCTAGCTAATCATTCAAAAACTTCAAAAAAACCTGGAATTTCAAGCTTTTTTACTTGGCTTGATCAGTATATTTAGATTATACTATATATAGTAAATTATATTGACGATTTCGAACATAAATCGTTAAAAACTATTTAAAACGGCGGAGATTACAATGACTATCAATATTTCAATACAAGATGTAGAACAAAACTTACATCCTAAAATAACAGTTTTAGGAGTAGGTGGATCTGGTGGAAATGCAGTTAACAACATGATTAATGCTAATTTAGAAGGTGTAGACTTTTTAATAGCTAATACGGATGCGCAAGCTTTGCAAATTTCAAGCTGTCCAAATAAAATTCAATTAGGATTAAACAGCACTAAAGGTTTAGGCGCAGGAATGAGACCTGATATTGGAAGGCAAGCAGCAGAAGAAGCAATTCAAGATTTAAATGAAAAATTTGAAGGTAGTCATATGCTTTTTATAGCCGCTGGAATGGGTGGTGGAACTGGCACTGGTGCTGCTCCAGTAATTGCAAAATTAGCAAGAGAAAAAGGAATTCTAACTGTTGGTGTAGTAACTAAACCTTTTCATTTTGAAGGCTCTCAAAGAATGAAACTAGCTGAGAAAGGAATTGAAGAGCTACAACAGTATGTTGATACATTACTAACTATACCAAATCAAAATTTGTTTAGAATCGCAAATGAAAAAACTACTTTTTCTGATGCTTTTAAGATGGCAGATGATGTTTTATATGCAGGTGTTAGAGGCGTAACAGATCTTATGGTTCAGCCTGGAATGATTAATTTGGACTTCTCTGATATCAAAACTGTTATGTCCGAAATGGGTAAAGCTATGATGGGTACTGGTGAAGCGCAAGGTGAAGGTAGAGCAATTGCAGCAGCAGAAGCAGCTATTGCAAACCCATTAATTGATGACGTTTCTCTTAAAGGCGCAAAGGGTCTAATAATAAATATTACTGGTGGCAAAGACATTACATTGTATGAAGTTGATGAGGCTGCAAATAGAATCAAACAAGAAGTTGATGAAGAAGCTAACATTATTTATGGTACAACATGTGATGATAGACTTGAAGGTGTTGTAAGAGTTAGTATTGTAGCTACAGGTATTGATGCAAAAAATAATATATTAGCTAAACCAATAGAAAACTTTGCTCCAATAAATATAAATAATGATATATACAAACAAGATATAGAAAAGTCCGAGTCATTGACTGAAAGTAACGTTTTGCAGGATCATTTACAAGATGGAAGCAACTTAAATGAAGAAGTTAATGGTATTTCAAATGAAGAAATTCATAATAATCTAAATTCTGAAAAAATTGATTTAGATGATCAAACAAATATTAATCAAATAGAGACTGCAAGTTTAGATGAAAACATTGATGATATTGATGATAAAGTATTTGAACAAAATGAAGTTACAGAAGCTGCAGACCTAATTGAAAATGATAATATTTCTGATGAAGTATCAAGTTCTTCTCCACAAATTGAAAAATCAAATGAAACAAGTGTAAGAAGGTTGAGCTTATTTGATACTCTTTCTACTAAAAATCAATCTGAAGATATTGCTTCAGAAAATGAGGTTCTTTCGAAGACTGAACCTGTTTTTGCATCTTCAGAAGAAAAGATTGAGCAAAATCAGTCAGAAGATAATAATTCAAGCATTGATGAAAAAGAGGAGTTTAGTGGTGAAGAGACTGAATCTTCTGAAATTGATGATGAATTCAATCAGGAAACTGAGGAAGAACTTCTGGATATACCCACCTTCCTTAGAAGACAAGCTAACTAGTAATTAGGAAATTATTTGCAATATTCTGAAACATTAGGTTAGTTGTTAAGATCGCCAAAAATATATAATAAAAAAAGTGCTGATTTTAGCACTTTTTTGTAAAATGATAGACATATCAAACACATTTAACAATCAACAACAGACAATTGGTAAACCAGTTTCAATAAGTGGAATAGGACTGCATACTGGAACTGAAGTAACTATGAAATTATATCCTGCTAAAGTTGATTACGGAATTAAGTTTATTCGAAAAGATATCAAAGATCATAATGTGATTGAGGCTTTATGGTCAAATGTAAGCAGTACAAAATTAAGTACAACTATAAGCAATCAAAATGGCACTAGTGTATCAACCATAGAGCATTTAATGAGTGCTTTATCAGGATTGCATATAGATAATGTTAAAATAGAGATTGATGGACCAGAGGTACCAATCATGGATGGCAGTTCAATAAAGTTTGTTGATCTTATTAATAAAACTTCTACTCATAGTTTAAATAAAAAAAGAAAAGTTTTAAAAGTTAATAAAAATATTAGAGTAGAAAATAACGATTCATCTGTAGAATTAAAACCTAATGACCAGTTTTCAATAGATTTCGAAATTGATTTTCCTAGTAAGTTAGTTAGTAAACAAAGCTGTCATTTACAATTAGTTAATGGTAATTATAAAACTGATATTGCCTCAGCCCGTACTTTTGGGTTTGAAAGAGATGTCGATATGTTAAGATCAAATGGTTTAGCACTGGGTGGTTCTTTGGACAATGCAGTTGTTGTTGGAGAAAGCAAAATACTCAATTCAGGTGGTTTACGCTTTAAGGATGAGTTTGTGAGACATAAAATTCTTGATTCAATTGGAGATTTGTATTTAGCAGGTGCACCAATCCAAGGTTATTTTTTAGGCAATAAATCAGGCCATCATTTGAATAACTTATTATTGAGATCATTATTTGCTGATAAAAATAATTACGAATACATTTAGTTAAATCATTTTTTTTGGGTCAACTATTTTATCAAAATCTTTTTCTGAAATTAGTTTTAATTTTAAAGCCGCTTCCTTAAGAGTTAAATTTTCATTAAATGCTTTTTTTGCAATTTTTGCTGCATTATCATATCCTATACTTTTATTTAATGCGGTAACAAGCATTAAAGAATTATTTAAGTGATTATTAATAGTTTCTTTGTTTGCTTTTAATCCTTTCAAACAGTTATTATTAAAACTTTTAATCCCATCGCTTAATAGGTTTACAGACTGAATAATATTAAAGGCTATAACTGGTTTATATGTATTAAGTTGAAAATGACCATTAGAACCAGCAAGATCAACAGTAGTACTATTCCCAATTACTTGAACGCAGACCATACTTAAAGCTTCAATTTGAGTGGGATTCACTTTTCCAGGCATAATTGATGACCCGGGTTCGTTAGCAGGAATTATTAGCTCTCCTAAACCTGATCTTGGTCCAGATGCTAAAAACCTAATATCATTTATAATTTTTAACAATGATATTGATAGAGTTTTTAAGGAATTTGAAAAATTTACTAGTGAGTCGTGTGATGATAAAGCTTCAAATTTATTTAGCGCAGGTTTATAATTGTCTTTAGTAAGTTTATTCAAATATTTGCAAAATACTTTATCAAATTTATTCGGTGCATTAATTCCAGATCCTACCGCAGTTCCACCTTGAGCGAGATATTTTAATTCTGATTGTGAAATTTCAATTCTACTTAAACAGCTTTGTAATTGAGAGTGAAATGCAGAAAATTCATCACCTAAAGTTAGTGGAGTTGCATCTTGTGTATGAGTTCTTCCTATTTTTATTATTTTTTGAAAAACCTTTTTCTTTTTTTGAAACTCTTTTATCAAATCTTTTAGATCTGGAATTAGTTTTTTAATTGATAATTCATTAATTGCTACATTCATTATTGTTGGAAATGTATCATTAGAAGATTGAGATAAATTTACATGATCATTTGGATGGATAGGCTCTTTACTTCCAATTTTACCTTTTAATTTTTTAATTATATAATTACTAATTACTTCATTTGCATTCATATTTGTTTGCGTACCAGATCCAGTCTGCCATACTACTAACGGAAACTCTTCAATAAGTTTTAAATTAATTATATCATTACAAGCACTTATAATTAACGATCCTAATTTTTTATTTAAAACACCAAGCTCTATATTAGCTTCTGCAGCAGCTTTTTTTTGTTTCCCTAAAGCAACTATTAATTCAGTCGGTATTTTTTCTCTACCAATTTTAAAATTCTCTAAAGATCTTTGTGTTTGAGCACCCCAAAGTTTATTTTTATCAATTTTTTTTGAACCTATGCTATCAAATTCTATTCTTTTTTTATTTTTCATTATTTATTAACAAATTCATTATAACATATTATATACAACTTATGAACAAACTTGTTTTGCTTAGACATGGCCAAAGTCAATGGAATGTAGAAAATAGGTTTACTGGTTGGAAAGACGTTCCTTTAACTGAAAAAGGTATTAATGAAGCTAATAATGCAGGACGTTTACTTAAAAAAAATAATATAAAAATTGATAAAATTTTTAGTAGTGTTTTAGAAAGAGCAAATAAAACTGCAGAAATAGCTATAAGATCATCAGAAATAGAAAATTTGTACAAGAATGAATTGCTTATTTATGAAAAAGATCAAAGACTTAATGAAAGAGATTATGGTGATTTAGTTGGCTTAAATAAAGCCGAAACTGCAGAAAAATTTGGAAAAGAGCAAGTACATATCTGGAGAAGATCATATGATACACCTCCTCCAAACGGTGAAAGCCTTAAAGATGTAGTTGATAGAGTTTCACCTTATTTTACTGAAACTATTCAACCTTTAATTAATGATGGAAAAAATATACTTATAGCAGCCCACGGAAATTCTTTAAGAGCAATTATGATAACAATTGGATTATATAAACCTGAAGAAATTTCTTCTATAGAAATTCCAACTGGTAGTCCATTGTGTTTGGATTATGAAAATAGCAAACTAATCAATCACTATTATTTAGATTAGTTTTTTTGTAATTTGAAAAATTTATAATATTGTCTTTTTTTGATTTACTATCTTCTAATTTCTTTTTACTTATTTTTTGTAATTTACTTTTTTTAAGTATTAAACCAAAGTTAGCGGAAGGGTCAGCAAAAGAGATAATTGAATTATAATCAATTATTAAATTTGTTTTAATATCACTAAATGAAAGTGTAATTGAGAAATTATTCTTATTTACCTCAAGATCATAGTATTCATATTGAATTACTATTGTCATTTCTTCATCATACTTTTCTTTAATCCAATTGGGAACAACTACTTTTTGATGATTTGTCAGAAAGGTAATGTAAAGATGATTATACTTAGATAATCCATTATCTCTAATATTCTTTAAAATATCTTTAAGAACATTTAACATATTTTTATCTAATATTTGTTGATATTGTATCATTTATTATTTTTTTATTTAGAATATCATAAAAATATTCTATTAAATATTATGAGTCTAGATAAAAATAATTCTAATTATAGTAATTTAGCTAAATTGTTTCATTGGGGTTTTGTTGCTATTTTCATTTATGGAATTGCAAAACAGGTTGAAGATCTCAACCAACTAGAAGACATTTCATTTTTACGATTTGAAATGATCTTTGGTTCTATTTTTTTAATTCTTGTTTTAATACGTTTTGTCTACATGAAAAAAACCCAGAAATCATCATTACCTGAAGCAACACCAAAATTCCAAAAAAAAATTGCTAAACTTGTTCATAATGGAATGTATTTCTTACTTGCAATGACAGCTCTATCAGGGCTACTAATTGGAATGTTGTATTGGTTTTCAATGAATAATGGATTTTTAATTAATATTTTAATTAGCATTCATGAATTAGTAATAAATTTGTTATACTGGTTTATAGGAGTGCATATTGTTGCTGCAACATATCATCGTTTAAGAAGAGATGGAGTTTGGTCTTCTATGGTTCCATTTTTTAAAGAAAAAAAATAGTCTCTTAAATATGTTAATTTAGTATATTTGAATTTATATGATTTATGCAACCAGCCTTGAAACTCTTATGTATTTTTAAATACTATCTGAATCTTGGAAGGTATATGGTTTTCTTGGCCATGCGTTAACAATTATTGCTCTTCTTTTACCACTCGTAATCCCACTAACCCTATGTGGAAATGATGGATTAAACATTATCAATCTATTTTCTATTGGTCTTAGTCTTTCTATTTTACTTGGATCTACATTATTTCTATCAGGACTGTTTGCTATTTCTAGATAGCCTCCCTCTAAATTATGAGATATTGCATAATAAACCAATCCTATATTTGGCATTACAATTTCTTTTTTTTCTTTACTTAATTTTTCATCCTTATCTACATGCCAATTCAAACCATCTCCTGTTTGATGGATGTTGCTCCAATATTCAAAGCCTGCTATTTTATTTTCTAAGCTTGTGAATTGCTTCCATACATTTTTAATAAATTGTTCACAAATATTCCTTGGGTCACCATTCCACCAACCATCCCACCAATTTAACTGACCTACGCTATTCCAAAATTTTTCACTTCTTAGTTCGTCTAAAAAAATTTCATCTTTAATAAAATTATCAACTACTAACATAAGATATTTATACCATAATTATTTAGAAAAATAATTGATTAATAAAATAATTATTTTTCTAACTTCTTCCATTCAGCCATACCACCGGTAATATTCTTAATATTTTTAATACCCATATCTTGCATTGTTTTAGTTGATAGAGTTCCTTGTCCACCCACACCACAAAATACAATATATTCTTTATCTGGGTTTTCTTTAAAAAATTTATTTTCTAAAGGGCTACCTTCTGCTAAATAAAATTCAAGGAAAGCTCTATCCAAATGGATTGCATTTCCTATTGTTTCTTTTGTAAAACTTTCTTTATCCCTAACATCAATAAATTGTACATTTGGATCATTGAGTTTTTCTTTTGCTTCTGATGCAGAAATATTTTCAATTTCATTTTTTACACTCATTAAATCTTCAAATTTTTTCATATTTTCTCACCTCATTAATATGCGGCGTTCTGTTGCTCGGTGCGTGAAAAATGGCAAGTTTAATTACGCACACCAAAACACCCAAAAGATTAAGCATTTCCTTTATTATTTGCTCATTCTTTCGTGAAGAAATTTTATATCATACTTGCCTTGATTTGAGAGAATTATTATTTGTATTACACACATTTTACGCACGATTTTAGGATAAATATTTTATGATGATGATATTAATAAAAAAATGAAAAAATTGTATTTATTATTTTTCTTTTTAATAAGTTTTCATGCTAGAGCTGATTTTGTAGAAACAAAATGGGAAGTTAAAGAATATTTTGGAGAAGCTTGGTATGCTAAGCCTGAAAGTATAATTGGCAAATTTCAAGAATTTTATAAAGGATACGCTAAAGGTGTCTTCTATAATTGTGACTATGAAGGACAAAGTTATACTTATACTAAATATGAAACATTAGAGGAATTTCTTAATAATAAAGAATTCTTATTATTTAATAAATATATTGGTAACATCGAAATATTAGGTGGTAATATTTATGTTCATAGAATTACTTGTAATGGAAATAATGAACTAAATAGAAAAGTTTTTTAACCATTTATAACTTTTGATGAGTTGAAAATAGCTTATTACTTATTTGAAGGTGCAATTTATAAGCTTCAATATAATTAACAAAATTTTCTTAATACGCACAAACTCAGGGTATATAAAAAAACAAAAGAAATGAATCAAAATTTAAGAATATAGTGGGGCGTTCTGTTGCTCGGTGCGTGAACAAGTCCTCATTCAATTACGCGTGAGTGAACACCCAAAAATTTAAGCATTCTCTATATTATTCGCTTATTCTTTTTTAAAAAAGTTCGTAGTATATGTAAATTAAAACATACAATTATTAATTTAAATTACGCGTATATGGCGCGTGAAGATCAGGTATTTTTATTGAAGGATTTATCCTAAAAATATATTTTGTAAGTTACTTATGAAAACAATTAGTGCCATCTTAATAATTTTATTAACCTTCAGTTTTGTAATGCCCTCTAATGCCAAAGATTTATACAAGAAAAATCTAGGCATAAAAAAAAGTGATACTACACTTCAAGGTTGGGAAGCATGGAGAGTGACAGGAAAAAAACAATTAAAAAAATATGAGAAAAAAAACAAGATAAAACTTTTTTCTATTGTCGATAACCCTACTCGTTTAGGGAAAACAGCATTTTTTATTCAGGCACCAGGAGATGAATGTTTCCAAAGAGAAGAAGACTGTGATCGTAATGAGGGTTCTTACAAAAGAGTAGAAGCTAAGCAAATAGATGATGGTGGAATATTGGGTGAGGTTTGGGTAACATATAGTTTTAATGCTCCTGAAGGGTCTCAATGGCAAAAATATGATCCCCATATTTTGCAATTCCATAGTGGTGTTGCTGAATTTCCTCCTTTGTTTCTTTTAGGTATTAGTTCTAAATATGGTTTAAAATTAAGAGTTGAGCCGTTGAAAGGATTGGTCAATTGTGACGGAACTATAGACGAAAGACAAGATAATGATGATGCTAATTATTGTGGTAGGGAATTAAATACTTACTCCCTCATACCAATATCAA
>CACJZA010000001.1 GCA_902597795.1 uncultured Alphaproteobacteria bacterium | reverse complement strand
TTCTGCTTCTGAGTCAATAATACCATCTAAAGGGATTAAAACTGATAATGATGTTAATACAATTAAAGCTGAATTCTTATTAGGTTGAATTTTATCAAAACTAATATCTTTGGTTTTTAAAAAATTACTTATTTCATTTTTACAGTCAATTAGAAAATTATTAAGTTCTTCATTTTTTGCTTCTATGGAGATATTAATTAATTGTTTATAGGGTATATTTAGCTCTGATCTCAAATTTCTTATAGATGTTATGAATTCAATAAATATGTCGAAGTTTTTTTTAGAATTATTAAAAGAATTATTTGTTGAATAATTTTGCAAAACTTGGTTCATTAAATATGATTTATCATCAACTAAAGATCTCCATAATTTTTCACTTATAAATGGCATAATGGGATGTATAATCTTTAAAACTTGAATAAATGTCCATCCAGAAACTTTTTTAATTTCATCAGCAAATTTTTCATTTTCAAAATTTTGTTTAATAATTTCAATGTACCAATCACAATAAGTATGCCATACGAAATGATAAATTTTATTGGCTATTTCATGAAACAAATACTTTTTAGTTAATTGATCAAGTTGAGTGTTTAAATCATTCAATTCTTTTATTATCCATTTGTTTGCATCAAAAATAATTGAATCAATTGAAATATCATCTATAAAAATTGAATTATTCAATTGTAAAAATTTTCCAGCATTCCAAATTTTATTTGTGAATGATTTATATCCTTTAACTCTAGCTTCAGATAATTTTACATCTCGTCCAGGATTTAATAGTGCTGTTAGTGTAAATCTTAATGTATCAGCGCCATATTTATCTAATAAATCTAAAGGATCAATTATGTTCCCTTTTGATTTAGACATTTTTTGTCCTTTTTCATCACGTATTAAAGGATGAATATAAATATCTTTAAATGGAGTTTCCCTCATAAAATAAGAACCCATCATCATCATCCGTGCAACCCAAAAAAATATGATATCAAAACCAGTAACTAAAACGTTGCCAGGATAAAATCTATCTAATTCATAGGTTTTATTTGGCCAATCCAAAGTAGAGAATGTCCATAGAGCAGAAGAAAACCAAGTATCTAGAACGTCTTCATCTTGTCTAAGCTCAACATCCTTTCCATAAAATTCTTTTGCTTGATTTTGTGCCCCTTCTAGAGTTTCACTAACAAAATATTTATTATCAGGACCATACCATGCAGGAATTTGATGTCCCCACCATAACTGTCTTGAAATACACCACGGTTGAATATTTTCCATCCAATTATAAAATGTATTTTCCCATTGTTTAGGAATAAATTTAGAACTATTATCTCTAACAGCTGATATTGGATCAACTGATAATTTTTTTGCATCACAAAACCATTGGTCTGTTAGCCATGGCTCAATCACAACACCTGATCTATCACCATATGGTATGACCATTTGCTGTTTTTCTTCTTTAATTAATAAATTCATTTCATCTAATTTTTTTAAAATTAGTTTTCTTGCGTCAAATCGATCTAAATTTTGAAATTCTTCAGGCACATTTGAGTTCAGTTTAGCATTTTCATCAAAAATATTAATAAATTCTAAATCATGTCTCTTTCCTACCTCAAAATCATTAAAATCATGTGCAGGCGTAATTTTTACAGCTCCAGAACCTTTTTCAGGATCTGCATATTCATCAGCAATGATTGGTATTTTCTTATTTGAAATTGGTAAGTTACAAAATTTGCCAATTAGATTTTTATATTTTTCATCATCTGGATGAACGGCAACTGCGGTATCACCTAACATTGTCTCGGGTCTTGTTGTTGCAACAATGATATGATTATTTTCATCTATAGGATATTTAATATGCCATAAACTTCCTTCAGTATCTCTTTGCTCTACTTCTAGATCAGAAATAGCTGTTAAAAGTTTTGGATCCCAATTCACCAATCTCTTATCTTTATAAATAATTCCATCATTAAATAAATTAACAAAAACTTTCTTAACTGCATTGGAAAGACCTTCATCCATTGTAAATCTTTCTCTCGACCAATCTGCAGAAGCACCAAGTCTTCTTAATTGATTACTTATCTGACCACCCGACTCTTTTTTCCATTCCCATACTTTTTCAATAAACTTTTCTCTTCCTAGAGATCGTCGATCTAGGTTTGACTCACTTAATTTTCTTTCAACCACCATCTGAGTAGCTATTCCTGCGTGATCTGTACCTGCTTGCCACAATACTTCCATACCCTTCATTCTATGGTACCTGATTAATATATCTTGAATTGTGAAGGTCAAAGCATGACCCATATGTAAGCTACCTGTAACATTAGGTGGTGGCATCATTATAGAATAAGGTTCACCTCCTTTTTGTGGTTTAAAACAATTTGATTGCTCCCATTGGGAATAAAGATTTTTTTCATCTTTTAAAAAATCAAAAAATTTATCAAGCTGCATCGTAACTATTTTGAATCGAAATAATTTTTTAGTAATTTTGGGATTTTCTCATCAAGTATTTTTTCAATTTTATTTTCTACAAGATAGGAAAGTTTTTGGTCTATAATATCATTAATTTCACTATTTATCTCTTCGTCTTTTTGAAGTAATTTTATTGTACCATCACTGTTAACCTTTTGGTTAAGTATCAAAATATTGGATGATAGATCCTTATTTGAAATATTTTTTTCATCTTCAAGTGCTCTTCGTATGACTTCAAGAGATTCATTGATAGAATTTTTTGTATTCATAACAGGTATTATAAATGTTTAATTAAATTAATAAAACTCTAATTATAACTAGGAAGATACTCCTCAAATAATTTAATCAGTGAACCATCTAAAGCTAGTAAATTAAAATAATTAATCAGATAGTTTTTATTTGCATTAAAATATTCAACATTTACGTTTAAAAGATTAGTTTCTGCTTCTATTAGATCAGTGATAGATTTTGTCCCTAGGTTGTATTCCTCTTGAGTACTTTCTAGAAGAGTATTTGCATATTCTATAGTTAATAAAGATGTATTTAAATTTGATTTACTAACTAAATAGTTTTTATAATAGTTTGATACCTCAATATTTAAACTTTCTTTAAGATCCTCTAACTCAATTTCAGCTTGTAGAATTTGAGAATTTATTTTTCTAATATCTGATTTGTCAATGTTTTGCTGAAATATAGGAATTGTTAAAGTTAGACCTATTGATGCATTGGTATTTTCACTTCCAGCATCTATTCTTGAACCATCGGAATACTCTGTTGAAGCTGTTATATCTAAGGTAGGTCTATTGGAACTTTTTTCTTTTGAGAGATCAAATTCTTTAATTTTAATATTATTTTGAGCAATTAAAATGTTAAAATTATTCTTATAAACTTCAGAAATTATGTTATCAAAATTCAAATCATCTTGTATATTTACATAATCTTGTAAATTAATAGCTTCTTTACCAACAATTGATTTAAATGTTTTTAAACTGACATTGTAGTTTTGTTCGGCTGAAAAAAGATTTGTTTCAGCAATTGAAAAAGCACTTTCAGCATTTTTCAGTTCAGTTATGGTTGCTGATCCCAATTCATATTTTAACTTTACTTCTTCTAAAAATCTTGAAACAGAGTCAAAATTCTTTTCGGAAGCCTCTAATGATTTTTCATAATTTATTACGGTTAAATAACCTTCTACAGCTGTTAGAGATAAATCTTGAACTGTTTTATAAAAATTTATTACTGCATTTTCGTAAATAATTTTTGATCTTTCAATTTCTAAATTTTTTTCACCGCCATCATACAAATTTTGAGTAATGCTAATTTTGTATTTATCTGTAAAAGTCTCTGGTGTTGATGATACACCAGCTGCTGATGTTGTATCGCTATTACTATATGTACCAGAAATTGTGCCGGTAACTGTTGGAAGTTTTTTGCCTACAGCTATCTCAATATTTTCTTTGCTTTCATTCAGTTTTTCAAAAGCAATTTTAACTTTCAAATTATTTGCAATCGTACTTTTTACAGAATCATCAATCGATAGAGCAAATATAGATTTAGAATAAATAAGTAATAACAAAAATATAAATAATCTCATTTAAAATTTAAAAACCTTTTGTTGTTCTTGAATTTGATAACTACACATTACATCAAATAAATACTCAGATGAATACAAATCTTCATTTCTTATAATTTTATAAGCTTTACCCAAATTATCATATATTTTTTTAATATATATTAACCTTCCTCCATTCATAGCTAGTTGATTCTTTAACTTATCAGTTATTTTAAATATAGGTCCGTCAATAATAATTAAGCTAAATGGAGCTTTATCAGATAATCCATCTAATAAATTATGATTAAATAAACTAATATTAGTATTATCAATATTGTTAATATTATGTTCTAATAATTTAAATAGTTTTCTATTTTCCTCTACAACATGAAGTTCTTTACATAGTGAGCTAATTAAAGCAGAAAAGTAGCCAGTTAAGCCCCCTATATGCAATACCTTATCATTAGGTAAAATTTTCGAGTATTTTATAATTTGAGCTAGGTGTAAATTTTTAAGATATCCTCTTTTGTCAGTTATATCTAAATTATTATCTAGGTAACAATTCTTACTTAAGCTGACATCTAAATAATTTTCTTTAGGTGTATTTTCAAATATTTGTAAGATATTTTCTTCATTAATTTTGTTTGGTCTTAATTGATTAACAACCATATTTTTTCTTGCAATTTCAAATGTTTCACTCATTTCTTAAAAGATGCTTTATATAAACCTGCTATATAATCAATTATTTAAATTATATTATTAATCTTTAGAATTTTTTTTCATTAATTGACTAGAAATAATATAGTGATAATTGTCATTTTTTTTAGGCTCGGTGGCAGAGTGGTGATGTAGGGGCCTGCAAAGCCTTGCACAGCGGTTCGATTCCGCTCCGAGCCTCCAAATTTTTCTTGTTTTTTAATTTTTTTTTATTATCAACAAAATTGTGTTCCTCGGTAGCTCAGTGGTAGAGCAATCGGCTGTTAACCGATCGGTCGCTGGTTCGAGCCCGGCCCGGGGAGCCATTTTATCTAAGCCTTAACTTCGACCAATTCTTCAAAACGTGTTGTATAACATGGGGATACGTTTTCTCTTTTCATCTTCCATATTTTTTCTATACCTTCAGAAGCTATCTTTAACGTTGAACTTCCATATCTAGAATTAATATTATCAATAGTATTCATTATTCTATCCGATGTATCACGGTCATAATCAAGCAATCCTCTAGTTACATTGTGACTGCTAAGACCATATAATATAATTCCAGCTTTTTTATAACGAAATCCCGGTCGATATATTTTTCTAATTCCTTCAAGAGCTCTTTTAACAATTTTTATGCTATTATTTGTTGGAAAAGGTAAACGTAGTTTTATTGAGTTTGAATATTGTTTCTCTCTTCTATTAAAATGATTTGTCAAAACAAAAATACTCATAGACTCAGCGACTAACCCCTCTTCCCTTATCTTCTCTGATACTCTTGATCCATAAGTTGATATTGACTCCTCCAAATCGAATAATTTCTCTATTGGCTGACTAAATGATCTTGAGACACAACAACTTTGTTTATCACTTGGAACCAAATCAAGTTCTAAACACGATACACTATTTAATTCCAGGTATGTCTTCTCTCCCACTACACCCATATTTTTTCTTATCCATCCTCTATCCATTTGAGAAAATTGATAAGCATTATGAATATTATATTTTTTCAGGAAAAGAGATAATCTTCTTCCAATGCCCCATACTTCTTCAATGGATGTTAATTCTAATGCTTTTTTTATTTCTATTTTATTTTTTAGTATGCACACACCTTTATAGTCTGGTTGTTTTTTTGCTAAATAATTAGCTATTTTTGATAGTGTTTTTGTTGGACCCACTCCAATACTAACTGGAATACCAACCCACCTCTTAATTGTTTGCCTAATATGTCTGCAATAAGTGTTTAATTCATAGTTCTCAAAACCATTTAAACCAAGAAATGCTTCATCTATGGAGTAGATTTCTACCTCTGAAGAGAAACTTGATAAAGTCTCCATTACTCTCTGAGAAATATCACCATATAAAGAATAATTAGATGAAAAAACTTTAACATCATTTTTTTCAATAATATTTTTTGCTTTAAAATAAGGTTCACCCATTTTTATCCCTAATTTTTTTGCTTCTTTTGATCGTGCAATGATACAACCGTCATTATTGGAAAGCACGACAATTGGTTTTCCTATAAGTTTTGGATTAAATATTCTTTCACATGACGCATAAAAATTATTGCAATCTATCAATGCTATAGATTGATTTACTGAGTTATGATTTCTATTAAGTAGTTTTGTGTATGACATATGTCACTACCCCCCATATAAAACACTCCATTTCTTCTTTAACCTGAATACTAGGATACTCACTATTGGCAGAAATTAAAAATAGTGACTGATCTTTCTTTTTCAGTTTTTTAACTGTTAGGTCACCAAAGATGGAGGCTATAACAATATTGTCGTTACGAGGTGTAATACTTCTATCAACAATAAGTAAATCGCCTGATAATATGCCTGCATCGGTCATAGAAGGGCCATTAGCTTTAACTATATAGGTTGCTGTTGGACGTTGAACCAAATATTCATTAAGATCAAGTTTGTTTTCCATATAATCAGTAGCTGGAGATGGAAAACCTGCAGATACTGTATCAAGAAAATAAGGTGTTATTTGATCTCCTTTGGATTCAACTTTAAACATTAAGTTTTCTATTTTTTTAGACATAATATTAGAAAAAATATTTAAATAATTGATAAATAATAATTATATTATTTATAAAATTATTTGTTCTACTTTTGTTCTAATTTATTCAGAATGAGAAAAAAGTCAATATAATATTTTTAAAATACTGTTAAAAAACGATATGACAAAATTATTCGAAGATGATGCATACCTTAAAGAATTTAAAGCAAAAATTATAAGTATTGTGAAAGAAGAAAATCGTATTGAGTTAAATAAGACAGCATTTTATGCAAAAAGTGGTGGTCAACCTGGGGACACAGGTGCAATAGAAGCTGAAAATATAAAAATACAAGTTTTAGATACTATTAAAGAAAATAATAAAATAATAAATATTGTAGATGATCTCAAAGATCTTGAAGAGAATACTGAAGTAATTGGAAAAATAAATTGGGATTTAAGATACAAGCATATGAGAATGCATACTGCACTGCACTTGCTGTGTTCTATAGTCCCTTTAGGAGTAACTGGCGGGCAAATTGGTTATGAAAAAAGTCGATTAGATTTTAATGATCCTGATAAAAAAATAAATAAAGAAGAATTAGAAGAAAAAATAAATTTGTTGGTTGAAGATAATCATACCGTTACTAGTGAAGTAATTGAAAGCAGTATATTGGAAGAAAAACCTGAGCTAGTCAGAACTATGTCAGTAAAACCTCCTCAAGTAGATGGTAAAATAAGATTAATTAGAATTGGTGATATTGATTTACAACCTTGTGGTGGTACACATGTGAAATCAACTAATGAGATTGGTAAAATTCAAATCGGCAAAATAGAAAACAAAGGTAAAATGAATAGAAGAGTTAATATATTATTATCTTCTTAAATTACTGATGAAGAATCTGACTTAAAAATAACTTTGTACGATCACTCTCTGGATTATTAAAAAACTTATCTGGGCTAGCTTCCTCAACAATTTTACCTTCATCCATAAACACCATTCTATCAGCTACTGTCTTAGCAAAACCCATTTCGTGAGTAACAACAATCATAGTCATTCCACCGTTTGCCAAATCAACCATAACATCTAAAACTTCTTTAATCATTTCAGGGTCTAGAGCTGAAGTTGGTTCATCAAAAAGCATAATGTTAGGATTCATTGCAAGAGATCTAGCAATTGCTACTCTTTGTTGTTGACCACCAGATAATTGACCAGGATACTTGTTGGCCTGTTCAGGAATTTTTACTATTTCTAACTGTCTCATAGCTAGTTCCTCTGCTTCTGCCTTTGGCATTTTTTTAACCCAAATTGGAGCTAACGTTATATTTTCTTTTACAGATAAATGAGGGAATAAATTAAATTGCTGGAATACCATTCCAACTTCTTTTCTAACATTATCAATATTTTTTAAATTTCCTGTTAACTCAATTCCATCAACAACAATTGAACCTTCTTGGTGCTCTTCCAATCTATTAATACATCTGATCATTGTAGATTTACCAGAACCAGAAGGGCCACAAACTACAATTCTTTCTTTCTTCTTCACTTCAAGATTTACATCTTGTAATACATGAAAATCTCCAAACCACTTGTTAACATTTTTTAATGAAATTATAGATTCTTCACTCATTTTATTCAGCCCCCATATTAATACCTGTTTTTAATTTCTTTTCCAAATACAAACTGTATCTAGACATTCCAAATGTGAATATAAAAAATACCAAACTTACAAAAAAGTAAATTTCATAAGATAAACCTAACCAATTTGTATCTGCTAAAGTACCTCTTCCAATTCCTAATAAATCCAATATTCCTACAATAATAACTAAAGTTGTATCCTTAAATAAACCTATAGATGTATTGACAATTGGTGGTATTGAAATTCTAATAGCTTGAGGAAGTATTATTAATAAATTCATTCTCCAATAAGACATCCCAAGTGATTTAGCAGCTTCATATTGACCAGGAGGTATTGCCTGAAGTCCTCCTCTTATAACCTCTGCCATATAAGCGGATTGAAATAAAGTAACTGCAACAAGAACTCTCACCAAACCATCCATATCAATTCCTTCTGGTAAAAAAAGAGGAAGCATTACCATTCCAAAAAATAATAAAGTTATAAGAGGAACGCCTCTAATAAACTCAATAAACAATGTACACATCATGCTTATAACTGGTAATTTAGATCTTCGGCCTAAAGCCAACATAATTCCAATAGGAAAAGCTAGTGCAATTCCAGTACAACCTAGAACGAGTGTTACTAGAAGACCACCCCATTTGTTAGTAGAGACTTCAGTAAATCCCAACCCGCCATTAAGTAAAAAATAAGCAATAACAGGAAAAATGTATGTAAAATATAAGAAGTACTTTCTATATGGAAGTTTTGCATACAAAAGGGGTAGTAGCGCAAAAGCTAACATAACATAGGCTAAATTAACTCTCCAAACTTCAACCTTTGGATAAAATCCATAAATAAATTGATAAAACCTTACATATATAACTGCCCAACAAGCTCCACCATTTTCAGGATCTAAATTTCGTGAACACATTTCTTGGTTAGTAATTTGTTCACCAAGATAATTATATTTAAAGTCAGCTGAAAATATTGTCCAATCTAAAATCCAAGGAATAAACTGATACAAACAATAAATAACAAATAAAGTTATTAATGAGTTTGTCCAATTGAAGAATAAATTAATTCGTAACCAACCAATAATACCTGTTGTTGCTACTGGTGGTTTTCTTACTTCATTTATTTCGTTCATTACTTTTCCTTAAATTGTATACTTCTATTATAAATGTTCATAAAGAAAGATATTGTCAGACTAATTGACAAATAAGTTGCCATAACAATTGCCATACATTCAATAGCTTGACCAGTTTGATTTAAACTTATTCCTCCAAAGCCGTGAACAAGGTCAGCATATCCGACAGCAATTCCTAAAGAAGAATTTTTAGTTAAGTTTAGATACTGACTTGTTAGTGGAGGGACAATCACTCTAAGAGCTTGAGGAATAATGATTAGTCTCATTATCCATGTTTGTTTTAAGCCTATAGCAGCTGAAGCCTCTCTTTGTCCTTTTGAAACAGACATTATACCTGCTCTCACAATTTCAGAAATGAAGGCTGCAGTGTAGATTGATAATGCTAAAAACATTGCTATAAATTCAGGTCTAATAACTAGACCACCTTTAAAGTTAAAACCTTTTAATTCTGGATGCTCAAAAGACAAAGGTGATCCAAGAATAAAAAATAAAATTAATGGGACAATAAAAATTAATCCAACTGAACTTGAGAATACTGGGAATTGTTGACCTGTCTTATCTTGTCTTTTTTTTGCCCATCTATTTATTAAGAAACTTGAAATTAAAGCCAATACAATTGCAATGAATACATATGAAAATCCACTTTCAAATATTGGTCTTGGAGAATACAATCCCCTGTTTGAAATATAAAATACATCGAGAACTTGAAGTGATTGCTTTACACGAGGTAGCTGAATTAAAATACTATACCATAAAATTATTTGAAGAAGTAAGGGAACATTTCTTGAAAATTCAACGTAAATATAAACTAGTCGACTTAATAACCAATTTGAGGATAATCTTACTATACCCAATATAAAACCTAAAATTGTTGCAGCTATACATCCTGTAACAGAAACTAAAAGAGTATTTAAAACACCAACAAAATAAACTTTTAAGTGAGTGTCAGTAGATTTAAATTCTAGAAAAGGTGAAAAACTTATATCAAAGCCAGCTGGGTTTTGAAGAAAACTCCAACCAGTTGCGATATTTCTTTTTTCTAAGTTGTAAGAAGTTGTACTTATTACAAAAAATAAACCTAGGGCAAATAAACCTACAACTAAAGTTTGAAAAAAAATGGATCTAAATTTTTCATCAGAAAAAAAACCTAAGTTAGATCGCATCGCTAGTATATATAAAAAAAATGGGGGGTTTAAAACCCCCCGTATTAAATTTAATTACGATTTATCTGAATGGAGGTGCGTATAAAATACCACCTTGAGTCCATAGAGCATTTAAACCTCTTGCAATTTCTAGAGGTGTGTCTGGACCTACGTTTGCTTCGTAAGATTCAGAGTAGTTACCAATTTGTTTAATAATTTGGTAAGCCCAATCATTACTTAGCTCAAGCATTTCTCCATAGTTACCTTCAACACCAAGAAGTCTTAGTACTTCAGGAACATTAGAGCTCGTTTGAGCATCAACGTTTTCAGATGTAATACCTAGTTCTTCAGCAATAATCATTGCATTTAAAGACCAACGAACTACGTCACCCCACTGGTGATCACCATGTCTTACAAGTGGACCAAGTGGTTCTTTTGAAATAATTTCTGGTAATACAACCCATTTATCTGGATTAGAAGCAGCAGCTCTTGTTGAAGAAAGACCTGAAGCGTCAGTTGTGTATACGTCACATCTTCCAGCAAATAAGTTTTCTTTACCTTCATCATTAGTTTCAATTGGAAGTGCTTCGTAGCTAATTCCATTTAATCTAAAGAAGTCAGCAAGGTTCAACTCTGTAGTAGTACCAGTTTGGATACATACAGTAGCACCATCAAGCTCAGTTGCACTTGATACACCAAGAGCAGATGGAACCATGAAACCTTGTCCATCGTAGAAGTTTACACCTACAAACTCAAAACCAAGATTAACATCACGGCTAATTGTCCAAGTTGTATTTCTCGCTAACATATCAACTTCACCAGAAGCTAATGTTGGAAAACGAGATTTACCAGTAGTAGTAATAAATTCTACTTTTGAACGGTCTCCAAAAACAGCTACAGCAACTGCACGACACATATCTGCATCTAGACCAGCCCATTCGCCGCTATCATCTGGAGCAGCAAAACCAGCAAGACCAGTTGTTACTCCACATTTTAGAAAACCTCTATTTTTAACATCATCAAGAGTTCCAGCATTTGCTGAAAAAGCAAAAGCTACAACTGCAAAAATAGATAATAGTTTTTTCATATTATTTTCTCCGTTTAAATAATTATTTAAATATCTTTTTTCAAAGATTGCTTCCCTATAACAAATTAATAAGTTAATCCCAATAATAGATTTATTAAGCTTAAAATTGCCTACTACAATTTGTGTATAAAGATTTTGGCTTATACAACATTTAGTTGTTTATGAAAATAAAAACAAAATTAACAAAAATTGGCAGAAATCCTCTTAAACAAAAAGGGTTTATAAATCCAGGAACTTATAAGGGCTCTACAATGATCTTTAATACATATAAAGATTACTTAAACGATATTAAAAATTTTGACGATAGAACAACATTTTATGGAATAAATAAAAATCCATTTCATAAGCAGTTAGAAGACAGTATTTCTTTTTTATATAACTGCAATGATACAGTACTATCACCATCAGGATTAGCCTCTATAGTTATTCCTTTTTTTACCTTTTTAAAATCTGGTGATGAGGTTTTAATAAATGATAGCGTTTATAGTCCTACTAGAACTTTTTGTGAAAACATCCTCAAACAATATAATGTTAAAATAAAATATTTTCATCCGA
Organism: uncultured Alphaproteobacteria bacterium; assembly: GCA_902597795.1. Lineage (GTDB taxonomy): Bacteria > Pseudomonadota > Alphaproteobacteria > HIMB59 > CACPNW01. The sequence continues at coordinate 149,675 of CACJZA010000001.1, read as the reverse complement.
CAAAAAATATTAATAATTTTCAGAAATTAATTAACAGTAAAACAAAGCTAATATATTTAGAATCACCAGGAACAGCAACTTTTGATATTATTGATATACCTTTGATTACAAAAATTGCTAAAAAAAATAAAATACCAACTGTTATGGATAATACTTGGGCCTCACCTTTATTTTGTAATCCAATTAAATTAGGTATTGATATTATTATAGATGCAGGAACTAAATATATAAATGGTCACTCGGATGTATTAATTGGTTTCGTTTCGTCGAATAAAAAATATTCCAAAAAAATAAGATCATCTTCAAAAACTTTAGGAATATGTCCTGGTTCAGAAGAAGTTTATTTAGCAATTAGAGGATTACCAACACTTGAAATTCGAATGAGAGAAATTGAAAAAAATGCAATGATAATGGCAAAATATTTATTGGAACATCATCTTGTATCTGATGTTTTCCATCCAGCATTACCGCATACAAAAAATCATAAAATATGGAAAAGAGATTTCTCTGGTAGTACAGGCTTATTTTCATTTATGCTGAAAAAGAAATATTCAAACAATCAAATTGAAAAATTTTTTAATAAACTGAAAATATTCAAATTGGGATACAGCTGGGGTGGATTTGATAGTCTCATAACCTTTCCTCCATTAGATAAAAGAGAGTTTAAAAATAGAAATACTGGGACTTTAATTAGATTGTATTGTGGATTGGAAGACATTGATGATCAAATAAAAGATATTAAAAATGCATTAAAAATTTTAAATTAAATGGATTTATACTTTTATTTTTTTGCATCATTAGGAGTTTTTGTATTTGGTTTATCTAAAGGTGGTATACCTGGACCAATAGCAATGTTAGCTGTTCCTGTTATGTCATTTGCAATGAGTCCTTTACAAGCTGCTGGTATTTTGTTGCCACTTTTAATAATAATGGATTTTTCAGCAATCTATTTGTATTGGAAAAAGTGGATAAATAGTATTTTAAAAATTATAATCCCTGCATCTATAATTGGTATTTTATTTGGAACTTTAACCTTTGAGTTTACGAATGAAGATCAAATAAGAATAATGGTTGGTGTTATATCAATTATTTTTGTTCTAGTTTCATTTATTCAGAAAAATAATTATTTGCTTAAACCAACCATACTTAAAGGTTACTTTTGGTCGTCTGTTGCTGGATATACTAGTTTTTTAATACATGCAGGAAATCCACCTATTAACTTTTATATGCTTCCTCTAAAGTTAGACAAAATTTCATTTATTGGAACAATGACATTGGCATTTATGGTTATAAATCTTGTCAAATTAGTTCCATATTATTATGTTGGATTATTAGCACCTTCAAATCTGATAATTTCTCTCTATTTACTTCCACTAGCTTTTATTAGTGTTTTAATTGGTTACTTTGTGCAAAAAAGAATTCCAGAAAAATTATTTTTTAATATTGTTTATGTTTTGCTTTTTTTGAGTGGATGTAAATTAATATACGACGGAGTAATTTAAATTATATAGATAGCTAAATTTTTGTTTTATAATCAGCTCTTTTAGTTTTTCTAAGCCCAAAGGGACCAGGAATAAATAATGTCATGGTATTTGTATTTGGTTTTAAATCAACTCTATGTAAATGATCAGCTGATCTAAAACCAATGTAACCTGGTGGTCTCCAAAATTTACCTTTATTAGTAGTTTCCCAATAACCACCTTTTAAAATAATTGTTATATAAGGACATAGATGATTATGAACTCCTTCACCATGATCATCATCTAACATTTTATGAATTAAGATATTAAATGGAAACCATTTGGGTCTTTTTCTAAATAACAAATAATATCTCTCCATCCATGGTTTGGCCTTATGAAATTCTGGATGCGAAGGACCTCTGTCCAATACAATTTTTTTTCTTCCTAATTTTTCAAGTATTTTTAAAATCATATTTTTAATTGAGGATATAACTCAGAAAATAATTTAGCTCCTTTTGAACAATTATCAATCCAATCATTATTTGAATTTTCATTTGCATAATCAGAAATATATTTAAAACATTTAAATCTAATATTATGTAATTTGCATACTTTAGCAAAAGAGTAAGCTTCCATATCAACAATATCACAATCTATTTCTACTGATGATTGAACAAAACTATCTCCTGATGCACATATATATCCCTCATTAGAATATATAATTTTTGATATTGGATCAAAAGGAGTTTCCCCTAATTTAAAGTTCATTAGACCTCTTGCATCCATATCTCTTTGAACAAACTTCGTACATTCTACTAATCCTGATAAGTTTTGCTTTGTTGAACCAGCTGTTCCATAATTGATTATTTCATTAGGTTGAAATTTTGAAATTAATTCCATAATTTTGATTGTAGCATTAATCTTTCCCACACCTGAATAGTGGAAATCTTTAAGATTTGGAGTTTCTTCTTTAAGTGCTGCAATAAAGATTTGTCCCATTAATTTGGGCCAATTTGTTTTATAATTTTTTTTGTAACTTTTGTTAAATCTTTAATCGTAGGTTGTAGTAATTGCAATCTATCATAAGTTTTAGGATTATTTTTGAGATTTTTTCTCAAAGCCTCACCAAATGTCATTCTAATTTCAGTGCCAATATTTAGTTTTGCTACTTTTGTTTTTCTTGCTAGTTTTTTTCTTTGCTCTACTGGAATGCCGCTGCTACCATGAAGAACTAAAGGGATTTTTGTTCTTGCTTCAATTAAATTAATTTTGTTGAAATCAATACTCGCTTTTTTTGAAGTCTGTAAATGTGTATTACCAACGGATATTGCCATTGCATCAATATTACTTTTGTTTGCAAAAGTTACTGCATCTTCAATATTAGTACCTTCTGAAATTTTACCATTATCATAACCTACAAAACCTATTTCTCCCTCAATAGAAATATTATATTTGTGAGCTCTTGAAGCAATTTTTTTACTAATTTTTATATTTTCTTTTAAAGTTAATTTAGAACCATCAAACATTACAGATGTAAAGCCACTATCAATCCCCTCATAACATTCATCTAGAGTGTATCCATGATCAACATGACAACAAATGTTCGTTTTTGTTTGACTCGCTAAGTATCTAAACATTTTTCCTAATATTGGAATTGGCGTGTGCGCTCTGCATGAAGGACCAGCTTGTAATATAATTGGAATTCCAGTTTCATCAGCGGCTTGCGTAAAAGCTAAGGCGTCATCCCAACCTAGCACAACTAAACCTGCTACTGCATAATTATTTTTATTTGCATCATGTAAAATTTTTTTTAAATTTACTGCTGTCATTTATTTGTATTTAGCAATCATATCCTTAATTCCTGGAATTGTTTCTACTTGATAAGCATGCTCAGGTTGAAAAAATTGGACAAGAGATCTTTGCGACAATCCTCCAAGAATTGTAAAATAATACATCTCATACCCAGGTGCTACGACACATGGATGATAGCCTGTTCTAATCATAATGGTCGACCCATCAATTATATGTTCAGCTTTACCAACTTTATCATCAACTTGCTGAAACATCTGAAAACCAAATCCATTATTAGGTTTAAATCTGTAATTATATGTTTCATCATGTCTAGTTTCATCAGGTAGACGATCTGTATCATGCTTATGAGGTGGAAACCCCGACCAACCTCCCTGCCCTACAGTATAAAGTTCATTACAAAGCAATCTTCCAACTTTATCATGATGCTTGGCGCCTAAAATATGTTTAATTTTTCTATGAGTTTTTGTATCATCAGATCCGTACTGAACTAAATCAATTTCATTTGTTCTAACAGCAAATGGTTCAAGAGTTTTATCATACTTTGCGCCAGCAATAAAAATTTCTGAGTTATCTACTAAAGATGTAAATTGAGCTTTTGTATTAGATGGAACATAAACACCTTCTGGCTCTCCATCCCACACATCAACTGTTCTAGTGCCTAATGACTCAACTTTTATTCCTTCAATTTCTACATTAATTGTTCCAGTAGCAGGCACTATGCATGTTTCATAACCAGGTGTTTGATATTCAAAAGATTGATCTTTATTTAATTTTACTATGTTAAAATAATTCAAAGGAACTCTACTGTCTTCAATATCTACAATTGGCTTGTTTTTATTATCAAATGGTGGAATATGCATATTATTCTCCTTCATTAATTTTATTATATTTCATAAATTCTAAAATTTCATTTAAATTTGGCATTGCTGGCGCACAACCAACTTTTGTTACTACAATAGCTGCTGCGGCTGAACCTATTTCTATAGATTTTTCTAAATCATTAGTCTTTAAAATTGATCCAATTAATGACCCCATAAATGCATCACCGGCTCCAGTTGGTTTCAAAGGCTTTACGGGAAATATTCCCTTTTTAATTACTTTGTTCATTGCAAAAGTAATAGAGCCTTTTTCACCCTTTTTATAAATAATTAAGCTTACATTTTTAGCTAATTGTCTAGCATGATCCAAACCATTGTTATAATCACCAGCTAATACTCCAAACTCATCATCATTTCCAATTACACCACTACATTTACTTGCTGCTAAATTATAAACTTCTTTCGCTTTTTTTGATGACTCCCAAGTATATGGTCTATAATCAATGTCCATAATTACAGGAATATTATTTTTATTTGCTATATCTAAAGCATATAAAGTAGCACTTCTCGAAGGCTCAGCTGCTAAAGAAGTTCCAGTAATTAATAAACAATCAAAATTTTGTATATTAGCATTTTCAACATCATCTTTATTTAAAAATAAATCAGAAGCTTTATGTCTATAAATAATTGATTGATGATCTTTAACTGTGGTTTCAACAATAGCAAAAGAAATTCTTGATTCATTTTTTTCAAATTCTACTAATTTGTTTTTAACGCCATAATAATTTAGTTGATTAATAGCCAATTTACCTAAAGCATCATCAGATACTCTGGTCAGTAAATTACAATTACCTCCAAATAAAGTTAATTGGACACCCATATTTGCAGAAGATCCTCCAAGATGGGTAACAAAGGATTTAGCGTTTTCAGTTTTAGTCCCCGGTGGATCAGGATAAATATCAATCCCTGCTCTACCTATGAGTAAAAAATTATTTTTTTGAATTTTCGAAATTAAAAATTCAAACGACATAAAATTATTTATTTTTCATATCAATAAAGTCAGCATCATATTTAAAAGGATCAATTGAATCTATACATCCAATATTTATTGCTGCTCCATTAGGATCACTTCTCCTATGATGATGAGTATAGATGCCACAAATCTTACAAAAAAAATGTTCAGCAATCATTGTATTAAATTTGTAAGAAGTTAAGTTTTCTTTTCCTTTAAGAATATTTATTGCTTCTTTAGGGACCATACACATTTTAGCGTTTTTTCTTATACAAATAGAGCAGTTACACTGTTTAATGATTTCTAAGTCTGTTAAAACTTCTAATTGAACCGCTCCACAATGACAGTTTAAATTATATTTCATTTTATTTAACTATATTATAATATTTAATATAATTAAAGTTAATAAAATATGAACGAAAGCATGATACAAGGTCAAATTATACGACCATTTTCACCAGCTATAGGTAAATATAAATTATCAGATGATACAATAACTATACTCAACAATCATATTGATGAAATATTGAAAGATCAAAATAAAATTGATGAATTATACCATGGCAAACAATTAGCAGGTGAAATTAAATATGAAATTAGATTAACTAAAGAATTTCTTGATCAAAATTTAAAAGATGTTCTTTATAAATTTGTATTTAATTTTGTTAAATCAACATTACAAAAAGAAATTAACAAATTTGATTTAAAATCTAGTTGGGCTGTTTGTCAATTTGAGAGTGATTATAATCCAATTCATTGGCATGATGGCCATCTATCAGGAGTAATGTACACAAAAATGCCAACGGACTTAGGTTCATCATACAAAGATCAAAATAAGAATGGAAAAATTGCATTTATTCATGGATCAACACAGCTTTTAGTTTCCTCCGTATATGATGTTAAACCTGAAGTTGGAGATTTATTTATATTTCCTAGTTATATGATGCATACAGTCTATCCTTTCTTTTCTGATGAGGAAAGAAGATCAGTTTCTTTCAATGCATTTATAGATGAGGAAGCAGCAAAATTTTAATTTTTGGCGCGCCCGAAATGATTCGAACATTTGACCTACCGCTTAGAAGGCGGTTGCTCTATCCACTGAGCTACGGGCGCATAATTTGCATTTATCATAGTCTAAAAAATAAAGAAAGAAATTATACTTAATGTGTCCAAGGCTCTTTTCTATTTGTATCAAAATTTGAAGCATAACTTTTAGGTTTAATTTTTCTTTGCTTTGGTTCTTCGACAAAATATTGATAATTATTTTTTTTTGCCCATTCAATAGCTTGTTCTTTAGTATCAAAAAAAAGTTTTATCTGAGATTTGGTGTCTAATGAACTATTCCACCCCATTAAAGAATCTTTTACTTTTTCTGCTTCAGAAATATATTCCGCTAACCATAATTTTGTTTTTTTAAAACCTGATTGCATAGAAGTTTTAGAAGGTTTATAAATTTTTATAGTCATTAAATTGCTGTTTCGAAATATTTATCATTATAATCATTGTAGTATTTTCCACCGGATTTTATATTTTGACAAAGAACTTGTGTTTCACTTAATAATTTAGTTAAAAAGAAATTACCAGTTTCAATTTTAGATTTATAAAAACTTTCATCTTTCTTTTCTAATTTTGCTAATGAAATTTCAATATACTGTAACCAAATATAACCTAGAGAAATCAAAGAAGATAAATTTAAAAATTCTACAGCATGAGAATTGATTTCGTTTTCATCATTTAACGATTTAATATATTCAAAAATACTTTTATAAGAATCATATGCAGGTATAAATAAATCAATATATTTTTTCATACCTTGATTATTATTAATTGTACCATGATAACTATCTATCATCGTAAAAAATTCATAAAATAATGCACCATTATCAGTTTGTAATTTTCTTCCTATTAAATCTAAAGCCTGAATACCGTTTGTTCCTTCATAGATTGTTGTAATTCTAGCATCTCTTACTAATTGTTCCATTCCATGATCAGTAATAAAGCCATGACCACCATAGATTTGCATAGCTCGATTTGTATTTTCTACAGATTTATCTGAAGCATACGATTTAATAATTGGTGTCATGAGTGCTATAAAATTTTCAGATAATTTTTTTTCTTTATCATCTGAAGAATTTTCAATATTATCAAAGTGATTTCCAGCCAATAAAGTTAAACCTCTAACTGCTTCATTAATGGACTTTATATACAATAAGTTTTTTCTTATTTCAGGATGAACAATTATAGGATCAGCTACTTGATTACTGGAAGATAATTTTCCCTGTAAACGCTCTTTCGAATAATAAAGTGCTGATTGATAAGCAGTTTCTGACAAACCTAAGCCTTGTATGCCTACAAACAAACGAGCTCCATTCATCATTATAAACATCGCTCTCATTCCTTTATTAAGATCGCCTACTAGCCAGCCCTTAGCTTCATTGTAATGCATTACACAGGTTGGACTAGCATGAATTCCCATCTTTTTTTCTATTGATCCACATTCAACTTTATTTCTATCAACAAAGTCACCACTTTCATTTGGTAAAAATTTAGGAACTAAGAATAAACTTATACCTTTAATACCAGGGGGCGCATTTGGTGTTCTTGCTAGTACTAAATGAATAATGTTATCACTAAGATCATGCTCTCCACAGGTAATAAAAATTTTGGTACCAGTAATGCTGTAACTTCCATCATCTAATGGTGTTGCCATTGTTTTACTTAATCCAAGATCTGTTCCACATTGAGGTTCAGTTAAATTCATTGTTCCTGTCCACTTACCACTAGTTAAATTTGGCAAATAAGTATTTTTCAAATCTTCATTAGCACTCTTTTCAATTGCATCGATTGCATTTGCTGTAAGACCTGGATAAAGACCGAATGACATATTAGTAGAGCTTATCATTTCATCTAAAATCATATTCATAATATAAGGTAGGTTTTGACCACCAAATTCTTCTTTTACTTTCAGTCCCTGCCAGCCGTTTTCAGAAAAAGTTTTATAAGCTTCTTTAAATCCTTTTGGTGCAGTCACAACTCCATTATTAAAAGAACATCCTTCACTATCTCCACTTTGATTAAGTGGGAGTAAGGTTTCTTCACAAAGTTTTGCTGCTTCTTCAATAATAAGCATTAGATCACTTGTTTCTAATTCTAATTTTTTTAATGTTTGACTATCCTTAAGATTTAAAAAATCTTCAATTAGAAATTTAAACTCACGTAGCGGTGTTTTATAAATTTGCATAATATTTAATTAATATTTTCTAACACAGTTGCAATACCTTGACCTAAACCTATACATTGTGTCGCTAATCCATACTTTTTATTATTATTTTGCAATAAAGTTGCAACTTTACCTGTAATCCTTGCTCCAGTAGCACCTAAAGGGTGTCCTAATGCTATTGCGCCACCATGTATATTTACTTTATTTATGTCCATCTTTAATTCTTTAATACATGCTAAAGATTGAGAAGCAAATGCCTCATTTAGTTCCACAATATCAATATCGGAAATAGATAAATTAGCTCTTTTTAAAGCTTTTTTAGATGCATTAATTGGGCCAAGACCCATTAATTCTGGTGGACAACCAACTACAGCTGTAGATTTAATACGAGCTAAAATATTTAGATTGTTTTTTTTTGCATATTCTTCTTCACAAACAAGTACTGCTGATGCTCCATCTGTTAATGGTGAAGCTGTACCAGCTGTAACTGTTCCATTTTCATCAAAAGCAAGTTTTAACCCATCTAAAATTTCATGTGAGGTGTTAGCTCGAATGCCACCATCTTTATTAATTTTCTCATGATTATTTGTGATAGAAACTATTTCATTGTCGAACATATTTGATTCTCTAGCTAAATTAGCTTTGTAATGGCTGCTAATAGCAAATTCTTGTTGTTCTTTTCGAGAAATATCAAATTTTTTTGCAACATTTTCAGCTGTAATACCCATAGACATATATACATTTGGATTATCTTTACTTAATTGAGGATGAGGATCGTATGTTAATCCATTCATAGGTATAAATGTCATACTTTCTACACCACAACATAAAAAAACGTCTCCAGAGTTAATTGCAATCGCACCAGTTGCATCATGAATAGCTTGCATTGAAGAACCGCACCATCTGTTGACTGTCATACCTGCTACATGTTCTGGCATATCTGTCATGAAAGAAACAATTTTAGCAATATTATTACCTTGTGCTCCTTCAGGATACGCACAGCCAGTAATAATGTCCTCTATGTCGTTTTTATTAATTTGAATTTCATTAAGTAATTGATTTATTGTTTGTGATAAAATGTCTTCTGGTCTTATATTAGCCATTTCACCTTTACGAGCAAAGGTGAAGGGCGATCTTTTGTAACCTATAATAACTGCATTTCTCATTTAAAACTCCATTAAAGAATGTATTTCAATTCCTTTTTCAATTAGTTTTTTATCACCACTTAAATCTGGTAAATTTATTATAAAACCTGCACCAACAATATTTTTGTCTTCAAACTTTTTAATTAACTCTACTGCTGCAAGTGCAGTTCCGCCTGTTGCTAAAAGATCATCAATAATTAGTAAATCTTTATGACCATCTAAGGCATCTGTATGAATATGCATTTCAGTTGATCCATACTCTAAGTCGTATGAGGTTTTGAAAGTATTAAATGGAAGTTTATGAGGCTTTCTCAAAGGAACAAATGCTGCATTTAAAAAATAAGCTATTGCACCTGCCATAATAAATCCACGTGATTCTATGCTTAAAACTGCATCTATTTTTTTATTTTGCCATGGTTTTACCATGTCATCAATGACTTTTTTAAAGTGTCCTGCATTTTGCAACAATGTTGTAATATCTCTGAATTGAATTCCTTTAACAGGATAATCAGCAATTGTTCGAACGTATTCTTTCATTAGGTTTTTTCAATGTCTTTTATATCAAATAAAGTAACAGGTGCAAAATTTGAAGAACAATCGTATGTTTTAGTATAAGGGAATTTTAAAAATGATTTTGAGATTTGATTTCTAACACCTAATTTCTTTTCAAAGTGATTTATCAATAATTTATTTGGGTTTGCATGTGGTGCAAGATTACGAATATATTTAATTGTATTTTCAATATTAGTTTTGTTTTCTCTACAAAGTAAATAAGTAGCTGTTGCCATTGATCTTGAGACACCACACCAACAATGAATAACAATATCTTCATCATAAGCATATGTGGAAGTAAAATTAGCTATTGAATTTACATGCTCTTCCGCAGGTAGAATTTGTGGTATTTCATCAGTATTCAATCGAAATATTTTATTATTGCTACTAATTTCAATAATATCGTCAAATCCTAACTTTAAATGATTTTTTACTCCCTTGGGTGTTTCTGGTGCATATCCTGGATCAATTACTGATACAAGATATTTGGGCTGTATGCTTTCACACACATTAGGTAAATCATTAAGAGAACAAACAATTATCATAAAAAAAGGGTGGTATAAACCACCCTTAATAAAAGTAAAATAATTAAACTACTCTGCAGTTGCATCTGCTAATATTGCATTAGCATCTTCATTTAATTGATTTAATGTTGAAATGATATCATCACCATTAATGATTGCTGCATAAGCTTTTTCAACCTCACCTCTGACTGAATAATAGCCAGGAACAGAAGGCTCACCTTTTCCGTATTGAACCATTGTTAATGATTTATCATATTGAGGTAATTCAGCTCTTTTTTCAGCAATTAATGGATGATCTGCAGAAGAGTTTCTAACAAAACCATATCCACTTTCAGTTGACCAAACTGCTGAGTTCTCAGTATTAGAAATATATTTCATCCACTGATATGCTGCTACCATTCTATTAGCATCACCTGAATTTCCCATAATTAAACCACCGCCATATAAGTTTAGCACTGGTTCACTAGTGGTGTATGATAATGGAGCTACATCCCAATTACCATTGTAACCCTCTTCAATGGCTTTCTGGAAATAAGTGATACCAGAAGTAGATCCTGCAGCAAATAAAACAGAACCTTGTCCTAAGTATTGCTGGTCAGTGTATTTACCTCTTGCAACTATTGCGCATCCTTTATTAGCCATTCCTTGAATGAATTCCATAGCTTCAATGGCTTTTGGGCCATTATAAATATACTGACCATTATCATAGTCAAATACATCACCTCCATGCGCAAATACCCATGCTGCAAAGTTACTTGCATCTGTATCTATTTCATATCCATAACTTGGAACATCTTCACCCATCTTACCGCTATAATCTTGATTTGTTGCAGCACATGCTGCTTCCGCAAAATCAGCAGGAGTTTTAGGAGCATCTAAACCTAGTTCCTTTAACCAATCTGCATTGTAATAAAGGATCTCTATTGATTTTCCAACTTCATGTAATAGCTTTGGATTTCCATCAAAATATGGTGAAAAGCCAACAGTCCAGTTTGCACCCCAATCTGCTATATCATCTTGAGAAACACCCCATTTTTTACTATTTGCTAAAATATTTTGATCAATTGAAGCACCAATTAAGTACATATCTGCAGCAGCATTACCATAACCTCTTGCAACATCTGCTATATCTTTTGTTCCTGCAGCAGACATCATAGCAGATTGAACTTTTCCATAATGCCCTTTGTGAACAACATTAACTTTTATTCCTGTTTCAGCTTCAAATCTTTCAGCTCTTGCCATCATTGCATCTAATCTTTCATCTGAATATTGAACCCAGAATTCAACAGTTTGACCTGAAGGATCTGCATTTTCAATATCTTGTGCAGTAATTGCGAATGATTGCGAGGAGATAAAAAATAAAGAAGCTAAGAAGAAATTTAAAATATATTTATAAAATTTCATAATCACCCCGTAAAAAATATTAATTAATATAGAGGTAAAATTAAAGTTTTGTTACAAAAAATTTACTGATTTATTCTTTTAATCCAAAGTTTGATATACTTTCTATGAATAACTTCTGAGTAAAAAAGTATAATACTAAAATTGGAAAAATTGCAATTAAGCAAGCAGCCATCAATAAATTAAAATTAGGTCCCACTTCTCTCACAAAACTATAGATAGAAACTGTTACAGGATACCAATCATCTCTAGTCAATATAAGCAAAGGCCAAGCAAAACTATTCCACGCTATAATAAAAGTAAATAAAGAGACTGTTACAATAATAGGTTTGCTCATTGGGATTACTACCTTGAGTAAAAAATTTAAATGAGAAGATCCATCAAGCCTTGCAGCATCCCAAAGCTCATTTGGTATCTTTTTAAAATATTGTCTTAATAAGAAAATTACAAATATATTTCCCATAAATGGAACTGTTAAACCTTGAAGACTATTCATCCAAGAAGGTCCAAATGGCAATGGAATAATTTCCCCTCTAATAATTAATAAATGAGGTAATAATGTAATGATTTCAGGAATCATTAATGAAAGTAACAACATGTAGAATATGATATTTTTAAATGGGAATTCTATTTTAGCAAAAGAGTATGCTGCTGGAATACTAGTTAATAAAACACCAATGACAATTATTGAACTAATTATTAAACTATTAAATGTATAACGTTGGAATCTATTAGATGTCCAAACTTCATAATAATTTTCAAACATCAATTTTTTTGGAAATAAATATTGATTTGATGCTTCTCCAGCTGTCATCAATGATGTGGATATCATGTAAAAAAATGGGTAAATTGAAATAATAAAAACTATTAATAAAATTAAATAAGGTATCCTTGTCTCAGCATTAATAATTCTAGTCATAACTTAACCTTTTTCTAAAAATTACATATTGCGATATTGCTAAAATATTTAGAAGTATAAATAAAATTACTCCTTCAGCTGCAGCATAACCATATTTCACCCTACCCCAAAAATGATCAAAAATTTCTATTGTAACAACATCCATTGTATCTCCAGCAGAAGAAGTTTGCATAACAAAAATACTATTGAAAGCTTGAAAGGTATTTATAAAACCAGTCAACATTAGAAAAAATATAATAGGCATTAATAGTGGTATGGTAATTTTAATAAATGTTTGCCATCTACTAGCCCCCTCTGCTTTCGCAGCCTCATATAAATCAGAGGGTATAATCGATAAACCTGCGAGTAAAATTATTGCATAGTAGCCAGTATAGGACCATATCCCATATATGATTGATGACATTAGAGCTAAACTTGGTCCTGCTAGCAGACCTTCTATTTTTATACCAAATAAAACTTCGGTAATAGGTCTTTTATCAAATAACCACATTTGAGGCTCAAAACCAAATATTCCTATTAGCTGATTTAAAAAAGAATTTTCAGCTTTACCAAATATTAAAAAAAATACTGCAGCACCCATTACAGCTGGAGTAATGTAAGGGAATAATAAAATCATTTGAAAGAATTGTTTACCAGCTAATTTTTGGTACAAAGCAAATGCTATTATTAATCCTAGTCCAACCTCAAAAATTATAGTGAAAAACGAATAATAAAAAGTATAAATAAGAGAGTAAAGATAGTCTTCATCACCTGTTAAAAGCATTTTTTCCCAGTTGATATTAATTAATATTATTCCAATAATTAATATTGCTATAGATAAAAATGCTAAATAGATTTTATTTTTTACTTTATTTTTAAATTCACTCCACAATCCATAACTCAATATCAATAATAATAATCCTAAAACAAATAACCAAAAAGCTGGTATGTCTCCAAGTATTCTTTGGTAATTCTCAAATCCTAAAAATCTCCCTTTAAAAACTTTCCACTTGTGTACACTCATGTACATTCCAAAAAAAACAGGAAAAATTCCAAATAGACTAATTATTAAAACAGCAGGAAGAATTAATAGATATCCTGTAAGTTTTTCTGAATGATTTAATAAGAATTTATTCATTAATTTTTATAAGATCACCTTTATTTATTTTACCATCATTTAAAGGATCTAAATATATTCCTAAATTTATATGGTTGTATATTTTTTTTAGATTAAAAGGAATATTAAGATTTATATCAGAAGTTTTGGGTTTTATATTGGTTGCTGAACATCTGGGAATTTCTTTAATTACTTTAAATTTTAAACCATTAATTGATAAAACTTTACCTATCAACTTCCTTTCTTCCCATTTATCTAAATCTTCTACATATATATTTCCTCTAAAACGCTCATATTCAATTTTATGATTAGAGAGGTTTTCAAAATCTTGAATGCTATTTAAATTTATTAATGATATTGATTTATTTGGCATTGTATCAAAAAAAGGATTCATACTATCTTTTAATAAATTAATATTATTTATATTTGGTAAAATATCCTCAAGTTTACTACATAAGATTTTTACTTCATGTTGATTATCAATATCTGTTTTTAAAATTATTTTATTTTCAAATTCTAGTATTAAAAAATTATCTTCTAATAAAAAATTATATTGATTTAATTCAGGATATTTTTTTAATGATAAGAATTTATAAATTTCTCTTTTTAAAGGGTCATTTTTTACTAATTCTATATCTTTAAAATTAAGATTATTAGTGAAAGCAAATATTCGATCATTTTTTATACCAATATTTTTAATTATTTCTAAAGTATCTACATTATTGAAAGAAAGAGATTTTACAGGTGAAAAATATAGGTTTTTAATTTTCACTTATATTAGCATTTAAGTTTTTTTTAAAAAATACTGATCTAAAAATGAATCTAACCAATTTGATATATTTTTATTATATTTGTAACGATAATAAAGTTGAACAAATATATTTTGAGCACCTTTGACGAATAATTTTTTAGGATTTTTTAATAATACCAAATACAACCATCTTATATGAAGTTTAAAATTTACTTCTGGATGAAATTGGAGCGCATAACAATTTTGATATTTAAAAGCTTGATTATTAAAAATATCACCCCTTGCTAATAACTCACAGCCTGAAGGAAGGGAAAATCCTTCAGAATGGAATTGAAAAAAAATCTTTTGAGAATTAAAAAGATTTTTTGCATTTTCAGTTGGTTCAATTTTATAAAAACCAATTTCTGAAAGCCCGTCTTTATTAGTTGTTATTTCTGAACCTAAACATTTTGCTAATAACTGTGCGCCAAAACAAATTCCAAGATAAGGAATGTCAGTTTTTATAACTTTATTTATCCATTCTAATTCTTTATTTATATATTCATCTTCATCGTTAATGCTTCCTGGTGCACCAAATACAACTATAGCTGAGTATTGTTTAATATTTAAAGGAAGTTCTTCTCCCAAAGGCGGTCTACATATTTCAGCAACATATCCCCTATCTCTAAATTTATTTCCTACATCTCCTGGAACCGAAGTTTTTTGATGTAATACAAACAAAACCTTATTCATACTAAATTATTAATAATAAATATTTTATTAATATGAAAATATTATTTCATAAAAATTATAACTATTTTGTATATTAATCTAGGTTGATACTTATGTGACAAAATAATCAATATCTAAGATCTTTATGTAAAACATAAGAGTAAAATAACCAAAATTCATCATTACAACAAAACTAATAAGCATATTGATCGATTTAGGGAGTGAATTTCCTAAAAAATCATCCCAAAAAACCTTTTCTAAATATAGAGCTAATTCAAAGTATATAAGTGTAATGATTGCAGCATTGAAGATTATTAAAGAAGTCAATCCATTAAGACTCAATAAATAATTAATAAAAATTAATATCAAAGAAGAAAAAGAATAAATAAATAAATTTAATAAGGTTTTTTTATTTTTTGAAAATTTTTTGAAAAAAATAATGTATCTTGTGTTTAAAAATAACAAAATCAATATCGAGCTAAAAAAAGAAATAATTAATATTTTTGTTATTTGATATTCCATTTATATGTATTTTTTATATAACTAAAAAATATATAAGAAAAATAAGAAAATGAAATTTGATAATGAAACTAGTATTATTCAACAAAAAATAGCGAATGGTTATGCTGGAGTTTCACGAAGATTAGCTATTGTAAATGCCTTAAATTTAGAGACTAATGAAACTGTTATTGATATTGGATGTGGCGGTGGTCATTTAGTCGAAGAAATTTCATTATCTGTTGGAGAGCAAGGTAAAGTAATAGGAATTGATCCAAGTCAAGATCAATTAGATGTTGCAAGCAATAAATGTAAAGATCAAAATAATGTTGAACTTATTTGTACGACTGCTGATGATATCAATATAGATGATTCTTCATGTGATAAAATTACAGCTACACAAACATTAGAATATATCGAAGATATAGATACATCCTTAAAGGAAATAAAAAGAATTTCTAAAATTAATTCTAAATTTGTTAATGTCTCAATTCTTTGGGACTATTTTAGATTTTATGGACCAGAAAAAGAAATTAATGATCTCATTCATGAAGCATTTAGAGCACATTGTTTTCACCAAATGCTTCCACTTGATTTAATTGGTAAGTTAAAAAAACTTGGATATAAAAATATAAGTTCTCAAAATTTATCGTATTTAATTACAAATAGAGATAATAATTCACCTGCAGTTTTTTATGAAACTATGTTAAGTAAGTTTGCTTTAAGCCAAGGTGTTTCAGAAGACAAAGTAGATGATTGGAGAAAACAATTAATTGAATCTGAAAAGGCAGGTAATTTTGGATTTACAAGTTTTCCAGTATTAACTGCAGCATATTTAGGTTAATTTTAAAAATGAAATTAAAAGTTTACTTATCAGGTGAAATTCATACTAATTGGCGAGATGAGATTATAGATAAATGTAAATCTAAGAATTTAGAAATAGAATTTTCAAGCCCAACTACCAATCATGAATTATCAGATGATGTTGGTGTAAAAATACTTGGTGATGAAGAAAAAAAATTTTGGCACGATAACAAAGGAGCCAAAATAAATGCTATACGAACTAGAAATTCGATTGAAAAAGCAGATATAGTTGTAGTTCGTTTTGGTGAGAAATATAAACAATGGAATGCTGCTTTTGATGCAGGTTATGCATCAGCCTTGAACAAATCTCTCATAATAATGCATAGTGATGAACATCAACATGCTTTAAAAGAAGTAGATGCAGCAGCACTTGCTGTTACAAAAAACGTTGATGAGATTGTAAATATATTACAGTATTCTGTTATAGGATCATTAGAGTTTTAATTATTTACCAAAAATTCCTAATTTAACACCGTAGTCAACAGCTATTCCATAATCAGGATCATCATCACTATCAACTATCAATTGACCTGTTTTTCTTAAAAGGCTGTGGCAGTCCTTTGTAAGATGTCTTAACTTTACTTGTTTTCCTAGTTTGGAATATCTTTCTGCAATATCCTCAATTGCTTTTAAAGCAGATTGATCAATAACTTTTGAATTTGCAAAATCTATTATTACTAAATTAGGATCTTCGGAAGGCTTAAAAATTTCTAGAAAACTATTAGTAGAACTAAAAAAAAGAGGTCCTTCAATTTCATATACCTTAGCACCCTTTTCTGTTCTTGATTGTCTTTCAATTGCTCTAATTCTTGAAGCAGATTTCCAAGCAAATACTAATGCATTAATAATAACCCCAGCAACTACAGCAACAGCTAAATCTTCTAATACAGTTATTAAAGTAACTAAAATAATTACCAATGCATCCGATCGAGGGACAACAAATAATAATTTTAGTGAATTCCAAGCAAATGTTCCAATTACGACCATAAACATAACACCTACTAATGATGCTATAGGAATAAGTTCAATTAAATTTGAAGTATAAAGAATAAAAATTAGTAAAAAAATTGCTGCTGATATGCCAGCAATTCTTGTTCTACCTCCAGATTTCACATTTATCATTGACTGTCCAATCATCGCACAACCACCCATACCTCCAAAAAAGCCAGTGATACCATTAGCGACACCTTGAGCTAAACATTCCTGTCTAGTTCCACCTTTTTTGTTAGTAATTTCTCCTACAAGATTAAGAGTTAACAAGCTTTCAATTAGTCCAATGGCAGCCAAAATAATTGCGTAAGGAAAGATAATAAAAAAAGTATCTAAATTAAGTGGAACTGTTGGAATGGAAAAATTTGGAAGTCCTCCTGCTACACTTGCTAAATCCCCTACTCTTGGAACAGGTAAATCTAAAAGTAAAACTAGAAAAGTAACTAGAAGAATTGCAGCTAATGTAGATGGAATGAATTTAGTAACTCTTGGTAAGTACCATATGATTAACATGGTTAAGAAAACTAATACTAAAGAATATGTAAGCACCTCTCCAGACATCCATGTAAATGTTCCATCAAAATTATATATTTGAAATTGATGCAATTGAGATAAACCAATTACGATAGCTAAACCGTTTACAAAACCTAACATTACAGGTTGAGGAACCATGCGCATAAATTTTCCTAATTTAAAAACACCTGCAAGAAATTGTAAAATTCCCATTAGGATTACAGTGGCAAATAAGTATTGGACTCCATGTTCCGATACCAATGACACCATAACCACAGCTAATGCTCCTGTTGCTCCAGAAATCATTCCAGGTCTTCCACCAAAAATTGCAGTTACTAATCCTACAATAAAAGCAGCATATAATCCTGAAAGTGGAGTTACACCTGCTACAAATGCGAAAGCAATTGCTTCTGGAACAAGTGCTATTGCAACAGTTAATCCAGATAGAATTTCAATTTTAAAAAGTGAAAAGGAAGCTTTTCCATCAGGAATATATTCGTCCTTATTTAATCCAAGAGAATTTGCAAATTGATTAACTGTTGATTTTATCATTAAGATCTATGTTAATTAAATAGGTAAATTAATTTATAAGTAAATAAAATCTACCAAACAGATTTGTATATATTAAAGGCATCAGATTCTTCAATTTTCCGAGGATTATTAACTAATAATCTGGTTTGTTTAATTGCTTCACTAGCCATCAACTTGCAAGCTTCCTCAGGAATTTCTAAATCTCTAAGCTTATAAGGTAAATTAAGCTCCTTACACAATCTTTCTAAACCATCTATAAAATTGTTACACAAAAACTCATCATTTTTACTATTATCTAAATTTTTAAATACGTATGGCGCAAGATGAGCATAATTTTTTTTTGTTTCTTCATTTTTGGAGTTGAATTTCATAACACTTGGAAGAACTAAAGAATTTGATAAACCATGAGATACATTAAATAAACCTCCGATAGGATATGCTAATGCATGAACTGCTGCTACTGGAGAATTTGCAAAAGCTTTACCAGCTAGCATTGATCCAAGTAGCATATTTGATCTTGCATTTATATTATGTCCATCAAATACAGCAGTTTTAATTGATGAGCCAAGAAGCTTGAGTGCTTCTATAGATAACATTTTTGAAACAGGATTATTGTTTGAATTTATAGATGTAAAAGCTTCAATTGCATGAACCATTGCATCTATTCCGGTTGATGCAGTTATATTAGCGGGTAAATTAGTTGTTAACAATGGATCTAAAATTGCAAGATCAGGTAATATAAATTTAGAAGAAACTCCCTTTTTTTCTTTATCATCCATCGTAATTATTGAAATTGGTGTAACTTCTGATCCAGTTCCTGCTGTTGTAGGAATAAGTACAAGTGGTATTCTTGGGCCTTTAGCATTATTAACACCCCATATTGTTTCGATTTGCTGATTTGATCCAAGAAGTAAAGATACAAGCTTTGCAACATCCATAGATGAACCCCCACCAAAACCTAAGACTCCAGTAGATTCAAATTCTCTTGCATCACTAAATGCATTTAATAATGTTTTTTTTGATGGATCAGACTCAACATCATTAAATATTTTAATATTACAATTTTTTTTAAGTTTTTTAATTGTTGGCTCAAGCAAACCTAATTCAGTCAGACCTCTATCAGAAACTACAAATATATTTTTACCCAATGTATCAATAATCTGGCTACAAGAATTAAGAGAAGTTTCATTACCAAAAATTAATCCTGCAGTAGAGTAAAAATTAAACATTAAAAATCAAAATAAATTAATACTTTTTATTTGGGTTTAAACCTGTAGGAATTTTTTTTCCATCAATAAGAAAATGAGGTGATTTTCCTAGCTCTACCAACTCTGGTCTACCATCTAAATAATTTTTAATATTATTAAGTTTTTCAAAATTATTAATAAATTTTTTTAAATTTGGAAAATTTGAGAAAATATTTTTATCTAATATTAAGCACATTGAAAAATGATGATAAGCATTAAAATCACAGTAAAATGGATCATTGCCTATAAAAAAATTACCTGAACTATTTTGTAAAAGTTTTTCAAAATTATTTAAAGAATTGGGCAAAATATCTTCTAAAAGTTTCTTTTTATTAGAATTATATTTTTCACCAAAAGTCATATTTATAGTTGGATTCAAAGGAGAAAACATTTCATGAGTTGATTCAAAAACAGCATCACAGTACGCTAATTGAAATTCATCGGAAGGCTTTGTTTTTGTTAAATTAGAGAGATATCGAATAATTGTATTGCTTTGCCAAAGATATTTATCTTCATTTATTATTAAAATAGGTAATCTATTAAAAATAATATCCTTTTTAACTTCTGCCCAGTTACTTCCATAATGATCCCATACCATTTTGTATTCATACGTAATATCTGCGTAATGAAGCATCATCTGAGGAGCTTCACAAAGAGCTCTCATGTTGCCATATATTAGTTTCAAATCCATTTAATTTTTACTAAAGCAAATATGATAATTTTAAAGAAGAAAATTAAATAATGGTCGGGGAGAAAGGATTCGAACCTTCGACCCCCTGGTCCCAAACCAGGTGCGCTACCAGGCTGCGCTACTCCCCGAAAAAATTTGTTATATTCATAAATATCCTAAAAACAATCTTTTATGTTTGTTTTCTAAAATAATATTTATTATAATTAAATTAGGGGTGCTTAAATGCTGAGATTTATACCCTTTTAACCTGATCTGGATAATGCCAGCGGAGGAAAAATGAAAACATTACTAATTTTTTTAACTACCTTATTTATTTCTTTCTCAATCTATGCAGAGAAACTAACTATTTATACATACGACTCTTTTGTATCAGAATGGGGTCCAGGACCCATAATTGAAAAAATATTTGAAGAAAAACATAATGCGGATGTAGAATTTGTTGCTGTAGACAGTGCAGCAACATTATTGAATAAAGTTATTTTAGAAGGTGATACTTCCAAGGCAGATATAGTTTTAGGTCTTGATATGAATTTATTTGATTTAGCTGAACAATCTGAGCTTTTTACAACTCATAATATAAATGACATAAACAACTTAATTAATTTACCATTAAAATGGGAAAGTAATAAATTTGTTCCATATAATTTTGGATACTTTTCTTTTGTGTATAATGAAGCAAATTTAGCAACACCACCAAAATCAATGGATGAGTTGATTAATTCTACTAATGCTAGAATTGTAATTCAAGACCCGAGAACCTCTACCCCTGGTTTAGGATTATTAACTTGGATGAAAGCATTATATGGAGATAAAGCTGGGAATGAATGGAAAAAATTAAATAAAAAAATTATTTCAGTTACAAAAGGATGGACGGATGCATATTATAATTTTTTTATGGCAGGAGAAGCTGACATGGTATTAAGTTATACTACATCTCCAGCCGCACATATAATGTTTGAAGAAAGGCATGATATTCTTGCTACGACTTTTGAAGAGGGAAATTATATAACAATTGAATTTGCAGGCATTTTAAATAATTCAAAAAATAAAGATTTAGCAAATAAATTTCTTAACTTTATGTTATCAGAAGAATTTCAATCAATCATACCATCAACAAATATTATGTACCCTGTTACAAATATAAAAGATTTACCAGAGGCATTTGGTAAACTAGATGTTCCTAACTTTATTCAAATGGATCCAAAAGAAATTAATAAGAACAAAGAAAAATGGATTGATGAGTGGCTTAATGCCTCGTAAATAAATTGTATTATAAATATAATTATTTAGTATTATTTTTTTTTGGATTAATAATCCTATTGCCTTTCGTAGGTATTTTTTCAAAAATTAACTTTGATTTGAAGGTAATTTATATTTTTTTTCAAAATTCTTATACACATCGTCTAATTTATTTCTCACTCTATCAAGCTTTTCTTTCAGCACTATTAAGTTGTTTTTTAGCTATTCCATTCGCATTAGCATTAAATAGACATAAGAATTTAAAAATTATTAAATTTATCATTTCTCTTTGTGGTTTTTGCTTTGTAATACCGACAATCTTAATAGTGTTTGCAGTAATTAAACTCTTTGGAAATAATGGTTTTTATAACTCATATTTTAATTTGTACGGGAATTTATCGATAGAGACAATTTTTGGAATAAAAGCAATTTTAATTGCCCATATACTTCTAAATACACCATTTGCGACTCGATTATTTTTTCAATCCTTAAATAGTATTCCTTTAAAATATTATGAAATATCTAGCTCTCTAAACATTACTTTTTTTGGCAATCTTCTAAAATTAGAGATGCCTTATATAAGGCAAAATTTTTTTACTGTGTTCTCAATAATATTCTCTCTTTGTTTTTTAAGTTTTGCAATAGTAATGGCGTTAGGTGGTGGACCTATGTATTCTACAATTGAGGTGGCTATTTATCAATATGCACTTTTTGAACTAAATTTTAATAAAGCAATATTACTTAGTTTTTTACAAATTTTTATCTGTTTATTTTTTTTATTTATTGGTTTTTACAAATTAAAAGGTTCAAATTTTTTTGAAATAGATCAAATTAATTTTATTCATCCTCATCAAGAATACAAAGCTATAAAAATTATAGATTTTTTAATAATTGTATTTTTTTCGATATTTCTTTTTTCTCCAATAATTTCTGTAATTTATCATTTTATAAATAATGGTATTTATTTATCTTTAATTAATGAAAAATTTTTAGGATCTTTTTTTAACTCTCTTATTATTTCAGTTACTACAGGAATAATTGTTAGTATATCTGGGTTTATAATTTCATCTATACTTGTAATAAATTATAAAAATATGATTTTTCAGCAATCAATTTTTTTAATAAGCTCTTCAATAATAATTATTTCTCCAATTATATTTAGTCTTGGTTATTTTATTATATTAGGTGAATTAAGATATGTGCAATTTTTTAAATATTTAGTGATAGTTTTGATAAATTGTCTATTCTTATTACCTTTTTCTATATTAATACTGTTTAATAACCTGAAAAATATTTTTTTAAATTTTGAAAATTTTCAGCAAACTTTCCGAATAAGCATAAGAAATTATTTTATTATTTTGCTACCAATGATTAAAAAAAATATAATTTTTGTTTTTGCATTTTCGACGGTTATTACTTTTGGTGATTTTACAATAATATCATTTTTTAAAGATCAAAACTTTGATACCTTGCCATCTTACTTATATAAATTGATTAGTGTCTATAAATTTAACGAAGCTTCTTTTGTTGCTGGTGTAATTTTAATACTAAGTATGATTATTTTTTTATTAATTGATAATTTAAATTACCAAGGCAAGTCAGCCATTAAAACGTGAAGATAAATACTTGCTACATAACCAATAAATATAACTGGAGTCCATTTTAAATGTCCAAAAAAAGTGTAATATCCTCTCGCTTGTCCCATAAGTGCTACACCTGCAGCTGAACCAATTGACAATAGGCTTCCGCCCACTCCTGTTGTTAATGTAACGAGTAACCATTGATCAATTGACATTTCTGGTCTCATAGTAATTACAGCAAACATCACTGGTATATTATCTACGATGGCTGACAGAACGCCTACTATAGAATTTGCCATTGTTGGGCCAAGACCAATATACAAGAATTCTGAAACAACAGTTAAGTAACCTATAAATCCTAGACCACCTACACTTAAAATAACTCCAAAGAAGAATAATAAAGTGTCCCATTCAGCTCTTGAAACTTTTCTAAAGAAATCAAATTTTTCGTCTTCAACAGATGGATCATGAGTAATTTGCAAATAAAAAGAATATAACCCAAGAAGACCAAGACCAAACATCATGCCAAGCATTGGAGGCAAGTGAAGAATATTATGGAAGTTTACAGCACTAAAAATTGTAAGCAAACCTAAAAAGATAATTACTCGTCCGCCTCTTTTCATATATTCTCTATCAGAACTAATTTGTGGTTTTTCATTTGGAATAAAGAAATACATAACTGCTGCAGGAATTATGTAATTAACCACAGAAGGAAAAAATATTTTAAAAAATGTAAAAAATTCGACAATACCAGCCTGCCATACCATTAAGGTAGTTATATCTCCAAATGGACTAAAAGCACCACCTGCATTTGCTGCAACAACTATATTAATACAACCAATCGATATAAATTTTGTATTACCTTTACCACAGGCCATTACTACAGAGCACATGACTAGTGCAGTTGTTAAGTTATCAGCTATAGGAGATAAGAAAAAAGTAATTATACCTGTGAATATAAATAATTGTCTAAAGCTAAATCCCCTTGATGTTAATTGGTATCTGACTACATCAAAAACTTTTCTTTCTTCTAGAGCATTGATGTAAGTCATAGCAACAAGAAGAAATAGGAAAAGTTCTGCGAACTCTAAGATATTATGCTCTAAAGCATACTCAATTTCTTTGGCATATTGCTTATCAGAAGAAAAATGGAAAGCTATAATGCCCCATATTACAGCAGCTGAAATAATAACTGGTTTAGATTTTCTTAAATGGCTAAATTCTTCAGCCATTACAACAGCATATGCAAGAACAAATACAATAAGGCTTAAAATGCCTACATATGATGTTGTTAGATCTATTTCCATAATTTTAAGTTAAAGCCAATTACGTCTTTTTCAATCCCGAAATCATATAGATTATTGTGTATTGCTTCGTCAATAAAAACACTCTTTTTTATTACTTTTGCTTTATCATAAAGCTTAATACTGTGTTCATGTGGTACAATTTCATCCTTTTTTCCACTAATGATAAGTAATGGCGAGGTTATTTTATCGATTTTACTGAAGTTATCGAATTTATCTTTAACTAAATATTTTGTTGGAAATATTTTATATCTTTTTTTTGCAATATCATTGATAGATGTAAATGGCGCTTCTAAAACAATAGATAAAAATTCGTACTTTGTGCCCATTTCTACTGCAGCACCAGATCCAAGTGATTCTCCATAAATCACTAATTCTTTGAATTTAAATTCAGTATTATTTTTTATCCATTTTAATACTGCTTCTGCATCTTTATATAAATTTTTTTCTGTTGGATTTCCTTTGTTACCTCCAAAACCTCTCCATGAAACTAAAAGTACACTCCAATTTTTTTCGATATACCTCTGGATTCTGTAAGCTCTATCTCCGATATGAAAAGAATTACCATGAAAATAGACTATTAAAGGGAGTGAATTATTTCCTTTATGATACCATGATAACAGCTTTAAGTTATCCTCAGTTTTAATATAAACTTCTTCTGTATTAGCCAAGTTATAATCCTTTGGTGCGCCTGGATGTCCTGATTTATTAAAAACAATGCGTCTTTGAAAGATATACAAGAGAAAACCTAAAAAAAAATATAGAAAAATTGCAGAAAAAATGTAATTCATTACTTATTATAATATTATGAGAATAGAAAACAAAGTAATTGATCCTCTAAGTCCTTACAGCCGCGCACTGAAAAAAATAGAGGAAAGTGGTATAAGACCAACAAAACAAAGAAGAATTTTAGCTAAATTAATTTTTGAAAAAGGTGACAGGCATATTTCTGCTGAAAATCTTTTTGATGAAGTAAAAAAAGAAGATAGAAAAATTTCTATGGCTACAATTTATAACACCTTAAAACAATTTACCTCATTAGGATTAATTAGAGAAATAGTTGTTGATCAAAACAAATCACTCTATTGTAATAATAATAAATCTCATTATCATTTGTATATTGAAGATGAAGGTAAAATTCATGATATACCTACAAAAAATATTAATCTTGATATACCTTCTATTCCTGCTTGTCTCTCATTACATAATATTGATGTTATTGTCAGAGTTAGATCTCTTAAAGAAGACCAAAAAAAGAATTAAATTGTTATGCACAACATAAAGTTGTGGTCTCCAAATAATAAAAAAACAAACCTCCATAAGTTTATTAATCAACTAGATAAAAGTTTAAATATAAAAAATTATGATGACTTGCATAATTGGAGCATAAAACATAAAAATGAATTTTGGACTAATGTATGGGATTTCACAAATTTTGTTGGTGAAAAAAAAGGTAAAATTTTTAAATCAGCACCTGAATTTACTAATAATAAATTTTTTGATGAATGTAAGATAAATTATGCTGAAAATTGTTTAACAAGAGATGATGATGATGATGCAATAATATTTCACTCTGAAAAAAAAATTAAAAGAAATTACTCTTGGAGAGAGCTTAAAAGTGCAGTTTTGAAATTTGCAAATTATTTAAAAAATAATAACATTGAAAAAAATGATAGGATAGCTGCTATACTTCCTAATATACCTGAAACTGTAATTTCATTTTTATCTACAGCACAATTAGGTGCTATTTGGTCATCATGTTCATCAGATTTTGGTAAAAAAGCAATTATAGATAGATTTAAACAAATTGAACCAAAAGTATTATTATTTTCAGATTATTATTTTTACAACAATAAAAAAGTTGATACAACAAAAATTATAAAAGATGTTGTATATAATATCCCAAGTATAGAAAAAATTATTTTAATACCATATGCATTTAATGAAAAAGATTATCAATTAGATTTTGAATACGATAATTTGTGTAAGATTTTACAACAAGAAATTGCTTATAGTAAATTTGAAAAGTTTAATTTTAATCACCCACTCTATATTCTTTATTCGAGTGGAACTACTGGAGTACCAAAATGTATTGTTCACAGTTCTGGAGGAGCGCTAATTCAACACAAAAAAGAACATGTGCTACATTGTGATATTAATGAAAAAGATAGAGTTTTTTATTTTACTACTTGTGGGTGGATGATGTGGAATTGGTTAGTTTCTGCTTTGGCGTCAAAAGCAACAATAATTTTATATGATGGATCCCCTTTTATTCCCGATAATAAACATCTTTTTGAAATAGCAGAAGAAGAAGGCATTAATTTTTTTGGCACTGGTGCAAAATATTTAGATACTTTAAAAAATAATAAAATTAAAATTAAAGAAAGTTTTAATTTAAATAGTTTAAATACACTAGCTTCAACAGGATCTCCTTTAGTTAATGAATCATTTGAATACGTTTATGAAAACATCAAATCAAATATTCATCTTGAATCTATAAGTGGTGGTACTGATTTAGTTTCGTGTTTTGTTACCGGTAATCCATTAATGGATGTCTATAGTGGTGAAATTCAGTGTAAAGCTCTTGGAATGGATGTTGATGTATTTGATGAAAAAGGAAATTCAATTGAAAATCAAAAGGGAGAACTAGTATGTAAATCTTCTTTTCCATCAATGCCTTTATATTTTTGGAATGATCATGATAATAAAAAATATTTTAATTCTTATTTTAGTAAATATGAAAATATTTGGTATCATGGAGATTATATTGAAAAAACTATAAATGGCGGTTATGTAATTTATGGCCGATCAGATGCAACTCTAAATTCTGGAGGGGTAAGAATAGGTACTGCAGAAATTTATAGAGTAATTGAAAATATTACAGAAGTTCAGGAAGCTGTTGCAGTGGAATATAAATTAAAAAATGATACACAAATTATATTATTTGTTGTCTTGAATAAAAATTTTAAATTTAATGAAAATATAAGATCTAAAATAATAGATGAAATAAAAATTAATCTTTCTTATAAGCATATTCCCTCACAAATATATGCTATAAGTGAAATACCAAGAACTAGAAGTGGTAAAATAGTTGAAATTTTAATTAAAAAATTAATTAATGGTGAAAGTATTGAAAATGAAGAATCATTGGCTAATCCAGAATGTTTAAAAGAATTCGAATTAGTATATAAAAACTTAAAGAATAATTATGCCAAATAGAGTTGTAGTCAGTAAACTAGGTGGTCCAGAAGTTTTAAAATATGAAAACTATGACTTACCTAAAAATGTTGAAGAAAATATGGTTAGAATTAACCAAACTTCAATTGGTATTAACTACATTGATACGTATCATAGAACAGGCCTATACCCGCTACCTGTAGAAATCCCTTTTTGTTTAGGAGTAGAAGCAGCAGGAAATATTATAGAAATTGGAGATAATGTATCAAACTTAAAAGTTGGTGATAGAGTAGCTTACTCCTTTAGCCCTCCAATTGGTGCTTATTGCGAAGTTAGAGATTTTGATGCACGAAGAGTTGTAAAATTACCAGAATATATTTCAAATGATGAAGCTGCTTCAATATTATTGCAGGGAATGACGGTAGAATACCTTTTTGAAAGATTGTACAAATTACAAAAAGATGAAGTTTTTTTATTTCATGCAGCTGCAGGAGGTGTTGGCTTAATTGCTAGTCAATGGGCCAAATCCATAGGAGCTAAAATGATTGGTACTGTTAGTACAGATGTAAAGGCATCTTTAGCAAAACAAAACGGATGTGAATTCACTGTTAATTATAAACAAAATGATGTTCATAGTAGTGTTTTAAAATTGACAAATAACGAAGGAGTAAATGTTGTTTATGATGGAGTTGGTAAAGATACATTTGATATATCTTTAAAATGTCTAAAATTTAGAGGACTAATGGTATCTTTCGGACAATCATCTGGAATGGTAAATGATGTCAATCTTCATAGTACATTTAATCCTAAAAGTTTATATTATACCAGACCAACATTAATGCATTATATCCGTAATTCAGAAGAATTAATTAAGTGCAGTAACAAATTATTTTCAAAAATTAAAAATAAAGAAATTAAGCCTAATATATTCAAAAAATTTAAATTATCTGAAGCTAGTCAAGCTCACGAGTTAATTCAATCAAGGAATTCGGCAGGGTCAATAATTCTATGCCCTTAAATTAGTGGCATCCCCTAGGAGAGTCGAACTCCTCTTTTCAGGATGAAAACCTGATGTCCTAACCGATAGACGAAGGGGACACGTGGTTGGTATATAGTAGATATTTTGATTTTTTTCAAATTATTTAATTGATTACTTTCACGTCATGGATCAGTATTTGAGGCTTCTGACTACTTGAAAAGTTATCTTTTTTTATAGAACACAAAATATGAAATTTAAATTTATTAAACTTCATAAGATAATCACCAATTAGGGTATTCATAGTGTTGAATGATATGCCTTTTAAATTTTCACCTAAATCATTTTTAAAAAAAATTAAAATATGTTTATTTTTTAAATTTTTTACCTGATCAATTACTATATCTTTGATTAAAAATTGAGGCTCTTCATTACCTTTGCCGTAAGGTTCTAATAATTCTAAATTATCTAAAAAATCTTTGTTTATTTGATTCACAGAAATTTGACTGTCATAAAATATTTTTTTTTCGAAAAAATTATCGTGATATGAATCAAATTTTTTAACTAAGAATAAATCTATTTTATCTAATTTTTTTTTATTTATTTTTAAACCTACTGCCATTTTATGGCCACCCCCATCTTCTATTAAATCATTAGCCTTAAGCTCAAGAACAATGCTTCCAATATCAATTTGATCTATAGATCTGCCTGAGCCAGATCCAATATTATTAATAAAAGAAAATACAAATGTTGGCTTGTTATAAAGAGCTACTATTTTACTGGCAACTATACCTAGAACACCTTGGTGCCAATTCTCTTTATAAACAATAATAAATTTTTTATTTTCTTGATCTTTTATTTGCTCAATTGCTTCGTTGAATATATTTTGTTCAATTAATTTTCTTTTTTCATTAATTAAAAATAGTTTTCTAGAAATAGTTTCTATTTCAGAATCATCATCTGATATCAGAAGTCTGGAAGATAAAGAAGAGTCATCAATTCTACTCGCAGCATTAATTTGCGGTCCTAATACAAAACCAATATCTTTAGCTAAAGGCTCATGATTGATATTAGAGTTATCTAATATTTTAGTTATTGATTTATTTTTTCGACTTCTAATGAGCTCCAAACCTTTACTAACAATTGATCTGTTGTAATTACTAATATTAACAATATCGCAAATTGTTCCAACAGCAACTAAGTCCAAATATGACATTAAATTTGGTTCTTTTATATTTGGAAATAATTTTAATTCTCTAATTTGCTTTCTTAAACCCATTAAAAAAAGAAAGGTTACTGCTACTGCAGCAAAGTCTTTATAATCATTGTTTTCATCAAATCTATTTGGATTAATTACCGAGTGAACTTTTGGCAGTTTAAATTCACTTAAATGATGATCTATAACAATAACCTCGATACCATTGTAATTAGGCAAATCAATAGAGTTAAATGCTGATGTACCACAATCCAGTGTAAACAATAGTGTAATTTTTTCATTAAGCATTTCATTCATAAGCCTAACATTTGGACCATAACCCTCCGATAATCTATGCGGAATTTTACAAACAATATTATTGGTAAAATTATTTAAAAATTTATATAAAATTGAAGCAGAAGTAGATCCATCAACATCATAATCAGCGATTATTCCAATCTTTTCATTATTTTTTAAAGCCTCAATACATCTTTCAATTCCTTTTTTCATATCTTTAAGCTCAAAAGGATCCGGAAGATTATTTAAAAAATTGGGATTTATATAGTTATCATAATTATCTTCGAAGACACCTCTTGAAATTAGAAGTTTTGAAAAAATTTCAGATATTGATTTTTTTTGTGAAAGAGCTTGTATGTGCTTAAAGTCTATTTGCTTTTCTTCCCAAAATTTATCGGATAATGATTTTTCAATATTCACATTAATTAATTATCATGAATAGCAAGAACAGTAATTTTTTCTTTTACAAATTCTAAACCTTCAATTTTACTAATTACATTACTTAATTTTTCTTTCTGAATATTATGAGTAGTTATTATAATAGGTATAGGTTTGTCTGCTTCAGAACTCTCGGGAAGTTGAAGTATTTTTTTAACAGATATATCAAAATCACTAAAATAATTAGTAATTGATGAGAGAACGCCAGGTTTGTCTTCTGTCATTATTCTTAGGTAATAGCTATTAATTATATTTTCTGCTGAATATTTTTCAAAGTTTTTTAACTGATCAACTTTAAAACCTAAATTATCAAATTTTTCATTCTGAAATATATCATATAAATCAGACAAGACAGAGCTGGCAGTTGGTTTTCCCCCTGCTCCTTCACCCTCTAAAAATAAATTTTCTAGATGTATAGTTTCAATATTAATTGCATTAAGAGCATTATCAACACTTGCTAAGGGATTATCTATTGAAACTAATTTTGGTGAAGTAAAGTTTGAAATCTTTCCTTCAATTATGCAAGCTTCAGATATTAATTTTATCTTATACCCTAGTTTTTCAGCAAAATTAATATCTTCAATTTTAATATTTGAGATTCCTTCAATATAATTATTATTAAAGTTTAAATTTGATTTAAAACATAGAGTTGATAATATCGTTAACTTGTGCGCCGCATCATATCCTCCAATATCTAATTTTGATTCTTGATCAGAAGTAAATCCTTTATCTTTAGCAATTTTAAGAACTGCATCAAAGGACAAATTATCTTGTTGCATTTTTGTTAAAATGTAATTTGTGGTTCCATTTAAAATCCCAGAAATTTTATTGATTCTATCTAAACTAATAGAATTTTTTATTGTTTTTATTACTGGTATACCACCTGCAACAGCAGCTTCATATGATAAAGCTAATGAATGTGTGTTAGCTAATTTAAATAATTCTTTACCATGATTAGCTATTAATGCTTTATTTCCTGTTACAACATGTTTTTTATTTTTTAATGCTGTTTCAATAATTTCATAACTAATTCCTTTTTCTTCACCAATTAATTCAATAATTACGTTACAATTATCATCTTTAGACATTTCTCTTGGGTCATCATACCAAGTATAATTTGATATATTAAAATTTCTTTTTTTATTTTTTGTTCTTGCAGATATTCCAATTATGTTCAATTCTACATCTGTTTTATCAAAGAAATAATTTTTATTTTCTTCAATTGTTTCAACTAGTGCTGATCCAACATTTCCCAATCCCGCTATACCAATATTAAGTTTACTCATAACTAAATTTAACTTTTATAATCATTAATACATTTATCTATATCTTTTTTCTCAGTATTAGAAATACTACAATAATCTAATAATTCTTCATCAGTTAATTTGGCGTCTTTAAAATCAGGAACATTATCAATATCAGGATATCCACACGAAACAATAAAAAGAAAAAGAAGGGAAACTGTAAAATATTTAATCATACTAAAGATACTGTTTCTTCAATATTTTCTACTATATTAAAGCATTGTACTGCTTGACCGGCTGCACCTTTGATTAGGTTATCTATTGCGCTAACAATGATAATTTTATCTTCACTATGATGGTTAAAAATTTTAATTTTACAATAATTAGAATTTTGAACAGAAAAAAAATCAAGGATTTCATCATTATCAATATATTTTATAAAAGGATTTATTTTTTGTAAGTCTTTGAATAAATTTATCACATCAGTTTTTTTAATACTATTATTGAGATTGCAATATATTGTAGAAATCATACCTCTAAAATTAGGAAGAATGTGAGGATTAAATGAAAACTTTACTTCATTTTCTGAACTATGTTTATTAAGTTCTTGTTTAATTTCTGCAATATGTCTGTGATTATTTGTATTATAATTGTAAAAATTATAATCATTTTTTGATTTCATTTTGTTAAAATCAAATTTTTTTCCTGCTCCACTATAACCTGATTTAGAGTCAATAATTATATTCTTGGTATCAATTAATTTATTTTTTATTAAAGGTATTAATGGCAATAAAACAGAAGTTGGATAACATCCAGGTACCGCTATATTTTTAGAATTTTCTATTAAATCTCTATTTATTTCAGCGAGACCGTAGATAAAATTGTTTAAATGCTCTTTACACTCATGTTCAATGCCATAATTTTCTTTATATATATCAAAATTATCTAATCTAAAGTCAGCTGATAAATCTATAATATTAATTTTATCAAAATATTTTTTTACATATTTATTGGATACTGCATGAGGTAAAGCTAAGAACACGTAATCACTATCTTCAGCATTAAAACTATCATTCGGTTTTAAAAGAGGAAGTTGATTATATTCTTTTGTATTATCAATATTATTTAGATAACTCCCATGAAAAGTTTCTGATCCTAAAAAATTTATATCTACATAAGAATGATTTGATAGAATTTTTACTAACTCCATACCAACATAGCCAGTTGAGCCTAGAACGGCTACTTTAATATTATTTTTCATGAAAATTTATCTCTTAGAGAATTGGTAACTTCTTCTAGCTTTTGCTAAACCAGCTTTTTTTCTTTCAACGACTCTTGAATCTCTAGTGAGGAAACCAACTTTTTTGAGAGATGGTCTATTTGATTGATCATATAAGCTCAATGCTTTGCTAATACCATGTCTTATAGCACCAGCTTGACCAGATAGACCTCCACCTTTAACTGAAGCCATAATCTCATATGAATTATCAGCTTTAACGACTTCTAAAGGCTGGTTAACTATCATTTGTAGTACGGGTCTTGAAAAGTATTTATCTAAAGGTTTGCCATTGATTTTAATCTCACCACTACCTCTTTTAAGCCACACTCTTGCAATAGAATTTTTTCTTTTTCCTGTGGCGTAAGCTCTTTCTTTATTATCTAAAATATTTTCGGTTTGATTTTCTTGATTTTCCATAGTTAAATTTTATTTTTAGTGTTCATTGATGCTATATCAATTATTTGAGGGTTTTGTGCTTCATGCTTATGACTTCCATCCCTGTATATTTTGCAGTTAGATAATTGTTGTCTTCCTAATGGTCCTCTTGGGATCATTCTTTTTATTGCTAGTTTGATTAATTCATCAGATTTGTTTTTTTCCTTCATTTTATTAGGAGTTGTCTCTTTTATTCCTCCTGGATAACCAGTATGTCGGTAATAGACTTTATTATCAGCTTTTTTGCCTTTTAGATGAATTTTATCAGAATTAATTATAATCAAATTATCACCGCAGTCTTGGTTAGGGGTATATTCAGGCTTATTTTTACCTCTTAGGATATTTGCAGAAATAACGGCAAGTCTTCCTAAAACTGCATCTTTGGCATCAATTAAAACCCACTTTTTTTTAATATCCTTTTTCTTTAGAGAGAATGTTTTCATCGCGTGCCCAAATACATATATTGAAAAATTAAGTCAATAATTTAATAAAAAAAACCCTCTATAAAGAGGGTTTTTCGATATATTTTAAAGAGTCTAACTATGCAGTTGCTGAGTCTTTAGCAGCAGCGTTCCAGATAATTAAACCGAATAAGATTTTATTAATAAAATCAGCAAGGTTGTATATCCAGTTAAGGGTATCAGCATCAACTGATCCCATCATTAATCCGAATACATATCCTAAAGGATAAATTGCCCAACCAACTAATACAATTAATCTCATTGCATTAAATGCAGAAGTTACTGATTCTTTAGTTGTAGCGGCCTGACTTGCTTCACCTCGGAAAATTTCCCAAATGATTACAGCCCAACCGATCATACCAATGATGAAGCCAAGTAATACCGAAATATGACCTGCTTCTCCAAGATATCCACCAACAATCATAACAAGTGTACCAATGAGCAATCTGTAGAATGCACCACTAGATACAGCTGCGCCGGCAGCAACAAGAATTAAAAAGAATTCAACCATTTGAAGTGGTACAGTTAGTATCCAGTCAATATATCTATATACTGTTGGTGACTCACCTGTAGCAACCCAAAAGTCTCTCATATACATGTAATGTACAGCAGCTATAAAAGTAATTAGCCCTGCAACAACCATTGAAGTTCTCCACTTAGAAGAAACTCTCATACCTTCATAAAAGAAGAAAATAGTAGATGCCCACATTCCGATTGAAACAATCCAGAACGTAATACCTACGAAATCACCTTCGCCTAGGAAAGTATCGGCAGCAAATGCTGGAACAGCAATAAAAGCAATTGTAGCAGCAATGATACCTAATAGACTAGTCTTATTTAACATAAAAACTCCTTATAGTTTGTTTCCTTACTAATAAGATGAAGTTCATATATTTTAATTGACGAATAAATTAAACATTAAAAATAACTTTTTTATTTTAATTTTTTGTATAAATTATTAATCTAAGTTATTGAAATATATGTATTATTTTTTAATAAAAAATTATATATTATTGTTTTTCAACAATAATTTCATTTTATTAAGAATCTGATCAATTTTTTCGTAGTTATCAGAGTGACTAAAATATCTTTTATCATTACTATTTTTAATATCATTTCTAATATTTGAAGATAAAATTTTATCAGCTAATTTAATTGAATAATTATGATTATTTCCATCATATAAGATACTTTTTAGTTTTTCTAACTTTTTAATATTGTCCCGATTAAAATATCTTGTACCACCTTTACTTTTTGTTGAGATACCCTCTATTCTATGCTTGTTTGTTTTAGGGTCTATTGAGTCCCAATATCGTATTTTGTGTTCTTCAATTTGAAGCATTTTAGATACTTCAGATATGTTTAGGTATTTCTTAGTCATCAATTTTACTATTAATATATTTTAATAATATTTTACTGGCCTTAAAAGTTATAACGTTTCTACTAGATATATTAAATTCTTCTTTAGTTTTTGGATTTCTACCTATTCTACTTTTCTTATTATTCATTTTAAAAGTTCCAAAATTGTGTATTTTAACTATTCTTTCTGATTGAAGACCTTCTATAATTATTTCAAAAATATCATTTACAAAATCAAAACATAGTTTTCTATTAAAACCGAATTCTTTTTTCATAGCTTCAGCTATTTCGTCTCTAGATATATTTTGTTTATCCATCAAATGTTATTTATAGCTTTTATAATTTGTTTATTAAGATCATTAGTAATAAAATTATGACATTGTTTCAATGCATAACTAAAAGCAACTGGGTTAGCATTTCCATGACTTTTGACTGATATTCCGTTTAATCCAATTAAAGTAGCTCCATTGTAAATATCTGGATTAACTTGATCTTTTAATTTTTTTAAATCTTTCTCAATAAGTTTGTAGGAAATTTTGTTAATTAATGACTTATTAAAAATTTCTCTTAAATTTGAAATTATAAAATTTGAAATACCTTCTGCCGATTTAAGCATAATATTTCCTGTATAACCATCGGACACTATTATATCACACTCTCCTGAAGTTATTCTATTTGGTTCTATAAAACCTATAAAGTAATCTTTTAAAAAACTTGAAAGAATTAAATCTGCTGCCTCTTGAAGAAATTCTAAACCTTTGTTATTTTCAGTTCCAATATTCAAAATGCCTATTTTTGGTTTAGTGTTTTTGTTAATTATTGAATAATAACAAAAACCCATTAAGGCGAATTGAAATAAATTTGCTCCACTCACCATAACATTTGCACCCAAATCTAACATAAGAGAGTAATTTTTTTTGTTTGGTACTAATGAACAAATTGCTGGTCTATCAATTCCTTGTATCATACCCATATGAAGTCTAGAAAGAACCATAATTGCAGCAGTACTTCCAGAAGATACAAAACCTGATTTTTCATTATTTTTTGCAAACTCCAACCCTCTATAAATACTACTATCTTTTTTAGATCTTAAAATAGCATTGACACTATCTTCATCAGAAATGATATCCTTGGTATTCACAATTTCAAAATTAAAAATATTCAATTTATGTTTATTAATATTTTGATTGATTTTAGCTTTGTCTCCAAAAAAGATTATTTTTGTATTTTTTTCATTTTGAAGAAATATTTCAGCGCCTTTTAAAACTTTATAAGGGCTGTTTTCACCTCCCATTGCATCAATGGCAATTACAACTTGCCCATCAGACATTATTTTAGTTTTTAACTTCTGTTTTCTTTTTTAGAATCTCTCGACCCTTGTACATACCTGTTGATAGATCAATCTTATGAGATAATCTTGGTTCACCAGAGTCTTTATCTAAAATAACATTTATTTTTTTTAAAGAATTATGTGATCTTCTCATATTTCTTTTTGAAACACTTGTTTTTCTTTTAGGAACAGCCATTTTTTCCAATTATTAGTTTTTACGATTAATTCAAGTACAATTTGCATATATTTTAAGAATTTTAAATGTTAATTTCTAGAAATTATAAAATCTTTAAATTTATCATTAAATTTTCTTGAAACATTGGTGTAATCATCGTTTTTAATTAGATTTGTGATTTTAAGGTACTCAATAAAAGCTTCATTATTGTGAAGGTTATTATCATTTGGAAATTTAGTTATTCTAAAGTAAAATTTTTTTACATAAGATTTTACATACTTGCCTATAGACATATCTCCTATACCTTTCTGTCTTAATGATTCATCAAGATCAGAAACAAATAATGATAATAACGCATCATTAACTTTTAAATATTT
Source organism: uncultured Alphaproteobacteria bacterium (assembly GCA_902597795.1). Lineage (GTDB taxonomy): Bacteria > Pseudomonadota > Alphaproteobacteria > HIMB59 > CACPNW01. The sequence goes on along the minus strand of CACJZA010000001.1, from coordinate 112,054 downwards.
ATTTCTATTATCTTCTAATAAGTTAATACGAATAAACATAATTAAAAAAATTGAAACAATTTCAAAAGATGTTTTATAATCTTTTTCTTTAAAAAAGTTGTTGTTATTTAAAAATATATTACTTTCAGAAATGATTGTTTTGTATTGTTTGGTTGCAATTATTTGCTCTTTATTTTTTTTTTTTTTTAAGTATTGTAATATCATCTGATGAATAAATTAATTATTTATATATGTTTTTTTTTCATTTTGGCAAACTGTTCAAATAAAGTAACATATTCTGGAAAAATTTTAAACGTAGATAAATTGCAAAATATTAACTTTGAAAATAAAGAAAAATTAATAAGTAAACTTGGTTACCCTAGTTATATTGATCCTATAGAAAACAAATTTTTTTACTTTTCAGAATTAAGTAAAAAAAAATCAATCAGAAAAAAAGAAATAAAATATAGTTATGTTTTTGTTTTTGAATTAGATGAATATGATCAAATAATAAATAGTAAAGTATATGATATTAAAGATTTTCAAAAGGTGAAATTTTCAGAAGATAAGACTTCTAGTGAAATAGTAAAGAGAGGGTTATTAGAAAAAATATTTGGAGGAGTTGGAACTCAACAAGAATTACCAACTACTCCTTAATTTTTTATAAAGATATTGCAGCTAGAAGTAAAAGTGCAACAATATTTGTAATTTTAATCATAGGATTAACTGCAGGGCCAGCAGTATCTTTATAGGGATCTCCAACAGTATCTCCTGTTACTGCAGCTTTATGAGCTTCACTACCTTTACCTCCATGATTACCGTCTTCAATATACTTTTTTGCATTATCCCAAGCACCACCTCCAGCAGTCATACTTATTGCAACAAATAAACCTGTTATAATTACACCAAGTAATAATGCGCCTAGACATGACAACGCTGCTGATTGCCCAGCAATAAATAGAATTACAAAATAAACAACTATTGGTGACAATACCGGTAGCATTGATGGTATAATCATTTCTTTAATTGCAGATTTGGTTAGAATATCAACGCAAGTACCATATTCAGGTTTGCCTTTACCTTCCATAATTCCAGGAATTTCCTTAAATTGTCTTCTTACTTCTAAAACAACAGAACCTGCTGCTCTTCCAACAGCTGTCATACTTAATGCACCAAATAAGAATGGAAGTAATCCACCTAATAATAATCCTACGACTACATAAGGATTTGATAAATCAAAAGAAACTTCTATTCCATATAACGGACTACTCATATCTTTAGCAAAATGATCAAGATCTTCAGTATAAGCTGCAAATAAAACAAGTGCGCCTAGTCCTGCAGATCCAATGGCATAGCCTTTTGTAACTGCTTTAGTTGTATTACCAACTGCATCAAGAGCATCAGTTGTCTTTCTAACATTTTCATCTAGATTGGACATTTCAGCAATCCCTCCAGCATTGTCTGTGACAGGACCATATGCATCTAAAGCAACCACCATACCAGCTAGAGCTAACATAGTTGTGACAGCAATCGCGATACCAAATAAACCAGCAAGTGTATAGGTTGAAATAATTCCCGCAACAATAATCAATGCAGGTAAAGCTGTTGCTTCTAAGCTGATTGCAAGACCTTGAATAACATTAGTTCCATGACCAGTTGTTGAAGATTTTGCAATACTTTGTACAGGTCTATAATTTGTACCTGTATAATATTCAGTTACCCATATTATTAATCCAGTAATAATTAAACCAAGTAAACCACAAATAAAAAGTGACATACCAGTAAATTGAGTTGAAGTTCCTTCAACAACTAAAACATTATTTAATCCAACTATATAGTCAGTGACAAAATATAATAAAATTGCAGATAAAATAGCCGAGACTGCAAATCCTCTATAAAGGGCAGCCATAATATTGTTATTTTTACCAAGTCTAACAAAATACGTACCAATTATGCTCGTTAATGCACAAACCCCCGCAATAGCTAATGGGAAGATCATCATTGTATAAGAATTTTCAATAAAAAAAATAGAAGCTAAGACCATTGTTGCTACAACTGTAACAACATAAGTTTCAAAAAGATCTGCAGCCATACCTGCGCAATCACCAACGTTATCGCCAACGTTGTCAGCAATAACAGCAGGATTTCGTGGATCATCTTCAGGAATACCTGCTTCTACTTTTCCTACTAAATCTGCTCCAACATCAGCACCCTTGGTGAAAATACCTCCGCCTAGTCTTGCAAAAATTGAAATTAATGATGCTCCAAATCCAAGTGATACTAATGGAGCAACAATTTCCCTACCCGGAAATGAACCAGAGTTGTGCAAAACAAAATAAAAAATTGCAATAGAAAGAAGTGCAAATCCTGCAACTAACATTCCAGTTACAGCACCTGCTTTAAATGATACTGATAAACCTTCAGCTAAGCTATTACTTGCGGCATGTGTTGTACGAACATTTGATCTAACTGATATATTCATTCCAACATAACCTGCAGCACCAGAAAAAAATGCTCCAATCAAAAAACCAATTCCAGATGCCAGATCAAAAACTATCCAAATAAGAACAAAAATAACAACTCCTACAATAGCTATTGTCATGTACTGTCTGTTTAAATAAGCTCTAGCACCTTCTTGAATTGCGCCAGCAATTTCCTGCATTTTATCATTTCCTGAACCAAGTGATAAAATTTGCCTAGATGTTACTAGACCATATAATACGGCTGCTAGACCGCATAAAACAATTAATACTTGCAGTGTTGTCATTGAAAACTCCTTAAAATTTTTGCTGATATGTCAGAAACTATAGAAAAAATCAAGTTTTTAGGAGAAATGATCAAATTTCTTGATATTCTTTAAGTCTAAATGTGAATCGAAATGAATTCCTTTTTCACTTATAATTTTGCCTATCAAAGTAACATGAATATTATTTTTATTAGCAATATTAAAAATTTTATTTCTATTTTTTTTACTGGATATGATTATCAGTCCATAATCATCACCAGCATTTATAAGGTCTTCTAATCTAAAATTATTTTGATTGTAGAGAATTTTTTTTGTTTTTCCACTCAATGGAATTTTATTTACATTAATTAATGCGCCATATTTATCATTTAACATATCAGTTAAATCTCCAATCAGACCATCAGAAATATCTTTCATTGAATTAACATAATTTGCAATCAATGGTCCAAGTTTACAAGGGGTGGGATATAAATATTTTTTAATAAAATATTGCTTCAAATTTATATTTGATACAATTTTTTTTTTTAAAATTTCTAAACCAATCTTTGACTCACCGATATTGCCTGTTATTAAAATATCATCGTATAAATCATATTTATTTTGAAATATTTCTAATTTCTTTTTAATAGATCCAAAAAAAGTTGAAGAAACAATAAGTTTATTTGATTTTGATAAATCACCACCCAAAAGATAAAATCCATATTTATTTTGTATTTTCTTTAATTGATTTGAAAATGAATTTAACCAATTTTCATCAATACGATTTGGTAAATATAAATTCAAAAGATAACAATGAGGTAAAGCCCCCATGGCAAAAATATCAGATAAATTTACAGTTGTAATTTTTTGAGCTATTGACTTAGGATCATCATTAGAGAAAAAATCTATATCTTCAGAAATATTATCAGTCGTTACAGTTAGTTTATAATTTTTACTGTTAAAATCTAAATATGCCCCATCGTTTTCAAAATCAAATGTTCCCTTATTTTTAAAATTTAATTTTTTTAAATATTTATTAATTATTAATTTTTCAGATAAATTAGTTTTTAATAATTTCATTTTTATCTATATATTTTTGGATTATAGCATTAATTAATTTAGTTTCTTTTTGGGAAACAAGACTTTTACTAATATTTAAGTAATCATTAAAAACAATTTTAACTTTATGTTTTTCAGTAATTAATAATTCTGCAATAATTGCAAATATTATTGATTTTAAAATATTATCCCATTTTTCAAATCTACGATTAATATCGATAAAACTGTTTAATTCCTTAATAATATTTTTTTTATCTATATTTTTATTAAGACTAAAAAAAAGTCTGTTTAACAAATTTTTATTAAATTTTAGCTTAAATTCTTTCTTGTCGTCAATTAAAGCGATATTTGTATCATAAAAATGTTTTTGAAAATCATCGATGCCTTCTAAAGAATCTCTATTTAAAAATTCATTTTGAAAAATAAATTGAACAAATGCAAGTCTTGTTTGTGACTTGATATAATTTTGCATTTTTATTTCAATAACTGTATGCAAGCTAATGCAGCTTCTTGACCTTTATTTTTTTTTTTAATATCGCTTCTTATTTTTGCCTGCTCTAAATCGTAACAAGTTAAGATACCAAATCCAATTGGAACATTAAAGTCAACTGATAGATCCATAATCTTTCTAGCAGTTTCGTTAGCAATAACTTCAAAATGATATGTGTCACCCTTAATAATACATCCTAGTGAAATGAATCCATTGAAATTATCAATATTTTTTTTTATTAAATAGGGAATTTCAAAACAACCTGGTGCATTAATAACTTCATATTCATAACCATTTTCTTTAAGAGTTTTGCTTGCACCCAATTCAAGATTTCTTGATATTTCTATATAATAATTTGCTGAAACTATTAGAATTTTATTATTCATATTTTTCTCTGATCAACTATTTCAATATTAAATCCATCCAAGGCAATAATTCTTTTCTTAGTGTTTGTTAATAATATTATTTTATTTATTTGAAGTAATGATAAAATCTGAGCCCCTACACCATATTCTCTTAGTTCTAATTTATTTTTTGATCTTTTTCGTTTATTGAAAGTTTTAAGTATATTTGGTGACATATCACTATTTATTATAACTATTGCTCCAGATCCATTATTTTCAATTAGATGAAAAGCAGACTTAATCTCACTTCCAAAAATATTTTTTTCTTCAAATATATCCTTAGTAACATTCAATCTGTGCATTCTTACAAACACAGGTTGGTTATCATCATTTAGGTTTTTTACCAGAGCATAATGCTTTTCACCTGAAATAGTATTTTGAAAAACTTTTAAGGTAAATTGTGACCCCATCTCACTTTCAAATGGTCTTTCGGAAATCTGTTCGACAATTTTAGTTTTTTTAAGCCTGAATTTAATTAAATCACTAACTGTTCCTACTTTCAAATTATGTAATTTTGCAAACTTGATAATTTCTGGTAACCTCGCCATAGATCCATCTTCGCTCATAATTTCGCAAATAACACCAGAAGGATTTAGATCTGCAAGTTTTGAAATATCAACTGCTGCTTCTGTATGACCAGCACGTACTAATACGCCTCCATCCCAAGCCATAAGGGGGAAAACGTGTCCAGGATAAACAAGATCGTTTTTGTTTCTATTATTGTTTACAGCTACTGATATTGTATGAGCTCTGTCAGCCGCAGATATTCCAGTTGTCACTCCTTCTTTTGCCTCAATCGAAACAGTAAAAGCTGTTAAATCATTTTTTATATTACTTGGGTTCATTAAGGGAAGCTCCAATTCTTCTATTCTCTCCTTAGTTAAAGCTAAACAAATTAATCCTCTTCCATGTTTTGCCATAAAATTAATAGCTTGAGGGTTGGCATATTGAGCGGGAATTATTAGATCACCTTCATTTTCTCTATCGGGATCATCAATAAGAATATACATTTTGCCATTTCTCGCATCTTCTATGATTTCATCAATAGAAGATAAATTTTCTTTAATGTAATCTTTATTCATTGTTAAAAATGAAACGGGCAAGATAATCAAATTCAATATTAACTTGATCGCTTTTATTTAAAAATTTTAAATTAGTATTATGAAATGTATGATCTATAACAGAAATCATAAAAGTATTATTTTCTACTCTTGCTACTGTTAAAGATATACCATTTATTGAAATAGATCCTTTTTCTACAATAAATCTATTATTTTTATCAAATTTTTTTTCAAAATAATATTCCCAACTATTTTCAAGTTCTAAAATTTTATTGATAGTAGTTGTTGTATCAACATGGCCGTAAACAAAGTGACCACTAATTTCATCACCTATCTGAAGAGATTTTTCCAAATTAATTTTTTCATTTTTTAAAACAGAGTTAGCTAAATTTGTTCTTTTCAAGGTCTCTTCTCCTATGTTTACTTCAAAGCTAAATGATTTGTAATCTGTTTGAGTTATATTTTTTGCTGTAAGACAGACTCCATTACAGGAAATTGAAGATCCTTCGCTACATTTACTCAAATCAAGATTGGTACATATTTGGTAGAGCCCTTCTGCCTTGGTTTCTATTGTTCCTAAATCTTGAATAATACCTGTAAACATTAATGCACCTGATAATTTGTATATATATCTTCTTTGAATTTTTTTCTTTCATTTAAAGTTAAATTTAGTTGATTAAGCTTTTTTCCAACAATTGCTGGTTTACCATTTTTTCCTATAATAATTTTGGATTTAAATATATGAATTTCGTCTACTAAATTATTATTTAACAATTCTGTAAAAAAAATACCTCCTGCCTCAACTAATAAATCAGATATTTTTAATGAGTATATTTTACTAAAAATATTTTTTAAATTTAGTTTCTTATTTTTATTTAATTTACAAAAAATAATTTCACATCCTAATTTAATTAATTTTTCAGATTTTTTATTTTTTTTAGAAGTAAAGATAATAATTCTTTTTTTAGATATATCTTTTAATATTTTTGATTTCGTTGGTATTTTTAGATTGTTATCAATTATTATAATTGGAATATGTTGTTCTAAAGTTTTTTTTAATCTTATAGTTAATCTTGGATCATCTTTTATTACAGTTTTTGAAGTAGTTAAAATAGCTTGACTCATTGATCTTAACTTATGAGCATATTCTCTACTTGATTTGTTGGATATCCATTTACTTTTATAATCATGCCATGCAATTTTTTCATCTGTAGAAATTGCAATTTTGACTTTTGTAAATGGTTTTTTCTTAAAAACACTTTTAAAAAAAAATTTATTTAAATTATAAGTTCTATTCTTTTCTAAACCTACATTTACAATTATATTATTTTTTTTTAACTTTTTAATACTTTTATAATTAGTTCTAACATCTGGATCAGCTGCAGATATAAATATTTCTTTAATTCCTGATCTTAATATTTGATCTGTGCATGATCCATCTTTTGAACTATGAAAACATGGTTCTAAAGTAACATACATTGAAGCTCCTTTAGCTTTACGTCCAGCTTTAGCTAGAGCTATTTCTTCGGCATGAGGCCTTCCAGATTTATTCGTTACAGCTTTAGAAATTATTTTTGAATTTTTTGCAATTACGCAGCCCACTGTGGGGTTGGGAAAAGTTTTTCCAAATTTTTTTTTAGCAATATCGTGCGCTAAATTAATCATCTTTACATTTTGTTGAGACACTAAAAATTATTTATCTTCTAAATTACCTAAGAAATCTTCAAAATCTTTTGCTTCTCTAAAATTTTTGTAAACAGATGCAAATCTGACGTATGCTACCTGATCTAAATGCATTAAAGCTTCCATAATGTACTGACCGATAATATTTGATTTTATATCAGTTTCACCTGAGTTTTCTAATTTTCTTACAATAGCATTAACAATTTTTTCAATTTTTTCATTATCAACATTTCTTTTTCTTAAAGCTAAAGAAAGAGATCTATACATTTTATCTCTATCAAAATTTTCTTTTTGACCATTACTTTTCATTACAACCAAATCTCTTAGTTGAATTCTCTCAAAAGTTGTAAATCTAGAGCCGCAAGCGTCACAAACTCTTCTTCTTCTTATAGCTGTATTATCTTCTGTAGGTCTTGAGTCTTTTACTTGTGTATCTTCATTACTACAGAAGGGGCATCTCATTTAAAATGCCTCACTATAAATTGGATATTTTTTGCAAAGCTCAATTACATCTTTTCTTGTTTTATTAAAAACTACATTTCTCTCATTTTCTTCAAGTAAAAGACTATCCAAAATATCAGCAATCATATTTCCAACTTGTTCAAAATCTTTCTGATTAAAACCTCTGGTCGTAGCAGCTGCAGTTCCAAATCTAAGTCCGCTGGTTATTTTTGGTGGATTAGGGTCATATGGAATTGCATTTTTATTACATGCCAATCCAACTTCTTCTAAAATTTTTTCAGCTTTATCGCCAGTTAAACCTTTTGGTGTTAAGTCTAACCAAACAATATGTGAATCAGTTCCTCCAGTAACAATTCTAAATCCTCTATCAACTAAAGTTTGTGCCATAACTTTTGCACTAGCAATAACATTTTTAATGTATTCTTCGAATTCAGGTTTAAGTGCTTCTCCAAAGCAAACTGCTCTGGCTGCAATTACATGCATTAGTGGCCCGCCTTGTAATCCTGGAAAAACAGCAGAATTGATTTTTTTATATAAATCTTCATGATTAGTTAAAATCATTGCACTTCTTGCACCTCTTAAAGTTTTGTGAGTTGTTGAAGTTACTATATGGGCATGCTCAATAGGATTTGGATATTGTTTACCAGCAACCAAACCAGAATAGTGAGCCATATCAACTAAAAAATATGCTCCTACTTTATCAGCTATTTCTCTGAATTTTTTCCAATCTATTGTTCTAGGATAAGCGGAGGCTCCGGCGATTATCATTTTTGGTTTATGCTCTAAAGCTAAAGCTTCAACTTCATCATAATCAATTAAGTCTTTATCATTGCCCTCTTTTTTTACACCATATTGAATAGCGTTAAACCATTTACCAGATAGATTAGGTTTTGCTCCATGAGTTAAATGACCTCCTGATGCAAGTGACATACCTAAAATAGTATCATGAGGTTGAAGTAACGCTAGAAAGACCGCTTGGTTTGCCTGTGCTCCACTGTGCGGTTGAAGATTTGCAAATTTACAATTAAAAAGTTTTTTAACTCTTTCTAAAGCAATCTCTTCAGCTTGATCAACAAATTCACACCCGCCATAATATCGTTTACCAGGATAGCCTTCTGCATATTTATTAGTCATGACAGAACCTTGAGCATTTAAAATTGATCTTGAGGCAATATTTTCAGATGCTATCAACTCTATTTGGTTTTGCTGTCTTTCTAGTTCACGGCTTAATGTTCCATAAACCTCTGGGTCTGCTTCTTTAATTCCTTTAGTAAACAAATCTGAAATCATAGTTTTTTAATCCTTCTTTTATGTCGTCCTGACTCAAACTTTGTAGAAAGAAAAGCCTGAACACTTTTTTTTGCCTCGCTAGTATTTATAAATCTACCTGGTAAAACAAGTACATTAGCATCATTGTGCTTTCTTATCAATCTTGCTATTTTTGAATTATTAGCAAGACCAGCCCTTATTCCTTTTTTTCTATTAGCTGCAATACTCATACCAACACCAGTTCCACAGATTAGAATACCAACGTTTTTCTTGTTCTTAAGAACCTCTCTAGTTAATTTGTGTGCAAAATCAGGATAGTCAACACTTTCATCTGTCTTTGTTCCTAAATCATTAATTTTTGGAAAGTTCTTTAACAATTTGGTTTTGAGGTCAAATCCAGCATGATCTGAAGCTATATATATATTCTTATTTTGCATAACAATTTTTGTATTTATTTACATCAAAATGATGATATTGCCTAATATTGTATGAAAGAAAATAATTGGTTTGATCCATTTTATATTCAAAGTCATTTAAATGAAGAAGAAAGTAATATTCAGAAAAATGTAAGAGATTTTTGTAATAATGAACTTAGACCTACAGTAGTTGAAAGAAATAGAAAAAGTGAATTTGATAAAGAACTCTATTCAAAATTTGGATCACTTGGAGTTTTAGGACAAACAGTTAAAACACATGGTGGATCTGGTACATCAAATTTAGCTTATGGACTTGTAGCATATGAATTTGAAAAAATAGATAGTAGCTACAGATCCTCAATATCTGTTCAATCTTCACTGGTGATACATCCAATTAATAAATTTGGATCTCAAGAACAAAAAGATAAATATCTTCCTCAATTAATTAAAGGAGAAAAAATTGGTTGCTTTGGTTTAACAGAAAGTGAAGCTGGTTCTGATCCTGCTTCAATGAAAACTTCGTTTAAAAAAACTAAAGATGGATATATTTTAAATGGATCTAAAAACTGGATTACTAATGCACCAATTGCTGATATATTTATTATCTGGGCAATTGAAGATAATAAAGATCACAAAAGTATAAAAGGTTTTATAATTGAAAAAAATACTGAAGGATTAAATACTTCAACAATAGAAAATAAAACAAGCTTAAAAATAAGTCCAACTGGGCAAATAATTTTAAATAATGTTTTTGTTCCAAGTAATTTGTGTTTAGAAAATACCGAAGGATGGAAATCAGTTTTTAGTTGTCTTAATAAGGCAAGATTTGGAATTAGCTGGGGAGTATTAGGTTCAGCATCTGAATGTTGGTTAATTACAAAAGACTATGTAGAAAATAGAATTATGTTTAAAAAACCTTTAGCATCAAATCAACTAATTCAAAAAAAACTATCTGAGATGCAAATAGAGATAAATCTAGGACTAGCATCATGTCTTCTAAGTTCTAAAGCTTTAGACGATAGAAAGGATATCATTAATGCAATTAGTATTTTAAAAAAAAATAACTGTAAAAAATCTTTAGATATAATTAGAAATGCTCGTGATATGCTTGGTGCAAATGGATTATTAGAAGAATATCATATCATGAGACATTTGGTTAATTTAGAAACTGTGAAAACCTATGAAGGCGCAGAAGATATACATTCATTAATTTTAGGAAAAAATCAGACTGGAATATCTAGTTTTTAAAAATAATTTACAGTTTTAGGGGTTTGATTTAGTAAATTTTGTTAATATTTAATATCATTAGAAATTGATACAAATAGAATTTTTGTATAAATCTCAGACAGAAATCATATTATCTCGGGAGGACATATGAAAAAAAATTTAAAAAGACGTGAGTTTCTAAAGAAAGCAGGTGTAGCAGGTGCTGCTGCAGTTGGTGCTTCTACTTTAGCTGCTCCGGCAATAGCAGGCGGTCATCAAGAGTGGATCATTTGTAGTGCTTTTGGTAAAGCTGGTCCATTAGGACAAGCTATCCAAGGTTTTGGAGATAACATAAACAGATATTCTGAAAAGCTTAAAGTTAAAGTTTATCATGCTGGTGAACTTGTTCCAGGACTTGAAGCATTAGATGCAGTAAGATCTGGTGCAGCTCAAGCAGCTTATGGAGCTCCTTATTATTGGCCAAATCTATCTGATGCAATTGAGTTCGTGGCAACATGCCCATTTGGAATGAATGCAATGGAGCAAAATGCATGGTGCTATTATGGAGGTGGTATTGAAGCTGCTGACAAAATTTATAATGCACTTGGTGTTAAATTTTTACCAATGGGCAATACAGGAAACCAGATGGGTGGTTGGTTTAACAAAGAAATCAATACTCCTGATGACTATAAAGGTCTAAAAATGAGAATGCCTGGCTTAGGTGGTAGAACTATTGAAAAACTTGGAGCTACACCTGTATTGCTTGCTGGACCTGATGTTTTACCAGCTTTAACTTCTGGTGCTGTTGATGCAGCAGAATGGATATGCCCAGCAGCAGATTTAGGTGCTGGATTATATCAAGCTGCAAAGTATTATTATGGACCAGGATGGCATGAACCATCTACTCTTCTAGATTTATCTATGGATCTTAAAGCATGGGAAGCACTTGATAGTGACACTCAAGGCTTAATCGATGATTTAGCTAAATCTTTCAACATGACTGTATTTAGTCGTTTCCAAGCTATTAATGGACCAGCATTACAAAAACTTGTTAATGAACATAACGTTGAAATTAAAACTTTCCCAGATGAGGTTTTAATAGCTCTTGGTAATGCAGCAGGTGAAGTTGTCTTTGAGAGGGGTTCAATTAACTCTGAAACAAAAGCTATAACAAATCACTTATTATCTTTCAGAAAAGTCATTAAAGAATGGTTTACTAAAGGTGAGCAAAACTTCTCACGTATAAGAGATTTACCATTTAAATTTCCTGATTCAGTATAATATTTGAAGATTCTTAATTATTAAGAGGTCTCTTTCGAGACCTCTTTTTTTTTAGTTTATTAACCTTGGAAGCCAAGTTGCTATTTGAGGAAACGCAAATACTAAGATTATTGAAAGTATTTGTATAAAAATAAAAGGAATAACACCGGCATATATATTAGATGTTTTAACATTTTCTGGGGCAACACCTCTTAAAAAAAATAATGAAAATCCAAATGGAGGCGTTAGAAAACTTGTTTGTAAATTAAGAGAAATTAAAATTCCCAACCACAAAGGATCAGCTCCGTTCGCAATTAATCCTGGGCCTACTAATGGGATAATAACAAATATAATTTCAATATAATCAAGGAAAAAACCCAATATAAAAATAGTTAACATTACTATAATTAAAGCACCATACTCTCCACCTGGTATATTAGTTAAAAAATTACTAATCATTTCATCTCCTTGAAATCCTCTGAAAACTAAAGAAAACATTGATGCTCCAATTAAAATGATAAAAACAAATGAACTCATTTTTACTGTCGTAATTGCAGCTTCTGAAATATTTTTAAGATTTAGATCTCTTCTTAATAAAGCTAAAATTGCAGCACCTGCAGCACCGACAGAAGCAGACTCAGTTGGAGTAGCTACACCAAGAAAAATTGATCCAAGAACTGCTAAAATTAAAAATATAGGTGGAATTACCTCAAACAGAGCATTTTTCCATATTTCAGCTTTAGGTTTATTAGTAATTTTAAGAGGTAATTTATCTGGATATAATCTAGCAGTAAAAAGAATATAGATAATGAAAAATCCTACTAACATTAAACCAGGTAAAAGAGCTCCAGCAAATAAATCTATCGCAGTTACTGGTAATGGTGCCAAGTCTCCTGTTAAAAGACCAGCCTCTTCATTTGCTCCCTGCAACATTTCAGCTAGCAGTATTAAAACAATTGAAGGAGGTATAATTTGCCCTAAAGTTCCTGAAGCGCAAATTGTTCCCGTAGCAATTTTTTCATCATAACCTGCTTTGAGCATACTTGGCAATGCAAGCATGCCCATAGTTACTACTGTTGCTCCAACTATTCCTGTAGAGGCAGCAAGCAACATCCCAACTAAAATAACACCTATTCCTAATCCACCTCTTACTGAACCAAATAAATCTCCTATAGACTCTAAAAGTTTTGCTGCAATTTTTGTTTTTTCAAGCATAACTCCCATAAAAATAAATAGAGGTACAGCGACAAGAGCTTCATTAATCATCACACCATAAATTCTTTGAGGGAAGAAAAGAAGCATTTTAAAATTAAACACTCCTAATAGATCACCTAAAAAAGCAAAAATTAAAGATGATCCTGCTAAAGTAAAAGCAACAGGAAAACCAAATAACAAAAACAACAAAGTTGTTAAAAACATTATTACTGCTAATACTTCAGGAGTCATTTGAATTTAAACTGATAAAATTATTAATAATTTTTGAAATTACCTGTATGAAAAGAAGAAAGGCAAAAATAAGAATTGCTAGTTTTAATAAAAATATCATTGTCAAACCGCCAGCTTCTCTAGACACTTCATTCATTTGCCAAGATTTGTAAACAAAAGGAAAGCTATAAGACCAAATTATATACAAAAAAGGTAATAGTAAAACTGTGTTCCCTACTAAATCAACTATTACACGATACAATTTTGATGAGTTTCTATAAATTATATCGATACGTACATGATCATCATTTAAATATGTGAAACCAGCACCAACCATAAAAATATATGCATGCATCCATACATATGTTTCTTGCATCCATATAAAACTGATTCCAAATAAGTACCTTAATACTACTACTAAAAAAACGTTTATTGTCATGAGAACTACTAGAAAAGCACAAAAGTAACCAGCATATTTATTAATCGTACTTAAAATAAGAGAGATATTTTTCATATTTACTATTGGAATGTATCAGTAAACTTAAATATATTTAAATAAATAAAATTAACCATCAAATTTAAGATTTTTATTGAAAAACTTAGGCACTTTTTTACCAGCCTGAGCTCTTTTCCCAATCCAAAACTCAACATTTTCTAACTTCCTATTTTTAGAACCAGTGCTCCATTCTAAACCATCTTCGATGATTAATTGAGTAACATCAGATAAAAAATCATCTTTCTTAATTTTAATTAATTGAACTCCCCCACCCTTTTGTAATTTCGGCAAAGCATCTATTTCAAAAATTAGCATTTTTTTCAATTTTGTAACACAAGCTATGTGTTTTTTTGTGAGATTTAAAACTCTAATTACAATATCATTATTTTTTAAATTAAATAATTGCTTACCTTTCTTTTGGTTGGTTGTTAGAGTTTTAGTATTACCAATAAACCCTTTACCATTTTTAGATACAATTAAGAATTCTTCATCGATTGATGAAAGTAATCCTGTAACTTTATCATTCGGCATACTATCTACAAAATAAATAAATGATTTAGGATTACTATTTCCACCTGGTAAAATATTTGGATCTATCGTGTAAACTTTACCGGAAGATACAAACAAAAGTATTTTTTGATTTGAATTTAAATTTATTGTAAGTAAATTTTCTTTTTTTATTTTTTCAATTTCCCTTTCATCAGTGATCTCTTTAATTCTCTTGAGCTGATAATCTTTATTAATGATAACGGTGAATTTTTCAATTTCTTTAAATTCATCAATACTAATATCAGTATCATTATTTTGTTCTGATGAAATTAAAGAGTTTCTATCCTTTATATCATTATCTAAATCATTTTCTATAAGATCTAATTCACTTACTATAAATTTATCTAATGTTTTTTTATCTTTTATTAATTTATTAAGGTATTTTAATTCTTCATTTAATTTTTGGATTTCATCTTTAATATTTTTTTCATCAATCTTTCTAAGTGAGCCTAAGCGCATACTTAAAATTGACTCACATTGTAAATCAGATAATTTATATTTTTTTGTTAATTCTTTTTTGGGATTATCTTTTGTTCTTATTATTTTAATTATAGAGTTTAAATTTTTAAAAACAATTTGATATCCTTTAAGAATTTCTAATCTTTTTTTTATTTTTTCAATATTAAATTTGGATTTTCTTTTAATTGTAATTTTTCTATGTTCTAAAAAATTAGATAGTATTTCAATAATTCCAATTTGTTTTGGTTCTATACCATCAATTAAAACATTAAAATTACAAGAGTACTTTATTGATAGATCAGTTAATTTAAAAGATAAGCTCATCAATTTTTCTGCATCAATATTTCTATTCTTTGGTTTTAAGACAATTCTAATATTTTCATCAGATTCATCGATTACATCGTCCAAAGGTAATTTTTTATTATTTATATTATTAGCAAGTTGTTCGATTATTTTAACTTTGTTAACTTGATATGGAATTTCAGTAATAATGATTTGATACAAACCATTTTTCAATTCTTCTATTTGGTATTTAGAATTAATAGTAAATGATCCTTTGCCATTCTTATAAATTTGCTTTTTTTCATTACTATCTAAAATTATTTCACCACCTGTGGGAAGATCTGGTCCATTAATAATTTTTAAAATTTCAGTTAGTGATGCTTTGTCTTTTTTTATTATTAATTTTAATGCATCAATTAATTCAACGATATTATGAGGAGGGATGTTTGTGGCCATACCAACTGCTATTCCCATTGCTCCATTGATTAAAATATTAGGAAGTTGAGATGGCAAAACCACTGGTTCTAAATTTTGACCATCGTAATTTTCTTTAAAATCTACAGAATTTTCTTCGATACCATCAAAAAAATAATTTGTATAATCTTGTAATCTTGCTTCAGTGTATCGCATTGCTGCAGGATTATCACCATCGATATTTCCAAAATTACCCTGGCCATCTACTAATGTAATTCTTGTAGAAAAATCCTGCGCCATCCTTACCAAACTATCATAAATAGCTTGATCTCCATGAGGGTGAAATTTACCCATTACATCACCAACAATTCTTGCACATTTTTTATAACTTGAACTCTTAAAAAGTTTTAATTGATACATTGAATAGATTATTCTTCGGTGAACAGGTTTTAACCCATCCCTCACATCAGGTAATGACCTTGAAACAATAGTTGATATTGCATAAGAAAGATATTTTTCGCTAAGTATAGTATCTAAATTGGATTCAAATATCTTGTTCATTTTTTTCTAAAAAACTTATTATATTTTTTTTAAATAAAATATACTGATTTGGCAATTTATGATTTAAATTTGATAAATGATTTTTGATAAAAATAATTTCAAAGATTTTAAAAAAATTATTTAAAGAGTTATAATCGAATGTAACATTTGAATTATTTACAAAAAGATGATGAGGAAAATCGATAGTATAGTTTGAGAAATTTTCTTTAAATTCTAAAGTATCTGTGTCAAAATATTTTAATCTATTATTGTTAACATAATCTAATTCGTATCCAATATATTTAAGTAGATCAAATAAGTAGATACAAAAAAAATTTAACCATTTTTTTTTATTGATCAAGATTTCTAAAAAATCTTTAGAAATTTTATATATTTGATTTATTTTCTGCCCTTCAATTACTGAAGCATTAATTAAAGAAACAACAGAGAGTAGACAGCTAAGTTTATATTTATCATTAATAATACTTGATAAATAAGGTTTTGATAATTCAGCTTTTATTGATGGAGGACGATTTCCGATATATGTAACATCTAAATTTAAAAAAAAACCAAGTTGCATTATATTTTTCTTATTCTTTGAAAGCCCCCCATATACAATTCCCGAGAATACCTCATCTGTGTCTGATAAAAATTTAATTAATAGATCATTATCTTTGAAAACTTTTGAATTTATGAGTATTCCGCTAAATTTTTTTTGCATCTGATAAAAGAACATTAATATAAAGATGAGTTTTTACATCTAAAATATTAGAAATTTCTTTTTGACTTTTAATTCTAATATCTTTTATTTTAGATCCTTTTCTACCCAATAATATTTTTTTGTATCTGTCATTTTTAATTATAATATCCTGCTTTATTTTTAGATGTCCATTTTTCAAATATTTAAAAGTTTTATTAATTACTTCTATATTATATGGAATTTCTTTGTGAATTAAGGATAGTATCTCATTTCTTGTGCATTCATTGGTGATAAAGATATCATCTTTGTCTGTGATTTCATCATCCTTATATAACCACTTTCCGTATTTTGATTTTTGTAAAAGATAATCAATTAAATTTTGAAAACCTAATTTTTGTTTAGCTGATATATTAAAAAATTTTTCAATTTTATATTTTTCTGTAATTAGTTTTATATGCTTAAGTAAATTTTCTGCTTTAATTAAATCAGTTTTATTAAAAATAATTGATATATTCTTTTTTAATTCATATAGTTTAGGAAAATCATTTTTTAATTCATTTAATTGAATTCTTTTCGAGTCAATTAAATACAAAATAATATCTGATTGATTTAAGCCCTCCCATAAATTTTTCTTCAATTTAGTTTTTTGAGATATATTATCTCTTAGAAAGCTAATGCCGGGCGTATCATATAGAACTAACTGAGTATTTTTAACATTAACAATACCAATTACAAAATCTTCAGTGGTATTAATTTTTTTGTTTGTTATTGAAATTTTTTCTCCAACAAGATTATTTAATAAAGTTGATTTACCTGCATTAGTCTTACCGACAAGGCTAATTTTTAATATTTTTCTTTTCATTAATTTTTTTTAATGCAATTTCTGCAGCGTTTCTCTCTGCTTCTCTTATTGAAGAACCTTTTGAATTGATCTTATTTAAATTTACTACTTTAACTGAAACAGTGAATGTGGGTGAATGAGATGGCCCTTCTTTTTTTATCAATTTATATTCAGGAAGTTTTTTATAAAATTGTTGTGATTTTTCTTGTAATAATGTTTTTGGGTCTAATGTTTTAGAAACTTCGATATCTAGATATTTTGACCAAAATTTACTTATAAAATTAAATGAAGGATTGTATCCCCCATCTATAAATATTGCTCCAATTAATGATTCAACTGAATCTGAAAAAATTGAGTTTAACATTTTATAATTTTTTTTCTTGAAATTGTATTGCAGCACATCTTCTATTTGCAATTCTTGTGAAATTTTAAACAAAAATTTTTTTTGAACTAAATAAGAATATTTTTTGGATAAATCACCTTCATTGAATTTTTTATATTTTGAAAATAATAAATTTGCTATTATTAATCCTAGTACTCGATCACCTAAAAATTCAAATCTTTCAAATTCATTGATGTTAATTTTTTTTTCATTCTCCAAATAAAAACTTGGATGTGTTAGTGATTGAATTAACAATTTATTATTTTTAAATTTATAATTTATTTTTTTTTCAAATAGTTTGAGCTTTTTACTATTTATCATTGAATTTTTTGAAAAATTCTTTCATATCTAATTGAGTTTGGCCATTTCCATATCTGTAAAAATCTTGCATTTTCTAAAGAAAAGAAAATAAACTGTGCTTTACCAACTAAATTTTCATAAGGAATGAACCCAACTGTATTTATAAATCTACTATCTTGTGAGTTATCTCTATTATCACCCATTACAAAGAAATGATTTTCTGGAACAAAAAATAACTGAGTATTATCAGCTATTCCATTATCTGTTATGTCAAGTACACTGATCTCTTTATTAAAGAAATATTCATTATACATTCTAACTCTTTTATTACTCGTTTTGTTATCTGTATCTACAAAATCATTTAATTTTTTTCTTAAGATTTCTGATCCATTAATAAAAATAATACCATTTTTAATTTCAATTTTATCACCAGGAAGACCAATTACTCTTTTAATATAATCAGTTCTATTATTTTCAGGAGTTTTAAAAACTACTACATCACCTCTTTCAGGTATATTTGAAAAAATTTTTCCAGGTATCAAAGGTATTGAAAATGGAAGGGAATGTTTAGAAAAGCCATATGAATATTTTGAAACAAAAATAAAATCTCCCACAAGGAGATTTGGCTTCATTGATCCTGAAGGTATATTGAATGGTTCAAATATAAATGATCTAATTAGTAACGCTATAAAAATTGCTATAAGTATTGACTTAATATTACTAAAAAAGCTATTTTTTTTTATTTTAGTCATAAATTATAACATTCGCTATTGCATATTTTTTTTCATCAGAAAGTGATACTTCGATTTGTGTATTTGAAGTTTTATTTATATTTTTAAAAATTTTTTTCGCTTTACCATGAAGTTTTATAAATGGTTTACCATATTGATTATTTTTAACTTCAATATCTTTCCAAAATACACCTCTAGCTAAACCTGTTCCCAAAGCTTTAGCACAAGCTTCTTTAGCAGCATATCTTTTTGCATAAGACTCTGCTGAACTTACTCTTTTGTCCGATCTTTCTATTTCGGAAAAACTAAAACATCTTTTTTTAAACCTGTTACCATATTTTTCTATTACTTTTCTTATTCTATTAATATCAATAATATCAATTCCATTACCGTAAATCATATCTATCCTTTTAATCTCTCTAAAGAAGATACTTCTTTTTCCATTCTTAATGCTGCAATTATATTTTGTAAATGATTAGAATCTCTTACTTCAATATCTATAACAATCTCAAAAAAATCATGTTTTCTAACCGAAAATAGAATATTTGAAATATTACCGTTATTTTTTGCAATAACTGTAGTGACTTTACCAAGACTTCCAGGCTTATTAAATAAAACAACTCCAATTCTTGAATTTGATATAGTTCCTAAATTATTTTGATTGTCCCAGGAAATATTTAACCATCGATCAGGTGCATCCTGATATGAGATGAGTGTATTACAATCAAGTGTATGAACAGCTACTCCTATTCCTGCTGTTACTATACCTACTATACTATCTCCTTTTAATGGAGAACAACAACCAGCAAGATGATAAGACATTCCTGCAGTCAATCCTTTTAATTTAATAGGATTTTGAGTGTTTTCATTAAATTTTGCAACTGGAACATAATTATATTCAGGATAAATTTTTTTTATTACTGATAGTGCAGTAATATCACCTGAGCCTATTGAGGCATACAAATCTTCTATTGATTTATAATTAAAATCCTTAAGTATTTTTTGTTCAATATTCTTATTAAATTCATAATTTTCTTTTTGAAAATAATTAATTAATATTTCCCTTCCAAAAATTATATGTTCCTCTTTCTTCTTAAATCTAAAAAATCTTCTAAGTTGCGATTTAACTTTTGTTGTAACTGCAAATCTTTGCCATAAAGGTGATGGTTGTGAAGATTTTGAAGTGATAATTTCTATCTGATCACCATTTTTTAAAATTGTTTTTAATGGTTGTAGTTTATCATTAATTCTAGCACCTACACATTGATCGCCTATTTGACTATGTATTGCATACGCAAAATCTACAGGTGTAGCATTTTTTGGTAATTCTATAAGATCTCCCTTTGGTGTAAAAACAAAAATGTCATTTTGAAATACTTTGAGTTTAGAATTTTGAATTAGTTCATCTTGAGAAACTGCAGAATTCATTGAGTCTACTAAATCATAAACCCACTTATATTCTTTCGCATCTTTTTCTTTTATTTTTTTTGGATCTTTATATTTCCAATGAGAAGCAACTCCATAATCAGCTATTTGATCCATTATATTTGACCTAAACTGAATTTCTATCTTTTTATTTTTTGGCCCCATTACAGAGGTATGTAGAGCTCTATATCCATTTGATTTTGGAGCAGAAATAAAATCTTTAAATCTTCCCTGAATATATGGAAATTTTCTATGAATTATACCTAAACATCTATAACATTCTCTAGTTGAATTTGTTATAACCCTAAAAGCCATAATATCTGAAAGTTGTTCAAAAGAAATATTTTTATTTTTAATTTTATTCCATATTGAATAGGGAGATTTAATTCTTCCTTCAACTTTACAAGATAAATCTTCTTGAAAGAAAATATTTTTTAGCTCATACCTGATTTCATCAACAATATTTTCATCTTTTGATTTTAGATATTCTAATCTTTCTATAATTGTTTTTTTAGCGTCAGGATTTATTATATCAAATGATATATCTTCTAATTCATCCTGCCATTCTTTCATACCTAATCTCTGAGCTAAAGGTGCAAATACCTCTAAAGTTTCTAGCGCAATTTTAGTTTTTTTATTTTCATCTTTTATAAATTTAATAGTTCTCATATTATGTAGTCTATCAGCAAGTTTTACTAAAATTACTCTCAAATCCTTTGTTGTAGCTAAGATTAACTTTTTATAGTTCTCTCCAAATTTTTGATTTTTAACTTTTAATGAATATTTGTTTATTTTTGTAAGTCCGTCAACAAGTGCTACAATTTCTGATCCAAAGGTTTTGTTGATTTCATCTATATGTAAATTTGTATCTTCTAATGTATCATGAAGTAAACCTGCGACTATAGAATCAGCATCCAATTTAATTGAAGTTAAAATTTTTGCTACTTCTAACGGATGAGTTATAAATGGGTCTCCAGATTTTCTAAGTTGATTACTATGAACTTTCTCACTTAACTTAAGCGCATCTCTTACTTTATTTTTTTCATGGGCATCCAGATAGGAAGTAATGGTTTCAAGTTCTTTATAAATTTCTTTAAGCATAAATAATTTTAAAATTATTTATTAAATTACTAATACAATTTTTATAGTTCTTCTGACTTATTATCATCAGATGAAGTATCTGATTCAACTTCTTGAGAGACGGTTTGTTCTGGAATAGTATCTTGATTTTCACTATTATGAGTTTGTTCTAGTTTATTAATAATATCATTATCTTCCTCAACTTCATTAACTTCTTGTTTATCTTCTAATTCATTTAAATCTTCATCTTCATCAAATGTATTCGTTTGATATTCTTCAACTAAATCATTTTTTAATTTTTCAGTTGATATTGTCTCATCAGCAATTTCTCTTAGAGCAATAACTGTGTTTTTGTCATTATCAATTTCAACTGTAGGATTTTCTCCGGCGTAAAGCTTTCTTGCCCTATTCGAGGCTACAAGAACAAGTTCAAATCTACTAGGGAATTTATCAATGCAATCTTCAACGGTAATTCTAGCCATTAAGGGCTTATAAAGATCAAATTTTAAATGTAAATACTTTAATTATTTTTCAGTAATCTTTGTTTTTTTATGTCCCAATCTCTTTGTTTAATTGACTCTCTTTTATCAAAATTTTTCTTTCCTTTAGCTATAGCACAGGTTAATTTTGCAAATCCATTATCTGAGAAATAAAGAGTAAGTGGAATAAGAGTTAAACCACCTTGTTTA
Source organism: uncultured Alphaproteobacteria bacterium (assembly GCA_902597795.1). Taxonomy (GTDB): domain Bacteria; phylum Pseudomonadota; class Alphaproteobacteria; order HIMB59; genus CACPNW01. The sequence goes on along the minus strand of CACJZA010000001.1, from coordinate 89,727 downwards.
ATAGAGCCAGATATTTTATTGAATTCCTTTTTTGTAACTAATAATTTTCTATTTCTAATTGGATTATAATTTTTATCTGAAGAATTTTGATAATTTTTAATATATGAATTTGATAGCCATAATTCACCACGCTCCTCAATAATATATGAACCTCTAATTGATCCAGTATTTATTCTTAATGATTTTACTTCAGCGCCAGTTAATACAATTCCAGCTTCAATTTTATTTGATATACTATAGTTATAATTTGCTCTGTTATTAGCAGCAACTATTTTCATTTATAAAAGTTGTAACTCAGTAAGTGTTTTTTTGACTTCTTTTTTCGTTTCTTCTTTAATTTCAATTAGAGGAAGTCTTGTATCCTCTTTACATAAACCCAAAAGGTAAGCCGCATATTTTACAGGCCCAGGACTAGATTCAATAAACAAAGCATTATGTAATGAAGATAATTTAAGATTAATCTCCTGGGCTTTATTAATGTTACCATCTTGCCAAGCCAAATGCATCTCAGCACACAAACTTGGAGCTACGTTTGCTGTAACAGAAATACATCCATGACCTCCTTGAGCTAGATAAGCTAAAGCCGTTCCATCTTCACCAGAAAGATAACAAAAATCCTTATTCATTTTTTTTCTTGTTAATAGAGGTCTAAATAAATCATTAGTAGCATCTTTTACTCCAATAATATTTTTAAGTTTTGATAACTCAATCATTGTTTCTATAGACATATCAACAATTGATCTGCCAGGTATGTTGTAAATAATTATTGGGATGTTTGTTTTTTCTGAAATTATTTTATAATGTTCATAGAGTCCAGATTGAGTTGGTTTATTATAATATGGAGTTACAATTAAAGCGCCATCTGCTCCAGAGTCTTCTGCATGCTTTGTAAATTCTAATGCTTCTAAAGTATTATTTGATCCTGTGCCAGCAATTACTGGAATTCTTTTATCAGCAATCCTAATAGTCTCTTCAATAATTTTTTTATGCTCTTCGTGAGATAAAGTTGGTGACTCGCCTGTAGTACCGCAGGGAACTAAACCATTTGATCCATTGTCTATTAAATAATTCAAAACTTTTGCAAGTGAATTATAATCAACATTATTATCTTCAAAAGGTGTTATAACTGCCGGTATACTTCCTTTAAACATATTTATATGGCGGAGAGAGAGGGATTCGAACCCTCGGAAGGAATTACTTCCTTCGCAGGTTTAGCAAACCTGTGGTTTAAGCCACTCACCCATCTCTCCTGTTCGTTAATCATGATCTTCTAATAAGTCCAATCGTTATTTTTTCATTGATAAATAAAGGTTACTACAGTTCTAAACTCTCTTTATCAATCATGTTTATAGCATGGGATAAGTTAGGATTAAATGCAAAAGTTCAACTTTTACTCCTCCAGAATTACTCCAAAGGTTTTCCGTCATTAGCGTATAGTTTATTGTGATTCAGCTCGTCCGTGATTCAGTTTAAATAATTTTATGAACAATTAGATTCACTCACACCAAAATATAAGGTAGGCTAAGGGTAAATATTTTGGAGCAAAAACAAAGTTGAGATTTAGTTTGAAAATATATAATTTTAGCTGCCAGATATGTAATTTAAAAAATATTGGATTAACAAAGCTTATCTTTTAAATTAATTAAACCTTTTGAGTATTTTCTCAATTTTATGTAGTTAAATTAATTATTTAATGTTTGTCTTATAACAAATGTTCCAATAATTAGATGGAAATACTGCATTTTTTTTAAAAATTAATTCCCAATTCTTAGGTATTTTATAATCATTTTTATCAAAATTATATTTGTTAAATGAAAATGGAACAAAAGTATTCTTCCATACACTAAAATATAAGTAAGATGAGTTAGAACTAATACTTTTTAAGTATTGTGATACAGTTTTTTTATCCATTTCGTGTAAACAATCAATAGCTAGTGCAAAATCAAAAAAATTATTTTTAATTAAGCTTAATTGATGAGGAAAAATAAAAGATATATCGTTTTCAAGAATTTTATTTTTAAGATATTCGTGATCAACTTCATCAAACAAAATAGAGATTTTTTTATCTGGAAATGCTTTTTTTAATCTTTTGTAAGCAATTATTATTGCAAATGGTATATCACATATAACATAATTAATATTATCATTAAAAGTCAAAATTGCTTCTGAAGTTCTTGCTGAACCAGCGCCTATTTCCAAAATTTTTTTATCTTTTTTATTATTATTAAAAGACGGTAAATTTTTAATAATATTATAATCTATTAGAGAATTTAATTTATCATGTGTAACTTTAATATTATCTATAAGCAAAAATGGATCATTGTAACCTAGATACGCTCTGTCATTTAGCTTTTTAAGTAAATTAAAAGTTTCAATTTTTTTTAAATTTTCATATAAAATTAAAAGTATAATATTATAATTTAAACTTTCTTGATAAGTAAAATTGTCATGAATCTTGAAAAAATTAAAATTTAAATTTACTTTCACATTTCTAATATTATCTAATGTTTTTTTTATCAAAGCATCATCATAAGATAAAAATGTAAAATAATTAGTGGTAATTGTTGTCGAGTAATTTTTGATACCTTTTTTTAAAATACTATTGTAATTTTTTATATTGAGATAGTTCCAATAATTAGAAACCATTTTATAAGATTTAGATTTTACAAATTGATTTGTAATATTAAAAATATCACTATTATCTAAATCATTAAATTTATAAGAATTTTTATTCCAATATATTTTAAAATTATTTATTGGAAATTTGTAATAAACGTAATTATAAAGTTTAAATATTAAAGGTGGTAAAGAGGCTTTAAGAATTGTTTTTAGATATTTTTTCATTAAATTCGTTATTTATCTTAATAGTTTCATAATTAAAATTAAAAAAATTAATTCTTTTTTTTCTTAAATTCCTCCCCTCATACCCCCCCCCACAGTAATTTAGGGTGCGTACTTGTATAGAAACAGTAAAGGTTAATGATCAAAATAAACACAGACCATCTTTTTTATATGACCCCTACCCCATGTTTAAATAAAAAAGCCCCTAGCTTCACAAGGGTCTTAAAAATTTTATAAAAAATTTAAAAATCGAAGTTAGGTTTTAATGCTTTGAGCTTATATTTCTCCCGAAGTTTTGCCATCTCATCTTTTGAAAATGTTAAGAACTCATCTATTATTCGTCTTTTATTGTCTAACTCCATGTTAAACTTCTTACAGGTTAGAAACCCTACTAAATAAACAAATTCAACATACTCTTTACTTGTTTGTGTTTTCGTAAAGATTTGTGCCATACTTTCTCTCTTTCTCAGAGAAAATTACTCCTGTGCTACTCCAAAAAGATTATTTATTATTTAAAAATGAAAAGGATTGGCTGAAAACGTAGAGATAATAACTAAGAACGTACAAGGTTCAATGGTTTAGCAAACCTGTGGTTTAAGCCACTCACCCATCTCTCCTGTTCAAGTTTCGTTATCACTATGACCTTTTCATAATAAAATTAACCAACGATTACAACAAATAATCTGTATCCCAAATTGATTTATCTCTTCGCTTTGTTGGTAACTTTATATCATGGGATTAATTGAGATTATATAAGAAAGTGATACACATGGGGACCACAGATATTTTATTTTTATTCAATGGCTTAACATGACCCACATGGATGTAATTCAATAATAAAATATTTTTTTAAGCCAAAAAACGTGCATACCCTAACATAAAGGTTCTTGAACGAGTAAATTTAAAACATATAAATGACAAAAATTATTGATCCTAAGAAAAGTGGTTATATAATATTCAAGTTACAATTTTTACTTTTTATTTTTGTATAAATAGTGAAAATTTTTAAAAAAAATGAATTTTAGTGATTTAAATATAGATGACTTAAGATGGAATGATTTTTATAAACATACAAAATTAAATATTAATAAATTACCAAAAAATATCAAAAAATATAATCGATTAATTAGCCATACTGAAAATTTTTTTTTAATTGCAGGTTATGGAGCTTTTAATGAAGGTTATGTTCTACTTCTACCCAAAAATCTCATTTCCTCATTTTCACACTTAGAAACAAGTTTATTAGAAGAATTCTTATGGTTTAGAAAAATAATTATTAAAGAACTTAGTAATACTTATAAAGATTTTAATATAGCTGATTTTGAGCATGGTTTATGTGCTTGTTTAGGTGGTTTAGATAGAGCTCATTTACACTTTATGCCTTACAAAAAAATAAATAAAAATAATATAATTAACTCAATTAACAAAAGTTTATTTAGAAGAGCAATTGGCAATATAACAATTAAAATTGACGAATTAGTTTTAACACATCCAGATGATATTAAATTAATTTTAAATAAAAAAGATAATAAAAAATATAAAATGACAGGAAAGTTTTATAAATTAAATGATATTGTTAGTAATCACTCAATCTATGATTATCCATTAATAAATAATAAAAAAATAAAAAACTCTAAACCATATATTTATTTTAATAGTGGTTATGTTGAATCTTCATTTATTACTTTTAATGATATTAGCACACAATTTGGAAGAGAAATTATTTTCAATATAGATTATTTTGATCAAACAAAAATAAAAGCATTATTAAAAAAAAATAAACTTAATTTCTCAAAAAATAAATTATATTGGAGATGGCAAGATGAATTATTTAGGAAAAATATAATATTAACCATACATAAACTTTCAAAGAGATTTAATTCATTTACAAAAAAATATGAAAAATATTATAATTTTCAAACTTACAAATAATTTTAGCTAATAATTTTTTTAATAATTTTTTGAATAGTTTTTTCTATAGTGCTATTGTTATGAATTACTAAAGCATCTTTTGACATAAGAATATTTTGTTTATCATTTTTATTTCTTGAAATAATTTTATCGTCAGAAGTTTTGTATTTAATCCTATATCTAGATTTAATAAGATAGTTTGGTACAAGTAAAAATAATTTTTTTACTTTTTGATCATTTTCAAATAAAATTTTTCCTGTATCTCTCCCTGTTAATATGAAGGAATCAAAATTTTTAATAATTTTTTTTATAGAATAATTAAATTCAGTTCTAATTTTTTTATTTTTTGCTAAATAATTAGTAATTGGTAGATATCTTTGATTATTAAGTTTGTTATTTGCTAGGTCTTTTAATTCAATTTTTTTTAGATAATCTAAACATTCATTTATTTTAATATTTTCAAGGTTATATGAACGATATCCTTTTTTGTATAAATGCATTGATAAACTTTTAAATATATAACCAGTATCAATTGATACTGTTTTATAAATTTCAGCAATTATCCTAGACAAAGTCGACTTACCTGTCCCAGCTTTACCATCAAAAATAAGTTTAATGTTAGGATGCAAATATTTATTTAAAGAAATATTATCAAAAATCATATTAAACATTTTTGAACTTGCTGAAATACCTCCTTTGGTAACGTATTTATTTTTATAATTTTTAAATAAAAATAAATAATAATTTAAATAAATTTTATTATAATTTTTTCTTTCTAATTTTTGAAATATTTTATTAGATGATTTATTTGAATTATTTAAAATTGCTTTAATTATAGTGAGGCGATTTGGATTAAAGCCTGAAGCCAAAACTCCTGGTAAGTATAAATTTTTTGAAGAAACAGATGCATAATTTTTATCAACTATAAATCCTGATGAATGAAATTGTAGATATTTATGTAAATTTTTAACTAAGAATAATTCATTTTTAATTTTAGACGTTTTAAGAGGTCCTGATACATTTACTGCTATATCAGCACTATGTTCTTGATTTTTTGATTTTAAATAAATTTTATTATTTTTATTATAGATAGAATAAATTTTACTTTTTTTCATTGTTAATAATTTCATTTGAGTCATTTTGTCTTTAATTTCAATGGGATAAGAATACGTAAATCTAGTTATATTCCTCAATTCATTAAAGTACTTTCTGTCATAAAGAAGCTTTTCTTTTTTATCTAAATTTTTAATAAGGTTTATTAGAATATTTTCTTTTAAAATTTTTGTCCAAACATCATACTTAGTGAATTCTAATGAAGTTGCGTATTGAAATTCTTTTTTTATAAATTTAATTATTAAATTAGCTTTGTTGACTCTTGATAAATTTTTTTTAATTAAGTATTTAAATTTATATTTTTTATTTAATTTATTAAATTCAGCTTTTTCTAAACTTACTAATGAACTAGAAAAAGCAGTAATTTTTATTTTATAATCATTATTTATAATAAGTTGAAATAACTCAGGTAAGCTTTCTAAAAGGCCAGCTTTTACTCCTATAAAAGATAATTTAAGGGTTTTATTTTTATTGAGAAGAAAGTAGTTTTTTACTAAATTAATTAGATTTTTTGTTGAACCTTCTTCATAGAAATTTGAAATATAATTTTTTATTTTTTTTGAATTATTATTTTGAATATCTTTTGGTGGATTTAATCCGAGTCCTAAGGTAACATTAGCACTTAAAATTTCTTCACAAAATATATTATTATTTTTGTTTTCAAATTTTTTTTCTTTATGATTAAAAGCATAATAATTCTTAGGATGCTGATCAACAATCTTTATAAAATTATTGAATTTAAAATCCAATTTGTGAACATTATTTTCAATATAAATTAGATTAATATAATTATTTAAATCATTTTTTTTGTTATATTGATATATTTTTTCATGCAAATAATTCAACCTATATTTTTGCCATAATCCAAATGCAGATCTTGGAAGGTATAATTCACTAAATTTATTTTGATCTTTAGTGTTTAAAAATTTATATGAATTTTCTAACCATAATTTATCTACATAACCATTGTATTTCTTTAAATTATTTTTTATTTCATTTTGAAATTTCTGATTATTTTTTAAAAATGAAATAAATAAATCAGGAGATAACCTTATAGGGTTGTTAAAATAACCAAAAATTGAATTTTCAATATTATATGCGACACCTCCATATAAATTTGTAATTTTTTTATCAATAATTGCAAAATTAAAACTCTTGTTACAGATATTTTTTGAATTAATTATGTAATTTACTATGTTGAAAGTTACATTAAACCCAATGACACCTCCACCAATAGCGACATGATCAAATAGCATTTAAATTACTTGTTCTTTAAGAGCTCTCATTATAAAATATTATTACTTTAAATTCTTTTAAAATGAAAGTAGATATAGATAAATATATTCTATCAGAAATATATAATTTAAAATTTAAAGTATATTACCCGTTATTTAAGTTTGTTTCAAAAAAAGAATTTTTATCAATAACAAAGAAAATGGAGTTAGATAAAAATGTATTTTTTCCTATACCAATATATTTGAGTTTACCAAATATAAAAAAAAGTACTAAAATAATTAAAATTTATTATAAAAAAAAATATATTTGCAACTTAATTGTAGAAAAAATTTATAAATTTTCAAAACCTACGAAATTAAAATTAGGTGAAAAGTTATTTTCTACAAAAGATTTGAATCATCCTGGTTTTAAAAAATTTTTAGAGGATGGAAATAATTTTATTGATTGTAAAATAAATAATTTTAAATTTCACAAAAATCTTATAAATTTTTATAAACCTAGTAATATTAAACAATATTTAAAAAAAAATAAAATTACATCGCTTGTTGGATTTCATACAAGAAATGTTCCTCATAGATCACACGAATGGATACATAGATATGGAATTTCATGTTGCAAAAATTTGCTTATCCAACCTTTAATTGGTCAATATAGAAAAGGTGAATATAAAGAAGATATAATAATTAAATCTAACAAATATCTTGTAAATAATATTTATAAAAACAATAATGTATTTTTTTCAATTTTCAACTCGTTCCCAAGATATGCAGGGCCAAGAGAAGCATGTTTTCATGCTATTGTTAGAAAAAATTATGGATGTACACATTTTTTGATTGGTAGAGATCATGCTGGTGTAAGTAACTATTACAATAAATATTCTTCTCAAAAATTATCAAAAAGTTTAGAAAGTAAGTTAGGCATAAAAATTATTACATTTAAAGAACCTGTTATGTGCACAAATTGCAATAATATTTTTTCAAATAAATGTAACAAATGCAATTCTACAAAAAATATTAAAATTAGTGGGTCTATAATAAGAACTAAAATTATAAATAATGAAAAAATATCATCAAAACTTATGCGGAAATCTCTAAGTAAACTATTAAATAAAGATTCAATAATAAATTAGAATTTTTGACTTATTAACTTTTCATTCTTTTTATAATAAAAAATATTTTCAGTATAATTTAAATTTAAATTAAAGTTACAATTTATTACAAATCTTATCATATTTATGCTTGATCTAGGCATTTCAAATTTATTAAAACAATCTTTAGGTGCAACTATGGAATTAAAAATACTTGTATTATTAGCATAAATATTTTCACTTGTAATTTTCGATTTTTCTTCAAATGTTATGCTGTGATCTCCCTGAATTACAAGAATGGAGTTTGGGTCAAATTCTTTTATAAATTTAACAAATTCTTTAATTTCACTTAGAACACACAAGTATGAGTTTTGATAACCTAATATATTCGTTTTATCTCCTGAAAATATTTTTTTTTCACAAAGATTATTAGTTCTATATGGGAAATGTGGTGAACCTTGTTTAATGAAAATAAAATTTGAATTTTCTTTCTTTTTTATACTTAAAAGATATTTGGTAAAATTTTTTAACGCTCTTTGATTATTATCAATACTATTATCATACAACAATTTTTGTTCAGGCAAAAATTTACCCAAAATAGCTTTCATAGGCGTGTTAATAAATAGAGTTTGTTGTAATCTTATGACATTTCTATAAGAACTACTGTTTAAACATTTCCATGGTTGGTTTTTGATGTTTAAACATCCGCCATCAAATATTGAATTATCGACCCATATAAAATTATATCCTAATTTATTAATCAAATGTGTTAAGGGAATTGAATACTCTGATTGATACATCATGTTTGGAAAAGATTTATTAAAATTATTATTTTTATATTCTAAAAAATTTAGATTAAATATTGATGCGAGAGAATAAATAGATTGTGAATAATTTGAATGTGAATTATCGATATAAAATATTTGATTATCCTCTAATTCTTTTAAAACTGACTTTTTATCTATAAAATTATAAGAATGAGCTAAATCTAAACTCATCATATTATCCAAAATTACATAGTAAATATTATTTTTATTAGTATTGACATCTGAATAACTAATATCATAATTAAAATTACTATTATTTATGTTTATTTTATAAATATTTTGCTGGGTAAAATAAAAATATATATTTATTAAAAAAAAGATTATAAAATAAATTGAATAAATAAAACAAAAATATCTAAATAATCTTAAAAATTTATTGCTTATTAATGTAAAATAAAAAAAAGATAAAACTATAATAAACATAGTAATTAAAATGAAATAATTAAAATATTCAGATTGATTTAAAGAACTTAGTGGTTCAAAAAAAAACGACAGATAAAATCCTAAACTAAAAATAGGAAAGGTAAATTGATAATTTTTATTAAAATAATAATATAAAATAAAATCTATAATTAAAGCCATAAATAAAAGAACGATTATTAAAATAATTATTGAAATAAAAATTAATTGAATATCATATAGAGCTAATTGATTAATATTCTTAATATTAAAATATGATAAAATAGGTATTAAGAAAATTAAAAATCCAATAAAATAATTTTTTAGAATTAATTTCATTTACTAACTAATTAATTTAAAGATATAATCAGCACCTATTTTAGAGCTATTTCCAAAATTATAGATTGATGATTTACGTTTTAGAATAATATTATTTCTATACTCATCTTTTTTTCTAATAATTTCAAATATTATTTGATTTATATTTTTAATATCATCAATTTTGACAACCTTGCCAATTTCATCTCTAAGCTGAACTTCCAATGGAATTGATTTGTATTTTATAAAATCTGTATTATTTATTTTTTTTTCAACATCAATAAACAAAACAGGCTTTTCTAATCCAAATGCATATTCAAATGCTGCTCCTGACCAATCGCTAATCATTAAAGTCGATTCATAATAAGAGCTAAGATTACTATTTTCTTCCTCAAAAATAATATTATTTTGATTATAAAATTTATCTTTAATCTTATAATAATTACTTTTCAAATTTGTTATTGTATCCGGATGAGGTCTAATTATTATTATTAAATTAGTTTTTTGAAGTATTGCTATTAATTCCAAACCAATTTTTTCTAAAATACTATTTTTACCCCATGTTGGAGCTATAATTATTTTTTTTTCATTTTTATCATAAGTAAATGTTTTAAATTTTTTATTCATCATATCAATTTTATTATATCCAAAATTTATTTTTTTTATTTCATTAAGTTTATAGATTTTTTCAGTTTCATTTAATTCTGAATTATGATGAGGTCCTGCACAAAAAAAATAATCATAATTATTAAAGGCTTTTTTTTTAAATACCATGTGAATACTTAAAATATTATGGGGTATATAAATGTATTTTGTGTCATATGCTGATCTTTTAATATGAAAAGAATTTAAGTCTGGCATTGTTAAAACCATTAACTTAGAATTAAAAATTTTAAAAAATATTGTTTTTAAAGTTTCGTTACCAATAAAAAAACTTTTTATATTTGAATTTTTATTTAGTAACATCGTATCATTTAAAGCAGATGTAACATAAAAAATTTTAATATTTAAAAGCAATAACTCATCAATTATACCTTTAAAATAAATTAAACTATTATTATTTTCAGAATAAAAAACTATCGGTCTAATATGAGGTTTTATTTTAAAAAATTTTGTAATGTCAAAAAAAGATTTTAGAAAAATTTTCAACAACTTATTTATCTATTTTTTTATTTTTTTTAAAAATATGTAAATATAATTTTTTAAGTATTAATTTAAATTTCACCCAATAAATACCTATAGTAGCTAAAAACCCAACTATACCTGCAATTATTGATTGAATAATTAAAGTTCCAGTACCAGGGTCAAGATAAGCATAAGAATATCTACTATAAAGTAATAGAGATATGAAAAATATTAAAAGATTAATTTTAGTAATATTAAATAAATTCATATAGTCATTTATTATTATTATTATTATTTTTAATTGATAAAGAAAATCTACACAATTAAAAAATGAAATATAATTTAAATTTATGTAATTACTGAAATAATAAGGTCAAAGCTAAAGTGTTATACTAAGAGAGATTAGATATTTTTATTAAAAAAAATTAATTCTTTCAAAAAACCAATATAAACCAATACTAGATATTAATATAGAAGTTGGAACTTGAAAAAATATTCTATAATTTTTATTTTTTGCAAAGTTTAACGCAACCAATAGATATAGAACCACTACTATAGATATTTGGGCAACTTCAATACCAATATTAAAAGAAATGAGATTTATAAATAAATCAGTGCTCCTATAACCTATATCACTCAAAACTAATGCAAATCCTAAACCATGAAGTAATCCAAAAAACAAAATTACAACATATCTTAAATATTCTTTTATATATTTTTTAAAAATATTTTCTAATCCTATATAAAATATAGAAAGCGCAATGATAGGTTCAACAATTTGGGGATTGATCTTCATTAACGATAAGGAAACGAAAATTAAAGTAATTGAATGAGCAATGGTAAAAATAGTTATTTGTGAAATTAATTTCTTTAAAGATGATGAAAATAAAAAAAGTCCAAAAATAAACAAAATATGATCTAATCCTTTTGGAATTATATGTTGAATTCCTAATACAAAAAATTTTGTGAAGCTATTAAATGTTTTACTAAAATTATTTTCCTTAAATGAAAATTGACTTGATTCAATTCCTGATTTCAAATATTCTGTAACTAATTCATCTTCTGATTTGTTATTATTATTCTCTCTTAGAATAATAGAGCCATAGTTTTTAACCCACCTAAATGTAAATTGTTCAGAATTTTCGTCCAATAAAACTCTAAAATAAACATGCGTATCTCTACTTATTTCAAAGTTTTTTATATCTTCAACTTCAGTTTTAATTAAATTTATTTTCTTTGTTTCATTATTAATTTTAATATCAATATTAGAACTTATTTCACTCCAAGAATTTTGAAACATTTCTTCAAGGTCTTTTTTGCTTAAAATTCTAAATTTATCATAAATATCACTTAATGATGAAGAGTCTGTATTAGAAAAAGTAGATGCATCAATATTAGATAATATCAATTCAGCGTTTAATCTTATTTTAAAATTCAAATACTTTTCATCATAAGTAAAATCTGCAATAGATGGCTTGATTTCATGGCTAATAGAAGATGTTGAAAATAAATTTAATAAACATACTAGAATTAAAAATAGATATAACTTTATAATTTTTATATAAGAGAACATGATGAAATTTACTTTAAAAAGATTAATATTTATTATTATCTTAACTTCAATAACAAAAATCTCTTTTAGTCATGAATTTTGGATTGATCCAAAAAATTATCACTTATCAAATAATGAAATAGCTGTGGCAAATATCTTTATAGGAGAAAATTTTGAAGGATCACCAATACCATTTACAAAAGAATATTTTAAAATTGCATTCTTGTATGCTGAAGATAATAAATTAAAAATTAAGGGTAGATTAGGTGATATTCCAGCTCTTAATATTAAAAAAACATTCAAAGGATTAAATGTAATACAAATTGAATCAGTTACTAAATATATTGAATATGAAAAATTAGTAAAATTTGAAATATTCACAAGAGAGAAAGGTTATCCAAATTTAGCTCAAAAACATAGAGAAAATAACTATCCAGAAAATTTTTTTGAAAGTTATAAAAGATATGCAAAGTCATTAATTAGCGTGGAAAATTTTGATGGTAAAGATATCGATACAAATATGGAATTTGAATTAATTTTTTTAGACAATCCTCTTAAAAATTTAAATAAAAGTAAAAGAATTCTATTAGAATATAATAATAAAATACTAGCTGATCATAAGGTTTCTATTATGAGTTTAAATAATGGTTATTTTAGAAAAGAATATGTTAGAACAAATGAGGGAGGATATTTTGATTATCTCTTTAAAAAAAATACAAAATATCTAATTGAAAGTGTTGTTATAATTGAAGGGAGTAATAAGAAAAAAGATAATTATGCAAAATGGCATTCTTTGTGGACATCCTATACTTTAGAAACACCAGATAAATAAGTTTACTTATGATATTTAAGAATTAATAATTTAGGATGATTAAAATTAACTTGATACAAGATTTTTTTGAAGGAAAAATAAAGCTATGGAAATCTTTTTGGATTGCTGGAGAGTTAATTTATGGTTTTCTTTTATTAGTGTTATTACAAATTGATAAGTATCTTTCTTCAGAATTATCAGAAAGATCTAATTATTTATCAATCTTTAATTTAAATAATCTTAGCGTTATCTCAAAATTATTTTTAATTTTAATAACAATTTTTATATCTATTGGTGTTTGGAGATCCGCAGAAAATTATAGGGGAAGTATTTTTATTATATTATTTGTATTTATTTACTATGGATATAGAGTATCTTCTCTAGTATTATTATTTTAGTTTACTTTTTAAAATATCATTTAATATTTTTGGATTTGCTTTTCCCTTAGTCAATTTCATTGCTTGACCAACAAAGAAACCTAATAGCTTATCTTTACCAGCAAGATACTGTTCGACCATTTTTGGATTTTCTGCAATGACCTCATCAATAACTTTTGCTATTTCATCCTGATCTGTAACCTGTTGCAAACCTTTTTCATCTACGATTTGTCTAGCTGTTTTTCCTGAAGAAAACATATCTTCCAGTACATCTTTTGCAATTTTGCCAGAAATTTCATTTGTAGAAATTAACTTTATAAGTTGTCCTAAGTTTTCAGGTGATACCGGAGAGTTATTTAAATCTAGATTATTTTTGTTTAATAATGAAAATAATTCAGAAGTAATCCAATTTACAACTATTTTTGCATGATTTTTTAATTCCGAATCTGAATTAATTGTTTCATTAAAATAATCAGATGTTTGTTTCTCAGCAGTTAATACTGAGGCGTCATAGTTAGACAATTTATAAGTCTCAATAAATCTATTCTTAAGTTCATCTGGAAGCTCTGGTATTGATGATTTAATCTTTCCAATTTCTTCTTCAGAAATTTCTAGTGGTAATAAATCTGGATCAGGAAAGTATCGATAGTCATGAGCTTCTTCTTTATTTCTCATGGGTCTAGTTTTACCAGTGGATGTATTAAAAAGCATTGTGTTTTGTTCAATAGAACCACCAGACTCCAATATTTCTATTTGTCTTTTTGCTTCATAATTAATAGCCTGCTTAATAAACTTTATAGAGTTTAAGTTTTTAATTTCACAACGAGTTCCATATTCTTCACCAGGTTTTCTTACTGAAATATTTACATCTGCTCTTAATGAGCCCTCTTGCATATTTCCATCACATGTATCTAAATACATTAAAATTGATCTGATTTTGGATATATACATTCCAGCTTCATCAGGCGTTCTAATGTCAGGTTCACTAACAATTTCCATTAAAGCAACACCAGATCTATTAAGATCTACATATGTTTTTGAGGGATTTTGATCGTGTAAACTTTTACCAGCATCTTGTTCCAAATGTAATCTTACAATTCTAATATCTTTCGATGTTCCATCTTTAAAATCAATTGTAACTTTTCCTTCTCCAACAATTGGATATTTGTACTGACTAATTTGATATCCTTGTGGAAGATCAGCATAAAAGTAATTTTTTCTATCAAAGACAGAATAATTATTAATTTTAGCATTTAAACCAACTCCAGTTTTTACTGCCTGTTCCACACAATACTTATTAATAACAGGCAGCATTCCTGGCATAGCAGCATCGACTAAAGACACTTGACTATTTGGTAATGAGCCAAATTTTGTTGATGATGAAGAAAATAATTTAGAATTTGATTTTACTTGAGCATGTATTTCAAGGCCGATTACCATCTCCCAATCATGCTTTTCACCTTTTACTAGATTATTCATATGATCTTTCTAGAGATATAGCAGCATTAAAAACTTGTTGTTCATCAAAGTGTTTTCCTAATATTTGAATACCTAGTGGTAAATTATTTTTATCTTTCCCAAAGGGAATAGAAATACCTGGTAGGCCTGCTAAAGAAGCAGGAACCGTAAACACATCATTTAAATACATTTTGATAGGATCATTTTGTTTTTCATTTAAGGGAAATGCAGCACTTGGTGCAGTAGGAGTAACTATAAAATCACATTCTTTAAAAGCTTCATTAAAATCATTGGCTATTAATTTTCTCACCTTTTGTGCTTTAAGATAATATGCATCATAATAGCCTGCAGATAATACGTATGTTCCTATTAAAATTCTTCTTTTTACTTCTCTTCCAAAACCTTGAGCTCTTGTATTTTCATACATATCATCAAGAGAATTAATTTCATCAGATCTAAAACCATACTTTACTCCATCATAACGAGCTAAATTTGAGGAAGCTTCAGCAGGAGCAATTATATAATAAGTAGGAAGTGCATATTTAGTATGAGGAAGTGAAATATTTTTAATTTTAACACCTTTTTTTTCTAAAACTTTGATAGCATCTTCCCATATCTGATTTATTTCCATTGGTGTACCATCAATAGAATACTCTTTTGGTATACCAACAGTTTTCCCATTTAGATCATCATCTAACTTTTCAAAATAATTTGGAATATCTACTTTAGCACTTGTACTATCTCTTTGATCAAACCCAGCGATTGATTGTAATAATATTGATGCATCTTCAACATTATGAGAAAAAATTCCTGCTTGATCCAAACTAGATGCAAATGCAGCTATACCCCATCGTGAACATAAACCATATGTTGGTTTGATACCAACAACACCACAAAAGCTAGCTGGCTGTCTTATTGATCCACCTGTGTCTGTTCCAGTTGCACCTAAGCATAAATCTGCAGCAACTGCGGCTGCGGAACCACCAGAAGATCCGCCAGGAGCTAAAGGCTTATTATCTTTTGATAAAGGATTGATTGTATTGCCAAAAAAACTTGTATTAGTTGCTGAGCCCATTGCAAACTCGTCAAGATTTGTTTTACCAACAAAAATAGATCCTTCATCTAATAATTTTTGAGTAACAAATGATTCATAAGTCGGATTAAAATTTTCTAAAATCTTTGAAGCTGCGGTTGTAGGCATACTTTTAGTACAAAATAGATCCTTGATTGCAATCGGAATACCTTTTAATTTTTTTGTTGAATTATCTTTCTCTAAGTTATCTACCTGCTTTAAAACATTCTCTTCACTAAAATGAATAAATACATTTAAGTTTTCTTTTTCCTTAATTCTTTTTAAATAATCCTGATTTAATTCTCTTATTGATATTTTTTTTGTATCGAGATCTTTTAATGTTTGTTTCAAAGATGATTTAGACATTATTCTACTACCTTTGGTACTGCAAAAAAACCTTCGAGTTTATCAGGAGCATTTTCAAGAATTTCCTCACTAGAATTAGTATCATTAGATACATCTTCTCTTTTAGGTAAAATTGATGATGAAATGTTACTTAACGGTTCTACATTTTCAGTATTTACTTCATTTAACTGCTCTACCCAATCTAAAATGGAATTAAGATCCTTAATATAATCTTCAGATTCTTTATCATCTAACTTTATTCTAGATAGACGAGCAATTTTATTTATTGTATTTTTATCAATCTTCAATTTATGAGCTCCATTATATGAATGATCAAAATAATTTAATCGATGGCCTTAATACATCACAAATACTTGTAGGTCTAGACCTAGGAACTAAAACGATTGGTGTTGCAGTAAGCGATAGATCAAAAATAATCGCTACACCTCTTTCAATTATACAAAGAAAAGGAACTAATAAAGATTTAATTATCATGAAAGATATTTTGAAAGAGTATGAAATTGGTGGATTTATTCTTGGTCTTCCGATAAGCCTGGATAATAGTGAAAACAAACAAAGCCAATTAGTAAGAGATTTTAATATTAATCTTCAAACCTTTTTTAACAAACCTACAGCTCTTTGGGATGAAAGATTTTCATCAGATGTAATTTTTAAAGAAATGAGAAAAGCCGATTTAAGTAAAACAAAGATAAAAAGCAAACTTGATCAACAATCGGCTGCTTATATCTTACAAGGATATTTAGATAGATATAGAAATAATTAATAAATTAGTTTACACACACTTACACATTATTAGCACATATGAATTCAAAGTTACTTAAATCAGGACATATAAAATTATATAAAAGAGAAAATTCAAAATATTGGCAAATGAAAGTGAAATTGCCAAAATTAAAAGCGATCAGGTCATCTACAGGTTCAAGAATTCTTAAAGATGCAGAAAAAATAGCTTTAAAATATTATTCATCGATTTCTTTAAAAACAAATATCAAATTAAAAAGAAGTAAAAATATTTTTAAAAAAATTCATTTAGTAGAAACAGCTGATTTAACCAAGAAAGAAATTGAGCACATCTTAGATGAATCTAAAAAATATATAACTTTTAATAAAAGGAAAATTAAAAAAATTAATGTTCTAGAAGGAAGAACAATATTTAATCTTTTTTTTGAAGATTCAACAAGAACAAGAACAAGTTTTGAAGTTGCTGCTAAAAGGCTAGGAGCAGATCTCATTAATGTAGTTGTAAAAGATAGTTCTATTAACAAAGGTGAGACCTTACTCGATACTATGACTACAATTAATTCAATGAATCCTGATGTTTTAATTGTCAGACATCCAGAGGGAGGAATTAGTAAAAAAATTTCAGAAACTGTAGATGCGTCAGTAATTAACGCTGGTGATGGTAGTCATGAGCATCCTACACAAGCGTTATTAGATGCACTTACTATAAAAAATAAATTTGAAAATTTTTCAAAATTAAAAATTGCTATATGCGGGGATATTTTACATAGCCGTGTTGCTCGATCAAACATAATCATACTATCAAAGTTAGGTGCAAAAATAAATGTTATTGGGCCTAAAGAATGGTTACCAAAAAGTTTAAATAAACTACCTGTGAGCGTTTATACGGAAATGAAAAAGGGATTACAGAATTGTGATATTGTTATGATGCTACGTATTCAAAAAGAAAGAATAGTTGGAAAAATAATGCCAAATCAAAAGACTTATTTTAAAAAGTATGGTTTAGATTACAATAAACTTAAATATGCAAAAAAAAATGCTTTCGTTATGCATCCAGGTCCAATGAACCGTGGAGTAGAAATAGACTCCAAACTTGCTGATGACATCACGAGAAGCTTAATACAAGAACAGGTCGCTATGGGTGTTGCAGTACGAATGGCATGCTTAGACTTAATAATTAAAAACAGAGATGACTTTAGTAAGTAGTTTATCATTAATCATATTGTTTTATGTAATAGGATCATTACCCTTTGCATTGATTTTTACAAAATTATTTGGCTTGGGAGATATTAGAAAGGTTGGTTCTGGAAATGTAGGTGCAACAAATGTTTTAAGAACAGGAAATAAATTTTTAGCATTCATTGTTCTTTGTTTTGATATTTTTAAAGGCTTTCTTCCATTCCTCATTTTACAAATGTATTTTCATGATATTTCTTTATTGAATAAAATACTTCTCTGTCACTTTGCCATATTAGGTCACATCTATCCTGTTTGGTTAAAATTCAAAGGTGGAAAAGGCGTTGCAACGTATATTGGCTTTTTATTTGGTTTTAATCCTTATATTGCAATTTTATTTTTATTAGTATGGCTTGTTACTGCTTTTGTAAGTAAATACTCCTCTCTTGGATCTTTAATTGGAATTTTAGTAGCTCCAGCATATTATACTTTTATTAATTTTAATTTTTATATTCTAATTTTCTTTATTTATTTAACTTTAATTATTTATCTTAAACACACAGAAAACATTAAAAGACTCATAAACAAAACTGAAAGTAAAATTAAATTATCCAAGTAAAAATATACTTTTTTTTAAAATTTCTTGACGAATTATCTTTTAACTGAAATTTGGGGCCCAAATTTATGAATGTATTAATTGTTGAATCACCATCGAAAGCAAAGTCTATTAATAAATATTTAGGCTCTGACTTCAAAGTTCTAGCAAGTGTTGGGCATGTCCGAGATTTATCAGCAAAAAATGATGCAATAGATACTGAAAATGATTTCCAAATGAAATGGGAAACCAGTGATCGTGGAAAAAAAGTGATAAAAGAAATAACAGATGCTGCAAAAAAATCTGAAAATTTATATCTAGCAACTGACCCCGACCGTGAAGGTGAAGCCATAGCTTGGCATGTAGAAAAACTACTTAGAGATAATTCATCACTTTCAAAATTGAATATTCACCGAGTTACATTCAATGAAATTACAAAAAATGCAGTTCTTGATAGTCTTAAAGAGCCAAGAGAAATAGATGAAAATTTAGTAAATGCTTATCTTGCAAGAAGAGCTCTAGATTTTCTTGTCGGTTTTACACTTTCTCCAGTGCTATGGAGAAAATTACCAGGTTCAAAATCAGCAGGTAGAGTTCAATCTGTCGCCTTAAGAATAATTAGTGAGAGAGAACTTGAAATAGAAAAATTTATTCCACAGGAATATTGGTCTTTACAAGGCGAGTTTAGAAATAAAGAAGATAAAATCATTAATTCCAGACTTACAGTTTATGATGGGAATAAAGTAGATAAGCTTGATATTAAAAATGAGAGTGAGGCGACAAAAATTTTTAATGATATTAAAAATTCTACTTTCACTGTTGGAAATATTACGAAAAAAGAAGCTAGAAGAAATCCCTATCCTGCTTTTACTACATCTACAATGCAAATTGAGTCTAGTCGTAAACTTGGTCTCAGCGCGAGCCAAACAATGCGTACAGCTCAACGCCTTTATGAAGGAACAGATATTAAAGGAGAAACAACTGGCTTAATAACTTATATGCGAACAGACAGTGTCGTCATGTCAAAAGAAGCCATCAACCAAGTTCGAGGTTTTGTTACAGATAATTATGGTGCAAACTATTTGCCAGAAGCGCCAAGAGTTTATAAATCGAAGGCTAAAAATGCCCAAGAAGCACATGAATGTATTAGACCAACAAATATTTACCTAACACCAAAAGATATTAAGCAATACATTACTTTAGAAGAATACAAGCTATATGAAATTATTTGGCAAAGAGCAGTAAGTTCACAAATGGCGAGTGCTGTATTAGATCAAGTAGCTGTTGATATTACAAACGAAGATAAAAAAATTGTTTTACGAGCAAATGGATCAACAATTAAGTTTCCTGGGATGTATAAAGTTTATCAAGAAGCTAAAGATGATGATAAAGATGAAGAAAAAGAAACAATTCTTCCTGCCATGAGTGAGGGAGAGAATTTAAATTTAAAAGAAGTTGAAAAGATACAACATTTTACCTCCCCTCCCCCTCGTTATACTGAAGCAAGCTTAGTTAAAAAACTCGAAGAACTTGGTATTGGCAGACCTTCTACTTATGCGTCTATTATTAAAGTTCTACAAGATAGAGATTATGTAATTTTAGATAAAAAACGTTTTAATCCTCATGATAGAGGACGAATAGTTTCTATATTTTTAGAGAAATATTTCAATCAATATGTGGAATATGATTTTACTGCTGATCTTGAAAATCAACTTGATGAGATATCTGATGGTAAGCTTGATTGGAAAGAGGTTCTAAGAAAATTTTGGGAAACATTTAAACAACTTTGTGATGAAACTGTAGGCAAATCAAATAGAGAAGTGATTGATGTATTAGATGAAGCGCTAGGTCCACATTTCTTTCCACCAAACGGAGCAGATGAAAAAAGAAAATGTCCAACGTGTGATAATGGAAGATTAGGAATTAAAGTTGGAAAGTTTGGAGGATTTATTGGCTGCTCTAATTATCCTGATTGCAAATATACAGTTCAGTTTAATCAATTAAACGATAAAGATGGTGCTGCACTTAGCGGGCCAAAAGAAATTGGTATTTATCCTGAAACAGGAGAAATGATTACTCTTCGAAAAGGTCCTTATGGATTTTATATGCAAGTCGGTGAAGGAACAAAAGAAAAGAAACCGAAAAGAGTTTCTATTCCTAAGAATTTTGAACCAGATGAAATAGGATTAAACACAGCTATTCAACTTCTAGGATTACCTCGTAAATTAGGTTTTCATCCTGAAACAAATAAAACGGTTAGCGCAGGTATTGGAATGTATGGACCTTATATTCTGCATGATAAAAAATATAAAGCTCTTGAAAAAACAGATAATATTCTTGATATTGAACTTGAAAGAGCCATTGAATTAATAGCTAAACCTACACAGAGAGGTAATGCGACGTTAAAAACATTTGGAGAGCATCCAACTGAAAAGAAAAACATTACTGCTCATGATGGGAAATTTGGACCATATGTAAAATGTGGAAAAATAAATGCATCAATTCTTGGTGATCAAACAATTCATAGCTTAAAACTAGAAGATGCCATTAGATTAATTGATGAAAGAAAAGCTAAAATGGGTCTCAAAAAAAAGAAAAAAACAGTTAAGAATTGAATTAAGCTGAAATAGTTTTAAATAGAGAATATGGCAAAAAATATATCTCTTTCAACAATCAAAACTTTCAAAAATAAATTTCTAAGAAATAATAAAAATACAGCATCAAGAAATGCATTAATTAAAAATGATTTAGCCAATGTTGCACTCAATTGGGAAAACTTTAGTCAAATCAATCATAATTTTTCTAATCTAATAAAAAAAGAACTACCTGCTACAAACCAAATGGCATCAGGTAGATGTTGGGGATTTGCAGGTTTAAATCTTATGCGCTTACAAGTTGTTGATAGCCTTGAGCTAAATACATTTGAGTTTTCACAAAATTATTTCATGTTTTGGGATAAGTTAGAGAAAGCAAACTATTTTTTAGAGAATATTATCAAATCAAGAGATGAATCATATGACAGTAGATTAATTACTCATCTTTTAAAAGCACCTGTTCAAGATGGCGGACAGTGGGATATGTTTGTAAACTTAATCAACAAGTACGGTGCAGTACCTAAAGACGTAATGCCTGAAACAAATCATAGCAGTAAATCTGGTGCTATGAATTATATTCTTACGCATAAATTAAGAGAGTTTGCTTCTATACTAAGAAAGAAACCAGCTAAAAATTCTGCGGCTCTAAAAAAAGACATGATGGAAACAATTTATAATTTACTAGCAATGTTTCTTGGTCAACCACCAGATGTTATCAATTGGTCTACTAGAAATAAAGATAATAGACACATTGTCATTTCTGAAATGACACCTATTGATTTCTGCAAAAAATATGCAGATATAAATATTAAAGATAAAGTTTGCTTAATTCATGCTCCAATGAGCAATAAAAAATTTAATACAATGTACACGGTTGAATATCTTGGTAATGTTTTTGAAGGGCAGATTATTAAATATTTAAATGTAGATATTAAAGAATTAAAAAAATCTGCGATGGACTCAATAAAAAACAATGAAGCTGTATGGTTTGGTTGTGATGTTGGAAAACGTTTTAGTCGTGATATGGGTGTACTTGATATGGGAATTTATGACTATGAAAATGTTTTTCAAACTTCATTTAAGATGAATAAACAGACTCGTTTAGAGTACGGTGATAGTGAAATGACTCATGCCATGCTTTTAACAGGTGTCGATATTAAAAAAAGAAATACTACTAAATGGAAAATTGAAAATAGCTGGGGAACGAAAAGTGGTAATCAAGGATATATGATGATGACCGATGAATGGTTTGATGAATATACCTATGAAGTTGTCATTGATAAAAAATATCTAAACAAAAGACTTTTAAAATACTTAGATATGGAACCAGTAGCGCTTGCACCTTGGGATCCAATGGGTGCTTTAGCTAGATAAATTGAATAAAGAAAACGCATCTAAAATTTGGAAATTAATTCAAGAAACTGGTGATTTTTTAAAAGGAAAATTACCTGATCATCCTAATCATCCAAAGGGTAGAAATCCTTATGCGCATGTTGCATTAGAGGTAAAAATTTATTTTGGTATGACGTATAAAGATATACCTGATGAAAAATTTAATGAAGTTATTTTTTATCTTGAAGAGATAAAATCTAATCCTAAGTAGCTATTTTTTGATTACTGTGAATGGGTAAGAAAGTAATAAAAATTGAAACTATAGCCATCATTATTGCATTAATTAAAAATAAATAAGTAAATTCTAAAGTTATGGAGTATATTTCTGAAATTAAAAATACCGAAATTGGTCCTGAGCCAAATGCAAGAATAAACTTTATTCCGTATACAACACCATGATACTTTTGAGGTGTAAACCTTCCAAGTAGAAGATTTTCTGTAGGCAAAATACTAGCATTAAATACGGCAGCTAGAATACATAATAATACTATAGAGTAACCAGATATGTAAGCTATACTTAGGTAGCAGGGAAACTGAAGAAAAATACCAATTAAGTAAATGGTTTTTAAATTAAATCGATCAGCAAGTAAGCCTCCAACAAATGTTGTAGCACCAGAAATAAAATAGATAATTGCAATCATAAATCCAATTTGAATAGAGTTTATATTACCAATACGTATTTCAAAAACTTTTGGTAAGGCTGTTTGTGTATTGTGAAAAGATAATCCAAGGGCAAACATTGATAATAGCATTATTAATGCAATTAAAATCATTTCATTACGGGAATGATCCTGATCATCATTTTTAATAAAATAATTTTTATAAGATATTTTATCAATTAAAATTAAGTAGATAAGATAAAATCCTATAACAATAGAGATCAAGCCAGGTAATATAAATGCTAGTTGCCAATTTAGTAATTCGGTTAGAGTACCAGCTACAAATGCTCCAGAGCCTATCCCTACCCCACCAAAAATACCATTTACACCAAGCGCTCTTCCCTGTTTGCTAGCTGCATGAATCACCCAAGGAATACCGACAGGATGATATATTGAACAGAAAAGTCCAAGAAGCGATAATGAAAAAAATAAAAAAGAAACTGATGTGCTTAAACCACATAATATTGAAGCTAATCCCATTCCAATAAACATAATTGTCATTGTTCCTGAACGAGACCATTTATCACTTAACCAACCAAAAGGAATTGCTCCTAAACCAACTAGTAGAGCTCCAAGAGACCATAATCTAATTAATTGATCATAAGAAATATTCCATTCTTTTTCTATCGTCAGAACTATTACAAAATAAAACGCTGCAAACATATGCATAAGCGCATGTCCTATCGATGAAAATAGGAGTGTATAAAAAGTATTATTCAAACTCTTCGTAATTAATAGAAAGAGAATTTACACAGTATCTTTTGCCAGTAGGCTCTGGTCCATCATCAAAGACATGGCCTAAATGAGCATCACATTTGGCACACATGATTTCAATACGCACCATTCCATGCGATCTATCAGTCTCTGTTTTAATTGCTTCAGGTGATATTTGTTCAAAAAAACTTGGCCACCCACAATAAGAATCATATTTTGTTGAACTATTAAATAATTCATTACCACAGCATTTACATTTAAAAATACCACCATTTATAATTTCAAAATTTTTACCAGAGAAAGGAGGTTCTGTCCCCTTTTGCCTTGTTACATAATATTCATCTTCTGTAAGAAGAGATTTCCATTCTTGATCTGTTTTAATTATCTTTGACATATATAAAATTTAAGTTCGAGAGTATTATTCCTAATAATATAAATATAGTTCCAATTAAATGAAATAAAGCAAATTGTTCTCCCAAAAAACTTATTGCCCAAATTGAACTAAATACAGGTATTAAATGTAAAAACAATCCAGCTCTGTTAGCGCCTATAATTGAGACTCCCATATTCCATGAAAAAAAAGAAACAATACTTGCAAATATGGCAACATAAATAATTATTAAGTAATCAGTACTATTATAGGGAATAAAAGTAGAATTTGAAGACTCTATTAAATATAGAGGTATGAGAAAGATTAATCCAACAAATATAAGTACTTCTAAAGTTGCAAGTTGAGAGAGATCTTTATCAATTTTTCTTAATAGAACTGAATACACACACCATGAAAGCGCAGCAATAAACATCCAAATATCACCACTTGTAAATTGAAAAGAATAAAGATTATTTAAATTCCCTTTTAAAATAATACAAAATGCACCAATAACAGATAAAAATATTCCAATAAATTGAAGTAAACTTGTCTTGGTTTTAAATATTAACCATGAAAAACCAATTATTAGAACTGGTGTCACAGAATTCATAAGAGCAGAATTAATTACGAGTGTTGTTTGTAATGATATATAAGTAAAGGAATTAAAGATTGTTACACCAAGAAATGCAACCAAACTAATTAATAAAAAATTTTCTTTATAATATTTTAAATTTTTTTTTATCTCCTGATACGTAAAAGGTAAAAGTATAATAAAAGCCAAAGTCCATCGAAAAAAACTTAATTTAAACGGTGACAAATCCGTATTATATGCAATTTTACCAGCAAAAAAATTTCCAGACCAAAAAAAAGACGAGGCAATTAATAAAATAATAGCTAAGAAATATTTATTAACCACTATTTATCAACTAGCGTCATTAAAGATGACGTGTCAAATCTATTGCCACCATTTTTTTGAACTTCTTCATAATACTTATCAACTATTTTTGTAACAGGAAGAATTGCACCATTTTTATTAGCTTCATTAAAACAAATAGATAAATCTTTGCGCATCCAATCAACTGCAAAACCATAATCAAACTTTCCATCAAGCATAGTTCTATATCTATTTTCCATTTGCCATGATTGAGCTGCACCCTTGGATATAACACTAAGGACTTTTTCCATATCTACATTTGATTTTTTTCCAAAAGCCATTGCTTCTGATAAACCTTGAACTAAGCCTGCAATACAAATTTGATTTATCATTTTAGCTATTTGGCCTGATCCAGATGGACCTATTAGTTCAACTGCTTTGCCATAAGATGTGAGAACTGGTTTAACAGTATTATAAACTTTTTCATCGCCGCCTATCATAATTGAAAGAACGCCATTTTGTGCACCTGCTTGACCACCGGATACAGGAGCATCAAGAAAACTTAATTTTTTATTTTTAAGTTTTTGATAATAATTTCTTGCTAACTCTGCGGAAGCTGTTGTGTGATCAACAATAATTGATCCTTCAGCTACTTTTGAAAGAATTCCATCCTCACCTTCCATTACTTCAATAATATCTTCATCGCGTCCAACACACATAAAAACAATCTCAGAATTTTGAGAAGCTTCACCAGGAGTTTTAGCCATTCTACCTTTATATTCTTCTACCCATTTTTCTGCCTTAGCAGTTGTTCGATTATATACAGTTACATTATAACCATTATTTTGAAGATAGCCCGCCATTGGATAACCCATTACGCCTAAGCCTATAAAAGAAACATTTTCAATACTCATGAATATTCTCCTAATTTTTCTAAAATTTTTAAATTCAAATCTTCTGAATTACTTACAATTAAATTCTTATTCTTTTTTGTAAAGTCATATTTATTTTTATCAAAATCTAAGTCTGCACCACCTGCTTCTCTGATAAAAAGAATGCCTGGAATATGATCCCAAGGTGATAATTTCGATAAAATAGCAAAATTTCTAATCCCAATACCTATGTCTATATATTCAAAGCCAATACATCTATAAGAATTAATTTCTTTAAAAATATTTTTAAAGATTTTTAATTTATCTTTAAATCCTGGCTCCCAATACTTGGTGCTTATAGATCCTATAGTTTCTTCAATTATATTAGTCCCTTTTGTTATAATTTTATTATCATTAATGTAAGCACCCTCATTAACAATAGCGGAGCACATAATTTTTTCAAGTGGCTTATATATCCAAGAGCGTAAAATTTTTTCTTTAAATGTTAAGGCTATCATAATTGCAAATTTATGTCTACCATTAGCAAAATTTGTTGTTCCATCTATTGGGTCAACAGTCCAACAATATGCGTCTTCATTATAAAAATTTAATATATTTTCATTTCTAGAATATTCCTCTTCACCTATAAAATTTGAAGTAGGTAAAATTTTTAACAAATTTTTTTTTAATTCTTTTTCTGCTTCTATATCAGCTGCTGTTACTAAATCAGATCCATTTTTATAGTTAATTTCATTGTCTGATAAATTTTTAAATTTTGGCAAGATAATATTTTGACTTACATTAAAACAAATCTCCTCTATGTCCTCTTGCTTTATATTATCCATTGATACATGCTTCAGTATACATTTCTGCAAGTTTCAATGTGATGTTACCAATTTTACCGTTATTAATTTTTTTATTATCAATTTTTAAAATAGGAGTAATAAAACTTCCAGAACTCGTTAAAAATACTTCATCTGCATTAAATAATTGTTTATGGGTAAATTGTTTTTCTACTAATTTAAGTTTAGTTTTTTTTATAATTTTTAAGAGAGATGTTCTAGTTACTCCTTTTAAAATATCTGAGTTAGCTGGATGAGTTATTAAATTATTTCTTTTTATAATCCAAATATTAGATGATGTGCCCTCAGTTACTTTTCCATTTTGTATTAAAATTGCTTCATAAGCGTTTTTCTTTTTGGCAATATTTGCTGCTATAATATTTGGAAGTAAATTTACTGTTTTAATATCACGTCTTTTCCATCGAAGATCTTGGAAAGTAATTGTATTTACTCCTACAAATTTTTTTCCAGGTAAATTGAAACTTTTATTTCTTGTGTATACAATCAAAGTTGGGATTAAATTTTTTTGATATTTATGTTCTCTAAATTGAATACCTCTTGTAATTTGTAAATATATTATACCATTTCTTGTTTTATTTTTATTTATTAGATTGAGAAAAATATTATTTAGATTTTTTTTATTGATTGTAAATTTAATATCTAATTCACGAAGGGAATATTTTAATCTCTTAAGATGAAAATCTAAATCAATTAAATTATTCTCCAAAACTGCGATAACTTCATAAACACTATCAGCAAATTGCAATCCCCTATCCTCTATATGAATTTTTGCAGATTTAAAATTGACAAATTTGTTATTTATAAAAGCAAAATTTGGCATTAGATTAAACTTTTGATAGAAGTTTTTCTAGTTTTTTTATGCAGTTTGTTTCTGCAAAAAAAACAACATCATCATTCTCTTTAAAAACAGTTTGACTATTAGGTATTATTATTTTTTTATCTCTAACAATTGACCCAATACGTATACCTTTTGGCAATTCTAACTCTTTAAGATTTTTATTACAAAGAAATGATTCTGACTGAATATCTGCCTCTATTACTTCTCCAAAACCTTCGCCTATAGAATAATCGTTTCTTATTTTTACACCTCTAACCTTTTCTAAAATTTTAGAAATTGTTATTATTTTTGGATCTATGGTCATATCAACACCAATATTAGACAACAAAGATGAATAATTACTATTATTAATCAAAGTTATAGATGTATCAGCTCCTGCTCTTTTAGCTAGTAAAGATGATAGTATATTAACTTCATCATCTTCTGTAATTGATATACAGTAGCCTGAATCTGATATGTTTACCTCTTCAAGTATCTGATTGTCCAGTCCATCTCCACATGTTACTGTGATATTTTCTAAATTTGAGGCAAGAAATTCTGCGCGTTCTTTATTAGCTTCAATGAGTTCAGTTTTTATAAATGTTTCAGAATTTTCAATTAATTGAGCAAGGGAAAATCCTATATTTCCACCACCGATGATTACAGCTTTTTTTGCCTGCAATTCTTGATGGCCAAATTCAGATAACACATCTGTCAAATTATCAGTTTCCACAACTAGAAAGATTGTATCTTTTTTTTCAATTTTAGTTGAAGAATTTACAGTAAATTTTTGATCACCTCTAAAAATAAACATTATGTTAGCTAAATAATCAGGAAATTTTTCTGATAATTCTCTTACAGATAGACCTGAATGTAAAAAATTATCTTCACATTTTAATCCAATTAATTTCAATTTTTTATCTGATAATTCAACCATGTCTATTGTGCCAGGAGAAATTAATCTTCTAAAAATACCCTTAGCAACTTCTTGTTCGGGAGAAATAATTGCATCTATTGGGAAATTTTCATCATTATATAAATTTTTCCAATCATTTTTTAAATAATCTTGTTGTCTTATTCTTGCAATTTTCTTTTTTATTTTAAATAAAGAATGGCCAATTTGACAGGTAACCATATTAGTTTCATCGCTCTTGGTAACTGCAATTAGTATTTCGCAGTCATTTGCACCGGCACTCTCTAAAACTGATGGCATACTTGGAATACCATTAACTGTTTTGACATCTAAAGTTTCAGATACTTTATTTAATCTATTTTCATCTTCATCAATAACTGTTACTTCAAAATTTTCACGTGATAGTTTATCAGCTATGCTATATCCAACGTCTCCAGCTCCACAAATAATTGTTCTCATTAATTAGTTATTCTACTTTTATATCTAGTGATTTAAATTTTCTATAAAGAGCAGTTCTTTCCATTCCTGTAAATTCAGAAACTTTTGTTATATTACCATTAAATCGCTTAATTTGCGATATTAAATAATTTTTTTCAAACTCTGATCTTGCCTCTTTTAAAGACAAATCCAAAGAATTGTTTGAAGAATTTGAGGCAGTATCATCTCCCATTTGAAGAGCTAAATCATCAACCTCTAACTCTTTTATATTCTGATCTTGATTAAGTATTAGACTTTTCTCTACGTAGTTGATTAATTGAGATATATTTCCAGGCCAATCATACATTTGTAATTTGGTTAAAGCACCTGAAGAAAATTTAAAATTTAGATTTCCTCCACTTTTTTCATTTAAATAAAAATCAAGAATTGGAAGAACATCATCTCTCCTTTCAGAAAGAGATTTAAAATTTATAAAGTCTGTTGAAATTCTATCATATAGCCTTTTAATAAAATTACCTTTTTCAATTTCTAATTCTAAATTTTTTTCAGTAATTGTAATAATTTTATGATTAAATTTAATATCAAGATCTTCAAAAAATTTATTGTTTTCAAGAAAATTTAAAAGTTTTTTTTGATAAATATTTGGCAGTGTTTCTATGTTGAGAAGTATTAATGTATTATTGTTTGATCGATAAAAAATATTTTCATTTATTGCATATTTATTTTCTACAAACATATTATCCAATGCTTCATTTGTTAGTTTTTTAAAATCAATTGATATAGGAAGCTTATCTTTATATTGTGAATTTTGATGTATTAAATTTGTGAAATGTTTTTTTCCTGTTCCAAATGGTCCTTCAATTAATAATCTAGAATTACTTGAGCTTTGCTCATTCAAATGTTTGTTAATTTTTTTAATAAACTCTGAATTTCCTATTAATGGTATTGTTTTTATTAAGGTATCTTTTAAATTTTTATTTTCATTTAATAATGACGAGCTTTCTATAGCTCTCTTAGTAAGAATAATTAATTTATCACTATTGAATGGCTTTTCTAAAAAATCGTATGCTCCATTTTTTATAGACTTTACTGCAAGATCAACAGTACCATGACCACTTATAATAATAATTGGAATATTTTTATTAATCGATTTGAATTCTTTTAAAATTTCAATACCGTCTAATTTACTGTTAGATAGCCATACGTCTAAAATAACTAAATCGGGTTTAATTTCATTGAATTTACTAATTGCTTCATCTGAATTGAGTGCAATTGAGGTATTATATTTTTCATCTTTTAAAATTTCTGAAATAAGAAAACAAATATCTTTTTCATCATCTATAATTAATACTTTATACATTATATTCAAAATTAATTAGTGATGTTGTTCCTGCCATATTTTTATTTTTCTCAATTTTAATTTTACCGCCATGATCTTCAATAATTCTTTTTACAATAGATAATCCAAGACCAGTTCCTTTTGTTTTAGTTGTAAAATAAGGCTCAAATATTTTACTCAACATTTTTTCATCAATTCCCACACCATTATCCTTTATCTCAATTTTTATATTTTTAGCATCAGTAGCCATTAATATTTCGACTGCAGGGTTAGGTATTTTTTCCACAGCTTCAATAGCATTTTTAATTAAGTTACTGAAACATCTTGATATTTGAAGAGTGTCAAAATGAAAATAAATATCATTTTTAGGTTTAATTAAATTAAGTTTTATATCCTTCCTTGTGTTGAAATATAAAAGATATGCTTCTTCTAAACATTTTGATAGATTATCAAGCTTAATTTCTGCTTCAGGCATTCTCGCAAAAGATGAAAATTCATCAACTAACTTTCCAATATCATCAACTTGCCTTGATATTGTTCTAGTTAAAAGTGAAATATCTTCTTTATCTGTTTTTGCATCTAAAAATTTCTTTTCTATTCTTTCAGCAGAAAGTTTAATAGGGGTGAGAGGATTTTTAACTTCATGTGCTATCTTTCTTGCTATATCAGACCAAGCAGCATGTTTTTCTGCTAAAATTAAAGATGTAGCATCATCTAGAGCAACAACATATCCCTCGATTTTATTATCATTAATCTCTTTAATGACTCTGATATTAAAATTCCTCTGATCATCATATAATGTAAAATCGTATTGAAAATTTAATAATACTTTATTTGAGGTTTCAAAATTCTCAAATATTTTTTTCCATTCAGGGAAATAGGATAGAAAATTTTCATTTATTTTAAAAGTTTTAGTACTTCTAAACAGTTTTGTTAAAGTTTTATTGTATAACAAAATATTAAAATTTTTATCTAAAGAAATTACACCTATTGTTAAAAGACTTAAGATCGCCTCTATAAAAATTCTTTTTTCTTCATCTTCTTGACTTTTTGATATTAACTCATTTTGTTTATTCTCAATTTCAGAAATCATTTTATTATAAGACGATAGTAATATTTTTATCTCTTGAAATTGATCTGCCTCACTAACTTTAGCATCAAAATTCCCTTCTGATATTTTATTCGCTGATTTGATTAAGTTTGTAATTGGTTTACTAAGATTACTAGCTAAATTAAATCCAATCAAAATAGCCACTAATATAAAACAAATGGAGAAAAGAACAAATATCATTGAATAAGTTATTTGAATTCCTGAACTTTCCTCTTCTTTGATGGTATAAATTTCAAATGCCTCTTTTGTAGCGCTAATATGATCCCAAATATTAGTATTTAGATTTCTATTAACCTGCATGTAAACATCATTTAAAAAATTTATTTTTTTATAAGCAGTGATTGAATTTTTATTTAATTGAAAAATATAAACACGATTTTGATTAACAATCTTAAATATTTCATTTGATGGCACTGAAAAATTTTTATTA
This sequence comes from uncultured Alphaproteobacteria bacterium, assembly GCA_902597795.1. GTDB lineage: Bacteria > Pseudomonadota > Alphaproteobacteria > HIMB59 > CACPNW01. The sequence continues at coordinate 57,336 of CACJZA010000001.1, read as the reverse complement.
TCAGGATCTTTTAAACTTAAATATATATTTCCTTCCGTATTAAAAATATAAATACTTGAAATAGTTCTTAAATTAATAAATTCACTTAAAGCTGTTCTAATTGATTGAATATTTACCTCATTATTTTGAGAAACTTTTAATATCTCTCTCATAATTAACTGAGTATCAGACACAATTTCTGCCTGTATTTCATTTTCATAATTTCTTGCTACGATATTAGAATTTACAACCGCATCCCTTACAGCATCTCCATACCAAGTTCTTAATTCTAAATTAAAGAATAATGATGTTATAATAACCAAACCAATCGCTGGTCCTAAAGCCATTGCAGCAAATAAATTTACAAATTTTATATATAATCGAGATTCATCATAACTTTTTCTTCTTCTCACTAAAATCAGAACAATTTGTCTAATAATTATGGAAATCAATAAAATGACAAAAATTACATCCGCCAATAAAAAAAATTGTAGTCTTCTTGGATCTTTTACTAGATCGTTATTTGGAAGCATTAAGTAGAATGTGATCGAAAAACTCAATATGATTAAAAAGATTAAAAAATAAAAAGATAATCTTGAAAGATGAATAGATTTAAGTAATTTTGATAGGTTAAACACAGTATACTTTAGTTAGTTTTTAAATAATGATAGTAAAATAGTATAGTATATAAATTAAAATGATGAAAAATGCACTTGTAATTCTAGCTGGTGGAAAAGGAAAGAGATTTGGTCAAAAAATTCCAAAACAATTCTTAAAAATTGGGAATACAAATTTTTTAAATTATTTTATTTCAAATTTAGATTTATCAAACTTTGATATTATTAATATTTCAATAGATAAAAAATATCAAAAGACTTACTTTAATCATAAGGCTGTTTCTGAGAAAATAAAAATTACCTATTCAAAACCTGGGCTTACAAGACAAATTTCATCATTTAATGCTTTAAAAAATTTAAAAAAATTTAAAATTAAAAATGTATTAATTCATGACTCTGCACGTCCTTTATGCAGTAATAAATTAATTAAAAAAATTTTATCCAAATTAAGCAAAAATACTAATGCAATTCCATATGTTGAATATAACGACAGACAGTTAATAAAGAATAGTAAATTGGAAACAAAAGCAATCAATATACAAACACCTCAGGGTTTTAATTATAAATTAATATTAAAAGAACATATCAAATATAAAAATTTTGAATTTAATGATGATGCAGGACTATTACAAAAATCAAAAATAAAAATAAATTTGATCAAAGGTGAAAAAAATAATATTAAAATTACTTATCCAGAAGATATTCAGTTATTTAATTTACACAAAAAACCCATAACAAAATTCGGTATTGGTTACGATATTCATCAAATTGATAAAAAAACTAAAAAAGGATTAAAATTAGGAGGCATTGATATTCCTTTCTCTAAATTAATTGGTCATTCTGATGCGGATGTTGTACTGCATGCAATTTGTGATAGTATTTTTGGTGCACTCTCTATGAGAGATATAGGTTATCACTTTCCTAACACAGAAAAAAAATGGAAAAATGCAGATTCATCTAAATTTATCATTTATTGTAGAAATAAACTTAAAGAAAAAGGTTATTCCGTAATCAATCTAGATATAAATATAATAGCTGAAAAACCTAAAATTAATAAATATGTTTCAAAAATGATTACAAATATTTCAACATTACTTAAAATTAAAAATAGCTCTGTGTCTATTAAAGCAACTACTAATGAAAAAATTGGTTTTATTGGTAATGGCGAAGGAATTGCAGCCGAATCAATAGTTCATATAACAGATGATAAAATTAGCTAATTTTTTTGTATCTTTATCTTATGCTGGATATATTAAATTAATACCATCAGGAACCTTTGCATCTTTTTTATCAATAGTTATATTATTTCCTATTGTTGAATACAAAATTATTTCTTTAGAAATATTTATATTTATTTTTTTTGTAATTTTTTTACTATCTTTATTATTTATTAATAAATTCTCTTCGCACACCCAATCACATGACTCAAAAATAATAGTTATTGATGAATTCTTAGGTGTGTACTTAATTTTAATATTTTATGATCAAATTAAAATAATAAATCCTTATGTAACAATAGTATTAATTTTTATTTTATTTCGTTTTTTTGATATATTCAAAATTTTTCCAGCCAATATAGTAGACAGGAAACTTAAATCGGCTTTTGGTGTAATTCTTGATGATTTAATAGCAGGAATATATACAATAATAATTCTTTATATTGTAAATGCCTATTATTGAAAAAGTTATAGATAAATTAATTAAAAAAAATATCTCAATTTCAGTGGCTGAGTCATGCACAGGTGGGCTAATAGCAAACACAATCACAAAATATAGTGGGGTTTCAAAAATTTTTTCTTACGGGATTATTAGTTATTCAAATAAAGCTAAATCTAAATATTTATCTGTTTCAAAAAGTAATCTCTCTAAATTTGGAGCTGTAAGTAAAGAAGTAGCTGAGGACATGATAAATGGTCTGTACAAAAATGAAAAAACAAAAATCTGTATTTCTACAACTGGAATAGCAGGTCCTAATGGTGGGACAAAGTTTAAGCCAGTAGGATTAGTGTATATTGGAATTAAAATTAATAAAAGTAATTATGTTTTCAAAAAAATATACAAAGGAAAACGATTGGAAATACAGAGAAAAACTAGAGATTTTATATTTAGCAAAATTAATCAATTAATCTAAAATTTCATCAGCACGAACTTTAAATGATTCTATCATTTTATTTTCAATTAAAGGAAAAAAAGCTTCAGCAATTTTTTGGTGAAAAAATCGTTTAAATTCAAACTCAACATTAAAATGAATTCTTGTTTGATTTTTTTTCAATGATTCAAAAACCCAATTAGTTTTAAGGTCTTTTAAAGGTCCTTCAATATAAGTTGTACTTATTGAAAGTTTTTTTTTATCAAAAGTGACGTGAGAACCAAAAGTTTGGGGCATAAAATATTTATACCATACGACCATATCAGCATATATTTCATTTTTATTTTTTGAATGAATTCTCATTGCTGAACACCAAGGAATAAAATATGGATAACTTTCAATATCTAAAACAATATCAAAAAGTCCTTTTGCGTCGTGATCGACTATTTCCTCTCTATTTGAAGATTTCATTGAATTGAATAAAGTTTATTTTTCCTATTTTCTTGCATGATTTTAAAATCATCAGATGCATGATAACTAGAGCGAGTAAGTGGTGAGGATGCCACCATTAGAAATCCTTTTGCGTATGCCATTTTTTTGTATTCCTCAAATTCTTCAGGAGTAATAAATTTTTCTAGCTTAGCGTGCTTTGGTGTTGGTGGTAAGTATTGTCCTATAGTAATAAAATCAACATTAGCTGCTCTCAAATCATCCATTACTTGATAAACTTCTTCTTTAGTTTCACCTAAACCAACCATTAGACCTGATTTTGTAAATATACTTGGGTTTTTTTCTTTAATTTGACTAAGTAAATTCAAACTTACAAAGTAACGTGAACCCGGACGAATTGATGGATATAATCTTGGCACTGTTTCTAAGTTATGATTGAAGACGTCAGGTAAATTTTTCGATAAAATATCTATAGCTTCAGGTTTATTTTTAAAGTCAGGAGTTAAAATTTCAATTGTGCAACTTGGATTTAAAGATTTAATTGAATCTATTACGTTAATAAAATGTAGTGCCCCGCCATCTATTAGGTCATCTCTGTCAACACTAGTTATTACAACATGTTCTAAATTCAATTGCTTAACTGACTCAGCAATTCTTATAGCTTCACCGTGATCAATGAAATGAGGTTTACCAGTTTTAATATTACAAAATGCGCAGGCTCTAGTACATATATCTCCAAGTATCATAAATGTTGCATGTTTTTTTTGCCAACATTCAGCTATATTTGGACATGCAGCTTCTTCACATACAGTTACAATTTTTTTATCTTTTAGGAGTTTATTTGTTTCTTTGAAAAATTTTGAAGTTGGTGCTTTTACTCTAATCCAACTGGGTTTTTTAGGAATTGGATTAGATTTATTTTTTACTTTCTCAGGATGACGTGGTCCACTCATGAATGTTAAATAACTTCCATATCCAAGCTATTCAACCATATTTGGAAAGGATCTTCTAAAATATCGCTAAAATCTTTGAGTAATTTTGCCGCAACGGCACCATCTAATGATCTATGATCTGCTGAAATGGTAGATTTCATTGTATACCCTATTTCAATACTGCCAGCGTTAATAACGGGTTTTTCAATTATAGATCCAATTGCAATAATACTTGATTGTGGCGGATTAATAATTGCCTGAAATTCTGTGATTCCAAACATTCCTAAGTTTGAGATAGTTATAGATCCTCCGCTATACTCTTCTGGTAATAGTTTATTTTGATTAGCTTTTTTTACTAATGATTTAATTTCTGTTGAGATTTCAGCTAATCCTTTTGTATCAGCTTCTTTAACAATAGGTGTAATCAATCCTTCTTTTAACGCTACCGCTATAGCAATATCGATATTTTTATATTGATGAATTTTACCATTCACCCAAGAAATATTTGTTTGTGGATTTTTCGCTATTGCCATTGCGCATGCTTTAACAATGAGATCATTAAACGAGATTTTGATATCACTATTTGAATTTATTTTTTTTCTTAAATTTATCAGCTTATCCATTCTTGTTTCAATAGTAAGATAAAAATGTGGCACCTCATTTTTAGTTTGTGTTGTTCTTTCAGCAATTATTTTTCTAATACTCGAAGGCTCAATTACAGATATATTTTCATTATTAGTATGAAGTTCAAAATTTTGAATATCTTTTTTTATTATCCTGCCATCAGGTCCAGACCCTTTAATAAGAGTTAGATCAATATTGTTATCTTTAGAAAATTTTTTTACAAACGGTGAAGCAAAATTTGTATTTTGTTTAGTGTTTAAATCTTTACTGCTTTCTATTATTTGATTTTTATCTACTTCATTATTAACTTTAGGTGTTTCTGAAATTTGATTTTTTTCTTCACTACTTACAGTTTGATCTTTATTATTATAATCTTCTAATCTTTCATCTTCGCGTCCATTGATTAAAGCAATGACAGAATTAACAGCAATTTGTTTATCTGGTGTTGTATCAATCAAATGTGTAATTTCTCCTTCATCAACTGCTTCAACTTCCATTGTTGCTTTATCTGTTTCAATTTCTGCTAATATATCTCCAGCTGAAACAGTGTCACCGATATTAACTAACCACTTATTTATTACACCCTCTGACATTGTAGGAGATAATGCAGGCATTAAAACTTTAATGGCCATTTATTTTATATAACTTACTTTTTTTGCAGCATTTATAATATCATCAACTTGAGGAAGGTATAACTTTTCTAAGCTTAATGAGTATGGCATTGGAACATCAGCACTATTAACTTTTATCACTGGTGAGTCTAAATAATCAAATGCATCTCTTTGAACAATATTTGCAATTTCAGAACCAACACTGCCAAATGGCCAAGACTCTTCAACAGTAATTAGTCTGTTAGTTTTTTTAACTGAATCTAATATTGTTTCAGTATCTAAAGGTCGTAAAGTTTGTAAATCAATAATTTCTGCATTTAAATTGTATTCCTCTTTTAATCTTAATGCCGCTTCTTTCGATTTCTGTAACATTATAGAATAAGTAACAATTGTTAAATCTTTTCCTTCTTTTTCAATATTTGCTTTTCCAATAGGTATTGAGAAATTAACATCATTATTAACAGGACCTTTTAACCCATAAAGAATTTCATTTTCTAGAAAAATTACAGGATTTGGGTCTGATATTGCAGAACGTAACAAACCTTTTGCGTTATATGGAGTTGAAGGTGCAATGACTTTTAAACCTGGCACTTGAGAATACCAGGAAGAAAAATCCTGACTATGTTGTGCAGCAACTTGGGCCGCAGCACCATTAGGTCCTCTAAAAACAATAGGGCAATTAATTTGTCCTCCAGACATGTAAAGTGTTTTTGCAGCTGAATTTATAATTTGATCAATTGCTTGCATAGAAAAATTAAATGTCATGAATTCTAAGATTGGTCTCAATCCCTTAAATGCTGCTCCAACTGCTAATCCGGTAAATCCATGTTCGGAAATAGGCGTATCTAATACTCTTTCTTTTCCAAATTCTTGAAGAAGACCTTGTGTGACTTTATACGCACCTTGATACTCGGCAACTTCCTCTCCTAGTATGAAAACTTTATTATCTTTTCTCATTTCTTCGGCCATTGTATCTCTTAGTGCTTGGCGCATAGTAATTTCTTCTGAACTTAAATTTCTATCTTCTTCTATTTTAGGTGATGGTGTATGGATTATATCAGCTTTCTTATTCTCGATTTTTGTCTCAATATTTTTTTCAATTTTCTTTTCTTCAATCACATTTTCAATGGGAGCCTCTTTTTGTACTTCAACTTTTTCATTTGGTTCGCCAATAATCGCTATAGCTTTATTTACTGGAATATTGGCTTCACCTTCTTTAAATAAAAGATCAAGAACAACACCTTCATCGACCGCTTCTACTTCCATTGTAGCTTTATCAGTTTCAATTTCAGCAATCAAATCACCAGCTTTAACAGTATCTCCTATTTTAATTAACCACTTAGACAGATTACCTTCTGTCATTGTTGGAGATAATGCGGGCATTAAAATTTCTGTACTCATAATTTATAAATAAACATCCGTATAAAGTTCGCTGTCCTTTGGAAAAGGACTATTGGTTGCAAATTCAGCAGCATTTTTAATTTCTTCTAACGTATCTTTATTAATTTTTTCAATTTCATCATTAGTTGCAATTTTTTTCTTTAATATTTCAGCTTTAACTATTTCAATAGGGTCAGTTTGCTTATAATTATCTAATTCTTCTTTCGTTCTATATTTTGCAGGATCTGACATTGAATGTCCTCTATATCGATATGTTTGTACTTCTATAATATATGGTCCATTCCCTTCCCTAACATATTTACCTGCTTTATCTGCTGCTTCTATAACTGAAAATATATTCATTCCATCTACTTTCTCTCCAGGAATACCAAATGCTTCACCTCTTTTATACAAATCTAATCCGGCCGCCGCTCTATCTACAGATGTGCCCATTCCATATTTATTATTTTCAATAATGTATAAAACGGGCAGCTTCCATAAAGCAGCTAGATTAAAAGCTTCAAAAACTTGTCCATTGTTCATTGCTCCATCACCAATATATGTTCTACATATATTTTTTTCTCCATTATATTTATGTGTGAATGCTATACCCGTTCCAATTGGTACTTGAGCTCCTACAATACCATGCCCACCATAAAAGTTATTTTCTTTTGAAAACATATGCATTGAACCACCCTTACCAGCAGAATAGCCATCTTCTCTACCAGTCAACTCTGCCATAATACGCTTAGGATCTAGTCCTCTAGCAATCATATGGCCATGATCTCTGTAAGTTGTTACAACTGAGTCATTCTTATCAATTGTCATTAATATACCAACAACAACAGCTTCTTGGCCAATATACAAATGACAAAAACCACCTATTTTACCCATTCCATAAAGTTGAGCTGCTCTTTCCTCAAATCTTCTAATTTTGAGCATAAATGAATACATTTTAATGTAATCTGCTTTTTGAAGTTTCTTCATATGATAATCTTTAATTATAATTAGGGTGATTTTTTGTCAAATAAATCAATCTATTCTATAATTATAACCGTTTCGTTTTCTGAAGTAAATCCAGTAACTTTCCTAAATGTCTCATCTAAATAGTCCAAATCTATAGTATTTGGTTGTAATCTTTTAATTCTATCTAGATAAAATTCATTTTCACTTTTTAAGGACATATATTGTTGATTGTATTGAGCATTAAGATTTTTAAGAGTGAAATATTTCAACAATCCTCTTTCACCATTTACAAGAAAATAAAGAAGATAAACAAATAGAAAAAAAGTAAATAAAAAGGAAAAATAAAAATAAAATTTATTTTTTAAAACTAATGATTTATTCATCTTCTATATAAATAGCATATTTAAGATGGAGACTGTCAATTATTATTTAAGATAGAAGACCCAGCATACTTTGCTTCACCTTGTAATGCTTCTTCAATACGTAATAATTGATTATATTTTGCCGTTCTATCTGTTCTAGATAATGATCCTGTTTTAATTTGACCTGCTGAAACACCAACTGATAAATCAGCAATCGTCGTATCTTCAGTCTCTCCAGAACGATGTGAAATTATAGTAGTAAAATTATTTTCTTTAGCTAATTTTATCGACTCTAAAGTTTCTTTTAGAGTTCCGATTTGATTTACTTTAACTAAAATAGAATTCCCGGCATTCTCTAAAATACCTTTTTGCAATCTATTTTTATTTGTAACAAATAAATCATCACCAACTAACTGAACTTTTTTTCCTATTGTTGATGTTAAATTAGACCAGCCATCCCAATCATCCTCTGACATTCCATCTTCAATAGAGTAAATGGGATAAGCATTTACCAATTTCTCTAAATATTTTATCATTTCATCAGAAGACAAAACAATTTTTTCTCCTTGTAAATCATATTTATTATTTTTATAAAATTCAGTTGATGCTACATCAAGTGATAGATAAATATCTTTTCCAGGTTTAAAACCTGCATCTTCAACTGATTTCAAAACAGTTTCTATGACTTCGCTAGAACTATTTATGTTAGGCGCAAATCCACCTTCATCACCAACATTTGTATTTAAGCCTTTTGATTTTAAAAGTGACTTTAATGAATGAAATATTTCACATCCATATTGAAGTGCTTCTGAAAAATTATTTGCACCAATTGGAGCAACCATAAATTCTTGAATATCAACATCATTATCTGCATGAGATCCACCATTAATAATATTCATCATTGGAACTGGAAGACTCATTGTATGTTCTTTACCAAGAAAAGAATACAGTTCATGACCTTCAGAAGAAGCTAAACATTTTGCAAAAGCTAAACTTGCGGCAAGTGTTGCATTTGCTCCTAGGTTAGATTTATTTTCCGTACCATCGAGTTGTAATAAAAATTCATCAAAAGAAGAAATATCTTCAAATGATTTTCCAACTATTTCATTAAAAATTGTATCATTGATATTTTCTACTGCTTTCAAAACTCCTTTACCTTTATATTTAGAATTATCATTATCTCGTAATTCTAAAGCTTCATGCACACCAGTAGATGCTCCACTTGGAACCGCAGCTCTTCCAAAGGTAGAATTTTCAAATTTTATATCGCATTCAACAGTAGGATTTCCTCTGCTATCTATTATTTGTCTTGCTATTATGTTCGTTATTTTAGGCATCATTTTTTGCTATATCATCAAATTGTTTAAGTTTAATTAATAAATTTTTTAACTCTTTAATATTGATCATGTTCGGTCCATCACTAGGAGCATTATCTGGATCATTATGCGTTTCTAAAAATAAACCAGCTAAACCAATAGATATGGCAGCTTTACATAATGAAGGAATATGCTCTCTTTGCCCACCACTTTTATCCCCCAATCCTCCTGGTTGTTGGACGGAATGAGTTGCATCAAAAACTACTGGGTATTCATATCTTTTCATAATATCTAAACCTTTAAAATCATTTACTAGTGTGTTGTAACCAAATGATGTTCCCCTTTCAGTTATCATGATGTTTTTATTATTAGTAGTTTCTATCTTGGTAAAAATATTTTTAACGTCAGTTGGTGATAAAAATTGACCTTTTTTAACATTAATAATTTTATTTGTATTTGCTGCAGCTAACACTAAATCTGTTTGACGACATAGAAAAGCGGGTATTTGAAGAATATCGATAATACTATCTTGATTTAATTGCTTACATTGATCCTCATTATGGACATCGGTTAATATGGGTAAATTAAAATTAGTTTTAATTTTTTCAAATATTTTTAATGCGTCATCGAGCTTAATACCCCTATCACTATTTATACTAGATCTATTGGCTTTATCAAAACTAGATTTAAAAATTAAACTAATACCAACATCATCACATATTTTATGTAGCTCCTCAGCAATCATCAATGAATGGCTTTCATTTTCTATAACACATGGACCGGCAATTAAAACAAATGGAGAATTATTTGAGATAGAAAAATTTTTTAGATTGATATTAATCATTAATTGCAGCCTCTATAAATGATACAAAAAGAGGATGAGGATCCAATGGTCTTGATTTTAACTCGGGGTGAAATTGAACTCCTATAAACCATTTATGTTTTTTACTCTCAAGCACTTCAGGTAATAATCCATCTGGTGACATACCACTGAAATAATAACCTTTGTTTTCAAATTTTGATAGAAATTTCTGATTTACTTCGTATCTATGTCTATGTCTCTCACTAATTACTTTATTTTTATATATCTTAAAGATTTGTGAATTTTTTTTCAAAATAGCTTTGTATGCTCCAAGACGCATCGTGCCACCCTTGTTGCTATTTTTATCTCTTTTTTCGATCTTATTTTTATTTACCCATTCTGTCATTAATCCTACAACTGATTTAGTTGTCTTCTTAAATTCTGAAGAATGAGCGTTTTTAATTTTTAATACGTTTTGCGCTATTTCAATAACAGCTAACTGCATTCCAAGACATATCCCAAAAAAAGGAATATTGTTTTCTCGGGCATATTTGATGGCATTAATTTTTCCATTAGTACCACGAATACCAAAACCACCTGGAATTAGAATTCCATGACAACCTTTTAATTTTTTCATTAAACTAGTGTTGTTTTCTTTTTCAGAATTAATCCATTGAATATCTACATCAGCAGAATTTTCTATTCCCCCGTGTACCAATGCTTCATTTAGTGATTTATAACTGTCTTTAAGATTTGTATATTTTCCTACTACTGCAATATTTACTTTATGTTTTCTTTTTTTAATTTTTTTTTGAAGATCGATCCAAGGCTTTAAATTTAATTTATGATTTTTTGGGTTATAACCTAATTGTTTAAGTAGAGCTTCATCCAAACCGTACTTGGAATATAATGAAGGAACTTCATAAATTGATTCAGCGTTCAATGCAGGAATTACCGAATCTTTTTTAACGTTACAAAATAAAGATATTTTAGAAATTGATTCCTTATCTATTGGTTGCTCTGATCTACACATGATGATGTCTGGTTGAATACCAGCATTGAGAAGTTCTTTAACTGAGTGTTGAGTAGGTTTTGTTTTTAACTCACCTGCCGAGCTTAAATATGGAATATAAGTCATATGAATTAATGCTGATGAAATATTTTTATCATTTCTTATTTGTCGTATTGCTTCTAAAAAAGGAAGAGATTCAATATCGCCAACTGTTCCTCCAATTTCATAAATAGCAATATCTTCATTTTTTAAATCACTATTAATAAAGGATTTTATTTCATTGGTAACATGAGGAATGACCTGAATTGTTGACCCAAGATAGTCTCCCTTCCTTTCTTTTAGAAGAACATTGGAATAAATCTTACCTGACGAAACGCTATCTGATTGTTTTGCAGACTGATTTGTAAATCTTTCATAATGACCAAGATCTAAATCTGTTTCTGCACCATCATCTGTAACGTAAACTTCTCCATGTTGATATGGACTCATTGTTCCTGGATCCACATTTAGATAAGGATCTAACTTTCTTATTCTTACTTTGAATTTTCTACTCTTTAATAGTGTTGCTAAGGACGCAGAGGCTATGCCTTTTCCAAGAGATGATGCTACTCCACCCGTAATAAAAACAAAATGCATTACGGAATACCGTGATACATAATAGATCTTGTTATAGCAAGATATTATTAATTATTTTCTGGTATAGTAGGTTCTTCTGAAGTTTCTTCCGTATTAATTGAAGGAAGAGATTCTAAAACATTACGATCTGAGCTTATGGAGGCAGCAATTGTAAGGACTATACTCATGATCATGAATAAACCAGCGGTTATTGCAGTTAGTCTAGAAAGCAGGTTCGCAGTACCTCGTGCTGACATCAATCCAGTTGAAGTACCGCCGCCAAGACCCAAGCTATCGTTATCAGATCCTTGTAATAAAACTAATATAACCAGAGCAAGTGCTAGTATCAGCTGAATAATTACCAAAGTTGTCATTTGTGAGACTTATATTAAATTGATTTTATTTATCAAGAAATAATTTTATTGAATTCTTCAACTTTTAATGATGCTCCACCAATTAAGCAGCCATCTACACGACTTAATTCAGTTATTTCTTTTGAATTTTCAGACTTAACGGAGCCTCCATAAAGCACTTTAAAATTAATAAATTTTTGATCAAAGTTTTTAATTAAATCGTGAACTTTATTTATTTCATCTAAGCTTGGAGTTAATCCAGTACCTATTGCCCAAACTGGTTCATAAGCAATTATTGCATTTTTATAATTTGCTGAATTTGGAATACCATTCTTAATTTGTGTAGATAAGATTTCTTCCGTTAAGTTATTATCTTTTTGCTCTAAAGTTTCACCCACACAAATTACAGGGATAATATTCTGTTCAATAAGGTTTGCAATTTTACTATTTACGCTACTATTCGTTTCAGAAAAGTGTTGCCTTCTCTCAGAATGGCCAACTAAACAAAAATCTACATTATTATCCTTGAGCATTGAAGCAGATAATTCTCCGGTATAAGCACCTTCTTTAAAAGAGGAAATATCTTGAGCACCACAAAACAAGTTTTCATTATTTGTTTTGAGTGATTTTAAGTAAATTGAAGGAGGGCAAATTATCGTACAATTATTAGAATTAAGTTTTAATTTTTCATAATAATCTTTTAAAAATGAAGAATTTCCATTTAATTTCCAATTTGCTACAAAAATTGATGAATATTTATCAAGATTTACCATAATTACTTTTATTTATAGAAACTAATATTATAGAAGCAATAGAAATTTTATGAGAGCTATAAGAAATTCATGGATTGGTATAGGCTTAGCAATTCTATTTGCTGCAAGTCTATTCTTTTTTAGAGGATCAGCAAGATATTCCAATTTATTCAATTCTGATAATTTTGTAGCTGATATTTCGGGAACACCTATTTCAACTACAAAATTTATGCGTTCAATGGACATGCATATTAACCAATTTTCTCAAATGATTGGAAGTCAATTAACTGGTGATCAAATTAGAAGCTTTCAAGTTCATCAAATTGCACTTCAAAATTTAGTAAATAATGCAATTTTTGAAAATGAATTTGATAACATAAATTTCATTTTAGATGATACTACAATTGCAAAAGAAACAAAAAGAAATTTTCCAGAACTATACGTTAGTAATAAATTAGATGATGATATGTTGAATACTTTTTTAAGAAGACAGGGTTTAAAAATTGAAGATCTTGTTGATCTAATAGATTTTGAAACTAGATCGATTCTATTTGATCAGCTTTTCTTCGAAAAAAATTACCCATCACAATTACAAATAAATTTTAATAAAATCGATAATCAGAGAAGAGAAATTGAGTTACTTAAAATACCTTACGACGGAATTAAATTAGAAAACTACAACAAAGACCAAATTACAAAAGATAATACAGAACTATTAGATTATTTTAATAATAATTCAGCTAAATATATGACAAAAGAAGAAAGAGATATTTCATATATATTAATCAATAAAAATGATTTTAGAGATAATTTTTCACCTTCAGAAAATCGTATTAAAGAATATTATAGTAATAATAAAAAATTATTTATTAATCCAGAAGAGAGAAGCTTTAAACAGTTCAATTTTAAATCAAAGGAAGAAGCCTATGATTTTAAATTAAGTGTTTCTGGAAAAACTAATGAAGAAATTATTAAGTATGCAGAAGAAAATAATATTATTTTTAATGATTTTAAAAATGTTGATAGAAACAAAGTTTTAGAACAACTTGCAAATGCAATATTTGAGTTAAACAAAGGAAGTATGTCGGATGTAATACAAACCACTTTGGCATATCATATAATTATATTAGATGAAATTTTCACAGAAAAAGAATTAGAATTTGATGAAGTTAAGGATAAAATAAATAATACATTAACCAATTTTGAATTAGATAATTACTTTAATGAATTAAAATCAAGTCTCGACCAACAAATACTTGATGGATTTTCAATTGCTGAAATAGCAGATCAAAATAATCTTAAATTAATTAATAAGAAAAAAATAATAAACAATAACAATCAAGATGACCCTAATTTAAGCAATGTAATTTCATTTTCTTTTACTCAAAATAAAGAATTTGTTAGTGATTTAGTAGACATCGATAATGAAACTTCATTTATAGTAAATATCGATGACATATATCCTTCAAAAATAGATAGTATTGATAATATTTTTGAAAGTGTTTTAAATGATTTTATATTTACAAAAAAAACTGAACAAGCAGAAAATATTTTTGAAAATAATAAAGAGATCTTCACAAATATAAGTAAATTTTATGCAATTAATCCAGAAAATTTAACTGTATCTTTAAATGATAATGATGAATTGCCCATATCTTTTAAACAAAAGATTTTTAAAACTGATATTGATAAAGTAGCTTTTGGATCAGACGAAGATGCTATTTATTTTGCTAATATTAAAATGATAAAAATTCCTGATGAAGGTGAGAATACTTCAAATATAAATTTAATTGGTGATTTAAAAACAGCATTTGGTAGTGAGATTATTAAGTCAAAAAAAATATCATTCAATGATGAATTAATAAATGGTCTTTTATCTCAGTATAAATGAGTTTAGAAAAAAAGAATTTTATAAGCCAATATAATAAAGGCTTTCCTCAGATATTAAAAAAAAATCTTATTGCTGATATTGAAACACCATTTTCATCATTATTAAAAATTAGTAAATCGGAAAAATATTCCTTTCTATTAGAGTCAGTAGAAGGTGGAAGTAAAAGAGGACGTTATTCATTACTTGGTTGTGATCCAGATTTAATTTGGACAGTTAAGAAAGGTAAGGCAAAAATAAAATATTTGGATCATAATTTTGATTATAAACTAGATCAAAAGCCAATTCATAGTCTTAAAGAACTTGTAAAAATTTCAAAATTTAAAAATAATGAAATTGACGTTCCTTTCCCAACACTAGTTGGATATCTAGGATATCCAATGATTCAATATATTGAAAAAATTAAACTAAGTAATAAGGACAATATAAAAATACCTGATGCAATTTTAATCAGACCAAAAATTGTTGCAGTTTTTGATAATATTAAAGATATTATTTCCCTTATGACAGTTACGTATCCAAGTAAAAAAATCTCAGCAGAAATAGCCTATAGAAAAAATAAATTACTTATTGATAAAACAATTAAAAAGTTAGAAAAAAGTATTTTAAAACCTACGCAAAAGAAAAATAAAAAATCTAAATTAAAATTTAAATCAAATTTCAAAAAAGAACAATTTTATAAAATAGTAAATAAAGCAAAAGAATATATTAAAAATGGAGATATCTTCCAAGTTGTGCCTTCACAGAGATTTGAAACAAAATATAATTTAAAGGCAGTCAATCTTTATAGATCTTTAAGACGACTAAATCCATCTCCTTATCTTGTAAATCTTAACTTCGATAAAATTGGCCTTGTTGCATCTAGCCCAGAATTAATGGTTCAATTAAGAAATAAAAAAGTTACTATAAGACCAATTGCTGGAACAAGAAAAAGAGGAAAGAATGCCTCTGAAGATCTTTTTTTATCTAATGACTTACTGAATGATCAGAAAGAACTCGCAGAACACTTAATGCTTTTAGATTTAGGAAGGAACGATGTTGGTCGCGTTGCAAAAAAAGGAACAGTAAATGTTACTGAAAAGATGATTATAGAATACTACTCTCATGTAATGCATATTGTTTCAAACGTTGAGGGAAAAATAGATAATAATTTAGATGCTCTAGATGCTTTAATGGCTGGATTTCCAGCAGGTACAGTGTCTGGTGCACCAAAAATAAGAGCGATGGAAATCATAGAGGAACTTGAAAATTTAAATAGAAGTTTTTATGCTGGTTGTATGGGTTATTTTGATTCTAATGGAGACATGGATACTTGTATTAGTTTGAGGACTGGGCTCGTAAAAGATAATAAATTATACATACAGGCTGGTGCTGGAATAGTTTATGACTCAGTCCCAAAAAATGAACATCAAGAAATTTTGAATAAAGCTGGTGCTTTAATGGCAGCTGCAGAGGATTCATACAAATTCGATATATGATATTACTGATAGATAATTATGATAGTTTTACTTACAATGTAAAACACTACTTATTGGATTTAAATCAGAAGGTTGTTGTTTTTAGAAATGACAAAATTTCTATAAATAAAATTCGTAAATTAAAACCTAAATCAATAGTTATTTCACCAGGTCCGTGCACACCAAATGAAGCTGGAATAAGTCTAAATATCGTTGCAGAATTATCAAAACAATTTCCTATACTTGGCATTTGTTTAGGACATCAAACTATTGGTCAAGCTTTTGGAGGTAAAATCATGAAATGCAGAGAAATCATGCACGGAAAAGTTGATACAATTAATCACTTTGGACACTCTATATTTAAAAATGTAGAAAGAAAATTTAAAGCAACTAGATATCACTCTCTTATAATTGATAAAAGAACTATGCCTAAAGATTTTTTAATTACTGCTGAAACAAATAATAAGATTATAATGGGTATTGCACATAAAAAATTACCAATATTTGGACTGCAATTTCATCCAGAAAGTATAGGTACTGATATGGGTAAAATTATTTTAAAAAACTTTTTAAACTTAGCAAAATAATGGATCAAACTTTAATATTAAATAAAATTCTCGAACAACAAAATCTGAATATTGAAGAGAGTATGTATATATTCAATAAAATTATGAGTGGAGAATTAGATGATATTAAAATTACATCAATACTAATTGGTTTAAAGTTAAAAGGTGAAACAAAAGAAGAAATTATCGGTGCAGCCAAAGTAATGAGAGAGAAATCTTTAAAAATAAACTCTCCTGAAAATACAATTGATACTTGTGGCACTGGTGGAGATATGAAAGATACATTAAACATATCAACAAGTGCAGCAATAGTTGCTGCAAGCGCTGGCGTTACTATAGCAAAGCATGGTAACCGTTCGGTTAGTTCAAAATCAGGTTCTGCAGATATGCTAGAAAAAATAGGCTTTAAGATTACAAATAATGTAGAAGATTTAGAAAACTCATTATCAAATAAAAATTTTTGTTTTTTATTTGCTCAAAATCATCATTCTGCCATGAAGAATGTAATTAATGTTCGTAAGAATTTAGCTACACGTACAATTTTTAATTTATTAGGCCCTCTTACAAATCCTGCTAAAGCAAGTAAACAGCTTCTAGGTGTCTATTCAAGAGATTTAGTTTCTATGCATTGTAATTGCTTAAAAGAACTAGGTTCTGAAAAAGCTATGGTTGTTCACGGATTGGATGGTTTAGATGAAATAAGTTTATCAGATAATACTCTAATAAATGAATTGAAAGATAATAAAGTTCTGGAATATAGTTTTGATCCAAGAGACTATGGTTATGATTTAATTAAATTAGAAGATATAAAAGGTGGAAATCCAGAATATAATGCAAATTGTTTTAATAAAATGATTAATGGTGATTATAGAGAATTTCAAATGATTGTAGAAATAAATGCTGGAGCGGCAATATATTTATCCAATTTAAGAAATAATCTAAAAGAGAGTTTTAATTTAGCAAAAAAAACAATTGAGGAAGGAGTTACAAAAAATTTTGTAAATTCACTTATTAATGAGTAATATACTTCAAAAAATTTGTGAAGATAAATCTAAAGAATTAGAAGAAACAAAGAAAAGATGTTCTTTTAAAACGTTAGAAAAATTAATTTCCTCAAAATTAGAGAAACGTGAATTTAAAGAAAAATTACTTTCAGCTCAAAAAAATAAAAAAAATTTTATAATAGGCGAAGTAAAAAAACAAAGCCCAAGTGCAGGTGAAATAATTTCAGATTATAAACCAGAAGAGATTGCTATTTTATATGAAAGATCTGGCATTGGAGCGTTATCGATTTTAACAGAAAGTAAATATTTTTTAGGAAATATTGATCATTTATCCTTGGTAAAAAAGAAAACAAATTTACCTATTTTAAGAAAAGATTTTATTATTGATAAATATCAAATTTTAGAAAGTAAGATTTATCAAGCAGACTGTATATTGTTAATTTTATCAATATTATCAGACGCTCAAGCAATAGAATTTATAAATTATGCCAATGAACTAAAATTAGATTGTATTATAGAGGTTCATGATGAAGAAGAACTTAAAAGAGCAATTAAATTAGACTATCCTGTAATTGGAATTAACAATAGAAACCTTAAAAGTCTTGAAATTAATTTAAATAACTCAATAAATTTGAATAAAAATTTAACTAATGATTATATTTTAATTGCGGAGAGTGGAATTAAAAATTCTGATGACATTAAAATATTTAATTCTACAGGAATATATAATTTTTTAATTGGAGAAAGTTTGTTAAAATCTAAAGATAAAGAAAAGAAAATTGGAGAATTACTTTTAAATGAGTCATATTAATAAAAAAGGAAATCCTTATATAATTGATGTATCAAATAAAGATATCACAGAAAGAGTAGCAGTTGCCTCTGGTGAAATTAAATTTGATAAAGAAACATATAAAAAAATAAAATCATTTGAGACAAAAAAAGGGAACCTAGAAAAAACTGCTATAATTGGTGGTATTATGGGGGCAAAAGAAACTTCTAGATTAATACCACTTTGTCATAATATTCCAATCAATCACATAAATATTGAGGTTATAAAAAATGATAAAAAATTTATTTTTATTGTGAAAAGTACAGTAAAAACAAACGCATATACTGGCGTGGAAATGGAGGCATTGACTGCCGTTACAATTAGTTGTCTGACAATTTATGACATGTGTAAATATTTAAATAAGAAAATTAAAATTCAAAATATACATCTTGTTTCGAAAACAGGTGGTAAATCTAATATTTAAATTACTGAAAAATATAGATATTTATATTTGTTCTTGTTTTGATCTTAAAGAACATATATAGAACAGCAAATGCTTACAAAAAAACAAAAAGAGCTATACGATTATTTAAAAAATTACATTTTAAGTAATGAAATCTCCCCTTCTTTTGAGGAAATGAAAAGTGCAGTTAATCTGAAATCAAAGTCAGGTATTCACAGATTAATTACTAGTCTAGAAGAAAGAGGTTTTATTAAAAGATTAAAGCACAAAGCAAGAGCAATGGAAATTATTAATAAAGATAATATTGCTGATGAAAACTCTTTGTCAAATAGCATTAATATCCCATTAATTGGTGCAATAGCCGCAGGTGAAGCAATAGAAGCTATTGAAAATTCTGATGAATTTGTTTCTATACCCACTTCGATGACATCACCAAATGCTAAATATTTTGGATTAAAAGTAAAAGGTCTATCTATGATAGATAAAGGAATATTTGACGGTGATATTGCTGTTATTAAAAAGACAAATAATGTTGAAAATGGAAAGATTGCAGCTGTTATTACACAAGATAATGAGGTTACTCTAAAAACTATTAAATTTGATCGAAACAAAGTCTTGTTAATTCCTGCTAATCAAAGTTTTCAGACAAAGGAATATGAAGCGGGTGAAATCCAAGTCCAAGGGACTTTATCTGGTATTATAAGAAAATATAATTAATAGTTTATCTTAATTTAAGATGACTATTTTAAAAACGCGATTTGCACCCTCTCCTACTGGCAATCTTCATCTTGGAGGTGCTAGAACGGCTCTGATTAATTATATTGTAAGTAAGAAATCAGCATCATCTAAATTCTATTTGAGAATTGAAGATACAGATCATGAAAGATCCAAACAAGAATACACAGATAACATAACTAGTTCTTTAAAATGGCTTGGACTTAATTGGGATGAGGACATTCAAGTTCAGTCTAAAAGATTATCAAGGCATCAAGAAATTGCTAGAGAATTACTTCAAAAAAAGCAAGCTTTTAAATGTGTATGTTCTGAAGAAAAAATAGCAAACCAAAGAAAGTTAATTAAAGAAAATAAAAATTATTCTAAAAAAATTTGTACTGAATGTAAAAATGATAATGATATTCAAAGTAGAAATGAAGGTTTTGTAATTAGATTAAATGTACCAGATGAAGGCAATTTAAAAATTAAAGATACAATTCAAGGAGACGTAACAGTAGCAAACTTAGAGTTAGATGATTTTATTTTACTAAGAAAAGATCAATCACCCACTTATATGTTATCTGTAGTAGTTGATGATCATGATTTAGGAATCAATTATATTATTAGAGGTGACGATCATTTTATTAATACTTTTAGACAATACTACATATATAAATTTATGAATTGGGATGTACCTCAATATGCTCATATCCCTCTTATTCATGGAGAAGATGGTGCAAAATTATCAAAAAGACATGGAGCAGTTAATATATTAGATTTGAAAAATGATGGATATTTAAAAGATGCTATTATTAATAACCTTATACTTTTGGGTTGGTCAAACAACAAAGAGAAATCAGAAACTATTGAATTAGATGAAATAATTGAAAATTTTGAAATATCAAATTTATCTAAATCATCTAGTATATTCAGTTTTGATAAATTAGATTTTTTTAATAATTTTTATTTAAGAAAAGAAAACGGAATAGAAGAATTCTTAAACTTTTGTGAAAGTGATGTTGAATTAAATAAATATCTGCAAAAAAATGAGACAAAAATGAAAAATATTTTTGATGTTTATAAAAAAGATATGAGAAAACTAAGTGATTTGAATGATACAATCAAAGTTTATTTTGATGAAAATTATAAAATAAATAAGACAAAAAAACTGACATCAGAATTTGATAGTATTTTTAAAAAATTTTTAAATTTAATTAGAGAAATAAATGATTGGAATAGAGATAATATTCAAAATGTCATTAATGATTTTTTAAGGAATAATGAAATTAAATTCCCTGTTTTGGGTAAACCGATAAGATTTTTACTAATAAATTCCTATAAAGGGCCTTCAATTTCTGATATTTTTGTAATATTAGGTAAAAAAGATACTATTGGTAGATTAAATCAATATAGAGGCAATTAAATATGGCTGATTACGAAGATAAAAAAGTTAACAATAAGCAGTTTACTCTTTTTAACAATGAGAGTGGTAAATCCTATCAATTACCTCTTATAGAAAGTAAAGATGGTCCAAATGTTTTGGATATTCGTAAACTTTATCAAGAAACAGGTTTATTTACTTTTGATCCAGGTTTTACTTCAACTGCATCATGTGAATCAGGAATAACTTACATAGATGGTGAAAAAGGAATTTTACGTCATAGGGGATATGATATTCATGATTTAGCCTCAAAAAGTGAATTTCTTGAAGTTTGTTATCTTTTACTACACGGTGAATTACCGTCCCCTGAAGACAAGCAGAAATTTAAAGATGTAATAACCAATCATACAATGTTGCATGAGCAATTAGTAAATTTATACAGAGGTTTTCGAAGAGATGCACACCCTATGGCAATTATGGTAGGTGTTGTAGGTGCCCTTTCGGCCTTTTATCATGACAGTACTGATTTTTCAGACATAAATCAAAGAATGATTGCCTGTCATAGATTAATAGCAAAAATTCCAACAATAGGTGCAATGGCTTATAAATATTCCATTGGTCAACCATTTGTTTATCCAAGAAATGATCTTTCTTATGCTGAAAATTTTTTATACATGACATTTTCTGTGCCATCAGAAGATTATAAGGTGAGCCCAAAAATTGTTAGAGCAATGGATAGATTTTTTACATTACATGCTGATCATGAACAAAATGCATCTACTTCAACAGTAAGATTGGCAGGTTCCTCTGGCGCAAATCCTTTCGCTTGTATTGCTGCTGGTATTGCTTCTTTATGGGGACCAGCTCATGGTGGAGCTAATGAAGCAGTAATTAAAATGTTAGAAGAGATTGGTGATGTATCAAACATACAAAAATTTATAGATAAAGCCAAAGATAAAAATGACTCTTTTAGATTAATGGGTTTTGGGCATAGAGTATATAAAAACTATGATCCAAGAGCCACTGTGATGAAAGAAAGTGCGCATGAGGTTTTAGAAGATTTAAATATGCAAGACGATCCATTGCTTAAAATTGCAATAGAATTAGAAAAAATAGCTCTGAAAGATGAATATTTTATTAGTAAAAAATTATTCCCAAATGTAGATTTCTATTCAGGTATAATTCTAAAAGCATTAGGTTTCCCAACAAGCATGTTTACAGTTCTATTTGCAATAGGAAGAACTGTAGGATGGATATCACAATGGAAAGAAATGATAGAAGATCCTATTAATAAAATTGGCAGACCTCGTCAATTATACACTGGTTATAAAGCTAGAGCTTATCAAGTTGAATCTTCTAGAGAAAAAAAATCAATTTTTAATTGGCTTTGGAAGAAGGGTTAATTAACCTATTTATACGATTAACACTCACATCATAAGGGCTAAAATCATTTACAATTTCTTTAAGATACATATTAATTGAGTTAATTTGAATTTCTTGTTTTTTTCTATCATTAAATAAATTTAGAAAAATATTTAATAACTTTTTTTCATTTAAATTTGAGTTAATAACTTCTGGAATAATCATTTGGTTACTTATAATATTTATAAGATTTGCATATTTCACTCTTACAAAAGGCTTGATTAAAATTTCTGTGAAATAATTAAGTTTATAGATTACTATTTGAGGAATATTCCTTTTTGCAATTTCTAAAGAAGCAGTACCAGAGCAAGTTATACTTATATAAACATCTTGATAATATTCATCAAATTTACTCATATCAGTTGAAATTATAGTCTCAGTTTTCCATTGCTTAGTTTTTTCTTTGATCAAAGAGGCAAGATGAGGCAAAGTTGGAATAAATATTTTATAATTTAAATTATTCTTAGATATATATTTTTCAATATAACTGAAATATTTTATAAGTTTTAATACTTCATTTTGTCTACTACCTGGTAAAAAAGAAAGGTACTTATATTTTCCTTTATTCTCCCTACTTTTTATATGAAAAATTGGATGCCCAATAAAAGTTTTATTTAGATTAGCAAAATTGAAATATTTTTTTTCAAAATTGAATAATAGAAAAATTTCATCAAAAATATTTGCAAATTTCCTTGACCTATACGATCTCCAAGCCCATACAGTTGGGGCAACTATATGAATTATTTTATTCTTATAATTTGATTTTCTTAATTGGTTTACAAGGTTGTAATTAAAATCTGGTGAGTCTATAGTTAAAACTAAATCATAATCATTTTTAATAATATAGTTTTTTAATCTTCTTATCATTTTCAAATATTTTGAAATTGAAAGTATTATTTCAAAAAGCCCAATTGATTTAAATTCTGATAAATCATAAATTTTATTAGAAATATATTTTTCAGATTGTTTGCCACAAACTCCATCAAATTGGTATTTATCTATATTCATTCTCGATAAAATATTTGAGCAAATATTTTCACCAGATTGTTCAGTACAACAAACAAAAATTTTTATTTTTTTCAATTTAGATCGACTGATGAGATAAATAAGTTATTTTGACTAGCATAATCAATAATTTTTTTCTTATCTAAAATTAAACACTTATTTTTTTGTAAAAATACACCTTCATAATTATATTTTTTTAAATTTTTCATAGTATCTAAGCCAATTAAAGGAATATCAATTAGATTACTCTGATTTTGTTTTGAAAATTTAAATAGCACACCATTATCATCTTTTCTTTTATATTCTTTGCATCTTTTTAACAATTCATCTGTACCTTCTATAGCTTCTAATCCTAAAACTAATTGATTTTGAATTATCATAGCCTGACCAACATCTATTTTTTTATAAATATGATATATTGATTTTGCTTTTTTTAAATTTAGGATTGCATTTTTAGAAGGCTTGATTTTAGTTAAATTTATTTCAGTTGAAAATAATTCCTTGCAATATTTAGTCCAATTAAAAAAAATATATCCTTTAGTTTCAAAGTATTTTTTCAAGCTAATTAAAAGATTGTTATCTCCTTTTTTTTCTAATAAAAGACTTTTTGCAAGTAACAATGTTGGCAAATCAAAACCTAAATCTTTAATCCCTGGTCTTTTTATACTTCCTGCAAATATTATATGTTTTATTTTATTTGAATCTAAAACTTTAAAGATTTTTTTTACTGATAAGATATCTAAATCTACAACATGATGCTTATTATAAAATTTATTATTTTTATTATTTAAAGATAAAAATGTAACATCGTAATTTTTACTCAATAGTGATTTACCAATATATAGAGGTAAATTACCATCCCCAGCAATTATTCCTATTTTAGTCATTTTCAAAAGTGGTAATACCTCTTTTTGAATTTGAGTTCAGAAATTCAATTAATTCCTTAATTTCTAAAATTTCAGAACTTTCTACTAAATTATTTTTAACATTATTTTCAATTGTATCATTTTTATCAAAAATTATATTTATGAGATTTTTAATTTCATTGATTGTATTAGATGTTAAGCCTTTTCTTTTTAAACCAATAAGGTTTAAGCTTTTTAAATTTTCTCTTATTCCTGTATACAATCCATATGGAATGATGTCTTTTTCTACACCACTCATTCCTCCAATCATTGCATATTTACCAATTCGAACAAATTGATGAATAGCTGAATTGCCACCTATAATTGCATTATTGTCTATTTCTACATGGCCTGCTAAGGTAGCATTATTTGCTAAAATAACATTAGATTTGATTATACAATCATGAGCTATATGCGAACCTACCATAAATAGACAATTATCTTCTATTATAGTATTTAATCCTCCACCTGATGTACCAGGATTAACAGTCACATTTTCTCTAAATTTATTATAATTACCAATTTTTAAATAAGATTTTTCATTATTAAATTTTAAATCTTGAGGATCAGAACCAATTGAACAAAATGGGTAGAAAGTATTATTATCTTCTATTGTAGTATTGCCAGTTATAGAAATATTTGAGGTTAATTTGTTATTTTTTCCAATTTTAACACCATCACCTATAATGCAAAATGGGCCTATATTTGTGGTTTTATGTATTTCTGCTTTATGAGAAATTACAGCTGTTGAATGTATCATATATTTAAATGTAATAAATTATATGAACAAAGTTTAAATAAATAATATATTTCTAATTATTACTTATATGTGATCATTGCAGAAAACTCAGCTTCACTCACTTTTACATTTTCTTTGAAACAGATACCTTCAAATTTATAAACACCTCTTACACTATTTAAAAATTTTACTTCAAATGATACTCTTTCATTGGGTAAAATAGGTTTTCTAAATTTTGCTTTATTTACACTCATAAATAATACTGATTTTTCTTTATATTCTTTAAGTTTATAGGAAACTACAACACCAGCTGTTTGGGCCATTGCTTCCACAATTATTACTCCTGGAACTATTGGATTATTTGGGAAATGACCTTCAAAAAATTTCTCGTCTTTTGTAAATAATTTTTCAGCTTTACCGTGTTCACCTGGCACAATAATTTCACAATTATCTAAAAATAAAAAGGGGTCTCTATGTGGTATCAATTTTTTTATTTGTTCTAGATTAAGTTTCATTTTTTTAAACTATTTCTAATTACTTCTTTTTTCCATAATCTAATATCCTTAGCAGGAAAACCTGCAACAATCATATTATCTGAAATATTTTTAGTGACACCACTTTTAGCAGCAATAGTAACATTATCACCAATTTTTAGATGGCCCGATATACCGGCCTGTCCTCCAATTTTTACATGGTTACCTATAATTGTACTCCCGGCTATTCCTACCTGAGCAGCAATAACGGCAAAATTACCAATATTTACATTGTGTGCAACTTGAACTAAATTATCTATATTTGAATACTCCCCAATACTAGTACTATCAAAAACTGCTCTATCAATTGTAGTATTTGATCCTATTGATGAATTTTTTCCAATTATCACATTACCATTATGAGAGATTTTTTGTTTAGTTTTCATTTCAAAACCAAAACCTGTTCCACCAATTTTTGCACCTGATTTTATAATACAATTTTCCATAATTATCGAATTTGATATAGATACATTATCATTTATAATTACGTTTTTATTTATTAATACATTTGGCCCGATAGTTGAGTTAGATCCAATACAAACATTTTCACATATTTCAGTATTATCTTTAATTACTGAAAAAGAATTTATTTGTACATTTTTATTTAGTTTACTTTGAGAACTAATTATTGAATAATCAGAAATAATACCATTTGATTTTTGCTCATCATCACTAAAAAGATTAGTTATTAGAGCTAGTGCTAAATAAGTATCACTTACAATTATAGGTTTGCAATTTTTTGGTAAATAATCAATATATTGATTATCAATTAAACATGCTTTAGCTCTAATTTTTTTTAAATTATTAAAATATTTTTGATTTGAAAAAAAAGATAAATCATTTTCTTTCGCATTATATAATGATTTAATTGATTCAAATATTTCATCATCTAATATTAAAGAATTAACTTTCAAAGAATTCTTTTCTAATAAATTCTTTATATCTATATATTTAATTTTTTTCAAAATTTTCATATTCCAAAACAATTTTTAAATTATTTAATTGTTTTTTAATATCCTCAGTTATATCTATTGAATTAGAAGCTATAAGGTAGCTGGTAGAATCTAAAATTAGATCAATATTATTTGTCATAGCATAATTTTCTAATAAAATAATTATCTCTTTAAGTAAAGTTTCTCTCATTTCAATAATTTGATTTTGATAATGAAAATTAAATTCATCTACATCATTAGAAAAAATACTAAGTTGATTATTATAATTTTCAATTTTAGTATTAATCTCATTTTCATTAAGAATTAATTTAGATTTTTCAATTTCTTCTAACATTTTTTTTAGTTCAATTTCCTTTTCTTCAAAAATTTTTAAATATTTTTTTTGACTTCTCTCTATATCTTTAGTTGCATCAATATAATTGGAATTTTGATCTATTAAGGTTTGTACATTAACCACCACAATTATTTGAGCAATTAAATTTGAAGAAATAATATTTATAAAAAAAATTAAAGTTATATAAAATAATTTCAATCTATGTTTCCTATTGAGAATATGAACATTCTTTTTATGTCATATTCTTTATCCATTATCGGAAACCCCCAACTAAATCCAATAGGACCGATTGGAGAATAATACCTAATGCCAAAACCTGCTGATGATCTTAAGCTATTATCATTATTAGTAGGTTTTGTCTTATTTTCCCATACTAAACCATAATCGTTAAATAGATTTAAAAATATTGGAAAATTAGAATTATTTGATATTTCGTATGAGTAATCAAGTTTTGTAACAAACAAATTGTTACCACCTATATACGAAGTTCTGGAATTTCTTGGACCAGCTCCATAATTATCAAATCCTCTTAACCATCTACCACCTAACGCAAATTTATCATCTGTTAAAATATCATTATTATTTAATGAAAATATATTTCCGATTCTAGATTGTATTCCAAATATATTTTTACTCGAACTGCTATAATATTTTTTTAAAGTAACAATATTCCTTATATATCCATTTCCAGAACTTGTAGGAGTTTCAATAGTATTATTGAAGTTTATATAATTTCCACTTCTCGATACAAAGCCAGGATTTAACGTAGAAAATCTAAAATTATTTTTAATTAGATAGCTCATATTTCCACCAGAAGAATCTAAGATTGATTGAGAGGCTGTGCTAGAATTTGTAATGTTATAGTCTTTTAAAACATATTCTAAATCAAAATTATGGAAAAAATTTTGATTAATTTTATAGCCAATTCCAACGCCTGAACTAAATGTATCTAATTTATATGAGCTTGATTCTGAATAATCCCGTTGCTTATAATTTATTTTATATCTGATATCGATTTCGTTTTCATAAGATAATCTATCAGAAGTTACAATCTTTAACTCATTATTATCATCTGAAGTATTTAAAAGAACATCAAGAGATCTTCCAGTTCCATAAAAATTTCTTTCTTTCAAACCTGTGACTATAGCAAAACCATCTAGTGTTCCAACAGAAACGCCAGCATTAAAACTTCCTGTTTGTTTTTCTTTTACTTCAATAATCAAATTACTAAAACTATCATCAACGGCTTCTTCTTTTATATTCACTGATTCAAATAAATTTAAATCAACAAGTTTATTTCTTAGATTTTTTAATTGAGAAACACTAAATGCGTCACCCTCTGCAATATCTAGTTCTCTTCTAATTACATAGTCATATGTTCTATTATTACCTACGATATTTATATTTTTTGTATATTTTGGATTAATTGGAATAATTTCTAACAAAATATTAACTTTGTTTTCATCAACTTGATCTAAAGTATTGATTTCAAAAAAATCAATACCACTATTAATTATAATATTAGAAATTTCATTTCTAAAATCTTTTATATTACTAGCTGAAAAATAATTTTGCGATGAAATAAATTTATCTCTTTTACTTTTAATAAGATCTCTAGAAGTTTTACTCAGTATATTTTGATTATCAGAAATATTTATTGATGATAATGAATAAATATTTCCTTCATTTATAGTAAAATAAATATTAACTTTATTATTTTTTAAGTATTCAACTTTTGATTGAACATCTACATCAATAAAACCTTTGTCTTTATAATAGGCTGAAATAATAAAATTGTCCCTAACAAGTATAGTGGGTTTAAAATTATTATTAGCAAAAATATTTCTTAGTGATTTAGTTTTTGAATTTATTATACTAATTATTTCTTGAGCTGAAATAGAGTTATTTCCCTGAATATTGATACTATTAATTTTTGTTATTGTCCCTTCTTTGATATCAAATATTAGATTAACTGAATTATTTTCATTATTAATTTTTTCTTCATATGAAATTTTAACATTATTATATCCAAATGATTGGTATATTTTTTTTATCTCATCTATAAATAAATTTGTTTTTTGCAGATTATAAATATTAAAATTTGTTTCATTTACAATTGTTTCTAAATCTTCGTCTTTTAATCTATCATTATTTATGAATTTTATTTGGTTAATATTTGGAAATTCTTGAACTATTATAATATATTTTTTTTCTTCAAACTGTATTTCTATGTTAGAAAATAAATTAGACTCATTTAATGTTTTAATTATATCATTACTATAATCAATATTTGTATCTTTAGGAATTTCTTTCAATAAAGAAAGTATAACTTCAGAATCAGTAAATTTATTTCCTTTAATTGTAAATAATACTTCACTAGAGGTAACGCTTTTAGTTGAAAAAAGAATTAAGAATATGCTACAAATTATGTATCGGAAAATCTTGCAATTTGTTTTCAATTTCTTCATGATATTCAATTATATCTTTAATAGTCTTTGCAGAAGAATACAAATTTAAAGATGTGACTTTTTTAATTATTTTGTAAATATCTGTATATTTTATTTTTTTATTTTTAAATAAATTCACTGCAAATTCATTTCCAATATTAAATTTAATTAAATTTTCAGGCTTTTTTTTATCTATAGATTGAAAATAATTATAGATAGGAAATACATCATTTTTAATATCTTCAAAATTAAGTGTTTTATAATCTTTTACAAAATAATTTGTATTATTATTATATTTAAGCTTAGAGTTAATTAAAAAATTTAAAATTGGGATGGCCATATCATTTTTGAAAAAATTAAAGTGATTTACGTAATTTTTACACTCAACTACTGAGTGTACCAAGGCTTCTGGATGAATAAGTATACTTAATTTATTAAAGGGAATATCAAATAGATAATGAGCTTCTATTAATTCTAAACATTTATTTACTAAAGTCGCTGAGTCAATACTATTTTTATATCCCATTTTCCATTTAGGATGTCTTATTGCTTCAGAAAATTTTATATTTTCTAAAGATTTGAATTTATATTTATAAAAAGGACCTCCAGAAGCTGTTAAAATAATTTTATTAATAGATTGGTTAATTTTACTCTTATTAAAAAATTCAAATAATGAAAAATGTTCAGAGTCAAGAGGAAAAATATTAGTTTTTTGAAAATATTTTTTTTTTTTAAAAATATGACCGGCAGAAACAATTGCTTCTTTACTAGCTATCCCTAAATTATCTGTATTATTTATTATACTGTCTAGAAAATACAAAGACTTATAACCAGATATTGCTAAAATACTTAAAGTTGATTTCGAAGTATTTAAGTAATTTAATAATTCATTAAGGTTTAAAAATTTAGTTTTTTGAAAATGACGTTCTTTTTTAGATAAATTATCAATATCATTAAGAAAAGCGTATTTTGGTTTATATTTTATAATTTGTTTAATTAATAATTTGGAATTTGATTTTGCACATAGTAAATTAATCTTCAAATTTGGGAAATGATTATCAATAACATCTAAAGTTTTAGTACCTATAGTTCCAGTACTTCCAAATATATTTATATTCATAGTAAGTTAGAAGATATAGAATAAAATATAATTGAAAATAGAAAACTATCAAATCTATCAAAAACTCCTCCGTGACCAGGTAAAATTTTACTAGAATTTTTTAAATTATTCTTTCTTTTAAAATAGGATTCAATCAAATCTCCAATAAAAGCTGACAAGATAATTAAAATAATAAATAAAATAGAATAAATATTTATAATTATATTTGTATTAAAATAATACAAAAATAATATAGCTGTTATAAATGATACTAAAATACCTCCAATAAAGCCTTCTATAGTTTTATTTGGACTAAATTTTGTTAAAGTATTTTTACCAAAAAAGTTTCCAACTAAGTAAGAAAATATATCAAATGAAATTACTATTAAAATGAATAAATTAAAAGAATATACAATTTGATAAGTAAAATTAATATTATAAAAAAAAATAAAAGAGATGATTACATAAATAAATGGTATAAGTTTATATTTATTAAAATAATAATATATTTCAAAGCATACTAAAATATAAATTAATA
Source organism: uncultured Alphaproteobacteria bacterium (assembly GCA_902597795.1). Taxonomy (GTDB): domain Bacteria; phylum Pseudomonadota; class Alphaproteobacteria; order HIMB59; genus CACPNW01. Next base: position 26,259 of record CACJZA010000001.1, on the reverse strand, counting down.
CTATCAAATAAAAAACATGACTAAAATTCGTTATTAAAACAATTGAATAAAAAAAAATTATTATAATTGAGTATATTAATCTTAAAGAAAAGTTTTTATAATCCATATTTTCTTTTAATTTTTAAAAATTTATTAATAATAGATACATATTCTTTTTCTTTAAAATCAGGCCATAAAGTATCGGTAAAAAAAAGTTCTGTATAAGTAAGATTATACATTATAAAATTACTTAGCCTTTGGTATCCACCAGTTCTTATTAAAATATCAGGATCAGGAATTGAGCCTAAATAAAATAACTTATTAAAACAATTACTATCTTCAAAATTAATTTTTAAATCTTTATTATTTATTTTTGTTATAATGTTTTTTATCTCTTCTTTAAATCCATAATTAAAAGCAATATTAAGATTAAGAGATGTGTTTTCTGAAGATAAATCTTCAATTTTCTCAAAAATATCTATAATTTTATTTGGTAAATTTTTTCTGCTTCCAAATATTTTTATTTTTACTCCTTTTTCATTAACTAATTCATTAAATAATTTTGAAAAATTATCATAAATTATTTTATAAATTATATTTATAGAAGATCTGTTATAATTTTCAGATGATAGAGCAAATATTGTTAAATTTTTTATCTTTATAGATAAAGAAAATTTAACTAAGCTACTAATATTTTCAAAACCTTTTGTATATCCATAAACATTTGTATAATTATTTTTTTTCGCCCATCTTTTATTTCCATCAAGTATGAGAGCTACATGGTTTAATTTATTATTCAAACCTATACTTTCAAAATATCAATTTTTTTTTGTTCTAATATTTTGTCAATTTTGTCTACACTTTCGTCTGTAGTTTTTTGAATTTCATTAATTTTTCTTTTAAGATCATCTTCAGAAAGATTAGAGCTCTTTTTTTCATTTTTTGCATTCTCAATAAAATCTCTTCTTATATTCCTTACTGTAACTTTGGAGTTTTCAGCAAACTCAGAAGCAATTTTTATTATTTCCTTTCTTCTTTCTTCACTTAATTTTGGTATTGGTAATCTTATTAACTGACCATCAACCTGAGGGTTAATACCTAGGCTAGATTCGGTAATGGCATTTTCTATAGATTTTGTGAGAGAGGAATCCCATATTTGTATTGTAATTGTATTTGAATCTTGCACTGAAATATTCCCTAGTTGATTAAGAGGTGTTTTTGCTCCATAAGCTTCAACAAATATATTATCAAGCATAGATGGGTTTGCTCTTGAAGTTCTTAAGGAATTTAGTTCTTTTTCAAAATGTAAAATAGAGGCAGTCATCTTACTTTCTAGCTCGCTCATAATTTAACTTATCTTACTATATGAACCTTTACGATTCAAAACATTAATTAAAGAGTTTTTTTTAAATATATTTGTTATAAAAATTGGTATTTTCGTATCCTTTGCTAAACTAATTGCTGTGAGATCCATAACATTTAAGTTCTTTTTAATCACTTCATTATATGTAATGTTTTTTATTAGTTTCGCATTTTTGTGCTTTACTGGATCTTTATTATATATACCATCTACTTTTGTTGCTTTAATTATTAATTTGCAATCTAATTCAGATGCTCTTAAGGTTGCTGCGGTATCTGTTGAAAAAAATGGATTTCCAGTACCAGCAGCAAAGATAACAATTCTATTTCTTTCCAAATGTCTTATTGCACGTCTTCTAATATACGGTTCTGCAATTTGTGACATAGTAATGGCAGATTGTACTCTTGTTGGAACATTAATTTTTTCTAAACTACTTTGTAGAGATAAAGCATTCATTACAGTTGCCAACATTCCCATATAATCTGATGTTGATCTATCGATCCCTTCGGAAGCCCCTTTAATTCCGCGGAAAATATTTCCTCCTCCAATTATCAAACAGATTTGATATTTTTTTTTATATACATTTTTAATTTCATTTGAAATTTTATTTATCGTAGAAACATCAATTCCATAGTTTGATGAACCCATTAATGACTCTCCAGAAATCTTGAGTAAAATTCTATTGTACATATTATAAACTAATAAGTTCAAAAGAAATTATCTTGTATTCATCTTCAGAATATTCATTAATTATTTGATTTACAGTTTTATCTTGATCTAAAATATAAGGTTGATTTAATAATGTAACCTCGCTGAAATATTTTTTCATTTTACCTTCTAAAATTTTATCAACTATATTCAAAGGTTTTCCAGAGTTTAAAATTAATTCTCTTTGAATTTTTTCTTCATTTGCTATTAAACTTTTATCTAAATCATCAATATTTAAAGATTCAGGTTTCATAGCTGCAATATGCATACATAAATTTTTAGATAAAATTTCAACGTCATTATGGATATTTTTACAAGAGTATTCTATTAAAGATAATATTTTTCCAATATTATTTTTATAGCTATTATGTATGTAATAAGAATAATTAGAATTTTTATTTTCCTTAATAATTAAATCATTTAATATTAAATTTTCTCCAATTTTAGCAATCATAGCATTAAAATAATCTTGAACACTACCATTTTCATATTTTAAGTTTAGGAATTGTTCTTTATCAAGATTTTGATTTTTTTGTAAAACAATTTCACCTAATGTATCAAGGAAGTTTAAAAAAGTTTCGCTTTTTGCAGCAAAATCAGTTTCACTATTTACTTTAATTAAAACCGTAAAATCTTTATTTGAATAAATTCCTACAGCTCCTTCATTTGCGACACGATCACTTTTTTTTGATGCCTTGGCTAATCCTTTTTTTCTTAATGATTCAATTGATTTATTAATATCATTATCATTTTCTTCTAACGATTTTTTACAGTCTAAAAAACCAGCACCAGTTTTTTCTCTTAGTTCTTTTATAAGCTCTGTTGTACTAGTCATTTTTATCTTCCTTTTTTAAAGACTCTTCACCTATCTTTTCTGCTTTTTCATTAATTTGATCTTGAAAACTTGAGGCATCTTCAATTGTTTTAGAAAAATAATTTTGGTATAAATTTATAGATCTAAGCGCATCATCGTTGCCTGGAATAACGTAATCTATATTATCTGGATCTGCATTTGAGTCTACAATAGCAACTACTGGTATATTTAGCTTATTAGCCTCTTTGACAGCAATTTTATCTTTAATAACATCAAATACTATTAGAAGATCTGGTTTTCCATTCAAAGTTCTAATACCACCTATATTTAAATCAAGTTTTTGTTTCTCTCTTGAAATATCTAGTAGTTCTTTTTTAGATAAATTTTTTGATAACTCATTATCTTTTAAAAATATTTCAATTTCTTCTAACCTTTTTATTGAGTTTGAAATTGTCTTCCAGTTAGTTAAAGTACCACCCAACCACCTTTTATTAACAAAAAAATTATTATTTATCATTGCTAAATCTTTAACAACATCACTGCATTGTTTTTTAGTACCCACAAAAAGAATTTTTCCTGATTTTGATACAGTTTCGTGAATTTTAGTTAGTGCTGTATTTAATAAATCTAATGTAATTCTTAAATCAAAAATATGTATGTTATTTCTAGTACCAAAGATGTACTCTTGCATTTTTGGATTCCATCTTCTGACATTATGACCAAAATGGACTCCAGCCTCTAATAGATCTTCTATTTTAACTTCAGGTAAATTCATTTTCTCCTCCGGTTTGACCTCCACAGAAATAAAAACACCGGTTTTTTCTGTGTGCTAGATTTAATCTGAGGAATCTAATATTATATAGTGTTATTTTTTCAAGATATTTCTAAAGAATAATCTAAAATTTTTGATTTATCCAAATCGTCAAGTTTTTTGTATGATTTAATAGAATATTTATTAAAATCAAAATTTACTAATTTTTGATCTACTGTAATAAAGACATCAATAAAATTATCAAAATTACTAATTTCCTTCTCAGCAAAAATATTGTTTTTTAATTCATCTATATTTTTTATATTTGTATAAATATTAAATTTATAATTATTTGTAGCAAAAGCTTTCTCTAAAGACTGTATCGTCCTTATTATAAAACGAGTATCAGTATTACCTTTTACAACATCTACATTGAATATTAACAAATTTCCTTCTTTTAATAATGGTCTGTATTTATATAAATTTTCACTAAATATAGTTAATTCAAATTGAAAACTAGTCTCTGATACTGTTATAAATGCATATTTTTTTCCATCTTTATTTGATCTTTCTTTGATATCTAAAATAGCACCACAAACTTTGATGACATTTGAAGTATAATTTTCTGAATAGTTTTTAAAAGACATGATATTCTCTAATTCGAAAAACTTTTTTGGATAATGATTTAATGGATGATCAGAAAAATAAAATCCAATAACCTCTAATTCATTGGATAAAATATCTGCATGCTTCCATTTTTCGTAATTTTGATTAAACAGATTTTTATCTTCAAAAGAAATCTCACTTTCTTCAAAAAGCATTTCTTGATTGATATTTTTTTCTACTCCATATAATTCAACAAATTTTGGTACATTATTAAATAATTTTGATCTGTTAAGTTCAATACTATCAAAAGCACCAGCCTGAATAAGTTTTTCAAGCTGTCGTTTGTTAATTACTTCCTTTGAAACTCTATTCATAAAATCAATGATACTTTTAAATTTACCGTTTTTATTTCTTTCATCAACCATGCTAGAAATTGATTTTAAACCAACACCTTTGATTGCTGATAAACCAAATCTTATTGATTTTAAGGTATCATTTGTTTCAATTGAGAACAATGGATCAGAAAAATTGATATCTGGTTTTAAAAAATTGATATTTAATCTTTCTATTTCTTGTTTAAGTAAAATAATTTTTTCTGTTCTATCTATAGAATAGTTTAAAGTTGCTGTAAGAAATTCATGTGGAAAATTTGCTTTTAAATAAGCAGTTTGATAAGCTATTAAAGCATATGCAGCTGCATGACTTTTATTAAATCCATACCCAGCAAACTTATCAACTAAATCAAAAATTTTTGAAGCTTCTTTTTTCTGAATATTATTTTGAACAGCGCCTTCTATAAATCTTGATTTTTGCATATCCATTTCTTTTTGTATCTTTTTACCCATTGCTCTTCTTAATAAGTCTGCTTCACCCAATGAATAATTTGATAAAACCTGTGCAATTTGCATTACTTGTTCTTGATAAACAATAATTCCGTAAGTTTCTTTTAAAACATCTTCTAGCATGGAATGGAGATATTTGATTTCTTCACGTCCATGTTTTCTATTACAGAAAGAAGGAATATTATCCATTGGTCCAGGTCTAAACAAAGCAACTACAGCAATTATTTCTTCAAATCTATCAGGTTGCAATTGGCGAAGGACGCTACCCATACCATTACTTTCTAATTGGAATATTCCTACTGTATCGCCCTTACTTAACTGATCATAGGTTTTTGTATCATTAAGAGGAATTTTATTTATTAAAAAATCTTTATTTTCTTTAAGTATTAATTTTATGCAATCATCGATAATGGATAATGTAGTTAAACCAAGAAAATCAAATTTTATTAAACCTGCCTCTTCAACATATTTCATTGAAAATTGTGTAGCATTTGTATTAGTATTTTGATCTTTGTATAAAGGAACTACTTTAGATAACTTTTCATGACCAATTACAACTCCAGCAGCATGGGTTGAAGCGTGTCTGTGGGTTCCTTCAATTTTTAGACTTACATCAATAATATTTGAAATTCTTTCATCACTGCTTATCCTTTCTTGTAAACTTTTTTCAGATTTAATAGACTCACTTAAAGTCAGTGGATTTGATGGATTAAAAGGTATTAGTTTAGCAAAGGAATCTACTTCTCCATAAGGAACTTCTAAAACCCTACCAATATCTCTCACAGCAGCTCTAGATGCTAGTGTTCCAAATGTAATTATATGAGCAACACATTCACTTCCATATTTATTATTAACGTATTCGATAACTTCATCTCTTCTTGTTTGACAAAAATCTATGTCAAAATCTGGCATTGACACTCTTTCTGGATTTAAGAATCTTTCAAATAATAATTCATATTCTAATGGATCTAAATCTGTTATCCCTAAACACCAAGCTACTAAACTGCCAGCACCTGATCCTCTTCCAGGACCAACAGGGATGGATTGCTCTTTAGCCCAATTAACAAAATCTGCTACTATTAAAAAATATCCAGCAAAACCCATTCTAATGATGATTTCATTTTCATATTTCAATCTATCTGTGTAAATTTCTATTTTCTTAATATTCTTTTCCTTTATTTTTTTTCCAAGTCCTAATTCGGAGGTTTTTAATAAAAAATCCTCTGCTGATAGATCTAAATCATTTTTAAATTCAGGTAATTGTGGTTTTGTTGATTCAGGAAAATAATTACAAGATAGAGAAATATTCAAATTATTTTGTATTATCTCAGGAATATCTTCAAAATTTGCGTACATTTCTGCATTAGACTTAAAATAAATATTTTCATTTGAGATATTTCTTTGAGAATTATTAATTGTAGATTTTTGAGCAATGCAAAGTAATGCATCATGAGCTGAATAATCATCTTTATTAGCGTACTTTATATTATTAGAACCAATAAGGGGTATGTCAAATTCTTTAGATAAATTAATAAATTCTTTTTCAAAAACATCGATATTTTGATCATTTATTCTTTGAATTTCAAAAAGAAAATTTTGTTTAAAAACTTTTTTAAAATTACTTATTAATTGAATGATATCTTTTTTTTTGTTTTCTTTGTTTAATAATAGTAAAGGATTAAATTCACCACCTATATAACAGAATAAACCTTCAGAAAATTTCTCTAATTGTGAAAAGTATATACCAACATTATTACCTTCATTAAGATGAGAAAGTGAGCTTAATTCTAACAAATTTCTATACCCGATTTCATTTTTGACTAAAAATGTAACTTGGGAAATTTGATTATTTACAACAACATCTAATAAATTTATTGAAGTTCCAATTATAGGTTGAATATTATTTTTTACGCATTCTTTTGAAAACTCAAAGACTCCAAACATATTATTATTATCTGTAATGGCAATTGCAGGCATGTCATTTTTTTTAGCAAGATCTACTAAATTAGTAATTTTTAGAGTACTTTCAGATAAAGAATATGAAGATAAAGATCGTAAATGAATAAAAGGATTATTCATTATTTAATTGTATATTCTTGTTTTTAAAATAATAAATTTCATCAGCTAGTAAAGAATAAGTTTTGTTATGAGTAACATATACTAAAGTTTTTTTATTTTGTTCGATATAATTTATAAAAAATTTAAAAATGTTGTTAGCAGTATCTTCATCAAGATTTCCAGTCATCTCATCAGCTAAAATTAAATCTGGATTGTTAACTAATGATCTTGCAATAGCGACTCTTTGTTGTTCTCCTCCAGATAACTTTAAAGGTTTATAATTAATCCTTTCATCTAAACCAAATTCAAGAAGTAGTTTTTTTGATATTTCATAACTTTTCTTTTCATTTTTATTTATTAATAATGGAAGCATAACATTCTCGATAACAGTGAGTTCTGGAATCAGATGAAAAAATTGATGAATAAAACCAATTGATAATCCTCTAATTTTATTTGTTTCATCTTTAGAGCATAAAGAAATATCTTTATTCTTAAAATAAACTTTTCCATCATATTCTGAGTCAAGTAAACCAATAATATTAAGAAAAGTAGTTTTGCCAGAACCTGAAGGCCCAACAATCGCAACTTTAGTGTTTTGCATTAATTTAAAATTAAGATTTTTAATTATTTCAATTTTTAAATTATTTTCATTAGAATAATGTTTACCTAAACTAGATATCTCTAATAAATATTTGTTATTCACTTCTTAAACTCTTAATAGGATCTATTCTGGCTGAACTTAAAGCTGGAAAAATAGTTGATATAATTGATATGATTATAGCCACACAAAGTACGTAAACAACCTCATTTATACTAATCTTTGAAGGTAAAGATGATAAATAATAGACTTCTTCAGAAAAGAGCTTTGTCCCAAGTAAATATTCTAAAAAACTTTGAATTGATTTAATATTTATTGTGAAAAGTATTCCAATTATTAATCCTATTAATGAGCCAATCAAGCCAATTGAGATTCCAATTGTAAAAAATATTTTTATAATACTTTTATTACTCATTCCAATAGTTTTTAAAATGCCAATATCCTTATTTTTTTCTTTTACAAAAATAATTAAACCTGAAATAATATTTAATGATGCAACTAAGATGATTAAAGAAAGGATAATAAACATAACATTCTTTTCCACTTTAAGTGCATTAATTAAAGTTTTGTTTTGATCCTTCCAAGATATTGAATAAAAATTTAATAAAAGATTAGATATTACTAATTCTACTTTATTTTTAAATAATTCAATTTCATTAGGAGATGATGTAAAGAATTCAATTTTGTTATATATGTCTTCATCATATAAGAGTAATTTTCTAACAAGTTCTGAAGATAAAAAAATTAAATTTGAATCATATTCATATAAACCTAGATCAAATACACCTACTACCTCCAATGTTTTAAATCTTGGAATATTTCCTAATATTGTTTTATCAGTCTTTGGAATTGCAATTTTAACCTTATCACCCACGCTTAAATTCATTTCGTTCGCTAAGGAGTCTCCAATTAATATTTCACTTTTTGGATTTTGAATTAATGCACCCATATTAATTGAATTAAACAAATAATGATTTTTATCATATTCGTCATAGCCTTTAATCATAACACCTTTAGAGTTATTTGATTTTATAATTAATCCATTTGTTTCAATAGATTTGTAGTGTTGGTAAAAAAAAGAATTATCAATATTCAATATGAGTTCATCAGCTTGTTTATTTGTTATCTCATTATCAAAACTATAAATATTAAGGTGTGAATTAAGTCCAATTATTCTGTTAGTTAGATCAATTCTAAAACCATTCATAACAGACATAACTATAATAATTGCTGCTACTCCTAAACTAATACCTATTATTGAAAACCAAGCAAAAATAGACACATAGCCATCAGATTTCTTCGAGAATAAAAACCTAAAAATCAGTAATCGTTCTGATTTAGAAATCATCTATTTTTTTAACTTATTATTAATAAAATCAATTACACTACTGGATGAAATTTTTTCACTTTCATTATTTTGGCGATTTTTTATTTCTACTAAATTATCTTTTAAATCTCTTTTGCCAATAATAATTTGATATGGTGTCCCAATTAACTCATTATCAGATAATTTTTTTCCTATACTGCAGATTCTATCATCTAAAATGGCTTCAATATTATTTTTCATAAAATATTCATAATATTCTGATGATTTTGTAGCACAATCTTGATCTTCTGGCATTAAATTAACTATCGAAACCTTAAATGGAGCAATCTCTAAAGGCCACATAATTCCTTTTTCATCATGATAAGCTTCAATAATTGCACCCACAAGTCTTGAAACACCAATGCCATATGATCCCATATGCACTGGAACATTTTTCCCACTTTTATCTTGAACAAATGCATTTAATTTCTCAGAATATTTTGTTCCAAAATAAAATATATGACCCACTTCAATGCCCTTAGAAATTTTTAGATCTTCATTTGAAATTGGACAATTATTTTCATCATGTTGATCATCAACTGCAGCATAAAATGACTGCAATTCATTTGGGTCTATAGTTTCAGGGTTTAGTGTTTCTAATTTTTTATCATAATAAAGTGTACTTTCTCCAGTCTTAGCTAGTATTTGAAATTCATGACTTAAGTTACCTCCAATTGGTCCTGTTTCTGCTCTTAAAGAAATTGGTGTTAAACCCATTCTAATAAAAGTTTTTATGTATGCTTTAAACATATTGTCATAAGATTTTTTTGCTTCGCTTTCATCAAGATCAAATGAATAATTATCCTTCATTAAGAATTCTCTTCCTCGCATTACTCCAAATCTAGGCCTAACTTCATCTCGGAATTTCCATTGAATATGATAAAGATTTTTTGGAAGATCTTTGTAAGAATTTATATGTGATTGAAATATATCTGTAATTAATTCTTCATTTGTCGGGCCGTATAGCATTTCTCTTCCACTTCTATCCGTAATCCTTAACATTTCTTTTCCATAATCATCGTATCTTCCTGATTTAATCCATAAATCAGAAGATTGAATCGTAGGCATAAGCAGTTCTACTGCTCCTGCATTATTTTGTTCCTCTCTAACAATCTGTTCAATTTTTTTTAATACAAGTAGACCTAGAGGTAACCACGAATAAATACCGGCGCTAGATTGTTTAATCATACCAGCTCTGATCATTAATTTATGTGAAATTATTTCAGCATCTGATGGCGCATCTTTAATAGTGGGAAGAAAAAAGTTAGAATATTTCATTTATTAAATATATTTGATAAATCAAATCCAAATAAAATCAAAAAAAATAAAATTAATGCTGATATTAATGAAGTTGCTATAAATTTTATTAGAAGATATGGCTTACTTGGAGCGCTTTTTGCATGTCCAGATTCTACTTTTTGGGGTACTTTTATCTTAATCGGCAAGAGTATGAAAAACAAAATCCACCAAACAAGGATAAAAATTAGAACATGAGTAAATAGTGCCATTAAGATCGTATTAAATGAACTTGAATTTCTGGTTTTTTTTGAATTGAATTTTTTATAATCTTTCTAAAACTACTTTTAATTAAGTCAGATACTATAAGATCTGATGATTTTTGATCTTTGTTAAGTTTTGTATAGTTTTCTATAAAAAGTATTTTAAAATCATTTTTAATATTTTCTTCATCTATTCCCGGCAATCCTTTTAAGGTAAGTAACATATTTTTATTAATTGAATAGTCATCATCGTTGATAATTAAAGAAATTAAAACTAGCCCCTCAAATGAATATTTCCTTCTCTCTTTAATAAATGTAGATTCAGAATCGTAAAGATTTTTACCCTCAACAATTAACTTTCCAGTTTCAAATTTTTCTACAATTTTAGGTTCACCTGGTGCAATTTTGAGACATTTTCCATTTTCTAAAATTTTAGTAAATGGTACTTGAGATGAGTAAGATAATTGTTTATGCGCCTCTAGATGCATGGGTTCACCATGCACAGGAATAGATAAGTAAGGTTTTGTCCAATTATACATTTGTTTTATTTCATCTGCATAACCATGACCTGAAACATGTACTAAATCATCATCAGCAGTTACTATCTCAACTCTTTGTCTAATAAGTAAGTTCTTTAAATTATTTATTGATTTTTCATTACCAGGAATATCTCTAGAGCTAAAAATTACTACATCTTCAGGCTCTAAATGTAAATGTTGATGAGAATTATAAGCTATTCTGAAAAGCGCAGATCTTTTTTCACCCTGACTTCCAGTACAAATTATGACTAAATTTTCTCTTGGTATATAAGAAGCTTCATCTTCACTGATAAAAATTTCATCATCTGCAACATAACCACATTTTCTTGCTACTTCGATATTTTTTTTCATACTTCTACCAACAAGAGCAACTTTTCTTTTATTTTTTTTTGCTGCTTGAATAATATTTTTCATTCGTGCAATATTTGAAGAAAAACAGGTAACAACAATTCTATTAGAAAATCTTGAAAATATACTTGTTAGCTCATCTCTAACATCATTTTCAGATTCTGATTTACCAGGCACATTTGCGTTGGTAGAGTCACCTATTAAGGCAAGTAATCCATCGTTTCCTAATTTTTCAAATTTTTCTCTTGAAAATGCATCTCCTAAAGTAGGTGAATGATCTATTTTCCAATCAGCAGTATGAAGTAATGATCCATATGATGTTTTAATTACTATTGCAGTTGGTTCAGGAATTGAGTGCGTAGTTGGAATAAAACTTATATCAAAATTATTGAGTATTAATTTCTTGTCTAGATTTATCTCTTTTAAAGTAAATCCTTCTACTTTATTGAATTCTTTTATCCTATTTTCGATAAGAAATTTTGCAAATTTACTTGCATATACAGGACATTTAATTTTATTTGCTAAGAACGCAACAGCTCCTGCATGATCTTCATGACCATGGCTGATAATAATAGCCTCGAGATTATCTTCTAAACTTTCAATATGATCTATTTTTGGTACTAATAAATCAACACCAGGAAACTTTTCATCTGCAAATGAAAGGCCTAAATCTATCATTATCCATTTTCCATCACATCCGTAAAGATAACAATTTGCGCCAATTTCCCCAATACCCCCAAGAGATAAAAAGTGTAGTCCTTCATTAAAATCATTTAGTTGTAAATTATTACTCATAAAAATGTTTGTTACCGATTTCTTTTATTCCTTCTAATGTCAAATGTTCCATATATATAGGTTTATAAATAATATTGTCCCATAATATTTTACCTAGACCACCAGTAATATAGACTTTGGGCTTAAAGTTATTCTCCTTAATAATTTGCTTTAATATACCATTAACTGCATGCAAATAACCAAAATAGAAACCTGATTGAATAGAAGCAGATGTATTATTATTAACAATTTTATTTGATTTTGAGATTTTTGAAGTTTTTATTAACTCAGCATTATTTAAAAGTGTCTCCATTGAAAGATTTATACCTGGAAAAATTAATCCACCTAAATATTGATTATTTTTAATGACATCAAAAGTAGTAGCTGTACCAAAGTCGACAATTATACAGTCTTTGATTTTCTTACTATATACATAGGCATAGTTTGCTATTCGATCACTTCCAATTTGATTTAAATTATAATTGATACTATTTCTAAATGATATTTTTTTTGGATTAATTACATAAAATTTGAATTTATTTTTTTGAAAAATATTTTTAAAAATTGAATTTATAGAAGGTACAACAGAGGACAAGATACAAAATCTATCTTTAAGATTATTAATCAACTTTTTGTTAGATTTAAAAAATTTATTTATTTCTTTTTGTGTAATATTGATTTTTTTTTCTGTTTTTAATCTAATAATTTTAATTAATTTATTTTTTTTATAAAAACCTATAACTATATTCGTATTACCTACATCAATAACAATCATTAAATTATTCTAGCATTATATATATTTTCAAAATTAATATTATTTTTTAAAGTGATTGAACCATCAGGGTTAAGATTATGAAATATTCCTTGTTTTACATTTTGTTCATCAATTTTTAAATTAATATTGCCTCCTAAATATAATAATCTACTTTTATATTCAGTCATAATTTTTTCGTGATTATTTAGCAGTTGTTTACAATTGTTAAAATACTCTTCCATAATTTCATATACAAAATAAAAATTGTTAATTTCTTTATTGTATTTATTAATATTAGTTGTTGGATAATTTTCAATTTTTGGAGAAGATACTATATTAACTCCAAAACCAGTATTTATATATTTATCACTTTTGATACTAAATATTTCAGAAATTATTCCAGAAATTTTTTCTTTATTAATTAAAATGTCATTTGGCCATTTAATTTGAGTTTTAACACTACAAATATTTTCAATCACAGAACAAATCATATTAGTAATAAAAGCATTATTTAAAAAATGATTTTCTATTGGTAATATATTTTTAGATAAAATAGAAATATAGACATTATCTTTTGGACTTTCCCAAGTTGTTCCACGTCTTCCAAATCCTTTTTTTTGTTCATTTGCCATCAAACATATATTTCTATTATTAATATGTTTTTTAATCTCTGACATTGTAGAATCTACAGTTTCAATAAAATAAAAATCATAATTGTTTTTATCTAAAAGATTTTTAATTTTATCTAATGACATTGATCAAATGGTCAAACTTGCTGATATATTAATCAATAAAGATGGGTAAAATATAAAACAAATAATTAAAAATAAACTTAAGGATAAAATAATTTTTGACTGAAAAGAAATTTGAAAATTAATTATACCTTCACTTTTACTTTCATCAAAATACATTATCTTAATAATTCTTAAATAATAAAAAGCAGAAATTACACTAGCTAGGACACCAAAAACTGAAAGCACATATAATTCTTGTTCAATTGCAGCAATGAAAACATAAAACTTTCCAAAAAATCCTATAAATGGGGGGATGCCAGCCATAGATAGCATTATTATTGAAATAGAAAGACTAACGATTGGATTACTTTTACTTAAACCTTTTAAATCAGTTATATTAATTAAATACTCATTTTTAACTTTTAATGAAAGTAAAATAGCAAAAATAGCAACATTCATTATCATGTATGAAAACATATAAATTGATGCTGCTTTAATTCCATCATCATTTGCGGCAACTAAAGCTATTAATATATAGCCTATATGTCCGATAGAACTATAAGCTAATAATCTTTTAATATTTGACTGTGCTATAGCCGCTATAGCTCCAAGAAACATTGAGGCTATTGATAGAAATAAAATTATTTGACTCCATTCTAAGTAAAAATTTTCAAATGGAACTAAACAAAAACGATAAATTAAAGCTACTGCAGCAATCTTAGGGACAATAGCAAAAAAACCTGTAATTGAGTTTGGAGCTCCTTCATAAACATCAGGAGTCCACATATGAAAAGGTACGGCTGAAACCTTAAAGGCCAAGCCTACCATCACAAATACAAGCCCAAATATTAGACCTAAATTTAAATTATCATATTTTGATAAATAGAAACTTATATCATCAAAATTCATTGAACCAGTAAATCCATAAATTAAGGAGAAACCATACAAAAGTATACCAGACGATAATGCTCCTAAAATAAAGTATTTTACTCCTGACTCAGCTGATGAGATTGAATCTCTTTTTATTGCTGCAGCAACATAAAGAGATAAACTTTGTAGTTCTATTGCTAAATACATGGACATAAGATTATTTGATGCAATCATTAACATCATCCCAAGTGTTGAAAATAAAAATAAAATAGGAATTTCAAAATTTTTTAGCTTAATACCTAAGAAATAATCTTTAGAAATGATGATACTAGCTATAGATCCTAATAGAGCTAAAATTTTAAAAAAATTTATAAAAGAAGAGTGGCTAAATAGACTTTTATAATTTGCAAAATTTGATTCACTATCATAGTAAACTAGCAAAATGGTTAATAATAAAACGAAAACTGCTAGATTGGAAGTTTGTCTAAATGCATTCTTTTTTAAAAAAAGGCCAAAAAGTAAACAAACAAAAGAAGAGCATGCTAAAAAAATTTCAGGTATAAAAAAAATATTGTAAATATTATTTAGCATTGACTATTTCATAGTTTGTTATGATTAGTTCAAGTGATAATCTCATAGGATCTAAAAATAGATTTGGAAATATACCTAGTAATATTACTGAAATTGCTAAAGGAATTAATATGATTTTCTCTCTTGTGTTTATATCTAAAATATCTGCAAGTTTATTATTAGTTATGGTGCCAAAAATAATTCTTTTATAAAGGTATAGCATGTAAACAGCGGATAATATTATTCCAAAAGCTGCGCCAATAACAACGTAACTTGAAAATTTAAATGCGCCAACAATAACTAAAAATTCTCCAATAAAACCACTTGTCCCAGGTAATCCAACTGATCCAAGCATAAAAATCATGAATACTGTTGCATAAAGTGGCATTCTTTGAACTAATCCTCCGTAAAATTCAATTTCTCTAGTATGCATTCGATCATAAATAACACCAACACATAAAAATAAAGCTGCTGAGACTAGTCCATGACTAATCATTTGCATCATCGCTCCTTCTAAACCTTGTTGATTAACTAAAAAAATTCCAATTGTTACAATTCCCATATGAGCAACGGATGAATATGCAATAAGTTTTTTTATATCAGTTTGTGCTAGTGCCACTAACGAAGTGTATACTATAGCAACTATACTTAATGTCATAATTAAAGGAATAAAAAACTCTGTTGCTTCTGGAAGCATACCTAGAGAAAAACGGATAAAACCATATCCACCCATTTTTAAAAGTACTCCGGCTAAAATAACAGATCCAGCCGTTGGAGCTTCAACATGGGCATCGGGCAACCATGTATGAAAAGGCCACATAGGAATTTTAACTGCAAAGGAAGCAAAGAAGGCAAGCCAAAGAAACAACTGAGTATTATAGGAAAAATAATTACCTTGTAAGAACTCAATACTCATTGAACTTGTATTTCTATACATCACAATAATAGCAATCAACATGAGTACTGAACCCAAAAGAGTGTAGAGAAAGAATTTAAAAGAAGCATAGATTCTTCTATTGCCTCCCCATATACCTATGATTAGATACATTGGTATTAATACTGCTTCAAAGAAAATATAAAATAAAAGTATGTCTATAGAAGCAAACATACCAATCATTACTGTCTCTAAAAATAAAAAAGAAAGCATGTATTCCTTGACTCTTTTTTTTATATTATTCCAACTAGCTAAAATACAAAGTGGGGTCAAAAATGTACTTAATAAAATCATAAAAAGTGAAATACCGTCAACTCCAACATGGTAGAAGAAATTAAAATCATCAAACCATCTAAATTTTTCTTCATATTGATAAGACGGATTGGAATAATCAAATTGTATCCAGAGTATTAAACTTAAAATAAATGTTCCTAATGTTGTTAGTAAAGCAGCCCATTTAATATTAATTGATGTTAATTCTTCTTCTTTAATAAAAAGAATAATTAAAGCACCAATTAAAGGTAAAAAAATTATTACTGATACTAATGGCCAGTCAATCATTTAGTAATATAAAAACCATGTTAAAATTATTACTAAACCACCGAGCATAGCAAAAGCATAGTGAAACAAATACCCTGATTGAAACAAACTTATATAAGATGATGATTTTGAAATAATCCAGGAGACCCCGTTCGGTCCTAAACCATCAATAGTTTTTTCATCTCCTTTTTTCCAAAAAAAGTTTGCCAATTTGAAAAAAGTTAAAACAAATACTTTATGATATAACTCATCCACATACCATTTATTTTTAGAAAGAGAATATAAAGGATCTAAGTTATAGGAAAGATTTTTTGCTCTGTTTAAATTATTTGAATATATCAATACACAGACAAGAATTCCAATTGCAACAGCCGATTTTGATATTAATGATTGTGTAAGAGGAAGATATTTATGAGAACCTTCTGATAATAATATTGCATTATCCCAAAATTCTTTTTTGTAATATCCAATAAAATAATCAGCAAAGAATATTCCAGAAAAAATAGAACCAATTGCAAGAATAAATAATGGAGCTGTCATAACTAATGGTGATTCATGAGCGTGATCATATGTTTTATTTTCTGATCTATTTTCACCATGAAATGTTAGAAATAATAATCTCCAAGAATAAAAAGCCGTAAGTAGAGCAGTTAAAATACCTACTAAGTATGCAAAGTATGCTATTCCATTTGATGCATAGAAAGCATTTTCTAAAATACTTTCTTTTGAATAGTAACCGGATAGATACGGGAAACCAATAATTGCCAGAGATCCAATCCACATCATTGTAGCAGTAAAAGGTATTTTTTTGAAAAGTCCTCCCATTTTTCTCATATCCTGTTCATGATGCATTGCGTGAATTACAGAACCTGCAGAAAGAAATAGAAGAGCTTTAAAAAAGGCATGAGTTGTTAAGTGAAATATTGATGCATTATAAGCTCCAACACCTGCTGCAAAAAACATATATCCTAATTGACTACATGTTGAATATGCAATGACTCGCTTAATATCATTTTGTGTTAAGGCTATAGAGGCAGCAAAAATAGCTGTGACCGCACCAATAAAAGTAATGAATAAATTAGTAAATGTAGCAAACTCATAAAGAGGACTCATTCTTGCAACTAAAAATACACCAGCTGTTACCATTGTTGCAGCATGTATTAGAGCAGATACAGGAGTAGGCCCTTCCATAGCATCTGGTAACCAAGTATGTAAACCCAGTTGGGCAGATTTACCCATTGCTCCTATAAATAAAAGAAAACATAAAAAATCTAAAGTTGGAAAACTAAAAGAAAGGAATTGAATTTGATGCTCACTAAATTGATCCACTTGTGAAAATATACTGTCAAAACTTACTGTGCCAAAAATATAAAAAATTCCAGCAATTCCAATTGCGTATCCAAAATCTCCAACTCTGTTTACAACAAATGCTTTTATAGCAGCTTTATTTGCTGAATCTTTATGGTGCCAAAAACCAATTAATAAATATGAGGCTAGCCCAACACCTTCCCAACCAAAAAACATTTGCAGCAAGTTATTACTTGATACAAGAACAAGCATAAAAAAAGTAAATAAGCTTAGATAACCCATAAATCTTATTTTTGATGGATCATCTTCCATATAGCCTATTGAATATAAATGAACACAAGCAGAAACAGTTGTAACCACAATGAACATCACAGCAGTTAATGTGTCTAATCTTATTGACCAATTAACAATAAAGCTTCCAGAGGTAATCCAATTAAGAATAAAAATAATTTCAGTTTCCTTATTATTAATAAACTGTATGAATATTATCCAAGAAAACAAAGTACAAAGAAAAAGGATTGAAGTTGTTGATATTTGATAAACCCTAAAGTTAAACTGTTTACCTAGTAAAAAACAAAAAAGAAAACCAAGAAGAGGTAAAAATATAATTGACGTTGCCATCTACTATCCCTTAAGCTGATTAATTTTATTTACTTCTATTGATCCTAAATTTCTAAAAAATACTACAAGTATGGCGAGTCCAATTGCTGCTTCAGCTGCTGCAACAGTAAGTGTAAGCATTGCAAAAATTTGTCCTGAAATATCATTAATATATGCAGAGAAAGCAATAAAATTAATATTTACTGACAACAAGATGAGCTCTATAGACATTAAAATTATAATTAAATTTTTCTTATTTAAAAATATTCCTAAAACACCTAGAGTAAAAATAATTGCGCCAAGAAAAAGATAGTGTTCGAGAGTAATCACAAATTAGATTCCTTCGCCTATTTTTACTTTTTTCTTTTCTATAGCTGTTGATGCATCAACTGTATTTTGAGAAACTATATTTTGCCTTTTAACACCGCCTTTATCTCTTAATGTAAGTGTAATAGAGCCAATCATTGCGACTAATAAAATTATCCCACATATTTGAAATAAATAAAAATATTCAGTGTATAGTATTTGCCCAATCATTTTTGTGTTCTCAACTTCATTAACTATAGGTTGTAATGGAGTTTGATTATTATAAATATTAGAAGATCTATCTGTCAAAAAAAGTATCCCAAGTTCTATTACTAAAACTATTCCTAATAATGCTCCAAAAGGTAAATATTGCAAAAAACCTTCTCTTAATTTTACAAAATTTATATCAAGCATCATTACAACAAAAAGAAAAAGGACTGCAACAGCGCCAACATAAACAACAACAAGAATCATTGCCAAAAATTCTGCTCCTAACAAAACAAAGAGTCCTGATGCATTAACAAAGCTTAAAATTAAGAACAAAACTGAATGAACAGGATTTTTTGCACTTATAACCATTAGAGCAGAAAGAACTGCAACAGATGAAAACAGATAAAATGTTAATGAATAAAGAACCATTCTTATCTATATTTTCTATCGAGATGGATATTTTGAGCAATTTCTTGCTCCCATCTATCTCCATTTTCTAAAAGTTTATCTTTGTTATAAATTAATTCTTCTCTCGTTTCAGTGGCAAATTCAAAATTTGGTCCTTCGACTATTGCATCAACTGGGCAAGATTCTTGACATAAACCGCAGTAAATACATTTAGTCATATCTATATCATATCTTGTTGTTCTTCTGCTTCCATCCTCTCTTGGCTCTGCTTCAATTGTAATTGCCTGAGCAGGACATACTGCCTCACAAAGCTTACACGCTATACATCTCTCTTCCCCACTTGGATATCTTCTCAAAGCATGCTCGCCTCTAAAACGTGGACTTAATGGACCTTTTTCATGAGGATAATTTATTGTAACTTTAGATTTAAATATGTATTTGAAAGTTAAAAATAGTCCTTGAAATAATTCAAATAAAGTAAAAGATTTAATAAGTTTATACATATTAATTTGGCAGCATGTCAAAATATACTAAAAAACCAGAAGTTGCCACAACCCAAAACAAAGAAAATGGTAGAAAAACTTTCCACCCAAGTCTCATTAACTGATCATATCTATATCTTGGGAAAGTTCCTCTAACCCAAATAAATAAAAATAATATAAATATTACTTTCATAGTAAACCAGATTACTCCAGGAACAACATTTAATGGGTATACATCAAATGGAGGAAGCCATCCGCCTAAAAAAAGAATGACAGTCATAGAAGACATTAAAATCATACTCGCGTATTCACCTAAAAAAAATAATACAAATGAAGCAGATGAATATTCAGTAAAAAATCCTGCAACAAGTGTTGATTCATCTTCAGGAAGATCAAAAGGTAATCTATTTGTTTCAGCTAACGCAGAAATAAAAAAAATAATGAACATAGGTAATAATGGAATTGCAAACCATACAGTCTGTTGAGCTAAAACTATCTTTGATAAATTTAAAGAACCTACACATAATAATACTGTAATTATTACAAATCCAATTGATACTTCATATGAAACCATTTGAGCAGCTGATCTTAATGCTCCTAGAAAAGGATATTGAGAGTTACTAGCCCAACCAGCCATAATTATTCCGTATACTCCAAGAGATGATACTGCAAACAGATACATGATACCTACGTTAATATCAGAGACTACCCATCCTGGAGCAAAAGGTATTACTGCCCAACCTGCTAAGCTAAGTACCATTGTTATTATGGGTGCTAAAATAAAAACAATTTTATTTGATCCACTAGGTATAATATTTTCTTTAGTAATAAGTTTTAATGCATCAGCAAAGCTTTGTAATATACCGAAAGGCCCTACTATATTTGGGCCTCTTCTTAATTGAATTAAGGCTAAAACTTTTCTTTCAGCATAAACTAAAAAAGCTACAGATATTAAAACTGGCACAACAACAGCAAGTATTTGAGCAACGATTATTAGCCCTGTAATCAATATATCATAATTCATGTAATTATTATGCTGCCTTATTTAAAATATCTTTAGTACATTTTGCCATTGTTTCAGAAGATCTAGAAATAGAGTCAGTCATATAAAAATTTTCAATATTATATTTAATTTTAATATTCTTGATTTTATTATTTTTAGCAAAAGTTATTTCGTCAACAGAATTTACTTCATTTAAGTGAGCAAATTGACCATAGGTACTTGTAAGCTCATTTCGAAGCTCCCCAAGATTATTAAAATTTAAATTTTTTTCAAATAAGTCGCTTAAAACTCTAAAAATTTTCCACTCCTCTTTAGCTTCACCTATTGGATTATGACACTTAGTTGTTTGAATAACTCTACCTTCTATATTCATATAAGTAGAACTTTTCTCAGTATATGCAGGGGTTGGTAAAATTATATCAGCTATAGATGCTGAAACGTCTCCATGATGACCAAGATAAACTACAAAAGCATTTTCAAATGTTGAAAAATTTATCTCATCTAACCCTATTAAGAAAACTACAGGCTTTGTTTTATCAATATGTTTTTTTAATTGTTTATTGTAATCATTATCAAATTTTTTATTATAAAATTTTAAATCTAAGGCTCCTACTCTAGAAATATCTTGGTTAAGAATATTTAATGGATTTATATTTTTATTTTTTTGAATTTTTTTCGCAATTAATCCTGCAGTTTCTAATATTTTTTTTCCATGATCATTATTTATTGCTGAAGTACCTAATATTATGAGTGGGTTTTTTGCAGATTTTAAAACTTTATTGAATTCTGATTTATTATTAGATAAACTATTAAGGTAATCTAAAGAATCAGATAAATGATGATAATCGTAAGTAAGATCTAATTTAGGACCTATAAGACCAATTTTGCAGTTATTTTCAATATATGCCTTTCTAATTCTAGCGTTTAGTACCGCCGCTTCCCATCTAGGGTTAGATCCGATCAAAAGAATAGCATCAGCCTTTTCAATTTCTTGAATTGTTGAATTAAATTTATAACTTGAAGATGAATTATCGATAATTTGTGTATTATCAAATCTACAATCATAGTTTTTTGATTTTAGTGAATTGCTAAATTTTTGTGCGGAATATAAAGTTTCAATATCAGTAAACTTACCAGATAGGAATACAGTATTTTCTTTACCTCTTTTTGTAATTTCTTTTTTTATTAATTCAAACGCATTATCCCATGAAGATTTTTGGAGTTTTTTATTTGATTTAGAATATACATTATCCAATCTTTGACTTGAGAGTCCATCAACTGCAAATCTAGATTTATCACTTATCCATTCTTCATTGGTTTCTTCATTTATTCTAGGAAGAGCTCTTAAAACTTTTTTTCCTCTTGTATCAATTCTTATACTTGAACCTATGCCATCAAACACATCGAATGTTTCTGTCTTAGTTAGTTCCCATGGTCTAGATTTAAATGCGTATGGCTTACTTGTTAAAGCACCTACAGGACACAAATCAATTACATTTCCAGATAATTCTGACTCAATAGTTTTTTCTAAGTATGTAGTGATCTCAGCATTTTCACCTCTGCCAAGCAATCCTATATCATCAACTCCAGCAACTTCTGTAGAAAACCTTACGCATCTTGTGCAATGTATACATCTTGTCATAATTGTTTTGACAAGTGGTCCCATATTTTTATTTTGAACTGCTCTTTTATTTTCTTCATATCTAGTTTTGTCAAAACCATAATACATAGCTTGATCTTGAAGATCACACTCTCCTCCTTGATCACAAATAGGACAATCCAATGGATGATTAATAAGAAGAAACTCCATTACGCCTTTACGAGCTTTTTTAACTGTTTCGGTATTAGTTTTTATAACCATTCCATCTGAAGCTGGCATGGCACATGATGCAATAGGTTTAGGAGCTTTTTCCATTTCTACTAAACACATTCTACAGTTTCCTGCTATTGAGAGTTTTTCATGATAACAAAATCTTGGAATTTCAGTTCCTGCTTGTTCACAAGCTTGCATAACGGTCATGCCATTTTCAAATTCGTATTCTTTATTGTCAATTTTTATTTTTGGCACTAGGCTACTCTTCTGTTTCTTTCTTCAATTCTTTTTTCAATTTCAGGTCTAAAATGTCTAAACAAACCTTGAATAGGCCAAGCAGCAGCATCACCTAAGGCGCAAATAGTATGACCTTCAATTTGCTTTGTTACATCTAAAATTTTATCAATATCTTTATGTTTAACATTTCCATGAATCATTTTTTCCATCATTCTGTACATCCATCCAGTACCTTCTCTGCAAGGTGTACATTGACCACAACTTTCATGCTTATAAAAATGTGATAATCTGGCTATTGCCTCAACAATATCTGTTGATTTATTCATTACAATAACAGCCGCAGTGCCTAATCCACTTTGCACTTCTTTTAGACTATCAAAATCCATTTTTACAGTATCACAAATAGACTTAGGTAATAAAGGTACACTTGCGCCTCCAGGAATTACAGCTAATAGATTTTCCCAACCACCAATTACCCCACCTGCATGTTTTTCAATTAGATCTTTCAGTGGTATGCCCATTTCTTCTTCTACATTACATGGATTATTTACGTGACCAGAGATACTAAAAATTTTTGTACCTGTATTATTTGCGCTACCTAAATTAGCAAACCATTTAGAACCACGTCTTAGAATAGTTGGCGAGACAGCAATTGTTTCAACATTTGTAACTGTTGTAGGACATCCATATAAACCTGCACCAGCAGGAAATGGAGGCTTTAATCGTGGCTGACCTTTTTTACCCTCTAAACTTTCAAGTAAAGCAGTTTCTTCACCGCAAATATATGCTCCTGCTCCTCTGTGAAGATAAATATCAAAATCCCACCCTGTACCACATGCATTTTTACCAATTAAATTATTTGCGTAGGCTTCATCTATTGCTTTTTGTAAATTAGAAGATTCAGAATAATATTCACCCCTTATATAAATATAACAAGTATGTGCATGCATTGCAAAGGCAGCAACCAAACAACCTTCTAAAAGAAGATGTGGGTCGTTTCTCATAATCTCTCTATCTTTACATGTGCCTGGCTCTGACTCATCTGCATTAACAACTAGGTAATGATCTTTTCCAGAGTCTTTTGGCATAAATGACCACTTAAGTCCCGCAGGGAAACCGGCTCCTCCTCTTCCTCTTAATTGACTATTTTTAATTTCCTCAACAATTTTATCACTACCCATTTTAATAAGTTCTTTAGTATTTGACCAAATACCTCTTTTTTTGGCACCTTCTAATTTCCAGTCTTCAAAACCATATAAATTTTTAAAAATTTTATCTTTTTCCTTAAGCATCAAATTTTCTTTCAGGTTGTGATGATTTTCTACCAATTTGTGAACCTACTTTTATTGACTTATTGTCTTTTAAATCTTGAAGTATTTTTTTGAAACTCTCTTCATCTAAATCTTCATAATAATCATCGTTGATCTGAACCATAGGAGCATTGCAACATGCACCTAAGCATTCAACTTCAACAACTGTAAATATTTCATCATCACTTGTCTCACCAATATTAGTTTCGCAAACTTCTTGTGCAACTTTAGACAGTTTATCACTCCCTCTTAACCAACAAGGTGTCGTTCTACAAATTTGGATAAAATTTTTACCAATAGGCTCTAAATTAAACATCGAATAAAAAGTGGCAACTTCCAACACTCTTATATAAGACATACTTAGAGTTTCCGCTACTTTTTCCATTGAGTTTTTACTTAACCATCCATTATTTTGTCTTTGTGCTAAATCAAGTAAAGGAATAACTGCGCTTTGAATACGGTTTGATGGATATTTTTTTATTATTTCAGAAATTTTTTTAAAATTTTCTGATGACCATTCAAAATTATCATTAATTTTTTTATATACTTTATTATTTGTACCAGGATGATGCATTATCTATCTATCTCTCCAAAAACAATATCTAAGCTACCTAGTATAGCGGCTATGTCAGCCATTAAATGGCCTTTAGATAAATTATCCAATGTTTGAAGGTGTGCAAAACCTGGTGCTCTTATTTTACATCTATATGGTTTACTAGATCCATCAGAAACAAGGTAAACGCCAAATTCACCTTTTGGAGCTTCTACTGCACTATAAACTTGACCGGCGGGAACACGGTAACCTTCAGTGAAAAGTTTAAAATGATGAATTAAAGCTTCCATTGATTTTTTCATTTGATTTCTTTTAGGAGGCGTAATTTTATTATCCTCAATTGATATTGGGCCTGGTTTGATTTTATTTAAACATTGGTTAATGATAATAATACTTTGTCTCATTTCTTCTATGCGAACTAAATATCGATCAAAACAATCACCTTTTTTTCCAACAGGAACTTCAAAATCAACTTGATCATAGGCATCATAAGGTTGGGATCTTCTTAAATCCCATGCTACACCTGCACTTCTTAATACAGGACCTGAGCACCCCCATTCAATTGCTTCTGACTTTGAAATTATTCCTATATCAACTGATCTTTGTCTTAATATTCTATTATTAGTCAACAAGCTTTCAAGATCATCAATAAATTTTGGAAGAGTTTTAAAATGCTCAAATAATTTTTCTTCCATTCCTTCTGGCATATCCTGATGAACGCCGCCAGGTCTAAAATAGGCTGCATGAAATCTTGCCCCAGATACTGCTTCATGAAACTCCAAAAGTTTTTCCCTTTCTTCAAAACACCATAAAAAAGGTGTCACTGCACCAATGTCAGCGGCATAGGCAGGTATATTTAATAAATGATTTAGTATTCTAGTAATTTCGGCAAAAATAACACGAATATATTTAGCTCTTTCAGGAACATTGATGCCTAGGAGATTTTCAGTTGCCAATGCAAAAGCATGTTCTTGACACATTGGTGAAACGTAATCAAGTCTATCAAAATAAGGAACAGCCTGAAGATAAGTTTTATATTCAATTAATTTTTCTGTCCCCCTATGTAACAATCCGATGTGTGGTTCTGCTCGTTGAACTACTTCACCTTCCAGTTCAACTACTAAACGTAAAACACCATGCGCAGCTGGATGTTGGGGGCCAAAGTTAATTGTAGTTGTATTAAGCTCTACTTCTTTCATTTAATTTTCACCAGTAGTTTTCTCATCACCAAAAAGTTTGTTTTCAATTCCCTCCCAAGGAGATTCACTATCGAAATTTCTAAATTCTTGAGTTAACTTAACAGGTTCATAAACTACTTTCTTTTCTAGGTCATCATATCTAACTTCTGTGTGTCCTGTTAAAGGAAAATCTTTGCGCAATGGATA